>CAWIFA010000053.1:0-203875 GCA_963835315.1 uncultured Solirubrobacterales bacterium | reverse complement strand
TCCGCTTCGCGTCCGGGGGCGGCGGCAATGCGCCACATCGACGCCGCTCGCGAAGAATCAGACTGTGACGCTCGCTGATTTGAAGATGCAAGACGGGCCCTAATCAAGCCGGGGCCGGAACGAGATCGGGGTAGAGCGGATATCGGTCCATGAGGGCCTTGGTGCGCTCGGCGAGGGAGGACTTTTCGGACTCGAAGTCGGGGCCCAGCGCGGCGGCGATCACGGCGGCTATCTCGGTGAAATCCTCCTCGGCGAGGCCGCGGGTGGTCAGCGCCGGGGTGCCGATGCGCAGGCCGGAGGGGTTCATCGGCGGCCGCTCGTCGAAGGGGATCGCGTTGCGGTTGACCGTGATCCCGACCTCCTCCAGGCGCGCCTCGGCGGTCTTGCCGTCGAGCCCGCTCGGCGTCAGGTCGACGAGCACTAGGTGAACGTCGGTGCCGCCGGTCAGCACCGGGACGCCGCCCGCTTCCAGACTGGCGGCGAATGCCTGCGCGTTGGCGATCGTCTGTCGCTGGCGGGCGCGGAACGGCTCGCTCGCGGCGATCCGCATCGCCACCGCCTTGGCGGCGATCGTGTGCATCAGCGGACCGCCCTGCTGGCCGGGGAAGATCGCTTTGTCGATCGCCTTCGCGTGCTCCTCGGTGCTGAGGATCATGCCGCTGCGCGGCCCGCAGAGGGTCTTGTGGATCGTCGTCGTGACGACGTCCGCGTGCTCGACCGGATTCGGGTGCTCGCCGGCGGCGACGAGGCCGGCGAAGTGCGCCATGTCGACCATCAGCTTGGCGCCGACCGAGTCGGCGATCGCCCTGAAGGCGGCGAAGTCGAGTTGCCGCGGGTAGGCCGACCAGCCGGCGACGATCAGGGCCGGCTTGTGCTCCTCTGCGAGGCTCGCGACCTCATCCATGTCGACACGCAGGTCATCGCGACGCACGTGGTAGGGCACCGGGTTGTAGAGCTTGCCGGAGACGTTGATCTTCATCCCGTGGCTGAGGTGACCGCCGTGGTCGAGCGCCATCCCGAGGAAGGTGTCGCCCGGTTCCAGCAGCGCCATGTAGGCGGCGTTGTTTGCCTGAGCCCCGGAGTGCGGCTGGACGTTCGCGTGCTCGG
This sequence comes from uncultured Solirubrobacterales bacterium, assembly GCA_963835315.1. Classification (GTDB taxonomy): domain Bacteria; phylum Actinomycetota; class Thermoleophilia; order Solirubrobacterales; family 70-9; genus VRUE01. The sequence continues at coordinate 202,768 of CAWIFA010000053.1, read as the reverse complement.
CCCCGAACAGCTCCTTGGCCCGGTCGATCGCCAGCTGCTCGGCGACGTCGACCTCCTCGCAGCCACCGTAGTAGCGCTTGCCGGGGTAGCCCTCGGCGTACTTGTTGGTCAGCACCGAACCGACCGCTTCCAGCACCGCCTGCGGCACGAAGTTCTCCGAGGCGATCATCTCCAGCGTCCCCTGCTGGCGCCGCAGCTCGGCCTCGAGCACCGCGGAGATCTCCGGATCGACCTCGGAAAGCGGTGCGGCCTGCAGGTTCTCGGGTAGGTCGGCCAAGGTGGATCGACCATACCAACGGCCCGGGATAGCCTTGCGCTCCGTGAAGGCCCGTTTCCTCATCGCCGCGGTCGCCCTCATCTCACTGCTCAGCGCGGCGAGCGCCGCGGCGAAGCCCGACAACCCGTGCGAAGGCCCCGAGGCCCGCCGGCTGCTCTGCCCCAACCTGCGGATCGGCAAGCCGTCGGAAATCTACGAGACCCACTACGCGGGCAAGGCGCTGCTGCGGGCGACGAGCGACGTGCAGAGCCGCGGCAAGGGGCCGATGGAGCTGCGCGGCCACCGCGACGGATGGCACCGGATGCGGGTCGACGAGCGCATCCACCGCAAGGGCGGCGGCCGGCTCGTCCTGCAAACCGGCGCGACGCTCCACTTCACCGACGTCGGGCAGTACTTCGGCGGCTCCTACTGGAAGGTCCACCAGCTCGCCCGCTTCGAGCTGCGCCGCGTCGGGCCGCAGGGCCGGCCCGGCCCGGTGATCCGCACCGGGCCGAAGCTGAACTACTGCCTGCGCGACCTCGAGCGCACCCGTCCCGGCAGGCGCTCGCCGCAGATCCGCCACTACCCCGGCTGCGATCAAGACCCCTACGCGAAAGCGGTCACGCTCGGCACATCGGTCGGCTGGTCGGACATCTACCCGGCCGACTACGACAAGCAGTGGATAGACGTGAGCGGCCTGCGCGGCTGCTTCCTCTTCACGATGACCGTCGACCCGATGGGGCTGCTGTTCGAGTCGAACGAGCACGACAACACCTCACGACGGCGGGTCCGCCTCCCCTATCCCGGCCAGCCGGGCTGCTAGATCTCCGGCCGAGAGGCCGCCTTCGCGCAGCACAGCCCACTCGCCGTCCTCGTCGAAGCCGGTCAGGTCGACGACGGTCGAGGGCAGGCCGGTCAGCTCGCCGCCGTCGATCGCCAGGTCGACTTCCTCGACGATCCGCGCCGGGACGTCGGCGAAGCGGCCGGGCGCGGGCTCGCCGCTGAGGTTGGCCGAGGTCTGGAAGAGCGGGCACATCGCGCCGGCCAGCGGGCCGCCGATCAGGCGGACGCCGAGCCGCGTGCGGTCCTCGCGGCAGGCGAGCGGGTAGCGACCCTCCGGGTTGGCGAGGACGAGCGTCACCGGGCCGGGCAGCAGGGCGCCGACCGCCAGCCGCGCGCGCGGCCCGAGCCCCTCGACCAGCTCGCGCATCGCCAGGGGCGAGAAGTACATGACGGCGGAGGGCTTGCCGTCGTCGCGGCCCTTGATCCGGTGGATCCGCCCGATCGCCGCCGCGTCGAGCGGATCGCAGGCGAGGCCGTAGAGCCCGTCGGCGGGGAAGACCGCGACGCCGCCGGAGGCGATCGTCCGCTCCAACGCCGCGCGCGCCGCCTCCGCGCCATCGCGCTCGATCGAGACGATCTCCGTCATCGCCGCCATCTTGCTGCCTTTTCCCCCTCATAGTGGGGAAAACCGAGCAACATCATCGGCGACCCCAGACGACGCGCGGGATGCCGGCGAGGTCGGGGCGCGTCTCGACCGTGGCGAAGCCGGCGGCGAAGAGCAGGTCGCTGACCGCGGGCGCCTGCCCGGCGCCGACCTCGAGCGCCAGCGACGGCGCGACGGTCACCGCGACCGCGACCGCGGCGCGGATCACGTCGAGTCCGTCGGGGCCTGCGAGCAGCGCCTCGCGCGGCTCCCACTCGGTCACCTCGGGCTCCAGCTCCGCCCAGTCGGACTCCGCCACGTAGGGCAGATTGGCGACCACCAGGTCGAGCGGCGGCGGCTCCAGCGGCAGCATCGTCGCGTGGAACTCAACCCGCTCGGCGAGCCCGAGGCGCGCGGCGTTGGCCCGGGCGACCTCGAGCGCCGCATCCGAGGTGTCGGTGGCGAGCAGCTCGCAGCCCGGCAGCTCGTCGGCGATCGCCAGCGCCACCGCGCCCGAGCCGGTGCCCATGTCGAGCACCCGCCGCGGCCGCAGCTCCAGCGCCAGCTCGACCAGCAGCTCGGTCTCCGGCCGCGGCACCAGCACCCGCCGGTCCACCTCGAGCTTGATATGCCGAAACCCCTTACTGCCGAGGATGTAAGCCACCGGCTCACGTCGCAACCGCCGCCGCACCATCTCCCCAAATCTCCGCGCCGCATCCGCCGGCACGCCGGTCTCCGGGTTCGCCACAAGCTCGGCCCGCCCCCGACCAGTCGCCTCGGCCAGGAGCACTTCTGCGTCGAGGCGGGGACTGGCGACTCCAGCTGCCTTCAGGGCGTCCACAGCGCCTTCCAATGCGTCTCGAGTGTCGCTCATATCAGGTGCGATGGCCACGGTGAGAACCTATCCCGGTAGGGGTGAAACGTCTTGTACTTTTTCGTTGAGCGCTTGCGGCGTCAGCTCAATCCCGAACCACCGAAAAAGTTAAGTGGAACCCCTGCCGGGATAGGTTCTCAGACCGCGGCCGCCTCGAGCCTCTGTCGCTTCTCCTCCGCCGCAAGGGCGTCGGTGAACTCGGACAGGTCACCCGCGAGCACGGCTTCGATGTTGTGCGACGTGTGCTTGATCCGGTGGTCGGTGACGCGCCCCTGGGGGAAGTTGTACGTGCGGACCTTCTCCGAGCGCTCGCCGCTGCCGACCTGCGCCTTGCGCTCGGCCGCGACCTTCGCCTGCTGCTCGGCGACCTCGCGCTCGAGCAGCCGCGCGCGCAGCACCCGCATCGCCTTCTCGCGGTTCTGCAGCTGCGACTTCTCGTCCTGCATCGAGACGACGATGCCGCTCGGCTTGTGCGTGATCCGCACCGCCGAGTCGGTCGTGTTGACCGACTGCCCGCCAGGGCCCGAGGAGCGGTAGACGTCGATCTGGAGGTCGTTCTGGTCGACCTCGACCTCGACCTCCTCGGCCTCGGGCAGAACCGCCACGGTCGCGGTCGAGGTGTGGATCCGCCCCTGCGACTCGGTTTCCGGCACCCGCTGCACGCGGTGGGTGCCGCCCTCGTACTTGAAGATCGAGTAGGCGCCCTCGCCCTTGATCGCGAAGGTCACCTCCTTGAAGCCGCCGACCTCGGCCGCCGACTGCGAGAGCGACTCGGTCGCGAAGCCGCGCTCCTCGGCGTAGCGGGTGAGCATCTTGTAGAGGTCGCCGGCGAACAGCGCCGCCTCGTCCCCCCCGGTCCCGGCGCGGATCTCGACCAGCACGTTCTTGGCGTCGTTGGGGTCGCGCTCGACCATCGCCAGCCGGATCTCCTCCTCCAGCTCCTCCAGCCTCCCCGGCGCCTCCTCGACGACCTTCCGCAGCTCCTCGTCCTCCCCCTCCTCCAGCAGCTCCCGAGCCCCCTCCAGATCCCCACTCAGCGTCCGGTACTCAGCCGCAAGCCCGTGAGCCGGCTCGAGCTCCCGATATTCCCGCCCGACTTCCGCGTACCTCTGTCTATCCGAGATGACCGCAGGGTCGGACATCAAGCTCTCCAACTCCGAGAACCGCCCCTCGATCTGCTCGACCAGCGCGTCAATCATTCGGACAACATAAAGGGAGTCGGGTGCCCCTCCCACGGAGGCTCATGAACAGACAACCCGAGCCCTCGCACCGGATCAGCTGCGCGACGGCCTCCGGGGGAGGGGCACCCGACTCCCTCTACGCCACGATCTCTATTGGCGACTCGTCGCCCTCGTGGGCCGGTTCTTCCGCCAACACCTTGTCCAGCGAAGCGATCGCCACCGCGAGCTGCTCTTCGTCGGGCTCGCGCGTGGTCAGGTTCTGCAGCATCAGGCCCGGCCACATCACCGCCCGCACCCAGCGCTTGCGCCGGTTGCGGCCCGCCCACTTGATCACCTCGTAGGAGAGGCCGGCGATCAGCGGGATGCCGAGGATGCGCGAGGCGAGCAGCCAGTACCAGGCCGGCAGCCCGATCGGCGCGAAGACGAAGATCGCCAGCACCATCACGATCAAGAGGAAGCTGGTGCCGCAGCGCGGGTGCAGGCGCGAGTAGAGCTTCGCCCGCGACGGGACGAGCTCGTCTTCGGCCTCATAGCAGGAGATCGTCTTGTGCTCGGCGCCGTGGTACTCGAAGACCCGGCGCAGATCGGGCAGGCGGCTGATCGCGGCGATGTAGCCGATGAAGATCCCCGTGCGCAGCAGCCCCTCGATCAGCCAGAAGAGCAGCGGCGAGCCGAGCTGGTCCTTGATCAGGCTGGTCAGCCCGACCGGGACGACGAAGAAGAGCCCGATCGCCAGCGCCATCGAGAGCACGATCGTCGCCCCCCAGACGAAGCCGCCGATCTCTTCCTTCTCTCCCTGCTCGTCCTCCTCCATCTGCGCGTTGGCGGAGATCGCCAGGGCGCGGAAGCCGATCTTCAGCGACTCGCCGAGCGCGACGACGCCGCGGATCACCGGCACCCGCCAGAGCCGGTGGCGCTTCGCCCACGGCACCAGCGGCTCGGAGCTGAGCTCGATCTGGCCCTCGGGGTTGCGCACGGCGACGGCCCAGGTCGAGACGCCGCGCATCATCACTCCCTCGAGCACCGCCTGACCGCCGACCGGCGCGTCGCGTTTCGCGACCAGCGCCCCGTCGGGCATGCGCAGCGGATCGGCGCCGTTGGAGGAAGAGGCGGCCTCAGGCGACTGCGGAGAGACTGTCTCCGCGGCCATCGCTCAGCGGGATGCCTTGGCGTGCTTGGCCTGGCGGCGCTGGAAGCGCTCGACCCGCCCGCCGGTGTCGACGAGCTTCTGCTTGCCGGTGTAGAACGGGTGGCACTCCGAGCAGAGCTCGACGTGCAGGTCCGACACGGTGGCGCGCGTGTAGAAGTCGTTGCCGCACGAGCAGTGCACGTGGGCGAGCTGGTACTCGGGGTGGATTGCGGCTTTCATCGCGTCCAAGTCTAGAGAAGTGCGCAAGCGATGCCGATAAGACCGCGTGAGCACAGCTGCGCGGACAAGCACGGCGCCCGGCCCGAAGGCGCTGCGCCTGCTGCTCGCGGCCGTGCTCTTCGGCGGCACGGCGCTCGTCGCGCTGCAGGACTGGCTCGGCGTCGGCGGAGCGTGGCTCGAGAGACTGTCCGCCGGATATCTCTATGACGCGGTGGTCGTTGCGGCGGGGCTCGCCCTCCTGCTGCGAGCTCGCGCCGTGCCACGCGAGCGCTGGGCCTGGCTGCTGCTCGCCCTCGGCGTCCTCTGCTGGGCGGCGGGCGAGGTCTACTGGACGGAGGCGATCCTCGACAACCCTTCGCCGCCGTACCCCTCGCCCGCGGACGTCCTGTATCTCCTCTTCTATCCGCTGGCCTATGCGGGCCTGGCGCTGCTCGTGCGCGCTCGCGCGCAGGAGCTCGACTGGCGACGCTGGAACGACGGTGCGATCACGGCGCTCGGCACGGCGGCGCTCGGCGTCGCCCTCGTCTTCGACTTCGTCGCCGGGCGGACGACGGGCAGCTCGCTTGAAGTCGCCACCTCGCTCGCCTATCCGCTCGGCGACATCGCGATGCTGGCGATGATCGTCGGCGTCGTCGCGCTGACCGACTGGCGGCCCGGCGTCACCTGGTCGCTGCTGCTCGCCGGGCTCGCCTTCCAGGTTGTCGCCGACATCGCCTACACCCTCCAGGCGACGGGCGGCGTCGTGCCCGGGGGCAACTGGATCGACCCCCTCTACCTGATCTCCGCGGCCTTCCTCGGCGCTCTCCTATGGTCGCCGGGCGCGGCGCCGATCCGCCCCGCCGAGCGCTCCGACCGCTGGCGCGAGCTGGTCGTCCCGGCGATCTTCGCCGCCGTCATGATCGGCTACGTCACCCTCGAGCTGCTCGGCAACGCCAGCAACCTCTCGATCCTCCTCTGGACGGCGACGACCGCCGCGGTGATCGTGCGCCTGGCGGTCAGCGGGCGGGAGAACCGGCGCCTGCTCGAGCAGGTGAGAACCGACGCGCTCACCGGGATCGGGAACAGGGGCGCCATGCAGGTCGACCTCGACGCGCTCTTCGCCCATGCCGACTCGCGCCCGGCGGCGCTCTACATGTTCGACCTCAACGGCTTCAAGCGCTACAACGACACCTTCGGCCACCCGGCCGGGGACGAGCTGCTGGCCCGGCTCGGCCTGCGCCTGCGCGCGGCGGTCGGCGACGACGGGGGCGCCTACCGGATCGGCGGCGACGAGTTCTGCGCCCTGCTCACCTGCGCCCCGGATCGCTTCGACGCCGTCGCAAAGCGGGCGGCGGAAGCGCTGACCGAAAGCGACCGCGGCGTCGAGGTGACGTCTTCGTGGGGCGGCGCGGCGATCCCCGCCGAGGTCGCCGACCCCTCCGCCGCGCTGCAGCTCGCCGACGTGCGCATGTACGCGCAGAAGGAGTCGCGCCGCGTCGCGCGCGACCAGCCCACCGTCGCTGAGCCAGGCTCTAGAGTGTCGGCATGGCGTCAGCCGGCCAGCGACGCGAGGTAGAGCTCCCCGCGGGGACGATCCGCTACCGCGAGGCGGGCGAGGGCAGGCCGGTCGTCTTCGTCCCACTCGACCAGCCAGGCCGCCTCGCCGACGGGATCGCGGCCTTCCTCCAGTAGCGCGGTAGAGCTTTCGCCCGCTATGCGGACTAAACCTCGACCGCGGTCGGGGGTGATTTTCGCTAGTTGCGGGTTTTTCGTCCGATCGAGGCGCGAGTGTTATGTCAACGCCCCCTACAGGACGGAGAGAGACTCCATGCCAGGAGAGATCTTTGACCAGGATCGGCCACCCCGGAGGAGCGCGATGGCGCGACGGCTCGACGAAGCCTTCGCCGGCTGCGAGCAGTGGACGCTCGCGCCGCCGAGTCAGCGGCGCAGCGAGGCGATCTTCAGCCCGCGCGAGCCCAGCTCCTCGAGGATGATCGGCAGGGCCGCCAGCGTGCGCGCCCAGGAACCGCGGGTGCTGTAGTAGTCGGCGTCGTGCAGTAGGACCACGTCGCCCGCACGGGCCGAGCCGGTCGCCAGCCGGGCGATCGAGCGTCCCGTCGCCCGCCCGCGCCAGTCCCTCCCCCACTGCGACCAGAGAACCGGTCGCCAGCCGCGCTCGCGCACCGTCCGCAGGGCGCCGCCGGTGTAGATCCCGTAGGGCGGCCGGTGGTCGGCGATCGCCTCACCGCTCGCCTCCTCGATCGCCGCCCGGCCGCGCTCCGCGTCGGCGGCGAACTGCCGCCGGGTCAGCCGCAGGGCGCTGCGGTGGCGGTGGCAGTGCAGCTCCACCCGGTGGCCGGCGGCGACGATCTCCGCCGCCAGCGCCGGCCGCCGCTCGACCTGCTCGCCGGCACAGAAGAAGGTCGCCGGCGCGCCGGCCTCGCGCAGCGCCTCGAGGATCAGCGGCGTCCCCTGCGGGTGCGGGCCGTCGTCAAAGGTCAGCGCCACGCCGTCCAGCCCCTCCTGACGGCGCAGAATGCCGAGCCGCGCCGCCACCCGCGGCGAGTGCGGCGCGAGCGGGGCCTCGATCAACGGCCTTCGCGCGCGGCGGCGGCCTGCGGGGCGGCGCGCCGGTTCTGCTGCACGGCCGGCGAGGGCTGGTCTTCGTCCTTGCCGAAGTGGATGCGGCCCTCGAGCGGTTTGGCGACCACCTTGTAGGGGGCTTCGCGGTCGATCACCGTGAACAGCAGGACGATCGCCAGCGCGGTGACGCTGACCGCGGCGGCGACCCGCTCCACCCGCAGGCGCCAGACCGGCTGCGGCTTGATCCGCGGCCGCGCCGCGAGCACCCGCGAGGAGATCGAGGGCAGCGAGGCGAAGCTCGAGTCGGGCGAGCGGCGCTCCCTGGTCAGGTGGCGCAGCACCGACTCGAGCTCGTGCTCGGAGCGCGCCACTTCGGCCAGGCCGAAGCGCTCGAAGGCGGCGTTGTTGGCCCGCAGGTGGCCGGCCGAGAAGCCGTAGGAGACGACCGGGCAGCCGCGGATGTGGGCCTCGAGCACGGTCAGCCCGGCGGTCGAGTGGACCATCGCGTCGGCGGCGGCCATCCAGTCGCTCATCTGCTCGGTGAAGCCGATCGGCCGCATCCGCTCGTTGCCCGCGTAGCGCTGCTCGAGCCGCTCGCGCAGCTGCTCGTTGCGGCCGGCGATGCAGACGACCAGCGTGTCCTCCTCGCGCAGCGCCGCGTCGATCGCGCCTTCCAGGTCGCCGATCCCCCAGCCGCCGCCGGAGACGAGCACGAGCCGGCCGTGCGCCGGCAGGTCGAGCGCCTCGCGCGCCGCGGCGCGGGTGCGCGGCATCAGGAAGTCGCGGGCGATCGGCGGTCGCAGCCACTCGACGCTGCCGGGGCCGACCAGGCGCTCGACCTCCTCGATCGACTCGGGGTGGGTGACGTAGTGCAGGTCGATCCCCGGGTGCGCCCAGTAGCGCAGCCCGGCTAGGTCGGTGATCGCCGAGTGCACCGGGACGAGCAGGCGGCGGTTCTCGCGCAGCATGCCGAGCACCGCGGTGACGCCCGGGTAGGTGGAGACGATGACGTCCGGCCGGCGCTGCTCGATCGCCCGCATCAGCCCGCGGGCGCCGAGCAGGTAGCTGAGGTGGTGCATCAGCCAGCGGGTCGGCGCGAACCTGGTGATCAGCCAGTACTGGAGGTCGAACAGCCAGGGCATCCAGCGGAAGGTGAAGCGCGAGCCGTCGCGCGCCACCGAGGAGGAGATCCGCCCCATCGCCTTCAGCCCGTCGACGACCTCGACCTCGGCCTCGGGCACGTCGCGTTCGACCTCGTCCTTGATCATCCGCGCCGGCAGGTCGTGTCCCTCGCCGATGTCGGCGGTCAGGACCAGCACCCGCGGCGGGCGCTCCTCGGTCCCGGCGCCGCCGCGCAGCACCGGCTTCAGGCCGGGCACGGGGTCGGGCGGCCGGGTCGTGTTGCGCACCCACTCGACGTAGCGGCGCACCCCCTCGCGGAAGCTCGTCTCGGCCTTCCAGCCGATCTCCTCCAGCGCGCGGGCGTTGGAGATCTCCTTGCCCGGGAAGTCGCCGGGGCGCGGCGGTGTGTGGACGATCTCGCAGCCCTCGGTGTTTTCCTGCACCCGCTCGGCGATTTCGAGGATCGTCACGACCTCGTCGCCGGAGAGGTTGTACGTGCGGTTGGCGCCGGCCGGGGCGAGCGAGGCGACGATCCCGTCGGCGAGGTCCTCGACGTAGATGAAGCTGCGGCACTGGCTGCCGTCGCCGGCGATCGTCAGCGGCTTGCCTTCCAGCGCCAGGTCGGTGAACTTGGCGACGACGCCGGCGGCGCGGGCGCGCGGCCCGTAGGGGATGCCGAAGCGCAGCACCGTCGACTCGAGCTCGAACAGCTCGGCGTAGCCGGCGCAGTAGGTCTCGCCCGCCAGCTTGGTCGCCGTGTAGAGGTGGCGCGGCGCCGGGATCGGCGTGTCCTCGTCGACCGCCTGCTCGGCGCAGTCGCTGTAGACCCAGGTGGTCGAGCCGTAGACGACGCGGCCGACCTCGGCCCGGCAGGCGGCCTCGAGCACGTTGAGAGTGCCGCGCGTGTTGACCTCCTCGGCGAGCACCGGGTCGGCGTGCACATGGGCGACGTCGGCGACCGCGGCGAGGTGGATGACGGCGTCGCAGTCGCGCATCGCCAGGTCGAGGTTGGCCGGGTCGGTGATGCTGCCGGTGAAGGTCTCGACCTCGAGCGAGGAGTGGTAGGGGGAGGCGCTGAGGTCGAAGATCCGCGGCGTGTGGCCGTCGCGCATCAGCCGGTCGACCACGTGCGAGCCGATGAAGCCGCCGCCGCCGGTTACCAGGACTCTCATGCTTCCTCCTTCGCGAGAGCGTCCTCGCGGCTCTCCGGTCGGTAGTAGAGCGGCACGCACCAGTGGTTCTGCGCCGCCCACTCGGTGTTGGGAAGGTCGTCGTCGCGGCCCATGATCCGGTGGCAGGGCTGCTCGTAGACGCGCCCGGTCGACTTCTCGATCGGCTCGAAGACGATGTACTTGTAGAGGCCCGAGGTCATCCCCTCAGGCAGCTCGACCCGGGCCGGGTACAGGGGGTCGAGGTGCTCGCGCGCGTAGGCGTTCTTCCAGGCGACGATCTCCTCCATCCGATCCGCCTGGACGAGGCCGAGCGCCGCGCTGAACTCGCTCATCCGGAAGTTGAGCCCGTCGACCTCGTGCTCGAACTTGCCGTAGTTGCGGAACTTGCGCGCGAACTCGATCAGCTCCGCGTTGCCGGAGACGAGCACGCCGCCCTCGCCGGTGGAGACCGTCTTGGTCGCGTAGAGCGAGTAGACGCCGGCGTCGCCGAAGCCGCCGGGCCGGCGCTCGCCCCACCCGGCGCCGTGCGCGTGGGCGCAGTCCTCGAGCAGGAAGATGCCGTTCGCCCGGCAGTAGGCGGCGATCTGCTCGGAGTCGAAGCCGATGTGGCCGCCGATGTGGACGAGGATCGCCGCCCTCGGCTTGTGTCGCTCGGCCTTGCGCTCGAAGTCCTCGAAGGACATGCAGAGGTCCTCGCGGTTGCAGTCGACGAACTCGACCCCGGCGCCGGCGCCGATCGCCGCCAGCGGCGTCGCCATGAAGGTGTTGGAGGGGCAGAGCACGGTCTCGCCGCGCACCGCGGCGAACTCGAGCGCGGCGAGCGCCCCGCCGGCCCAACTGGACAGGCCGAGGCTGGGCAGCCCGTTCCAGCGCTGCCAGCGCTGCTCGAAGGCCTCCAGCATCCTGCCCTCCGACCACTGCTCGGAGTCGAGCACCTCGGCCCACAGCTCGAAAAGCCGCGCACGGTCACGGTGGTCGAACCCGATCGCGAACTTCTCAGCCTCTCTCTGCGCTAGGGCCATGTCTTGCGCCGTATGACCGGAAATGACGGCCCCAGATCGTCGCCGTACGGCGTCCTCAGTCGCCCGAATAGCGCTGCTATTCGGTCTCCCTGCGTCCTTGTCCGGCAACGCCTGGGCCGCGTCATTCCTCGGCCACCGTCACAAGACAAGGCCCTATCGCTCCTGAGGGCTCATTGACTGGCAAAGCCGCGCCAGGCTAGCAGCGAACGCGGTCAGCCATCTAAATTCGCGCTCTCGATCACCGCGCCGACCGTCTTCGAGCCGGCGAGCAGCACCGTGCCGCCGATCGCGACCGCGACGAAGATGAGCAGCGCTGCGCCGCCGAGCGGCGTCTCGCCCCACTTCTCGCCGAAGATCAGCGGCGCCAGCAGCACCGGGACGACGATCTGCACGGCGAACATCGTCGGCGCCACCCGCGTCGCCGGGCGCCGCTGCAAGGCGCTCATCTCGCTCAGCAGCGCGAGCCCCTCCGAGGCCGCGGCGCTTGCCAGCCAGACGACCGCGACCAGCAGCGCGCCGGCCGCGAGCTCGTCGGTAAGCAGCTTGCTCGCGATCGCCGTCCAGGCGTAGCCGAAGCCGGCGGCGACCGTCGCCAAGCCGCCGAGCACGCCGATATCGACTTTTTCCACGCTCTGGTGTGGAAAAAGTCGAAAACGCAGCGCATAGGGCGCGAGCACGGGGATCGCGACCAGAACGAGGGCGACCGCGACCCCAACCGCCCCGGCATGCTCGGTAGTCCGTTCCGGCGCCGCCCAGGCGACGCCCGCGACCCCAACCACGATCGCCGCCACCGCAACCCCCTCCCGCACGCCGGGCGACTCGTCCAACCGCGTGACCCCAAGCCACAACAGCAAGATCAGCCCAGCAGCCAGACAAGGCTGCACCACCGTAAGCGGCGCCAGCAGCAAAGCCACGATCTCCAACGGCCACCCGAGCAACCCCAATGCGGTGGCCCCCAACCACCGTCGGTTCCTGCACCAGCTTCCAAATCAGCGAAGGCCGCAGCGAATGCTCCCCCGACACCTCGCGCACCTGCAACGCCTGCAGCGCGATCGACGTGTTGTAGAGCAAAGAAGCTCCCACAGCCGCGACGATCCCGAGGGCAAGCACGCGCTGAAGCTACAGCCGTCCCAGGCAGAACGTCCCTCGCGCGGGAGGCGGTGGGTGGGGGTGTCCGGGCGGGGCGGCGTTAGTTTTTCGCTCGACCGCCATCTTGGACGGCCGCACACTCCTCGGGCGAAAAACCTAGCCCCGGCCGGACACCCCCACCCACCGACAGGACCCGCGCGCCAGCGACCCCGGTCCTTTACGTCTCTTGGTAGAGCGGCCCGTCCCCACCCTCGGGCAACGTCAACCGCCCACCCTTCGCCGTGATCGCCCCGCACTGCACGCAGTTGGAGGCGGTGACGTGGACGTCGACCTCGGCGGCACCGTTCTCCAGCTGCTCGTCGGGTATTTCGTAGACCTGTGCAGGGCACATCGAGACCCACGTCTGGGCGAGCTCGCGCGGCACCCTGGTCTGGATCCGCACGTGGTTCGGCGCGTCGTCGCGGGTCGCGTTGCCGGAGAGGAAGACCGAGTCGAGCTTGTTGAAGGTGACCTCGTTGTCGGGCTTCGGGTAGCGGTCCTCGGCGTTGCCGAGGTGCATCGCCGGCTCGGCGTTCTCCTCGACCTTCATGTGCCCGGGCGGGAAGTTGCCTTTGGTCATGACCAGCGCGTTGGCGACGATGCCGCCGCGGATCAGGCCCTTGGTAAGCGGCTGCTTCATGTTGCGCGACTTGTAGAGGTCCTTCTCGATCACCGAGTTGCGGATCGCCTCGTCGTAGCTTTCGAAGTTGACCGAGTCGATGTCCTTCTTCAGCGCCTCGACGATCGCCTCCGCCGCGTACATCCCGGCGTGCATCGCGTAGTGGACGCCGGCAAGCTCGGCGATGTTGACCATCCCGGCGTTGTCTCCGGCTACCAGCATGCCCGGCACCGAGAAGCGCTTCGGCAGCGACCAGTAGCCGCCCGACGGGATCGTCTTCGCGCCCCAGCCGACCCGCTTGCCGCCCTCGATGATCTTGGCGATGAACGGGTGCTGCTTGAAGCGCTGCAGCTCGTCGTGGACGGAGAAGGTCGCGTCGGTGTAGTCGAGGCCGACGACGAGGCCGAAGCAGATCTTGTCCTCGCCCATCGGGTAGATGAAGCTGCCGCCCGCCTCCTTGTGCTTGGCCCCCCAGCGCAGCGGCCAGCCGAGCGTGTGGATCACCCGGTCGAGCGGCTTCGGAACCTCCCAGACCTCCTTCACCCCGAGCTCCCAGGCCTGCGGATCCGAGCCCTCGCGCATGCCGAAGTAGTCGTAGGCGGAGTAGGTGAGGTGTCCGATCGTGCCCTCGGCGAGCACCGTCGCCTTGGCGACGACGTCGGAGCCGGGCTCGAAGTTGCCGAGCTCTTCGCCCTCCTTGCCGCGGCCGCGATCGCCCGAGCGCACGCCCTTGACGATCCGGTCCTCGACCAGCAGCTTGGTCGCGGCGGTCTCGGCGAGGATGTAGACGCCGGCCTCTTCGGCTTTCTCGGCCAGGAAGCGGCCCAGTTTCGCGACCGACATCGTGTAGGTGCCCTCTTTGCGGAAGTTGGGCGGCGGCGGCCCGGCGACCAACCCCACCTTCACCGGGAACGCTTTCGAGGAGGTGAGGAAGTAGGTCGCGTCCTTGGTCACCTCCTGGTAGACCGAGGGCCACTCGCCCGGGTCCATGTCGGGGAACAGCCGCGTCATCGCCGAGGGGTCGACGTTGGCGCCGGAGAGCAGATGCGCGCCGGGGACTTTGCCCTTCTCGATCACCGCGACCGGGACTTCGCCGAGCTTCTCGGTCAGCTCCGGCTCGTCCGCGAGCAGCTGCATCAGCCGGTTGGCGCAGGCGAGGCCCGCCGGGCCGCCGCCGACGATCGCCACCCCGACCTCGATCCGGTCGTCGACCGGGTCGGTCGGCGGGCCGATCACGTCAGCGGAGTCGAACGGCGGCGGGTAGTCGATCGGCTTTACGGCAGGCATCGCTTGCTCCTTTGTCGCGGCTGAGCTCTCGCTCAGCCGCCCTTCTTCGCCTTAATTGCTTCCGTCAGCTTGGGGACGATCTTGTGCAGATCGCCGACCACGCCGAGGTCCGAGAACTCGAAGATCGGCGCGTTCTGGTCCTTGTTGATCGCGAGGATGTTCTCCGAGTTCTGCATCCCGACCTTGTGCTGGATCGCGCCGGAGATGCCGGCGGCCAGGTAGAGCTTCGGCGCCACCGTCTTGCCGGTCTGGCCGATCTGGGCCGCATAGGGGTACCAGCCGGCGTCGACCACGGCGCGGGTCGCCGCGACCGCCCCGCCCATCGCCTCGGCAAGCTGCTCGCACTGCTCGAAGCCCTCCGCCGCGCCGAGCCCGCGCCCGCCGCCGACGAGGATCTCGGCGTCCTCGATGTTGACGTCGGCGCCGCGCTGTTCGCCGCGGGTGACCAGCTTCGCCTTGGTCGACCAGGCCGAGAGCTCGACCTCGACGTCGACGACCTCGGCGCTGCCGCCGCTCTCGCTCGCGTCGAAGGCGTTGAGCCGGCCGATGATGATCCCGGGCTCGCTGACGTAGCCGACGTCGGCGACCTGGGAGTCCTGCAGGATCGGGCGCTCGACGACGAGCTTGCCGTCCTGCACCTTGACCGCGGTGACCTCCATCGTCACGCCGGCGTTGAGCCGCGCCGTCAGCCCGGCGCCGATCTCGAAGCCGAGCAGGCCGCCGCCGAACAGGGCGTAGCCGAAGCCCTCGTCCTGCGATCACCTTCGCCATCGCGTCGACGATCGGCTGGGCGAGGCCCTCGGGCACGCCCTTGGCCCGGTAGACCTTCGCCGCGCCCCAGTTGCCGAGCGAGGCGCAGGCGTCGTCGGCGATGTCGCCGACCACCAGCGCGGCGGCCTCGCCGCCGATCTCGCCGGCCAGCCTGGCCGCCTCGGAGATCGCCCCGAGCGAGTTCTTGTTGAAATTGCCCTCGTCGTCGTGGAGGGCGTAAGTCAGGATGCCTGCCATCTAGATCAGCTTCCTCTCGTCGAGCCAGGCGACGATCTTTTCGACCGTCTCGTTGGTGTCCTCGTCCTCGATGATTTCGCCGGCCTCCTTGGCGGGCGGCGGGTTGAGCGCCAGCACGCTGGTCTTCGAGCCGGCCTCGCCGACCATGCCGCCGTCGATGCCGACGTCGCCGGTCGCCTTGCCGTCGAGCGGTTTTTTCTTCGCCCCCATGATCGCTTTGAGGCTCGGGTAGCGGGGCTCGTTGATCGCGTCGCCGACGCTGATCACGGCCGGCAGCTCGACCTCGACCGTGTCGTAGCCGTACTCGGCCTGGCGCTCGCAGCGCAGCCTGCCTTCGGCGACGTCGATCTTGATCACCTGCGTCAGCGAGGGCATCTGCAGGTGGTCGGCGACGACTGCGCCGATCGTGTAGCACTCGCCGTCGTCGGACTGCTGGCCGAGCAGCACCAGGTCCGGGCTCTCGGACTCCAGCACCTTCGCCAGCGAGTAGCCGGTGGCGCAGACGTCGGAGCCGGCGAGCGCGTCGTCGGCGAGGTGCACCGAGCGGTCGGCGCCGAGCGCCACCGCCTTGTGCAGCGCGCGGACGGCGGAGTCGGGGCCCATCGTCACCGCGACGACCTCCTCGACCGGGATGGAGCCGCCCTCCTTGATCTGCATGGCGGCCTCGATTGCGTGGGTGTCGAAGGGGTTGAGGTTTTTCTCGCCGCTACGGTCCAGCCGCATCGTTGCGGGGTCGATGCGCTTCTGGACTGCGGCGTCCGGAACCTCCTTGACCAGGACGCAGATCTTCAACTTTCAAGCCTCCTTGGCTGTCGCTGGGACCGGTTGACTGACGAGTCAATCAGTCTATCTATACATCAGGACGTGTGCTGTTCCGAGTGGCGCTCCTCCGCGCCGCTGCGGATGAAATCGACGATCTCGTCGGTGCCCGCGCCTGGCGTGAACACCGCGGCGACGCCGAGCTGCTTCAGCTCCGGGATGTCCTCGGCCGGGATCGTCCCCCCGACCGTGACCAGGACGTCCTCGACGCCCTGCGCCTTCAGCAGCTCGACCACGCGCGGCACCAGCGTCATGTGGGCGCCGGAGAGGATCGAGAGGCCGACCGCGTCGGCGTCCTCCTGGATCACCGTCTCGGCGATCTGCTCCGGCGTCTGGTGCAGGCCGGTATAGATCACCTCCATCCCCGCGTCGCGCAGCGCCCGGGCGATGATCTTGGCCCCGCGATCGTGCCCGTCCAGGCCGGGCTTGGCGACGACGACGCGGATCTTGCGGGCGGTTGCTGCCTCCATATGCGGCCGGGAGATTAGTCGAATCGCGCACGGCCGCGAAAACCAAGCAGGTCGGGGGACGCAGGGAGTGAGGTGAGGGGAGCGCACAGTTAGTGCGTGACCCGATCCGAACGACTGAGGAGCCCGAGATGCGCCGGTTTGCAGGGCCCGCGCCTAGAACACTGGACTCTCGGTGTAGGTGCCGAAGACGTCTTGCAGCGCCCCGATCATCTCGCCCTCCGTCGCGCGGGCGCGGGCGGCGTCGAGGATCGGCGGCATCAGGTTGGCCTCGCCGCCGGCGGCCTGCTTGAGCGCGGCGAGGGTGCGCTCGACCTCGGCGGCGTCGCGGCTCGCCCGGGTCGCCGCCAGGCGGTCGGCCTGCTTGCGTTCGAGCGCCGGGTCGATCCGCAGGATCGGCGTCTCGGCCTCGTCCTCGGCGACGAAGTCGTTGACGCCGACGACGATCCGCCGCCGCTCGTCGACCTCGCGCTGGTAGGCGAAGGAGGCGTCGGCGATCTCGCGCTGCGGGAAGTTGCCGCGGATCGCCTCGACCATCCCCCCCAGCTCGTCGATCCGGGCGAAGTAGTCGTAGGCGGCGGCCTCCATCTCGTCGGTCAGCTGCTCGACGAAGTACGAGCCGCCGAGCGGGTCGGGCGTGTTGGCGACGCCCGATTCGAAGGCGATCACCTGCTGCGTGCGCAGCGCCACCCGCACGGCCTCCTCGGTCGGCAGCGCCAGCGCCTCGTCGAAGGAGTTGGTGTGCAGCGACTGGGTGCCGCCGAGCACCGCCGCCAGCGCCTCGAGCGAGGTGCGGACGACGTTGTTGAGCGGCTGCTGGGCGGTCAGCGAAACCCCCGCGGTCTGGGCGTGGAAGCGCAGCCGCATCGACTCCTCGCGCTTGGCGCCGTAGGTGTCGCGCAGCTCGCGCGCCCAGATCCGCCGCGCCGCCCTGTACTTGGCGATCTCCTCGAAGAAGTCGATGTGGGCGTTGAAGAAGAAGGAGAGGCGGGGCGCGAAGTCGTCGACGTCGAGGCCGCGCTCGAGCGCCCGCTCGACGTAGGTGAAGCCGTCCTTGAGCGTGAAGGCGAGCTCCTGCTGGGCGGTCGAGCCGGCCTCGCGGATGTGGTAGCCGGAGATCGAGACCGGATGCCAGCGCGGCATGTTCTCGCTGCACCACTCGATCATGTCGGTGACCAGGCGCATCGCCGGCTCGATCG
This sequence comes from uncultured Solirubrobacterales bacterium, assembly GCA_963835315.1. Taxonomy (GTDB): domain Bacteria; phylum Actinomycetota; class Thermoleophilia; order Solirubrobacterales; family 70-9; genus VRUE01. The sequence goes on along the minus strand of CAWIFA010000053.1, from coordinate 185,257 downwards.
GGAAGCACCACTCCTTCTGCGCGATGTACTCCTTGAGGATGTCGGTCTGGATCGTGCCGCCGAGACGCTCGGCGGGCACCCCCTGCCGCTCGCCGACCAGCACGTAGAAGGCGAGCAGGATCGCCGCCGGCGCGTTGATCGTCATCGAGGTGGTGACGCCGCCCAGCGGGATCCCGTCGAAGAGCTGTTCCATGTCGTCGAGGCTGTCGACGGCGACGCCCTCGCGGCCGACCTCGCCGAGGCTGCGGGCGTGGTCGGAGTCGTAGCCCATCAGGGTCGGCATGTCGAAGGCGGTCGAGAGCCCGGTCTGGCCGTGGTCGAGCAGGTAGTGGAAGCGCTCGTTGGTCTCCTCGACCGTGCCGAAGCCGGCGAACTGGCGCATCGTCCACAGCCGCCCCCGGTACATCGACTCGTACGGCCCGCGGGTGAACGGGTAGGCGCCGGGCCGCCCGATCGACTCCTCGGGGTCGGCGGGCGCCCGCTCGGGGCCGTAGAGCGGCTCGATCCGCTGTCCCGACATCGTCCTGAACTCCGCCTCTCGCTCCTCCAGCGCCTTCTGAGTCGGCTCGGTCGCCACACGGACAGTCTAGGTCCCCCCGCCCAGCGCGGTAGAGGTTTGGGCCGCATACCGGGTCAAACCCCTACCGCGTTGCCGAGGGGGTGGCCCGCCACGCGGTGTTTGCGGGTTTTCCGTTGACAAACCGCGCCTATGCACGGAGGCCGGGGCGTCGCCGGCCTGAGAGCGTGGCGGACGCAGGTTCAAACGTCATGCAAATTCACCACCTGGAGGTGCCTTAAGTGCGTAGAGGACTGGAGTTGGGCGGAATCGTCGCGGGGATCGCATTGATCGCCTTCGGCGTCGTCGCCATCGTCATGGGAGCGAACGGCAGCGACACCGTCACGACCGAACTCGAACGGCAGAGCATCGTCGGAACCCCCGACATGAGCCCGGAAGAAACCACCGCCGCGGTGAAGGAAGCCGGGCTGCCGGCGAGCGTCGGGGTGCCGAGCTGCGACGTCGCCGAAGAGGAAATCGATAGCGGCGAAAAGGCGCGTTGCTTCGCCGACTACATGCGGATCCACGCGCTCGAGGCGACCGGCGGCTTCACCTACTCGGAAATGGGCCGCTTCGAAGCCAAACCGGACACCCCGAAGGCCGAACTGGCGGCGGGCGGCGGCACCGACAACGAAGAATTCGCGGTGATCGATGCCAAGACCGGCGAACCGGCCGACAACGAGACGCGTGAAACCTGGGTCACCGAGACGGCCCTCTCGACCGCGCTCAACACCAGCTACATGGCCGACCGGCTTTCGCTGTTCGGGATCGTGATCGGGATCGCCCTGCTGCTGATCGGGGTCGGCTTCCTCGTGCTGGTTGCCGGCGGCGCCGTCCACAATCCCGACACCGCGCTCAAGTTCCTGCGCTCGCACAAGCCGCACGTGCCCGGGCGCGGCGAGGGCGACCCACGGCACTGAGTCAGCGACGGATCGCGAAGCGGCGGGGCGTTCGGCGCCTCGCCGCGACGCGGCTCGCGCCGAAGCCGGCGATCGTCGCCAGCAGGGTGACGGCGATCGCGACGAGGCGGCGACCGAGGCGCTCGAAGCGCAGCGACTGCCAACCTTCCTCGCGGGCGATCGCGGCCAGCTCGGGCTCGGGATTGACGACGACCGGATTGCCGACCGCGCGCAGCATCGGCAGGTCCGAGAGCGAGTCCGAGTAGGCGTAGGAGGAGGCCAGGTCGATGCCGTGCTCGGCGGCGAACGCCTGCATCGCCTCGACCTTGCCGGGGCCGTAGACGAAGGGGCCGTCGAAGCGGCCGGTCAGCCTGCCGTCCTCCCCCACCTCGTAGCGCGTGCCGACCGCGCCGTCGAAGCCGAGCACGACGGCCAGCGGCTCGACCACGCCGCTGCCGGCGGCGCTGACGATGAAGGTCGGCCGGCCGGCGTCCTGGTGGTCGTGGACCTCCTCGAGCATCTGCGGGTAGACGCGCGGCAGGATCGCCGCCATCACTTCGGGGTTCATCCGTTCGAGCCCGCGTGCCGGCACCCCGCTGAGCAGCTCGCGCACCCCGCGCAGGACCTCGGTGGTGCGCTCGTCGCTCACCCCGCGCAGACGGTAGCGCAGGTGCTCGACGCCCCAGCTCGCCAGCTGGCGGCGGCTGACCAGCCCGCGCCGGGCGGCGACGCGGGCGAACTGCATGCCGCTCGACCCCGCCATCAGGGTCTTATCCAGATCGAAGAAGGCAGCGGCGCGCTGCAAAGGCTCAGACCTCGATGACTATCGCGTCACCCTGACCGCCGCCGGAGCAGATGGCAGCCACCCCGAGGCCGCCGCCCCTTCGTCCCAACTCGTGCACCAGAGAGCCGACGATGCGGGCGCCGGAGGCGCCGATCGGGTGGCCGAGGGCGATCGCGCCGCCGTTGACGTTGACCCTGTCCTCCTCGACGCCGAGCATCCGCATCGAGTTGAGGGCGACGGAGGCGAATGCCTCGTTGATCTCCCACAGGTCGACGTCCTCGGGGCTCTTGCCGATCTTCTCCAGCGCCTGCTTGGCGGCGTTGGCGGGCGTCTTCGCCAGGTAGGGGAAGTCGTCGGCGACGGTGCCGTAGGAGAGCACCCGGGCGAGCACGGTCTTGCCCTCCCCGTCGGCCCACTCCTCGGAGGCGACGACGATCGCGCCGGCGCCGTCGTTGACGCCGGGTGCGTTGCCCGCCGTGTGGGTGGCGTCGGGGCCGCCGATCGCCTTCAGCCCGGCGAGCGTCTCGACCGTGGTCTCGGGGCGGATCGCCTCGTCGGCCTCGATCGTGTGCTCGCCCTTGCGCGACTTGACCGTGACGCCGACGATCTCGTCGGCGAGCCGGCCGGCGTCGGTCGCCTCGGCGGCGAGCCGGTGCGAGCGCTCGGCGAATCTGTCCATGTCGGCGCGGGTGATCTCCAGCTCGTTGGAGACCTCGCTCGCCTCGTTGATCATCTGCTTCTCGGTGAAGGGGTTGGTGAGCCCGTCGTGGACCATCGCGTCGATCGTCTCGACGTGGCCCATGCGGTAGCCGAAGCGGGCGCCCGGCAGCAGGTGCGGCGCGCCGCTCATCGACTCCATGCCGCCGGTCACGGCGACCTCGGTGTCGCCGGCGCGGATCGCCATGTCGGCGAGGCCGAGCGAGCGCATGCCCGAGGCGCAGACCTTGTTGATCGTCTCCGAGGGGACCTCCTTGGGGATGCCGCCCTTGATCTGCGCCTGGCGCGAGGGGATCTGCCCCTGGCCGGCCTGCAGGACCTGGCCGAAGACGACCTGGTCGACCTGCTCGGGGTCGACGCCGGAGCGCTCGAGCGCGGCGCTCATCGCCTGCCCGCCGAGGTCGGTGGCGTCGAGCGAGGAGAGGGTGCCGCCCATCTTGCCGAAGGGCGTGCGTGCGGTTCCGAGGATTACGGTGCTGGGCATCTTTGACGGCCTTTCTGTCGTTTCTTGTGCCGGATCTCGGCTCGGGACAGGGCCGTACGGCCCTCGCGGGAAACGATAGCGCCCCAACTCGATCGCGCGGTTTCTTGTGGACCCTGGAAGCGAAAATGGAACCACGCGATGGGGAGTGCATAGACTCGCCGCCGATGCGAGTCGAGGTGCGACAGCTCCCGCTGGACCAGATCGAGGCCGATCTGGCGGTCGTCGGCCTGTATGAGGGCGAGGAGCTGCCGGGGGAGCTCGCCGGCGCCGCCGGCGCGGGCGACGCCAAGGGAGATTTCCAGAAGCTCGCCCTGCTCCACCCGGAGCGGCCGGCGCGCGTGCTGGTCGTCGGCCTCGGCAAGCGCGAGGAGGCCGACGCGGAGCGCTTCAGGCTCGCCGCCGCCGTCGCCGCCAAGCAGGCCGGCAAGCTCGAGGCGGCCTCGCTCGCCTGGCTGCTGCCCGAGTCCGACGACGACGGGGCGACCGCTGACGCGATCGTCACCGGCACGATCCTCGCCGACTACCGCTTCGACCGCCTCAAGAGCAGCGACCCGGGCGACCCGCCGGCGCCGCGGATCGAGTCGCTGACCCTGGCCGGGCCGCAGGGCCTCGCCGAGGCCGCTGAGGCGGCCCGCATCTGCGCCGAGGCGCAGAACCGCGCCCGCGACCTGCAGAGCCTGCCCTCGAACATCGCGACCCCGTCCTATCTGGCCGGCCGCGCACAGGAGCTGGCCTCGGACCACGCCAAGGTCAGCGCCGAGGCGATCGGCCGCGAGGAGATCGCCGCCAAGGCGATGGGCGGCATCGTCGCCGTCAGCCAGGGCAGCGCCGAGGAGCCGAGGCTGATCGTGCTGCGCCACGAGGGCGGCGGCTCCGGCCCGACGCTCGGCCTCGTCGGCAAGGGCGTCACCTTCGACACCGGCGGCATCTCGCTCAAGCCCTCGGCCTCGATGCAGGAGATGAAGATGGACATGTCGGGCGCGGCGGCGGTGCTCGAGGCGGTCGGTGCGATCGCCGAGCTGGGGCTGCCGGTCAACCTGATCGCGGTCGTCCCCGCGACCGAGAACATGCCCTCGGGGACGGCGATCAAGCCCGGCGACGTGATCACGATGTACAGCGGCAAGACGGTCGAGGTCAACAACACCGACGCCGAGGGGCGCCTGATCCTCGCCGACGCGCTCGCCTACGCGGTCGAGCTCGGAGCGGAGCGGATCGTCGACCTGGCGACGCTGACCGGCGCCGTGCTGATGGCGCTCGGCTCGACCTACGCCGCGGTGATCTCCAACGACGACGAGCTGGCCGGCGAGGTCGAGTCCGCCGGCGCGGCGACCGGCGAGCTGGTCTGGCGCCTGCCCCTGCACCAGGAGTACAAGGACCTGGTCAAGGGCACGGTCGGCGACCTGACCAACGCCGCCGCGAAGCGCAAGGCGGGCACGATCTACGCCGGCTCCTTCCTCGAGGAGTTCATCGGCGAGACCCCCTGGGCCCACGTCGACATCGCCGGCACCGCCTGGGACGTCGGCCGCCCCTACACCGGCAGCGACGCCAGCGGCTTCGGCGTCCGCCTCCTCGTAGAGCTCGCCCGCGAGCTCTCGAGTTAGCTCAAGCCTCCTCGATGGTTCGTTGAATCCGCTCTTCCGGCGTAAGACGCAGACGTTCTCTCAACGCATCCAGATCCACGTTGGGCTTGCGCTCCTTGGATATCAACACGAGATCCTCTCCAAGTAGGAAAAGAAGCTCAGTAAGAACCTCTACCGTCGGAGAGACTTTGTTGCACTCGATTCTCGAGATCGCAGACTGAGTCGTCCTGGCTCTCATCGCCAGGCTCCGTTGGCTCACACCGTGGCGTCGACGCGTGTCGCGCAATAACTCACCTACATTTGCCACATCCTGGTTGTAGCAGACTCTTGTCTGAAGCTAGCTCAGGATCATGCAAGTGGCGACGCCGTGGGCGAGCAGCTTGCCGCTGTCTCCTCGCTCACCGGCGACCCGTCATGGTGGCTCGAGCAAGTCCGTCGGGCCGGCGGCTCGCCGGGTAATGCAGATCGGCGGCGATCTCCTCATGGGAGATCGGGATTCGCGGGGTCTTGGGGCGGTGACTCCTGTGCCTGTGGATCAGCCTCATCTCACGCCTCCAATCGGCGGAACCGACTCTCTGTCGGTGCCTATGTCTCGACCATCGAGGGTAAGGCCGGCCTCGCCGGACGACTGTGAGCTTTTGCACCTACGCTGTACGGACAGAGAGGATGCGACGGACGGACACGAGGAGGAGTGAGATGGCGACGGTGGCTGAGGTTCAGAGCAGGGACAGGGTCTTCATCGGCGGCGAGTGGGTCGAGCCGCAGGGGACCGAGACGATCGAGGTGGTCAACTCGACCACCGAGGAGGTCATGGCGACGATCCCGGCCTGCACCGCCGGGGACGCCGACCTTGCCGTGCGCGCCGCCCGCGACGCCTTCGACTCCTGGTCGCAGACCTCGCGCAGCGAGCGCGCCGGCCACCTCGCGGCGATCGCCGCCGGGCTCGGCGAGCGCTCCGAGGAGATCGCGGCGACGATCTCGCAGGAGCTCGGCATGCCGATCAAGCTCAGCCAGATCATCCAGGCCGGCCTGCCCACCGGCCAGTTCGCGGCGATGCCGGAGCTGATGGAGGAGATCGCCTGGGAGGAGGAGATCGGCAGCTCGCGCGTGCTGCGCGAGCCGGTCGGCGTGCTCGGCGCGATCACCCCCTGGAACTACCCGCTCAACCAGATCGCCGCCAAGGTCGCGCCCGCTCTCGCCGCCGGCTGCACCGTCGTGCTCAAGCCGAGCGAGGTCGTGCCGCTCAACGCCTTCATCCTCGCCGAGGTGATCGAGGCCGCCGGCCTGCCCGCGGGCGTATTCAACCTCGTCACCGGTACCGGGCCCGTGGTCGGGGAGGCCGTCGCCGGCCACCCCGGCGTCGACATGGTCTCCTTCACCGGCTCGACCCGCGCCGGCCGGCGCGTCTCCGAGCTCGCCTCGGCGACGGTCAAGCCGGTGGCGATGGAGCTCGGCGGCAAGTCGCCGAACGTGATCCTCGACGACGCCGACCTCGCCCGGGCGGTTCCCGACGGGGTCGCCAAGTGCTTCCTCAACTCGGGTCAGACCTGCAGCGCGCTGACCCGCATGCTGGTGCCCCGCGCGAAGCTCGCCGAGGCGGAGGAGATCGCCGCGAAGGCGGCGGAGAGCTTCACGCCGGGCGACCCGTTCGAGGACTCGACCCGGCTCGGGCCGCTGGTCTCCGACGTGCAGCGCCAGCGCGTCCGCGGCTACATCGAGAAGGGCGAGGCGGAAGGAGCGAAGCTGCTGACCGGCGGCGCCGCGCCGCCCCAGGGCCTCGACACCGGCTACTTCGTCCGCCCCACGGTCTTCTCTGAGGTCACCCCCGAGATGACGATCGCCCAGGAGGAGATCTTCGGCCCGGTGCTCGTCATCCAGCCCTACGAGGATGAGGACGACGCGGTGCGGATCGCCAACGACAGCGTCTACGGGCTCGCCGGCGGCGTCTGGTCGGCCGACACCGACCGCGCGATCGCCGTCGCCAGGCGCATCCGCACCGGCCAGATCGAGATCAACGGCGGCGCCTTCAACCCGCTCGCCCCGTTCGGCGGCTACAAGCAGTCGGGGCACGGGCGCGAGAACGGGCGCTATGCGATCGAGGAGCTGCTGCAGGTGAAGTCCTTGCAGCTCTAGTGCGTTGCACGGGGAGGGACGGGTGCCCCTCCGACGGAACCCGCCGCCGGTTGCGCGGCGAGGTTCGGGCGGGCGTGCCGGCTCACAAGTTCCGCTGGAGGGGCACCCGTCCCTCCTGCGTCAGGCGAATAGGGTGGCTGCATGGACTTCGACCTTTCGGATGAGCAGAAACTGATCCAGAGCACGGTGCGGGATTTCGCTCGCGGCGAGGTTGCACCTGTCGCCGAGGAGCTCGACCGGGAGAAGCGGTTTCCGTACGAGATCGTGGCGAAGCTCGGTGGGCTCGGCTTGATGGGGATCCCGTTTCCGCAGGAGTACGGCGGCGGCGGGGCGGACACGTTGTCGTATGTGCTGGCGGTCGAAGAGCTGGCGCGGATCGACTCTTCTGTCTGCATCACGATGGCCGCGCACACCTCGCTGGGGACGATGCCGATCTACCTCTGGGGGAGCGACGAGCAGAAGGACGAGTGGCTGCCGGTGCTCTGCAGCGGCCAGAAGCTCGCCTCCTTCGGGCTGACCGAGCCCGAGGCCGGGTCAGACGCCGGCAACGTGCGCACGACGGCCAAACTGGCCGATGGCGAGTGGACGATCGACGGCGCCAAGCAATTCATCACCAACTCCGGCACGGACATATCCGGCTGCGTCTCGATCACCGCGGTGACCGGCGAGCGCGACGGGCGCAAGGAGATCTCCAACCTGATCGTCCCCACCGGCACGCCCGGCTACGAGGCCGGCGAGCCCTACCGCAAGATGGGCTGGAACGCCTCCGACACGCGCCCGCTCAGCTTCGAGGATTGCCAGGTGCCCGAGGGGAACCTGCTCGGCCGCCGCGGCGACGGCTTCAAGAACTTCCTCCACATCCTCGACGGTGGCCGGATCGGCGTCGCCGCGATGGGCGTCGGGCTCGCCCAGGGCGCCCTCGACGAGGCGATCGCCTACGCCAAGGAGCGCCAGGCGTTCGGCCAGGCGATCTCCAAGTTCCAGTCGATCCAGGCGAAGATCGCCGACCTCTCGGCGCAGATCGAGGCCGCCCGCCTGCTGACCTGGCGCGCCGCGCTGGAGAAGGACGCGGGCCAGTCGTTCACCCTCACCGCCGCCCAGGCCAAGCTGATCACCGGCCGCCTCGCCGTGCGCGCGACCGAGGAGGCCGTGCAGATCCACGGCGGCTACGGCTACATCGAGGAGTACCCGGTCTGCCGCTTCTACCGCGACGCGAAGATCCTCACGATCGGCGAGGGCACCGACGAGGTCCAGCAGATGGTGATCGCCCGCCAGCTCGGCTGCTAAGACCCTTGCAGCGTGAACCGCACCCGCGTGCCGGGCGCCGCCGGCTCTAGCCAGATGCGGCCGCCGTGGGCCTCGACTATCGCGCGGGAGATTGCCAGGCCTAGGCCGGCGCCGTCGTCGCGTTCGGTCGCGCCGGCGCCGCGGTAGAAGGGGTCGAAGGCGTGCTCGCCGTCGGCGAGGGAGATCCCGTCACCGTCGTCGGCGACCTCGACCTCCACCCCGCCCGCCGCGGTGCGGGCGCGCACGGTGACGCTGCCGTCGGCTGGGGTGTGGCGGATCGCGTTCTGGATCAGGTTGAAGAGCACGCGCTGCAGCTTCTCGGCGTTGGCGCGGGCGAGCAGCTCGCCGGCGGGCAGGTCGGCGGCGAGCGAGACGCCGCGCGCCGCGGCCGGGGCGCGCATCGCCGCCACCGTGTCGCCGACCAGCTCGCGCAGCTCGACCTGGCTCATCGTCCAGCCGATCTCCCCCGCCTCGATCCGCGAGAGCTCGAACAGGTCGTCGATCAGCGCGCTGAGCGCGGCGACGTGGGTGCGGATCTCGCTCATATAGCGGTCGCGCGTCTCCCCAGTCACGACGCCGTCGTCGATCGACTCGACCAGCAGGCGCAGCGAGGCGAGCGGCGTGCGCAGGTCGTGCGAGACCGAGGCGACGAGGCGGCGCCGCGCCGCCTCGACCTCGCGCCGCGAGCGGTCCTCGATCACCAGGCTGGTCGCCAGCCAGGCGGCGAGCGCGCCGCCGCCGATCGCCAGCGCGACCAGGGCGATCTGCGGCCAGCCCATTCTGTGCGGCACGGTGACCGCGGCGGCGCCGGCCAGCGCCGCGGCGATCGCGATCAGCAGCGAGCGCCTCACGCGATCACGGCCGCAACCTGTAGCCGACGCCCCACACGGTCTCGATGAAGCGCGGCTCGGAGGGGTCGTCGCCGAGCTTGGCACGCAGGCGGCGGACGTGGACGGTGACGGTGCTGGTGTCGGTGAAGAAGGGGTAGTCCCAGACGGTCTCCATCAGCTGGTCGCGGCTGAAGACGCGGCCGGGGTGAGCGGCGAGGAAGGCAAGCAGGTCGAACTCGCGCTGGGTCAGCGAGAGCTCCTCGCCGTCGAGCGTCGCCGTGCGCGAGGCCGGCTCGATCCGCAGCGGCCCGTGCTCGATCGGCTCCTCCGGCGCCGCCTCGGACGCGGGCGGCGAGGCGCGGCGCAGCACCGCCTCGATCCGCGCCACCAGCTCGGCCGGCGAGAATGGCTTGACCACGTAGTCGTCGGCGCCGTGGCGCAGCCCGACCAGGCGGTCGGACTCCTCGCCGCGCGCGGTCAAGAGGATCGTCGGCGTGCGCGCGCCCTCGCCCTCGTGCAGGCGCCGCATCACCTCGATCCCGTCGAAGCCCGGCAGCATCACGTCGAGCACGACCAGGTCGGGGTCGTGGAGCTTCGCCAGCCGCACCGCCTCGGGCCCGTCGCCGGCGCTGCGCACCGCGAAGCCGGCGCGCTCGATGTAGCGGCTGACGACCTCGACGATCGTCGGCTCGTCGTCGACGACCAGCACCGTGCCACGCGGCGATTCGCTCACGCCGTCCATCTTGACGGCCGACGGGCCGATTTCCCACGCATTTCGTGGGAAATCGGCCCGTCGGCCCGGGTGGTTAGCCGAAGGTGAAGGCATAGCCCATGACTCCGGCTTCGGGGACGAGGCGTAGCGTGCGATCTTCGACCTGCGGCAGGTCGACCAGGTCGTAGAGGCGCTGGCCGGTGACGGTGACGACGCCGTGCTGGACGTCGGCGCCGGCGAGGCGGTCGGGGATCGGCCTGCCGTCGAGCAGCACGCGCACGCGACGGCTCTGGCCGGGCGAGCCGAGCACTAGGTAGACGCGGCGGGCGCCGAAGCTCAGGTCGAGCGCGCCGCCCTGCGCGGTCGCCGACTCCGGCCCGACCTTCCAGCGGCCGCTGTAGGCGAGGGCGTTTGCCGGCGGCGCGCCGGGCGAGCCGAAGTCGTGCGTGCCGGCGGTGATCGGGCCGTTGACGAAGCGGTCGGCGCGCAGCGAGCCGAGGTAGCTCTCCGGCGTCGTCACCCCGGCCGAGGCTTCGATCCCGTCCGCGCCGGACTCCCCGGCGCCGACCTTGTGGCCGGCTTCGGCCAGCAGCTCGCGGATCACCTTCTCTTTCTCGCCGTATTCGCCCTCGCCGAAGTGCACGTAACGGACCCGGCCCTCGGCGTCGATGAAGTACTCGGCCGGCCAGTATTCGGTGCCATAGCGGGTGAAGTTGGCCAGGTCGTTGTCCTGCGCGACCGGGTATTCGATCCCGTTGCGCTCGATCGCTTCGCCGACGTTGCCGGCGTCTTTCTCGAACGGGAACTCGGGCGAGTGGATGCCGACGATCGTCAGCCCGTCCTTGCGGTAGCGCCTGTCCCAGGCGGTCAGGTAGGGCAGCGTGCGCAGGCAGTTGATGCAGCTGTAGGTCCAGAAGTCGACGACGACGACGCGCCCGCGCAGCGACTTCAGCGTCAGCGGCTCCTCGCCCGGCGTGTTGAACCACTGCTGGGTGTCGGTGAATTCGGGCGCCGTGCCGATCACCGGCAGGCCCGAGGCCCTGCCCTTCGCATCCCCTCCCCCGCCGCCCGAAGTTCCGCTGCTGCCATTCACCGCCGCTTCGGCGGTCGCCTCGCCGAGCGCGCCGCCGGAGCCGCCGCGCACATCCGCCAGCGCCTTGCGCGCCGTGCCGGTGTCCTCCAGCGACTTCGAGGGGTTGACGAGGAAGCTGGGCAGGCTGCTGGCGATCTGATTCTGGAATTTGATGTCGTAGTTGCCGAGCATCGCCAGCGCGACGACGACCATCACCGCGCCCATCGCCGCCTGGAAGCCGCTCCCGCGGCGGGCGAGCGGCGCGATAACGCGGCGTCCCCCCAGCATCAGGAAGTAGAGGACGACCGCCGAGCCGATCCCGTAGCTGAGCGCCACCGCGAGCCGGCCGGTGCTGAACGACTGTGAGGCCGAGACGGTGATCACGCCGGCGAGGATCGGGCCGGCGCAGGGCGCGTAGACGAGACCGAGGCTGCCGCCGACAGCGACGCCCGACCAGAAGCCGTCGCCGCCGCCCGTGCGCGGCCCGCCGGCGATGCCCGCGAAGCGGCTCATGTAGGCCTCGAGGCGGGCGGCCAGCGGCGGGATCATCAGCGTCACGCCGAAGCCGATCAGGACGAAGATCGCCAGCTTGCGCAGCAGGTCGTCCGGCAGGCCGAGCGCCGAGATCACGTAGACCAGCGCCACCGTGGCGAAGGTGAAGGAGACGGCCAGCCCGGCGACGATGCCGAGCGGCCGCCGCCGGCCGCCGGTCGCGCCCGCTGAGAGCGCGATCGGCAGCACCGGCAGCACGCAGGGAGAGAGCGCGGTCGCCGCGCCCGCCACGAACCCGAACAGGATCAGCAGTGCCATGCGACTGAGCTTGCCAGCCCGGGATTACGTGGAGATGACGATCATTCTTCGTGCTTCATCGAATCGTCGTGCTTCATCGCGTCGTCTTCGTGCTTCATCGCTTCGTCGTCGTGCATGGCTTCGCCTTCGTGCTTCATCGCGTCGCCTTCCTTCTTCATCGCTTCGTCGTGCTTCATCGCTTCGTCGCTCTTGTTCGTTTCGGCGGCGTTCTGCGACTGCAGCGTCGTGTCGTGGGCGCTGGTCGAGCTGTCATCGCTGCCACCGCAGCTGGCGACCAGCAGGCCTCCGGCGACCGCGAGGACGGCGATCAGGGGCAGGGCGAGTGCCTTGCGTGCGCGCATCTCATTCTCCCTTCGTAGAGGACAGTGAGTCGCACGCTAGGCGGCAAATGTGACGAGGGGATTACGCCGGTTGGGCGGTGACCGATCCGTCCTTGCGACCCGCCAGCTCGGCCAGGCGGCCGCTGCGCTCGCCGATCCCGTAGTGGGCGCAGATCGCGACCTCGTGCTCGCGCAGCAGCGGCCGCGCCGCGTCCACCGTCGGCGCCCCGCGCATCGCTTCCAGCGTCTGCGCGGTCCAGGCGCGGCCGGGCATCGCCGCGCACTCGCGCAGCGGCACGAGGATCGTCCTCGGCTCGCGGCGGCCGAGGCCGAGGAAGCCGCGCCGGCGCGGCCCGATCGCGACCAGCAGCCAGACCGGCGCGCCGCTCGCGGCGTCGGCGTAGACGCCCTCGATCCGCCCCACCGCCCGTCCCTCGACGTCGTCCAGCTCCAGGCCCCCCCAGCTGCGCGCCTCGTCGAGGCTCGGCGGCGCCGCGGCGGCCGGGGCGTCACCCACGGGCCTGGCGCTCCATCAGCTCGCTCGCCGCGCTCGCCGGGTCGAGCTCGCGCCGCACGACCCGCTCCAGCAGCGCCGCGGTCTCCAGGTCGGCCTCGGCCGTCGCCTCGAGCCGGCGCCGCATCCGCGAGGTCGCGATCCCCAGCACCTCGCTGCGCAGGTTGCGGGCGCGGCGCTTCTCCAGCGTCCCCTCGGCCTCGATGTGGGCGCGGTGCTCGTCGATCTTCTCCGCCAGCTCGGCGACGCCCTCGCCCCGTGCCGCCTCGGTCCGCAGGATCGGCACCTGCCACCTGCCGGGCTCGTGCGAGAGCGCCAGCACGCTGCGCACCTCGCGGACCATCGTTTCGGTCATCGGGTGGTCGGCCTTGTTGACGACGATCACGTCGGGGATCTCCATCACGCCCGCCTTCAGCGCCTGGATCGAGTCGCCCGAGCCGGGCATCAGCGCCAGCACGATCGTGTCGGCGTGGTCGACGATGTCGATCTCCGCCTGGCCGACGCCGACGGTCTCGATCAGCACGTCGTCCTTGCCCGCCGCGTCCATCGCCAGCGCCACCTGCAGTGCCGCCTCCGAGAGCCCGCCGAGCGCGCCGCGCGAGGCCATCGAGCGGATGAAGACACCGGGGTCGAGGAAGTGGTCGGAGAGGCGGATGCGGTCGCCGAGCAGGGCGCCGCGGGTGAACGGGCTCGAGGGGTCGATCGAGAGCACCGCGACCTGGCGATCGGCCTTGCGCAGCTCGGCGGTCAGGGCGCCGATCAGGGTGCTCTTGCCGACCCCGGGCGGGCCGGTGAAGCCGACGATCCGCGCTCGGCCGGTGCGCGGGTAGACCTCGCGCACGAGCTCCCAGCCGGCCGGGTCGTCGGACTCGATCAGCGTGATCGCCCGCGCCAGGGCGCGCTTGTCGCCGGCGACCAGGCGCTCGGCGAGCGAGCCGGTCGGGGAGTCCTTGGCCTGGTCCGGGGCGGCGTCGGGCATGGGTTCGCCAGTCTAGTGCCCTGTCTCGTGGCGACCGTCTGAAAATGACGTGCATCCAGGCGTTGCCAGACAAGGACGCAGGGAGGCCGAATAGCACCGCTATTTGGCCGACTGAGGACGCCGTATGGCGGCGTCTGGGGCCGTCATTTTCGGCGGGCGTCGCGTGACAGGGCACTAAAGTGCGGCCCGCCGTGATCCGCTTCCTCCGCTTCTGCGCCCGCAACGGGATGCTGACGCCCAGATACGCGCTGCTCGCGGCGCGCTACCTGTGGCGCCGCCTGCTCACCCCCGCCGGCCGGCGCTGGCGCACCGACGGGCCGCTCTTCCTCGGCAGCGGGCTCGAACTGCAGATCGCCCGCCGTGGCCGGATCGAGTTCGGCCGCTTCGTCTGGCTCGGCCACGGGACGAAGATCCGCTGCCACGAGGGCGTGGTCGAGATCGGCGCCAAGACGGTGCTCGGGCAGGAGTGCACGATCTCCGCCTACGAGCGCGTGCGGATCGGCGAGCAGTGCGTGATCGCCGACCGGGCGATGTTCATCGACTTCGACCACGGCGTGGTCGAGGTCGAGCGGCCGATCCGCCGGCAGGGCATCTACACGCGCCCGGTCGAGGTCGGCTCCAACGTCTGGATCGGCTACGGGGCCTGCATCCTGCGCGGCGTCCGCGTCGGCGACAACGCGATCGTCGGCACCAACTGCGTCGTCACCAAGGACGTCCCCGCCAACGCCGTCGTCGCCGGCGTCCCCGCCCGCATCGTCCGCATGCGCGAGGCGCCCGAGCGCCTGCGCTGGCCCGACCCGGTCGAGCCGGACCCGGACGCCTGGACGACGCTTTCACGTCCGGGCTGAGCTGTATGGTCTGTTAGACAACAACTGAAATTCCGAGCACCCACCCTGCCGGTGACGAGCGGATGACGACTAGCCGACAGCTGTTGCAAACGGCTGTCGCTGACAGAAGGATGGGTGCTGATGAACGTCGCGGTGCGCTTTGGGGAAAATCTGAGTCGTGCCCGGAAGAGGGCCGGTATGTCGCAGGAAGAGGCGGGGATCCGCGCCTCGCTTCACCGGACCGAGATCGGCCTGCTGGAGCGAGGGGAACGGGTGCCGCGGATCGACACGGCGATCAAGCTCGCCGGCGCCGTCGGCGTCTCGCTGGGCGAGCTGGTCGAGGGCATCGAGTGGTCGCCGGGCATGGCCAGCCGCGGCAACTTCTCGGTCGAACAGTGATTTAGGGGAGGGGTGCGCGCCGCAGGGGCGCGCGGCGGTCTAGGCTGGGCTCGGGTCACCCGCGAGCTCTGCGTAGACCGCTGCCGTGCGCTCGGCGACGTCGCCCCACTCGAAGCGGCGCAGGTGCTCGTAGGCTTCGGCGACCAGGCGCTGTCCCAGCTCGTCGTCGCGCAGCACGCGGATCGCCACCTCGGCCAGCGCTTCGGAGTCGTGCGGGCGGAACCGTAGGCCGACCTCCTCATGCGGGACGACCTCGCGCAGGCCGCCGGTGTCGGCGACGATGCAGGGGCATTCGGAGGCCATCGCCTCGAGCGCGACGAGGCCGAAGGGCTCGTAGATCGAGGGGACCACAGTCAGGTCGGCGATCCGGTAGAGCGAGTGCAGCACGTCGTCGCCGATCCAGCCGAGGAATGTGCCGTGGTCCATCAGGCCGAGCTCGCGCGCCTGGCGGCGCAGCTCCTCCTCGTGGGTGCCCGAGCCGGCGACGAGGAAGCGCGTCCCCGGCGCCTCTTCGATCACCCGCGGCATCGCCTCGAGCGCCAGCTGGAAGCCCTTCTCGTAGACCAGCCGGCCGATCAGCAGCACCAGCTTCTCCTCCGGCGCCGCGAACTCGGAGCGCATCCGCACCAGCTCGGCCGCGTCCTGGGCCGGCAGGTCGTCGGGGTCGATCCCGTTGGGGATCACGGTCACCCGCTCCTCCTCGACGCCGAAGATGTCGACGATCTGCTCGCGCATGTAGTGCGAGCAGGCGATCGTCCGCTCGGAGCGATTCGTGATCCAGCGCTCGACCCCGTGGATGTAGCTCTGCGGGTGCTTGTCGACCCAGCCCTGATGGCGACCGTGCTCGGTCGCGTGGATCGTCGTCACCAGCGGCGCGCCGAAGCGCTTGGCGAGGTGGTCGCAGGCGTTGGCGACCAGCCAGTCGTGGCCGTGCACGAGGTCGAAGGCGTGGCGGTCGCCGAGTTCGACCCCGGCGGCGAGCATGTCGGAGTTCATCCGCTCGACCCAGGCGACGAACTCGCCCAGCTCGGTCGGGCGCCGCGGCTCGCGGATGCGGTGGATGTGGACGCCGGCGCGCCGCTCCTCGGCCGGCGACTCCTCGCCTCCGCGGGTCAGAACGTGGACCTCGACCTCGCGCTCGACCAGCGCCTCCGAGAGCTTGCGCACGTGCCGCGCCAGGCCGCCCTCGATCAGCGGCGGGTACTCCCAGGAGAGGATCAGGACGCGGGTCATCGGCGGTGGTCGGAGCCGCTCAGGGCTCCAACAGTGGCGCGAGGCTGATGTCCGGGGCTAGGGCACGCATGCTCGGGTCGCTGCCGGCAGGGGAGTCTATGGCCTCGAGCATCGCCTCGGCGTGGTCGGTGGCGCGGCGGAAGGGATAGTCGCCCGCCTGGCCGCGCTTGTCGAGGAAGGCCCAGTCGCTTGACTGGACGGCGAGCAGCTCGCGCGCGGCGCGCATCGCGGCCGGCCCGCGCAGGCCGCGGGCGAGGGCGCGCAGCAAGCGCAGCTCGAGCCGGCGCGCCCCCCAGGCGAGGTCGGCGACCGGCGGCGAGTCCCAGGTGCCGAGGTCCTTGCCCTCGCCCCAGGTCGAGCCGGCGAGCGGCCGCTCGAGCGGCTCGTGCTCGGCGAGCGCCTGCGGGACGGTGAGCAGGCGGACGCCGGATGCGGCCGCGCCGGCGAGCACCTCGCGCAGCCAGCTCGCCCCCTCCGACCACCAGTGGCCGAGCAGCTCGGTATCGATCGCGAAGACGAGCAGGCCGCGGCGGCCGCGGCGCTCGGCGTGCTCGCGCAGGCGGGCCGCGGCGGCGGCGAGGAACTCGCCGGCCTGGCGCCGCGCCGCCGCCTCGGCCGCCGCCGGGTCGTAGGCGCCGCCCCCGACCTTCCAGAGGCGGATGCCGCGCAGCGATTTGCCCGCGAACTGGGCGTGCGCGGGGTCGGACGGGTAGCCGTCGAGCGACCACAGCCACTGGATCGCCTCCCAGTCGATCGGCAGGGCGACCGGGCCGGCGGCGGTGGCGACCGGGGTAAGCGCGTCGAGCGGGTCGGCCTGGTGGGCGCTCTGGTCGACGCAGAACCAGCGCACGCCATGCTCGGCGAGCCGCGCCTCGAGCCCCGGCGCGTAGGCGCACTCGGGCAGCCAGAGGCCGCCGTCCCAGCCGAAGCGGCGACGGTGCGAGCGGATGCCGGCGTCGAGCTGCAGCCGCACCCCGGCCCGCGTCGCCAGCATCGGCAGGACCGCGTGGGTGGCGGAGGAGGCCGCGAGCGCGACCCGCCCCTCGGCGGCGGCGTCCTGGAACGGGCGCAGCGGGTCGCCGGCGGCGGCGTCGAGCAGCTCCAGCGCATGCCGGTAGCGCGCACGCTCCCCCTCGCAGGCGGCCCGGCACTCCGCCGGAACCTGCTCCATGTCCGCCTCCGCCGCCCCGATCCGCCACTCGACGAGGAACCGCCGCAAGCGCTCCGCCGCCCTTCCGTCCTCCAGCTGATCCGCCAGCACCGGAGTCACCGTCATCGTCAGGTCGCGCGCAAACTCCAGCACCGGCAGATACGAGCGGATCACCGCGTCGAACAGCCACTCCTCGCCGAACGGATAGGTTCCGAACCCCTCCACGTAGGGCATGTGCGAGTGCAGGACGATCGCCAGGTCGCCGACCGAATCGTCGCGACCGCCGGTCCGGTCGGAAGACACCATCGCCCTAGACGTGGCAGACGGCGACGAAGTCAAGGGCTGCGTCGAGCTTCCCCTCTCGCAAGCTGAAATCTGAGCTTGCAATCGAAGGCGTGAACCGGTCGTAGAAGCGCTTCGTCAGTCCAAACCTCTTGTGAAGCCGGTCCCAGCCCAGCTTGATCGCCAGCTCGTGCGCGCGCAGCTTGCGCGCGTGGAAGAGGCCGAGCAGCTCGACCCGGGCGAAGTGCGCCTCGCAGAGCGCGCGGAACTCGGCGGCGCGGTACTCGCGCACGTGCCACGGGTTGTCGGACTTCTCGGCGCCGGGCGGCGCCAGCGTCAGCAGGTTCGGCGTCGAGACGAAGGCGACGCCGCCGGACGCCAGCATCGACTTGAAGTGCTCGAGGATCGCGCCGGCGTCCTGCACGTGCTCGATCGTCTGCAGGAAGACGACCGCGTCGCAGGGCTCGGCGAAGCTCTCGACCAGGTCGCGCTCGAAGCGCAGGTTGGGCCGTGGGTAGCGCAGCCGAGCGTGCTCGTGCGCCTCGGGGTTGGCGTCGACGCCGACGACGCTCGCCGCGGCGCTCGCCAGCACGTCGGAGCCGTAGCCCTCGCCGCAGGCCATGTCGACCACGCGCCTGCCGGCGACCCGCGCGGCGATCCATTCGTAGACCGCCAGGTGGCGGCGGAACCAGTAGTTCTCCTCCGGCACGTCGGGCAGCGTCCGCTCGCCGGTCAACGGCAACGGCGGCACCCCGGCCGGCTGGTTTTCTTGAACGTACTCGCGGCTCATGACCCCGCACCGTATTGTTCCCGCCCGAATGCGGGCGGCGGCCATCAAAAAATCCAGCGTGTGCGGCTGGCGAGCGCCGGGGCAAGCGAGGCAAGGACGCAGGGAGTCGCGAATAGCAGCGCTATTCGCGCGACTGAGGACGCAGCATCGCGCCGGCCCGCCGCCGCCAGACGTGCGCGGGGGATTTCTTTGATGGACGCTGTCCGCATAAAGGACGTCAACACGCGCTACCACGACGCGGCGGCCGGCGAATACGACGCGAAGTGGGGGATCGACTTCGGCGCCACGGGGCAGAAGCAGGTGCGCGGCAAGCTGGAGAAGGCGCTCGGCGGGCTCGACGGGGAGCGCTTCCCCGACGCGCTGGAGATCGGCTCCGGCACCGGCTACTTCTCGCTCAACCTGCTGCAGATGGGGACGATCGAGCGGCTGACCGCGACCGACATCTCGCCGGGCATGCTGCAGCGGCTCGCCGCGACCGCCGCGTCCCTCGGCCTCGAGGTCGAGACCGTGACGACCGAGGCCGAGCAGCTGCCGTTCGAGGACGAGAGCTTCGACCTCGTCTTCGGCCACGCCGTCCTCCACCACATCCCCGACCTCGATCGCGCCTTCGCCGATTTCAAGCGCGTCCTGCGCCCCGGCGGCGCGATCGCCTTCTGCGGCGAGCCCTCGCGCTACGGAGACCGCCTCGCCGCGGCGCCGAAGCGCCTCGGCCTGCTTGCCGCGCCCGCCTGGCGGCGGCTGGTCGGCGCCAGCCCGAGGGCGGTCGCCGAGATGGACCTCTCGCACGGCCACGCCCTGGAGGGCGAGGTCGACGTCCACGCCTTCGCCCCCGCCGACCTGCGCCGCCTGCTGAGCCAGAGCGGCTTCGAGCGGCGCCGCGTCGGCGGCGAGGAGCTGCTCGCCAACGCCTGGGGCTGGGGCCTGCGGACGGTCGAGTCGAGCGCCGAGCCCGACTCGGTCTCCTGGTCCTGGCGCCGCTTCGCCTTCAACAGCTACATCGCCCTGCAGAAGGTCGACACCCGCCTGCTCGAGCCCCACCTCCCCGCCGAGCTCTTCTACAACCTCCTCCTCTCCGCCCGCAAGCCCGCCTGAGCGCGGCTATTCGCCGTCAGGGCGGCGGGCTCGGTAGAGCTTGGCGCGGTGGTCGAAGCCCTTGAGGCGTTTCTCGCCGGCGTAGGAATAGTCGAAGCGGTCGCCGGCGGCGTCCCGGGCGGCCTCGTCGATCAGCACGCTGCCGGGTTTGGCGATCCCGGTCAGGCGGCTGGCGAGGTTGACGGGGCGGCCGTAGTAGTCGCCGGCCTGGACATGGACCGAGCCGTGGGCGACGCCGGCGCGCAGGCGCGGGAACTCGTCGCCTTCCTCGTCGGCCGCCTCGACCATGCGCAGCGCCGCCTCGACCATCGCCGCGGCGTCGGTGGAGACGAGCATCGCCGCGTCGCCGATCAGCTTGACCAGGCGCACCGGCGGCTCGGCCACCGCCGTCGCCAGCTCGTCGAGGCGGCCGGCGATCAGGCCGAGCTCTTCGGTCTCCACCTGCTCGCCGAGCTTGGTGAAGCCGACCAGGTCGGCGAAGCAGACGGCGACCTCGGGCCCCGCGCCGAGCTCCCCCGCCGCGAGGTCGGCGGCGCCGATCACGTCGCGGCGGATCTGCTCCAGCATGTGGGCGCGGAAGGCGTAGGTGAGCGTCGGCTCGAAGACCGGCAGCATGTGCTCGGCGGCGGCGGCGAAGCGCAGCGCCAGGTCGCGCTCGGTGTCGCCCGGCTGCATCAGCGTGCGCACGACCAGCTCGCGGTTGGCCTCGGCGATCCGCGCCGTCGCCATGCCGACCGTGCGCGCCACCTGCAGGATCCCGTCCTCGGGCAGGCCGGCGTCGCGGAACGCCTTGATCCGCTTCGCCTCCTCCAGGTCCGACGTCGTCAGCGAGCGCTCGTCGGGGTCCGGGTAGGGAATGCCGACCGCGGCGGTCGCGCGCTGCAGCAGATCGAGCTCGACGCCGGACAGGTCGGCGACTTCGCGCGGCGTGTAGCGGACGCCGTCGCCGGCGATTGCCCGCTCGACCGGCAGCAGGGTCAGCCGACCCCCCTCCACCGCCTCGCGCAGCTCCGCGAGCGGGACGCCTTCGCCCGCCAGCCGCTCGAGCAGCTCGCGCCGCGCCTCGCGCGCCGCGCCCACGGTGCCGTCGAGCAGCCCCTCAGCCTCGAAGTCGATCATCGCCGCATCCTGTGTCGCCTTATACGTCATATAGGCCGAAAAGGCGACACAGGCGCGCTTAGGCGGACGCCACGGCGCCGCCGCGGCGCGGATCGCCGCCGCCGCTCAGCTCGCCGCCGGACGGATCGCGGGCGACCGCCTGCACGCCGCCGAAGAAGAGGTTGATCCGCGGACGGCGCAGGACGGGGACGCCGCGCGCCTCGATCCGCGCCAGCGCCGCCTCGTCGATCCCCGGCTCGGCCTGGACGATCCCCGCCTCGACGTGCAGGCGCGGCGCCCGCACCGCCTCGCCGGCGGGCATCCCCTGCTCGACCGCGCGCACCACGGTCTGCACGATCGCCGAGCGGATCCGGTTGGAGCCGGCGCTGCCGAGGCCGAGCTCGATCTCGCCGTCGCGGCGGACCAGCGTCGGCGCCATCATCGAGGGCACCCGCCGCCCGGGCGCGATCGCGTGGAAGCCGAGCGGGTTGAGGTCCTCCTCGCCGAGCATGTTGTTGAGGATCACGCCGGTGCCGGGGACGAGCACGCCCGAGCCCGAGCCGTTGGAGCAGGTGACGCTGGCGCACATCCCGTCGCCGTCGAGCGCCGCGATGTGGGTGGTCGAGCCGAGCAGTTCGCCGGCCCGCAGGTCGAGCCGCTGCGGGTCGAGCAGCGCCCGCTCGAGCTGCTCGCCGTAGAGGCCGGCGGCGAACTCCTCCCCGCGCGCCTCGTTGGCGGCGCCCAGCGCGGCGACGAGCTGCTCGGGGCCGCTGCGCCCGCCGAGCCGCTCGAGCAGCCCGAGCGAGTAGGCGATCAGGATCCCGCCCGAGGACGGCGGCGGGTTGGTGAAGACCTCGGCGCCGCGGAACGACGTCTGAATCGGCCGCCGCTCGATCGCCTCGTACTCCGCGAGGTCGGTGGGGCCGAGCGTTCCTCCGAGCCCGCGCACGTGACCGGCGAGCGCCGCCGCGACCTCGCCGCGGAAGAACGGCTCCGCGCCCTCGGCGCCGAAGCGCTCCAGCGCCTCGGCCAGCTCCGCGAAGCGGAAGACGTCGCCCTCGCCCAGCGGCCGTCCCTCGGGCGCGTACAGCTCGCGCGTCCCCGCCAGCCGCTCGTGGATCGGCCAGAGGATCTCGAGGATGTAGGCCTGCTCGGCGTTGACCGGGGCGCCCTCGCGGGCCAGCCGCACGCCGGCGCCGACCAGCTCGCCGAGTGGCGCCGTGCCGAAGCGCCGCAGCGCCAGCTCCAGCCCCGCCGCCGTGCCGGGCACCCCGCAGGAGGCCGGGCCGACGTAGAACGTCTGCACCGTATCGGCATCGAAGTGGACCGGCACCGGCGCCAGCTCGATCCCACGCTCGGCCCCGTCCTTGCCCGGCGCGGCGACGAAGAAGTCGATCAGCGCCGTCTCCGCGCCGCGGCCGACCATCATGAAGCCACCCGCGCCGAACCCGGTCAGCGGGCTCTCGACCGCGAAGGATGCGAGCACCGCGGCGACCGCGGCGTCGACCGCATTCCCGCCCTCGCGCAGCACCTCGGCGCCCGCCTCGGCGGTGAGGGGATGCCCCGCCGCGACGACGCCGCTCATGGCGTCGCGCTACCCGGGAAGAAACTCGGGCACGTCGAGGCTGCTCAGCTCGCCGGCCTTCTCGTTGCGCGGCGCGCGGCCGCGGCCGGCGTCCTTGGTGCGGCGGATCGTCGGCTCGGCGGCGCGGCGCGGCGCCGGCTGCCCGTCGAAGCGGGTGGCGACGACGGTGACCCAGATCTGGTCGCCCAGGTCCTCGTCGACGTTGGCGCCGAAGATGATGTTGGCGTCGGGATGCGCGGCCTCGCCGACCAGCTTCGCCGCCTCGCTGACTTCGACCAGCGAGAGGTCGGGGCCGCCGGTGATCGAGAGCAGGATCGCCCGCGCGCCCTCCATCGAGGTCTCGAGCAGCGGCGAGGAGATCGCTTTCTCGGCCGCGGCCAGACCGCGGCCCTCGCCCGCGCCCATGCCGATCCCGAGCAGCGCCCGTCCGGCGTCGGACATGATCGTCCGCACGTCGGCGAAGTCGAGGTTGATCAGCGCCGGCAGGGTGACCAGGTCGGAGATCCCCTGCACGCCCTGGCGCAGCACGTCGTCGGCGACCTGGAAGGCCTCGACCATCGAGGTCTGTTCGTCGAGCACCTCAAGCAGCCGGTCGTTGGGGACGACGATCAGCGTGTCGACCGCGGCGGCCAGCTCGTCGATCCCCGCGGCGGCCTGTTTGCCGCGGCGCGAACCCTCGAAGCTGAACGGCTTGGTGACGATGCCGACGGTCAGCGCGCCGACCTCGCGGGCCAGCCGGGCGACGACCGGCGCAGCGCCGCTGCCGGTGCCGCCGCCGGCGCCGGCGGCGACGAAGACCATGTCGGAGCCCTTGAGCAGGCGCTTGATCTTGTCCTGTTCGGAGAAGGCGGAGTCGTGGCCGACCTCGGGGTCGGCGCCGGCGCCGAGGCCGCGCGTCTGCTCGTCGCCGATGTGCACGGTGACGTCGGCGACGCAGAGCTGCAGCGACTGGAGATCGGTGTTGACGGCCATGAACTCGACCCCGGGCACGTTCGCGTCGACCATCCGGTTGACCGCGTTCACCCCGGCGCCCCCCACGCCGACGACCCGGATCACCGGCTGATGCGGCTCCCCGCTCCCCGGCGGCTCATACTCAGGTTCCTCCCGCCCGTAGCGCGGCGTCTCGCTCGGCGCTTCACGCTGCGCGACAGGTTCCTCCGCGAAGACCTTCTTCAGCTTCTCGGGCGCGGACGCCCCCGTCTCCTCCGCGGCCGGCTCGGGAGCCGGCGCCTCCGGCGGATCGGCCGGCGCATCCTCGGACGTGCTGCGAAAGAGATCCGAGAGAGGACCCTCGCGCATGCTCGCCCGCTTACGCCGACTCATGTGACAGAACCTCCTCGGCCAAGTCTCGATAGTAGCCCGCGGCGTTCCCCTGAGGATCGTACTTGAGCACGCTGGCGCCTTTGACCGGCGCCTCGGCGAATTTGATCGCCTTGCGGATGCGCGACTGGAAGACGAGGTCGCCGAAGTTCTCTTCGAGGATCTCGATCGCCTCCTTGGCGTGCACCGTGCGCGTGTCGAGCATCGTCGGCAGGATGCCCTCGATCTTGACGTCCGGGTTGAGGTTGTCCTGGATCATCTTCAGCGTGTTCTGCAGCTGCACCAGCCCGCGCATCGAGAGATACTCGCACTGGACGGGGACGATCACCTTGCTCGCCGCGGTCAGCGCGTTGATCGTCAGCAGGCCGAGGCTCGGCGGCGTGTCGATGCAGACGAAGTCGTAGTCGCCGGCGACCTCTTTCAGCGCCTTCTCGAGCGAGCGCTCGCGGCCGATCTTGGTGCTCATCGCGATCTCCGCCCCGGCGAGGTCGATCGAGGAGACCGCGATGTCGATCTCGCGGTGCTGGATGATCTCCGAGATCGGCATGTCGTTGACGAGCACGTCGTAGAGGCTCTTCTCCACCTTGTCCGGATCGATCCCCTGGCTCATAGTCAGGTTCCCCTGCGGATCCAGATCGATGCAGAGCACCCGGTGCCCGCTCTCGGCAAACGCCACAGCCAGGTTCAGAGTCGTAGTGGTCTTAGCCACCCCACCCTTCTGATTGGCGAAGGCAATCACCTCGGCGTGCTTGACGGGCGCCTCAACCGCCGCCTCCTCCACAACCGCTTCATGGCGGCTGGGGGCAAGAAGGTCTCTGGGCATGAACCGCTCCGGCTCCTCGGGGGTCGGCTCGGCGGCTGCGGGTTCCGGCACCGAAGCGGCCTCCGGCTGTGGGATAGGGGTAGGCTCCGGATCGGGCTGCCTCTCGGGCACCGCCCGCTCCATCTGCTCTAGCTCCTCGACGATCGGATGCTCCTCAAGCGGAGCTGCGGGCGCGGACTTGTTCTTTCGGCTAAGAAATCCCATTGCGCGGGTATTCGGATACCCGCTTACGTTTCCTTCCCGAAGCACAAATTGCTACGAATTGCCCGCAATGGCCGATTTCAAAGCCAGGTGCGACTGGGGGCGCACGTGGCCAAGCAGATCAAGGATGCAGGGCGCCGCCTTTAGCGGCGCTAAAGGCAAGCCCGAAGACGCAGAGATGCGCCGCGCCACGGGCGTCATCCAGGCGTGCCGGGATTTGGAATTGGCCATTGCCCACGCCTGAGCTATTAGACAAGAGGCTGGTCTTCGTGACCGGCAAGGGCGGAGTCGGCAAGACCACGGTCGCGGTCGCGCTGGGCCTGCGCGCGGCCGAGCAGGGCAAGCGAACGATCGTCTGCGAGGTCGCCTCGCAGGAGAACGCCTCGCGGATCTTCGACCACACCGAAGTCGGCTTCCACGAGGTCGAGATGGCGCAGAACCTCTGGTCGATCTCGATCGACCCCGACGAGTCGATGCGCGAGTACGTCCTGCTCCAGCTGAAGGTCCGCGCGATGCGCGACATGTTGTTCCGCAGCCGCATCTTCTCCTACCTCGCCGCCGCCACCCCGGGGCTGAAGGAGCTGGTGACGATCGGCAAGATCTGGGAGCTGGCGCAGCTCGATCGCAAGGTCAAGCAGGGGCGCAAGTACGACCTGGTGATCGTCGACGCGCCGGCCACCGGGCACGGGATCGGCTTCCTGCAGACGCCGCGCACCTTCGCCAACATCGCCCGCGTCGGCCCGATCCACGGCCAGGCGCAGGCGCTCGACCGCCTGATCACCGACCAGGAGCACACCGGCACGGCGATCGTCTCGCTGCCCGAGGAGATGCCGGTCAACGAGTCGGCGGCGCTGGAGGAGGAGCTGCGCTCGGAGGTCGGCGTCGCGGTCGACCGCGTCTACCTCAACGGCCTCTACCCGGAGCGCTTCTCGAAAGCGGAGGCCGAGCGCCTCGCCGAGCTCGCCGGGGGCGAGAACGGGATGGTCCGCGCCGCCGCCCGCGCCGCCGCCTCCGAGCACGGCCGCGCCCGCTCGCAGCGTGCCCAGCTCGCCCGGCTGCGGCGCCGGGTCGAGGCGCCGGTCAAGACCCTGCCCTTCCTCTTCGAGCCCGAGCTCGGCGTCGAGGCCGCCCGGAAGCTCGCCCGGAGGCTGAGCTGATGTCCGCCGTCGACGAGCTGCTCGCGGGCAAGGACATCTGCATCTGCGCCGGCTCCGGCGGGGTCGGCAAGACGACGACCTCGGCGGCGATCGCGGCCGGGATGGCGGCGCGCGGGCTGCGCGTCTGCGTGCTGACGATCGACCCGGCGAAGCGGCTCGCCGACTCGCTCGGCCTGCGCGAGCTCGGCAACGAGACGGAGCGCGTCGACCCGGCGCTGTTCGAGCGCCACGGGGTCGAGATGAAGGGGGAGCTGTGGGCGATGATGCTCGACGCCAAGGCGACCTTCGACGAGCTGGTCGCCCGCCAGGCGCCCGACGAGGAGGCCCGCGACCGGGTGCTGAACAACCGCATCTACCAGCAGATCTCCAGCGCGCTCGCCGGCTCGCAGGAGTACATGGCGATGGAGAAGCTGTTCGAGCTGCACACCTCGGGGCGCTTCGACCTGCTCGTCCTCGACACGCCGCCGACCCGCAACGCGCTCGACTTCCTCGACGCGCCCAAACGGCTGACCCAGTTCATCGAAGGGCGCTCGCTGCGCGTCTTCATGAAGCCGACTGGGCTGGCGGCGCGGGTGGCGGGGCGCGGCGCCTCGGTCGCGCTCTCGGTCTTCAAGCGGATCGTCGGCTTCGACCTGATCGCCGACCTGGCCGAGTTCTTCAACGCGTTCAGCGGCATGGTCGACGGCTTCCAGGCGCGCGCCAAGCGGGTCAACAGCCTGCTCGCCGACCGCCACACCTGCTTCCTCGTCGTCTGCGGCCCGCAGGGCGAGCCGATCGACGAGGCGGTCTACTTCCACCGCAAGCTGGTCGAGGCGAAGCTGCCGTTCGGCGGCGTGATCGTCAACAAGGTCCACTACCCGGCCGAGCGGCTGCGCGGCGAGGGCGACCCGGCCGACCTCGAGGGGGCGCTGGCGGAGCGGCTCGGCGACGAGGACCTGGCCCGCCGCGTCTGCGAGAACTTCGCCGACTACCAGGCGCTGGCCGAGCGCGACGCCCGCAACATCGAGCACCTGGCGCGCGAGCTGCGCACCAAGGGGGTGATCCGCGTCCCCTACCTGGACGAGGACGTGCACGACCTCGGCGGCCTGGCCGAGATCAACCGCTACCTGTTCGCCAGCAGCGAGGAGCGCATAGAGATCGCAGCCGGCCGCGCCTAATGGCGACTTAGTCGCAATATGTGCGACTAAGTCGCCAGATCAACCGGCGCGGTGTCGATAATGGTCGTAGTCCAGCTCGCGGATTCCCCAGTCGGCGTCCTCGGGAACCGGGAAGAGGTGGCGCACGCGGGGCGTGTCGATGCGCTCGCGGCGTTCGAGGTCGTCGGCGACCGCGGGGAAGTCCAGGGTGCTCTCCTCGACCCCGACCCGCGCGTCGTCCTCGACCTCCTCCAGCCAGTCGCGGGCGTCGGTGACGCGGATCTCGTCCTCGGCCGGGACCGGCTCGAGGATGCGGGTGTCCTGCTCCATATGTGGGTCCTCCTCACTGGTCGGCTCTTTCGCCACTTCGGACTTTGTGGGGGCTATAGGACGTTCAAAGTCCGCAGCGGGCTCGGAGATTTCCTCCGCTACGGCGATCGCGACGTCGCCGGTGTCTAGCCCGGTGGCGATCAGGGTCTCGTCGGCGGCCTCGTTGAGGTCGGCGCCGAGCTCGCCGAGGGCGGCGTCGCGCATGATCCGGCGCACGCTCTCCTCGACCCAGCCGGCGAGGCCGGCTGCCTGATCGCTCGCCGCGCCCGCCATCTGCGCGCGCTCGAGCTGCATCGCCGCTTCCAGCCGCTCGCGGGCGGCGAGGCGGTCGTGCGAGCCCTCGGCGATCAGCGCCGCGGCGCGCATCGGCAGCGAGGCGCCCACCGGGCCCTGGCCGTCGAGCACGGCGCGCAGCGCCAGCAGGTGGTCGCTCAGTCCCTCCAGCGCCGCCGGGCGCTCGCAGCCGAGCTCGAAGCGGCGCACCGCCCAGGCCAGCGAGCCGGTCGGGTCGGGACGAGCCTCCAGCGTCTCCGCCAGCTCGGCCAGCTCGCTCGCCTCGTTCTCGTCAAGTCGATAGCCATCGCCGCGCGGCGCCGGCGCGCCGGTGGCGATCCGCCGCCAGCGGCCCTCGCCGGTCGGCGCGAAGGCGTGCGGGCCGAGCCCGACGCCTCCCCCCTTATATAGACGCATGACGCTGACCAGATCGCTGAGTTGCGCCAGCGCGGCGGCGGCGGAATCCGCGCCCTCGCCCTGCTCGGCGACGGCGAGGAACTGCGGCTCCCAGGCGGCGCGGCCCATGCCCTCGCTGCGCATCGCCTCGACCGGCGCCTCGATGCTGTCGGCGCGCACCAGCCGCATACCGTGCGGAAGCTGCAGCCGCGCCACGGACATCTGCAGGCCGACGAGCGGCACCACGAGCACGTCGGCCTCGTCGGCGTCGCCGACCTCGGCGTCGAGCAGCGCGAGCGCCTCCTCGAGCCGCTCGCGGTCGAGCGAGAACTCGCCGCTGCCGTCCCAGAGGCCGGCGAGGAAGACCGTCAAGAGGCGCGCCGCCCGCTCGCCCGGCTCGGTCGGGACCTGCTCGCCCCGCGCCTCCAGGTAGGGCGCGGAGACGTCGGCGAGGACGACCGCTTCGCGGGCCGGCTCGAAGGCGGGCAGGGTGCGCAGCTCGCCCTCACGCTCGCGCACGTAGCGCGCCGTCAGCGGGACGTAGCTGTGGAAGAAAGCGTCGTCGGGCCCGGCCGCCTCGGCGACGTCGAAGGGAATCTGGTCGCCGCTCGCGACAAGCGTCGTGAACCGGGTCGCCGCCTCGGCGGCAAGCCGCCGCAGCGCCTCGTTGAGCAGGGGATCGCGCACGTCCGAACCTTCCCCCCCACGCACGGCGCTCCTGCGCCTGCACGATGGCTTGCAGGTTATGCGGGGACTGCGGCCGGCTCTTCTTCGAGCAGCCAGCGGGCGCCGTAGCGGCGCATGTCCTCGATCAGCGGCACCAGCGCCTCGCCCTTCTCGGTCAGCTCGTACTCGACCCGCGGCGGCACCTCGGGGAAGGTGTTGCGGGCGACGATGCCCTCTTCTTCCAGCGCCCGCAGGCGCAGCGAGAGCGTCCGCGGGCTGATCCCCTCCAGCGAGCGCTCGAGCTCGCAGAAGCGCGCGCACCCATCGGCCAGGTCGCGGATGACCAGAAGCGTCCACTTGCCGCAGACGACGTCGGCGGTGCGGCAGACGGGACAGCGGGAGTTGCTCTCAGCGCTCATATTCGGCACATCCGGCGCGAGCCCGGATTGCGTTCGATTCGGCTCGCTGATGCGAGTTTAGCGCCATGGCTTCACTTACTGAAGCTTTGGTCAGGCGGGCCGCTCAGACCTTGCCCTTGATCACCAGCTTGACGTCGGTGACCTTGAGCTTGTAGCGCTCGCCGTCTTCGCCGTATTCGAACGTCTCCGGGAACCCCGGTTCGAGTTCGATCAGCTGGCAGTTGTCGGTGCCGGCGACGCACTTGCCTTCGCCGAACACGCCGGTGACGTCGGTGGAGACGAGGAACAGCGGCTTGCGCGTCTTCGGGCTCAGTCCCATGTAGGTGACAACCTGCTTCTTCTGGCCCGGCAGGATGGTGGTCGGCAGGATCTCCTTGCGCACCTCGGGCTCACTCGTCTTCTTGTCCCCGTCGGCCTTGCTGCCGGTCGTGTGGACGATCTGGACGTCGACCGCGAAGCTGTAGAGGACGGCGTGCGCCTTGCCGCCGCCGCCGGTCTGACCGGTGCTACCGCCCCCGCCGCCGGAGTGGCCGCCACCGCCGCCGCCCGAGCCTTCGCCGGAGGACGGCGGCGCCGGCGAGGGCGACGCCGTGCCGGCACCGGTCGACGAGCCTGACGTTTCGGTGGTCTTCGACGTGGAGATGGTCGTGCTCGTCGACGAGGTCGAGCTGGAGCCCGAAGAGCCGCCTTCCCCCTTCGACCCTTCGGAGCCGCCCCCGAGCGAGCGGAACGGGTCGGTCGGCTTGCGGTTGCGCAGGCGCTTGCGGTAGTCGCGCAGGCCGGGCTTCGCCTCGACCACGGTCAGCGCCGACGTCGGCCTGCTCGTTTCCCGCAGCGCCGAGATCGCGCCTTCGGCGGCCGGCGGCAGGGTGGTATCCGACTTCTGCCCGAGCAGCAACGGAGTCGCGACGATCGCCACGAGAACCAGAGCCAGCAACGGCAGCAGCCGGCGGTCGCGCAGGTCGTAGTAGAGGTCGGCGAGGACGGCCGGCGCCTTCACGTCCGGCATCTTCAGGTCGAGCCCCTTCAGTCGCTTCACGGCGTGCCTCCGGTCGTGGTCGACGCCGGCGTGGCGGTCGCTTCAGCCGGGCTCGAGGGAGTCGCGCCCGCGGTCGCGCCCTGGCTCGGCGGAGTCAGGTAGGTCGTGACTTCGAAGCTCGCCGTGAGCGACGGCGAGCTGCCGCCGCCGGAGGACGACGACCCGGAGCCTTCTCCTTCTCCTTCGGGTGAGAGCGAGAAGCCGTCGACGGTGATCAGCCGGCCGTCCACGAGCACCTTTTCGTTCTGCGTCTTGACCATCTTGTCGAGCTGTTCGATGAAGTCGGCGATCTGGAAGAAGTCGCCTTCGAAGGTCAGCGTGTAGGGCATGACCGCGAGCCCGGCCGGGCCGATCGAGGCGCCGAGCGGCAGCAGCGACGCCGCCACCTCGGTCGCCGAGACAGGCGTGCCGCCGGGGCTCGACTGCGGAACCGCGGCTTCTTCGCCGGAGCCGCCGCCTCCTTCGGAGCTGAGCTGCAGGTCGTTGAACCTCACCCCCGACTGGACGGCGAGGCCGTTCAGCTGGACCAGCAGCGAGGCGGTTTCGTCGCCGCCCGGAACGGCCTTGCCCAGCACGACCAGCCGCTGGTACTCGCCGGGGAAGCGCCTGCGCGCCGCTTCTGCCGTCTCCACTTCAACCCGGTGCGACGCCAGCGAGGTTTCCACCGTTTCGATCTGGTCGCCCAGCTTCGCCGCTTCCTCGCGCTTCGGGCTCAGCAGCTGCGTCCAGAAGGCGAGCGCCAGGGCGACGATGACCACGGCCCCGACGATCGTCATGTTCTTCGAGCTCTTCAGCGCGTCCATCTCAGCCTCCCGAGCTTTCGGAGGTCTCGCTCGATGCCGCCTGCGCCGCTTCCGGCGCCGCTTCGGGCGCGGCCGCGACTTCCCCTTCGGCCGCGGGGACCGGCGCCGCGTCGAAGGCGACGACCAGGTCGAAGCTGGCGCCTCCGGCGCCGCATTCGCCTTCGCCGCCGCCGCCGGATTCGCCGCCTTCGCCTTCGACCGTCGACGACTGCACCCCGACCCGGGTCACCCCGTCGATGTCCTTGAGCGCAGTGATGAATCCCGCGACCCCGTCCTGGCCGTGGGCGCAGCCGTTCAGGGCCAGCGACGGGCCGGCGATCGAGCCGCTCAGGCTGCTGCCGCCGCCCGAGCCCCCGCTTTCGCCGCCGCTCGCGCTCGCGTTGAGGCTGTCCAGCGAGACGTCCGCGGGCAGGACGAGCGCCAGTTCGCGCAGCACCCTCTCCCAGTCGAAACGGCTGTCGGCGAGGCTCTGCACCGTCTGCACGCGGGCTTCGCTGAGCGCCTGGAACTGCGTGTAGGAGGCGAGCTTGGCCGCCTTCGCGGCGAGCGCCGCGTCTTCGCCCTTCAGCTTCGCCAGCTCGCCTTCGCGTTCGGAGACCTGGTTGCCGACGAGGACGAGCGAGACGACGCCGACCAGCGCCAGCGCCAGGGCGCCGAGCAGCAGGTAGGCGAGCGGGCCGGTGCGCAGCGGCGCCTGGTCGCCGCGGCGGTCCTCGGGTGGGATCAGGTTGACGGGGCGCATCGCTACTGCTCCAGGGCGAGGCCGTAGGGAAGCGTCAGGCGGGCGGCCGATACCTCGTCGAGGTCCTCGAGGGCCGCCGGCCGGGAGACCGCGATCGGCAGGCCCAGCCCGGCCTCCATCCGCACCGCCAGCCCGGGGATCGCGCTGCCGGGGCCGCAGAGGACTATCCGCTCGACCGGCAGCGCCGCCTCCTGGGCGCCGTAGTAGTCGAGTGAGAGGCGCAGCTCGTCGAGCAGCGCCGAGACGCTCTCCTCGAGCGCGCGGCGGACCTCGATCACCGTCTCCTGATCGCCGTCGATCTCAGCCGCGGGCCGCTCCAGGCCGACGTGTCCCAGCCATTGCGTCGCGTGCTCGGCGCTCAACCCCAGCGAGCCGGCCAGCGCCCCGCAGGTCGCCTCCAGCCCGGCGTGCGAGACGCGCGTGAAGAGGCACGACTGGCCGCGGGCGACGGCGAGGTTGGTGACGTCGCCGACGTTGCAGTAGAGGACCGCCGAAGCGGGGCGCTCGATGGCGCCCTCGTCCCCGTCCGGCTGGACCGGCGCGGCCTCGCCGGCAAGCGCGCGGATCATTCCGAAGGCGGAGAGGTCGACGCCGATCGGTTCCAGCCCCGCGCGCCGCAGCGGCTCGACGAAGCTGCCGACCATGTCGCGGCGTGCGGCGACGACGATCACGTCGACCTGCGGCGCCTGCCCCTCCTCGGCCGGCACGCCACCGACCACCTGGTGCTCGAGCACCGCCTGGTCGAGCGGCATCGGCATCTGCTCCTGGGCCTGGAAGCGGACCGCCGCCTCCATTTCCCTCGGGTCCTCGATCGCCGGCATCCGCAGCGTGCGCACGACGACCCGCTGGTTGCCGACCCCGAGCCTGACCCGCTTGCCCAGCTTGTGCTCGGCGAAGAGGTCCTTGAGCGCGGCGACGAGGCGGTCTGGGTCCTGCACCTCGCCCTCGTGGAAGGTCCCGGGCTCCAGCGGGCCGATCGCCGTGCCGGTCAGCTCGGTCGAGCCGTTGACCCGCACCTCGGTCGCGGCGATGCTGCCGGCCTCGATGTCGAGCCCGACGACGCTGTTGTTCTTCTCCTTGGTGATTCCGCTGAGTCGCATGAAGGGTTCAGGTCAGGCGCCGTTCGCCGTTCCCGCACCCCCTGCATCGACAGAAAGGCCGCAGACCTTTCGCCCTGCAACTACTCATTTCTATGAGGACTTGGACGGACGATCTAGAAGGTGCCCAGATACCAGTCGACGAGCTGGTCGCCATAGAGCAGGCCGGCCACCCCACCGAGCGCGAGGAAGGGCCCGAAGGGGATCGCCCGCTTGCGCGCCGCCGCCCCTTCGCGGGCGATCATCGCCAGGCCGACAAGGGCGCCGGCCAGCAGCGCCGCGAGGATCGCCGGGCCGACGTTGCGGCCGAGGAAGATCCCCATCGTCGCCGCCAGCTTGACGTCGCCCAGTCCCATCCCCTTCGGGTAGGCCAGTGCGGCCGCGAACAGCACCCCGCCCGCCGCCACTGCGGCGATGGCGCGCTCGGGCAGGCTGCCGGGGTCGCCGATCGCCGCGATCGCCGCGCCGAGCACGGCGGCGACGATCAGGATCTTGTTCGGGATGATCCGCCGCTCGAGGTCGGTCAGCGTGATCGCCACGAGTGCGGTGACGAAGACGAGCCCCAGCGCGACCTCCCACGGCTCGTCCCAGAGCACCAGCACGGTCGCCGCGTAGAGCGCCCCCAGCGTCAGCTCGGTCAGCGGGTAGCGCGGTGAGATCGGCTCCCCGCAGCAGCGCGCCCGCCCGCGCAGCGCCAGCCAGGAGAAGACCGGCACGTTGTCGTAGGCGGCGATCTGCGCCCCGCAGGCGGGGCAGCGCGAGCGCGGCCCGACGATCGACTCGCCGCGCGGCACCCGGTGGGCGACGACGGTGACGAAGCTGCCGGCGAGCAACCCTCCGAGGAAGGCGAGGGCGGCGGACGCGGCCACGGCTACCCCGCGTTCAGCGGCGTCGGCGTTTCGATCTCGATCCGCGTGCGGTAGTCGGGGTGGTCGAAGAGGAACGGGATCGCGCCCGAATCCGAGTTGCCGTCTACGCTGATCGCGATGCCCAGCCGGTCGTCTTTCGGGATGGTGATTTCGTCGAAGGTCATCGGCACCCGTGGCTCGTCCCATTCAGTTTTCGGCCACTGGCCGTTTTCCTGCTTGCCGGAGTAGGTGACTTCGGCGCCCGGCAGCGCTTCGTCGTAGGCTTCCGGTGGCGAGCCTTCTTCGTGGCGGTCGAATAGGTAGATGCAGAGCGTGCCGCTGTACTGCTGGTCGCTGAGCGCCCGGGTGAAGAAGTCGACGGTCGCGTTTTCGGTCAGCGTGAAGTCGAAGGGCATCGGGTCGGTGACCCAGCGGTGGACCTGCCATTGGGGTTCCGAGCCGCCGGTCGGGGCGAAGTGGCAGCCGCCGGTGTCGTCAGGGACAAGCTGGATGCCCTTCGCCGTGTCGGGCGTCACCTGGCCGGGGTAGTCGTCGGAGTAGTCGAGGGTCGGCGGGCTGCTTGCGTCGGCCGGCGCGGGATCAGGCGGAGAGCCGAGCAGCAGCGCGTCCGGCGCCCCGAGCGTCGAGCCGGTCTGCATGCCGCTGGCGCAGGTGCCGAGCGTGTTGTGCAGCGGATGGTCGCCGGTCGCTTCGCGTTGCGGCCATTCTTCGCGTTCGGTCGAGCCTTCGGCCGCGCAGGGAGTGTCGGAGAGGAAGAACTGCTGCGGCGAGTTGACCAGACCGCCTTTCGGCGGGATCGGGTCGCTTTCCGAGCTGTCGGTAGGGTCGATGAAGCTCGACTGGACTTCGACGTAGCCGCGCTCGGACGCTTCGTTTCCCTTCTTTTCCAGCTTCACGGCGACGACGATCTGCTTGTAGTCCTGGGCCCCGGGACAGGTTGCGCCGCAGCTCGTGTCGTCGCGCCAGACCACGTAGCGATAGACGGTGCCGCTGACGTCGCCGCTGGTGAACGATTCTTCCGGGACGACCGCGGCGCTTTCGATGAAGCCGGCACCATAGAGGCCGCCGTTTTTGACCACCAAGAACGGCGGGTTGGGATCTTCGGCCGGATCGCGGGTGAGCGCGAAGGTTCCTTGGCTTGCATTGACCCGGTATCCCGGGTTGAGCGGATCGGGCGAGTGCGGCGGCGGTTCGGTCAGCGCCAGCTCGGAGTGCGGCAGGCTGCGCAGCGCCTCCATCTCCTGCTGGGCGCGGTCGAGCGCGACCTGCGTCCCCTTCGCCCGCTGGTTGTTGATCGTCGCCGTGCGCAGCACGCCGAAGGTCGCGAAGGAGCCGGCGATCAGCACCACGGCGGCGATCAGCACCTCGACGATCGTCAGCCCGGCCTCGCGGTCGGGTCGCTCGAGCCTCCGTCTCGCCGCCCTGGCCATCTCAGTTCTCCAGCGTCGCGTTGCGAAGGGTTGCGCCGTCGGAGATCGTCAGGTCGCCACCGCCATCCGGATTGGGGAGGTGCAGCGTCACCCGGACGTAGGTCGGCGTTTCCGTGCCGACGGGCCCGCAGCTGCTCGGTTCCGCTTCGCCGCTCGGCACGTAGCAGAAGACCGCCGAGCTGTCGATGCCTTCGAACAGCGTCGTCGCGGTCCCCGTCTCCACGCCGGGTTCGGCCTCGACGCGCGAGCAGGCGGTCGTCGTGCACGTGTAGGTGACCTGACAGGGGATCGACGGGGCGCTCGCTTCGCTCGCGACTCCGCCACCGCACGAGGCGCGCCGCACGTAGGTTTCGAAGGAGACCGAGGAGGCGCTTGCCGTTTCCGGGTCGACCGAGATCCCGTTGCGCAATTCGTGGGTCATCCGGTCCAGCACCCAGCGGGCCGAGGAGACGTTCTGGGCCCGCTTGCTGATCTTCGGCTGGTCGCGCACGGCGCTGATCAGCATCGAACTCGCGGCGCCGACGATGACGACGCTCATCGCCGCGGCGACCAGCAGCTCGACCAGCGTCAGCCCGGCCTCGCCGCCAGCGGATCCGGCGCGCGCCGAAAGCCACCGCGACCGCGCATTCACCGCCGCCCCCGCTTCGTGTGGCGGCGGTGCTTGCGGAGGTGGTGGCGACCACGTGCGCCGACGAGCTTGAACACCCGCTTCGTCGGCCGCGCCTCCCAGGTGCCGACCGCGTTGACCGCCTTGACCCGGAAGACGTGGCGGCCGCGCCGCACGTGCTTCAGCCGCACCGGCGACGCGCAGGCCCCCCACTTGCGCAGGTCGACCCGGCAGATGAACCTGCTACCCGGCTGACCCGTGGCGTCGGCGAAGCGGAAAACCGGGCGGCGAGCGCGAGTCTTGAACGCCGGCCCGAAGGTGATCCGGGTGACCGGGGTGACGTAGGGGACGCCGCCCGGCGTCAGCTGGACCGGCGCCGGGTCGCCGCCCGACGGGGCCGGCGCGCTCGCCACGCCGGAGCCACCGCCCGATTCGCCAGAGCCGCCGCCCGATTCGCCACCGGTTTCTTCACCGGAGCCCGGTTCTTCGCCGGACGGGGGCGGCGGCGTCTCCTGCGTGTAACTGACCGCGTTCGAACAGCCCGAGGTGTCGCCGCTTTCATCGGTCGCCGTAGCCCGGAAGCTGGTCGTCCCCGGTTCCACCGGAGTCACGACGATCCCGGCGCCTTCGAGTTCGATGACGCTGCCCGCCACCGCTTCGCCCGAGCAGTTCGAGGTCGTGTAGATCTTGATCGAGCTGCCCGCGTCGGCGTGGCCGAGCACCGACGGCGTCGTAGTTTCGCCTTTCCCAGCCGGGCTCGTTCCGCTCAGCACCGGCGTCGACGGGCCGAGGCTGACCGAGTTGGAGGCCGAGACGAGGCGCGTCTGGATGCCTTCGCGCTCGTAGACGTCGAGGTCGGAGTCGACGTCTTCCGCCGTCAGCCGCTCGGCGGTGCGGAAGAAGACGTGGACGGCGTCCTCAGACGCCCCGGCGAAGGTCGAGTCGCAGCCGGTTTCGCCCGGCAGCGGGCAGATTCCGTCCTTCGACTCGAGTGTGGTCGTCCCGGCGCCGAGGTCACGCAGATAGACGTCTTCTGCTTCGTCTTCGTCCGCCGGGGAGAGCGGCTCCGCGGTGGTGAAGACGGCGCTTTCGCCATCCGTCGACGCGGCGGCGAATTTGACCGCGGCGGCGCTTCCGCAGCCTGCCCCGCAGGACGCCGCCGGCGCCGAGACCAGCTCGGTCGTTTCGGCGCTCATGTGGCGGGCGTAGATGTCGACGAGGCCGTCGGTGTCCGCCGGCGCCAGGCTCTCCGCGGTCTGGAAGAAGACGGTGTCGCCGCTTTCAGAGGTCGCGTCGAAGCTGCCCGCGCCTTCCCCGCAACCGGCGGCGACGCACGACGAGTCGGGACGGGAGACGAGCGTGGTGGTCGGCGGTTCGCCCGCGAGGTTACGCCTGTAGACGTCGTTCGCGGTGTCCGAGTCTTCCCCGGTGAGCGCCTCGCTCGTGGCGAAGAAGATCATCGCCCCGTCGGGGGTCGTCCCGGCGAAGGTGGCCGGCTCTTCTTCCGCGTTGCCGCCGGCCGGCCCGGTGGAGACGAGCGACGGAACGCCGCCTTCCCAGACGTAGACGTCCGTGCCCTTGTCTGTGTCCGCGACCCCGCCGGAGTAGTAGCGCTCGCTGCTGGTGAAGAAGACTCGGGAGCCGCTGCTCGAGACGCCGCGGAACCTCGGCTTGCAGGCCGCTTCTTCGTCGGGGGGCAAGGGACAGGTGCCTCCCTCCGATACCTGCGTCGTGCTCCCGGCTTCCAGGTCGCGCACGTAGATGTCGCTGGTCGAGTCTTCGTCGCTTGAGCTGAGGCTTTCGGTGGTTTCGAAGAACACCTCGTTCCCGTTGCTCGAAGCGCCGACGAAGGTCTCGTCCGCGGGGCCGGCGCCACAGCTGCCCGAGCATGAGGGGTCCGGCCGGGACACCAGAGTCGTCGTGCCGGGTTCAAGGCCGCGCACGTAGACGTCCGGCGCTTCGTCGCCATCGGCCGGCGCGAGGCTTTCGCTCGTCTCGAAGAAGACCCTCTGCCCGTCGGCGCTCGAGCCCTTGTAGGTCGCGGCGGCAGGCCCTGTGCCGCAGGGCGCCCCTTCGCACGAGGCGGCCGCCCGCGAGACGAGCACGGTCTGTCCCGTCACGGTGTCGTGCGCGTAGACGTCGACTGAGCTCTTGTCGCCGTCGGCCGCAGAGAGGGGCTCCTGCGTCGAGAAGTAGACCTCGCGCCCGTTCGCCGACACTCCCTGGAAGGTCGCGTTGTAGGCGTCGTTGCCGCCGGTCGGCCCGGTCGAGGCCTCGCGCGTCACGTAGGCGCCCACGCCGCCGTCGAAGGTGCGCTGGTAGACGTCGCGGAAGGAGTCGGTGTCGCCGGGGACGAGCTTGTCGGTCGTGCTGAAGACGGCGACTGCTCCGTCGGCTGAGACGCCGTTGAAGTTGGCGTCGGCAGCGAAGGCGGCTGGAGTCGCCGGCGACGCGGCCCAAAGAGTCGAGAGCGCGAGCGCGAGCAGGCAGTGTCTGGGCTTGAGGCGCATCGTTGCTCTATCGGTAGGAATCGGTCATTCGTTTAGGCCCGGTGGACGTCTGGCCCAGCCACGCCAAGCCCCCATAAGCACCGGGGGGCGGGCCAGACGGCCCGCCCCTCGGTGCTTCACGCTTGGCTAGGCCAAGGCGATGGGTTGGACTATTCGGCCCAGTTGCCGTGCGTGGCAGCGCCCACGAGTTCGGGGCAGCCGCCGGTACCCGCGGTGTCACATTCGAACTTCAGGGTACCGCCGTTGTTGTCCACCCAGAAATCGTTTTCCGAGCTGCCAGACGAGGTGATCGTAATTCTGTATCCACCGGCCGTAGGAGTAGTAACTCCGCCGCCAGATCCGGTGATAGACATGTCGGCAACAGGGACACTTTCAAGAGTCGGCTCGATGTTGATGAGCGCTTCCCGATCCGCTCCTTCGTAACCGCCGCTGTGGTCGGTCGCGTACGTCTCCATCGCAACCTGGGCGCTGTGGACGTACTCCTTCGCCTTCGCGTCGCCGGCCTTTTCCTTCTGGTTGAAGAAGGCGGGCAGGGCGATCGCGGCGAGGATGCCGAGGATGAGCATCACGACGAGGAGCTCGATCAGCGTGAAGCCGGCCTCGCTGTCGCCGTTGAGCCGGGCGCCTACTTTGGCCCGGAGATTCTGGAGAAACATTATTAGTGACCTCCTATGGTCCTAATCGTTTGCGCCAGAGCCCCGTCGCGTGAAGCCACGTGGTGTCTGTCGACCCCGGTGGTAGCCCGGCTGGCTCCCGGATGGGAGCTCCGACGGCTTTGCGCCCCCGCCTCGCGGCGGGTTTGCCTTTTGCACCGAGGCACTGGCAGATTCATCACATGGGCCTCATCGACCGCTGAGTGGGGCACTTGATCCCCGAAATTTGGGTTTCGTCGGCCCAAAAGTCAGTTTCCGGACGGACAGACTCAGCAGTTTTCGTCAGGCACGGCGGTCGCTTCGCCGCTGCACTCGACGTAGGACTGGCGCGAGTAGAGCGTCGTGCCGCCGATCGGGTCCGGTTCGTAGCCGTCGTCCTGTTCGAAGGTGGGATTTCCTTTGATTTCCAGCGTTTCCCCGGCGATGATGCCCTTGTAGGTGGCGCTGCCCTTCATCGCGATCGCGCTTTCGGGCGCGTAGAGCATCATGTCGTTGCTGCCGCTGCTGCCCTGGAGGTCCACGGTCGAGCCGGGACCGCCGAGCAGGTAGAGGCCGACCATGTCGAAGCTTCCCAGCTCCGGTTCGTTGCCGGTAGCTTCGATGCTGCTGTTGCCGGTGATGCTGATCTGGGGTTGGCTGGAGGAAAGGCCGCAATTTTCCGCTGTGTCGAAGAAGATCCTCGAGTGCGCACCGTCGCCCATGATCAGGTGCGAGCTGCCGCTCAGGTCGAGCCGGCACAGCCAGTAGTCTTCGCCGCCGAGCGTCAGCGTGTCGTGACTGGAGAGCGTCAGGCTGAGGGCCGGGACCGGGTTGAACGGGCTGGTCGCCGTGTGTTTGGCGGTGTAATTGTCCTGTTCACATTCTTCTGGCGTATTCACCGCGACGCACTGCATCAACCTTGCGTCGGCGTTGGTCGTTTCGATGTCGGTCGGCATGAAGCTGCTCACCGACGGCAGTTCGACGTTCCGTTCGACTTCTTCCCCTTCGCAGGAGAGTTCTTCTTCGGACGGCCCGCTGCCGCCCGAGCCATGGCGGGCGCTGCCACAGACTTCCCAGCTGTTTCCCGAGGTTTCGATGTCCCCGTTGGTCCCGATGTTGACCCTGATGTGCGGGTTGCCGGGAATGTTGATTTTGTCTTTCCCGATCAGCCCCTCTTCTTTGAGGATGTCGTCGATCGATTCGGCCGTGAAGGCTACGTCGACGCGGCGGCTGGTTCCGTTGACCGTCCCGGTGGAAACCACGTTCATCGTGCTCCCGGCGAACATCGCGCTCACCTGGTAGCTGTAGGTGACGCCGCCGACCGTCCCTTCGATCGGCGGGCACCAGCCGTTCACGGCGCCGGTCACGACAAGGGTCCCGCCGCTGACGCCGAGGCAGTTGCTGTTGGCAGCGTTGTTGAGCACGCTCGCGTAGCGGTTGAGACGCTCCATGGCCACGCTCGCCCCCGCGTCGGCCGCTGCGATCGCCTGCTTCGAATCGCTGTCGCGGTGCGACCCTTGCTGCACGTCGACCGAGGAGATCACCGCCGCACTGGCCAGCGCCGTCGCCGCGACCATAGCCAGCAGTGCGAACGGAAGCGCCATTCCCTGCTCGCTCCGAGCGAGCAGTCGCAAGCGCAGCCGCAGTCCGCCGACGTAGACCATCGAGGGCTCATCGACTCCTGGCACGCCCAGCTTGAGCACGCACCAAAGCGCCCGCATCGACCCTGGACGCCCGCCCTACCGAAAACTCACCGATCTACTTGTGCGGCGGGCGGTCGGCCGGCTTGCCGGGCGGTTCTCCCTTGTGGCCGTGTTCGGCGATCGGTTCTTCGGCGGGAGGGGTCGGTTCTTCGGCCGGCGGCGGCGCGGCTTCGGAGGCCGGCTGGGCGGCGGGCTGGGATGGCTGGGCGGAGCTGGACGGCGACTTTGGCTTCGCGGCGGGATTCGCGGTCGACTTCTGCTTGGCCGGGTGCACCGCGGCGTCGCCGCCGGAGGCGTGGTGGCTGGAGGCGGGCGCGCCTCCAGAGCCGCCGCTGGACCCCTGCGTCGGGGTGTAGAGCGGGGTCGTTACGGAACCGCCGGTTTGGATTGGCGCGAGGCCCGCGGCGTCCGTGCCGCTCTTGGCGCCCTTGCGCGTGTGCCTCGCGGTCCTCGCCTTGTAGGCTGCCCGTACGACGCGTGCGTGGGCGATCCCCGCGGCGGCGTTCCGCCTGGCCGCGGCGTCGGCCGCCGGGGGTACGGCGTCCCGGGATCCGCCGTCCGCCATCAGGGCGATGGCGACCCCGCCGAGCGCAAGCGCGGCAAGGCCGCCGGCGAGTGTCATGCGGCGGCTCGGGTGGCGGCCGCGGGAACGTTCGAGCGGGTCGGGTGCGGCGTCCTCGGCCGCGGTGGGGGTCGGCTGCACAGCCGCGGCGGCAGCTACGACGGTCGGCGGCGCCTCGCCACGCAAGAGCGCCGACGCGTCGCTCATCTGCTCGGCGGCGAGCCGGCAGCGGTCGCAGCCGTCGAGGTGGGCGTCGAGCCAGGCCGCGTCCTCGGACGAGGACGCGAGCTCCCGATCCTGGCGCGCGGCGATCAGCGGCAGCGCCCGTTCGCACTCAGGCGAGGGCGCGGCGATCGACGCCAGCGCCGTCCCGCGCAGCTCGTCGTAGAGGTTGATCCGCGCCCGCTCGAGCAGCTGGGCGACCGAGCCGGCGCCCGTCCCGAGCGTCGCCGCGATCTGCTCGTAGGAGAGCCCCTTGCCCTCGCGCAGCTCCAGCGCATCGCGCTGGCGCTCAGGCAGCCGCAGGCTCGCCTGCCGCACCTCATCCCGATCCGGAGCCGTGACCGCCATACCAAAATCAAGGTACCCCGCCATCCGGCCGATAGCGAGCGCTCACCGCCAACGGGCGCTGCAGACCTGGCCGAATGACGTAGGCCGCGAGCGCAAAAGGCGAGTTGGGGCTGGCTCGGGTGTAGCGGCGTGCGGCCTCGCACCGCTCAGGTCGCTCAATCCCCGTGCAGATCCACGGCGAGGACGCCGCGGCGCTGCAGCCACAGTTCGAACATCGGATCGGTGAGGCGGGGCACGCTGCCGGTGGCGATGATGTCCGCTCGATCGCGCAGGCCCTCCAGGGCGGCACGGACGCTGTTGGGATTGAGGCCAACCGCCGCCGCATTGTCCGCTACGTGGGGGGAGCCAAGATTGGCCAGCGCCAGGGCGGCCCGCCGCTGCGCGAACTTCTAGATCTAATCGAGGGACGGCAGTGGCCCAGAGAAACGGAAGGGGTTGGTCATCTCGCTTGTTTCTGTGTCGTGAGCACAGTATTTACTGTATTACAAATACAGAAGAAACGGTGGTGCGAACACAGTCGGACCGGCACTACTCCCCCTCGATGTAGCTGGCGATGAAGCGCGGCATCAGGTGCCTCGTGTAGGGCTCTGCGCCGAACGTAGGTGGAGAGCCGCTCGTGATCCGACCTCCTGGCCCTCGGACGATGGGGCCGTGCTGGACTTGTCCCCGAGCGAAAGAGAGGTCACCGGATCCGGCAACGGCCCTCCACCTGCCGGCCATTGTCGCATAAACGACGACAGAACGATGCGCCCGCAGTCTCCTAGCGTTCGCGCACGGCACGCAATGCCCCGAGTTCCTCGGGTCCGGTTAGCCCGAGGTCGCCGGATCGGATCCTGGCGGCGCCTCGGCGCAGGTGCTCGCCTCTTTCGACCGTCCGCTCGAAGTCCTCGACCAGGTCGAGAATCTCGTCGCACTCCCAGACGCGGCCCCACTTGCGCCGGTTGAGGCGGCGGAGGATGCCGGCGTTCTCGAGTTGCTCCAGGGCCTTGTTCGCGGAGACGTGGGAGCGGCCGGTCAGGCGCTGGGCGTCGGCGGAGCTCAGGACCGGCTGCTCGGGCAGGGCGGCGATCAGGCGGCGGGCGGCTGAGTCCCGGCGCGGGTTGCCGGCGCGCTCCAGCCACTCCTGCTCCTGGCTCTCGATCTCCTCGGCAAGGCGTTCCGCCTCGCGGGCGGCGCCTGCGGTCGCTTCCGCAAAAAGCTCGCACCACTCGCTCACCTCCCCGGCCCGATACTTGTGAAGCCCGGCGATATATGAGCTCTGATCCGCCGCCAGCAGCAGGCTGATCGGCGGGATGTATCTCGCCACCTCCCCCCTCCCCCGCAGCACGGCGTAGATCAGCGCGCGGCCGGTGCGGCCGTTGCCGTCGATGAAGGGATGGATGGTCTCGAACTGCACGTGGGCGATCGCCGCCTGGACGATCGGCGGCAGATCGTCGCGAGCGATGAAGCGGCAGAGGTCATCGAGCAGGTCCGGCACGAGCTCGGGCGGCGGCGGGACGAACGCCGCTTCGAGCGGGTTGTAAGCATTGCCGCCGATCCAGTTCTGGCGCTCGCGCAGGACGCCGGCGATCGCACGGTCGGGGGTCGCTCCGAGTAGAAGCCGATGGATCTCGAGCAACTCCTCGACGCCGATCGCGGGCCCCGCGCCCATCTCGATCGCCCGCCGCATCGCCGCCACGTTGCCGAGGACCGCCTCCGCTCGCGCGTCCCGCCGCCTGGCCTCGGGACTCAGGTGAGCGACCCGCGCCAGCCGCTTGTGAGAGACCAGCACGTCCTCGATCCGAGAGGACGCGACGCTCTCGGATCGCAGCAGGTTCTGCGCGACCGCGCCAAGGGTCGCCAGCCGCGCCGGCGGGTGCTGCAACCGCTCCAGCGCCTTCGTCGCCTCGTTCAGCGCGGCCGTCGCCCCAGCGCCGAGGGGGATCTCTCGATCGGCGATCGTGTCGGGGACAAACGCGCGATAGCGCCCGCCGCGTCGTGCCCGCCGCCCCTGCCCAGCCGGATTGGGCTCCCAGACCTTCTCGATGGATCGCCCAAATTCAGTCTCATGCGCCGTCATCCGCCGCGAACCTTTCAAAGTCATTGACTCTTTGTAAGGTTATCGCTTAAGCTTAAAGAAGTCTGGTCGGCTCGGTGCGCCCGACGCTTTACGTAGCAAATTCCGAGGGCAGAGATAGCAGATTTTGCTAGGATGCTTTTGTATGCACTACACGCGGTCTTCGAGCATTTCGTCGAGCACTGCCTCGACCGAACGAGTCTCAGGCATTGCGCGTCGAATGTAGTCGGCGCACATCGGGACGGTGAAGTCCACGGTCCCCCTCTCCGGAGCGAAAAGCAGGCTCGACTTGACTAGGCGGTCGCGCAGAACGCTGAGCTCTTGCGGCCGTCTGCCGAGGACCGCCGCCACCTCCGTCGTTGGCTGCGGGCCATCACCAAGCGACGCGATCGCCGCCATGTAACGGCGTTCCGCATCGGGCAACTTGCCCAGCCGCTGGCTGAAGAAATTCTCATCCAGGTACGCCACGGCCATCTCTTCGGCCGCCTCGACTTCCGAAAGGCTGATCGAGCTCCCGCTCCCCACTCGCCAGACTGCCCTGCCGTACTCCTGAAGAAAATAGGGGTAACCCTGGGTCAGGTCGATGATCCGGTCAAGCGCCTTCTGCTGCCATCTGACGCCTCGGTCTTGGGCCGGCTCGGCGAGGGCAGCCGCGGCGGCCGCGTGGTTGAGCGCGCCGATCGCGCGGACCTCGAAACCACGCTCCGCATAGCTCTTCGCTTCTCCGACGAGCGCCGGGAGCATCGGGAGTCCCGCTCCCACGAGAACGACAGGGAGACCCTTCTGCTTCGCTCGATGAAGGCCGACGATCAAAGCCGCGAGGTCGGACTTGGAAAGGTTCTGCATCTCGTCGAGCAGCAGCGCGAAGCCGACACCGCCGGCTCGCGCGGCGCCCCCGACCTCGACCAGCAGGTCGCGCAGGTCTTCGGCAAGATCGCCGGAGTCGGCAATGCCCGGAAGGGCATCGACGTCGAAGCGCAGATCGAGATCGCCGAAGGTCAAGCTGAATGCCTTTAAAGCGGCAAGCGCCCGTCGCACCGCATCACCGGCTCGTCGCGTGGCGCTCAGGCGAAGCAGCGCCCTGCGGGCAGACCGCGCCACCACATTCCCGATGCGGGAGTCGTCCGAGATCTCTCGAACCTCGCCATGCCAGTCCGCTTGATCGCAGGCGTCC
This sequence comes from uncultured Solirubrobacterales bacterium, assembly GCA_963835315.1. GTDB lineage: Bacteria > Actinomycetota > Thermoleophilia > Solirubrobacterales > 70-9 > VRUE01. The sequence continues at coordinate 140,609 of CAWIFA010000053.1, read as the reverse complement.
TCGAACTCGTTCAACAGCACCGTCTTGCCGACGCCACGCAGACCGGTGAGGATCAGGTGCTTCTGCGTCCCGCCGACCGTGAGCTGCTCGAGCGTTTCCCGAAAGTAGTCGAGCTCTGAATCGCGGCCCGCGATGAACGGAGGGCGAACGCCCATATCGGGCGTATACGGATCCCTGCCGTCCCCGGTTCTCGGCATATAACAAAATATAACAACTCTTGTTATACAGCGTTATATTTGGTTATAGAACCTGGCCCGCCCTCAGCGGATCTTGTCGTAGAGGCTGAAGATCGGCAGGTACATCGCGATCACGATGAAGCCGACCACGCCGCCGACGAAGACGATCATCAGGGGCTCGATCAGCGAGGTCAGGGCTTTGACCTTGGCGTCGACCTCGGTCTCGTAGAAGTCGGCGATCTTGGTCAGCATGTGTTCGAGCTGGCCGGTTTCCTCGCCGACCGCGACCATGTGGCCGACCATCGGCGGGAAGATCGGGTTGCGCTCGATCGGGCCGGCCAGCGAGCCGCCGCGCTTGACCGAGGCGTAGACCTCCTCCATCGACTGCTCGAGCACGATGTTGCCCGCCGTCTCGCCGGTCAGTTTGATCGCCTGCAGCATCGGCACGCCGGCCGAGACCGCGCCGGAGAAGGTGCGCGACCAGCGGGCGAGGGCGACCTTCTGGATCACGTCGCCGATTTTCGCCGGCAGGCGAAGGACGAAGCGGTCCCACACCTCCTTGCCCGACTTCGTCCGCTTCCAGCGGAAGAAGAGCACGAAGGAGGCGACGATCGCCGGGATCAGGATGAACCAGTAGTGGGTGATCGCGTCCGAGGCGAGGACGCAGATCTGCGTCGGGATCGGCAGTTCGGCCTTTTCGCCCGGGTTTTCTTCGGCGATCTGTTCGAAGATGCCGACGAAGACCGGGATCACGAAGGCGACGACGGCGACCAGCACGACCATCGCGAAGCCGAAGATCAGCGCCGGGTACATCAGCGCCGATTTGACCTGGCGGCGCAGGCCGTCGCTTTTCTCCACCTGGAAGGCGACGCGGTCGAGCGCGTCCTCGAGCCGGCCCGATTCCTCGCCCGAGCGGACCATCGCCCGGTAGAGGCGGTCGAAGACTTCGGGGTGGCGCTCCATCGCTTTCGACAGCGTGCTGCCGGCCTCGATGTCGGCGCGCACGCCGGCGGTCGCCTCCTTGATCCGCTCGTCCTGCGTCTGCTCCTCGAGCGTGTGCAGGGTGCGCAGCATCGGCATCCCGGAGGCGACCAGGGTGGCGAACTGGCGCGAGAAGATCGCCAGCTCGCGCATGTCGACGCCTTTCCAGGTCTGCCAGAGCTGCTCGATCTTGAACGGCGACTTCTTCTCGCTGACGTCGAGGACGATCAGGCCGCGCTGGCGCAGCTGCTCGCTGACCGCGGCCTTGGAGTCGGCCTCGAGCTCGCCGGCCGTCGCGGCCCCGGCGACGTCCATCGCGCGGAAGGCGAAGGTGCTCGCGCCCGCCATCGGCTAGCTCCCCGTGTAGGCGGGCGGGGGTGCAGAGGGCGCCTGCTGGGCGGGCGGCGCGCCGGACGGGGCCTGCTGCGCGGGCGGCGCGGCGGGCGGGTGCTGTTCGCCTTCCCGCTGCATCGCCGCGGTCTGCACCGGCGCCCCGCCGAGCAGCCGTTTGAGCTCCTCGGGGACCGAGGCGCGCTGCTCGGCCAGCGTGCGGGTGATCGACCCGTCGCGGACCAGCCGCGCCAGGTCGGCGTCCATCGTCTGCATGCCGACCGCGCCGGAGGTCTGCACGGCGGCGTAGATCTGGTGCGTCTTGCCCTCGCGGATCAGGTTGCGGATCGCCGGCGTCGGCACCAGCACCTCGGTGGCGACGACGCGGCCCATCCCGTCGGCGGTCGGCAGCAGCTGCTGGGTGACGATCCCCTGCAGGGCGATCGAGAGCTGCGTCCGCACCTGGCCCTGCTGCTCGGGCGGGAAGACGTCGATGATCCGGTCGACGGTCTGCGCGGTCGACTGGGTGTGCAGGGTGGCGAAGACGAGGTGGCCGGTCTCGGCCGCGGTCAGCGCGGTGGAGATCGTCTCCAGGTCGCGCATCTCGCCGACCAGGATGACGTCGGGATCCTCGCGCAGGGCGGCGCGCAGGCCGAGCGCGAAGTCCGGCGCGTCGGCCCCCACCTCGCGCTGGTTGACGATCGAGCGTTTGTGCTGGTGCAGGAACTCGATCGGGTCCTCGATCGTCAGGATGTGGTCCTGGCGCTCTTCGTTGATCACGTCGATCATCGCCGCCAGGGTCGTGCTCTTGCCCGAGCCGGTCGGGCCGGTGACGAGCACGAAGCCGCGCGGTTTGGCCGACAGCTCGCGCAGCACCTGCGGCACCTTCAGCGAGTCGAGCGAGGGGATGTCCTGCGGCACGAGGCGGAAGGCGGCGCTGACCGAGCCGCGCTGGAAGAAGCAGTTGACGCGGAAGCGGGCGACGCCGGGGATCGCATAGGCGAAGTCGAGCTGCTTGCCGGTCTCGAAGCGTTTGCGCTGGTCGTCGTTGAGGATCGAGTAGACGATCTCGCGCGTCTCCTGACTGGAGAGCACGTCGAATCCCTCCATCGGCACGATCTTGCCCTTGTCGCGCATGCACGGCGGGACGCCCGGCGTGATGTGCACGTCGGAGGCCCGCGACTCGACCATGCGGCGCAGGACGTCTGCGAAATCGACCGCCATGAGGTTCTAGATCGGCCTCCGGGCCCGATTCCTGAAGCCCGGGCAGGACGTACCGGCGCCGATCTCGACTTTTTCCACGTCATAGGGTGGAAAAAGTCGAGATCGACGGGGCGAGGTGCCCGGACGAACGGGACTAGGCGCTGACACGGACTACCTCCTCGAGGCTGGTCAGGCCGCCGCGCACCTTGTGCAGGCCGTCCTCGCGCAGGGTGAGCATGCCCTCCTCGCGCGCGGTGGCGGCGATATCGGCCTCCGAGGCGTGCTCGACCGCCATCTCCTTGATCTTCTCGCTCAGCTTCATCACCGAGAAGATCCCGACGCGGCCGCGGTAGCCGCTCTGGTTGCAGCGGCTGCAGCCGACCGGCTCGTAGGCCTCGAGGTCGCCGCCGACCCGCATGTCGGCTTCGGCCAGCACCTGCGGCGGCACGATCGTGCGCCGCTTGCAGTGGCTGCAGAGCTTGCGCGCCAGCCGCTGGGCGACGACGCAGTCGACCGCCGAGGCGATCAGGAAGGCCTCGATCCCCATCTTGGTCAGGCGGGTGATCGCGCCGGGCGCGTCGTTGGTGTGCAGCGTGGTCAGCATCATGTGGCCGGTCAGCGCCGCCTCGATCGCGATCCGCGCGGTCTCGCCGTCGCGGATCTCGCCGACCATCACGATGTCGGGGTCGGCGCGCAGGATCGAGCGCAGCCCGGTGGCGAAGTCGAGCCCGGCCTTGCGGTTGACGTTGATCTGGTTGATCCCGTCGAGCCGGTACTCGACCGGGTCCTCGATCGTGATGATGTTCTTCTCCACCGCGTTCAGCTCGCCCAGCGCCGCGTAGAGCGTCGTCGACTTACCGGAGCCGGTCGGCCCGGTGACCAGGACCGCGCCGTAGGACTGCCCGAAGGCGTCCTCGAAGCGCGTCCGCCCGTCGCCGTCCATGCCCAGGTCGTCGAGCGAGCGCTGCGCGTTCTCCTTGTCGAGGATGCGGATCGTCGCCCCCTCGCCGCGCTGCGTCGGCAGCGTCGTGATACGCAGGTCGACGCGGCGCTCCTCCACCGTGACGCTGACCCGGCCGTCCTGCGGCACGCGCTTCTCGGCGATGTTGAGGTCGCTCATGATCTTCACCCGCGAGACGACCGCGTTGACCATCCGCTTCGGCACGTGCGCGGCCTCGCGCAGCACGCCGTCGACCCGGAAGCGAACCCGCATCTCCCCCTCGCCGGGCTCGAAGTGCACGTCGGAGGCGCCCTCCCCCACCGCCTGGCCGAGAATGCTGTAGACGAGCTTGATCACCGGCGCGTCCTCGGCGCTGACTTCCATGTCGGCGACTTCGGCCAGCTCGGCTTCCTCCTCGCCGGCCGCCTCGCCCTCGGTGACCGCCTCGCTGACCGCGCTCTGCAGCGTGTTGAGGCGGCCGATCAGCGCCTCGATGTCCTCCTCGGCGGCGACCGCGACGCGGCAGTCGAGCGCCGTCGCGATCTGGATGTCGTCGACCGCCAGCACGTTGGTCGGGTCGGCCATCGCGACCAGCAGCGTGTCCTGGTCGACGAAGCCGATCGGCAGCGCGCGGTAGCGGCGCGCCGTGTTGACCGAGATCAGGTTGGCCGCCGCCATGTCCACCTGGAAGGCGGAGAGGTCGACGTGGTCGAGCCCGTAGCGCTCGGCGACCGCGCGCGAGAGCTGGTCGGCGGTGATCGAGCCCTGCTCGATCAGCAGCCGCTCCGGCGGGCGGCCGGCGGTGCGCGAGGCCTCGATCGCCTGCCGGGCGACGTCGTCGCCGACGAAGCCGAGGTCGACCAGCACGTCGGTGACGAAGCCGCTGTGGCGGCCGCGCCGGCGCGGCGGCGTCAGGCCGGGCGTGCCGCCCGCCTCGGGGTCGAGCGCCGGCGCGGTCGAGTCGCCCGAGTCGGGGACCGGTCGCAGGTGATCGGGGAACTCGCGCGACTCCACCGTCAGCTCCCGCTCACGGGTGATAGTCGAGCGTGCGCCCCTTGTAGCCGGCGTCGATCACGGCCTGGGCGACGCTCTGCGGGCTCTGGAAGCCGTAGCTGACCGAGGCGGTCGGGATCGTCTTGTCGAGGTGCTTGGGAGTGACGACGACGAGCGCCGGCACGCGGTCGACGCCGACGCCCTCGGTGATCGCGGCGTAGCGGGCGATCTGCCTGGCCGGGACGATGAAGACCCTGGCGTCGCGGAAGCCCGCCACCCCTTCGGTCGTGACCTTGACCCGCCTGTCGTCGATGCCGCCGTCGTGGACGAAGAGCAGGACCAGAGTCTGGTTCGCCTTCCAGGCGCGCAGCACCGGCTTCGGCAGCGGCGGCGCGGCGATGCCGCTGGGGGCCGCGCCGCCGAGCGCCGCGCCGAGCGCTTCGGAGCCGGCGGCTTCGCTCGCCGCTTCGACCGCGCCTTCGACCGCTTCGCCGGGGGTCGCGCCGGTCGCGGTGCCGGTGGCGTTCGTGCCGGCGACCGCGACGGTCGCTTCGGTGCTCGCTTCGCCGCCCGCCGATTCTTCTTCCCCGCCCCCGCCCGAGGACATGAGGAAGATGGCGACGCCGACCAGCAGGACGCCGACGACGCCGAGCTGGACCAGCGGGTTGCTGTTGAGGGCCTCTCTCATACGTTCGCTTACAAGTTCGACAATTCGGCGGTCGGGCTTGAGTCGCGCATGCGAGCCACGCACGATCCCGCCCAGAGCGCGGTAGAGGTTTCGCCCGCATGGCGATTCAAAGCTCCACCGCACCCGGCACGTTCCGTTAGACGAATGCTTCGTGCCATAATCGTCGTGTGGCTATGGGAGGCGCTACGGAGAACGGATTCCGGGCGCGTACGGCAGCCCTGACGCTGCTCTACGTCGCCACCTCGATGGATCGCGAGGGGCTGCTGGATATGCTCGAGGACTCGCTGGAGGGCGTGCCCGCGCTGCTGCCCGAGCCCGAGGAGGAGGACGAGGGCTACGAGGAGGAGCTCGAGCTCGAGCAGGACGATCTCGAACGCGAAGAAGCGCTCGCAGAGCACGACCCCGAGTTCCACAAGCCGATCGAGCTGACCGGCAAGGGCGAGGAGATGCTCTTCGTCAGCGGGACGATCGAACGCTGGCTCGCCCGCTGCCCGCAGGGGCCGCTGGAGCTCGGCCTGGCGGGCGCGCGGGCGCTGGCGCCGATGGTCCTCTCGTGGTCGGCGACGCTGACCCATGCGCTGGCCTCGGGGCCGCTGACGGTGGCGGAGCTCGAGCAGGCGCTGGCCTCGGTGCTCGACCCCGAGGCGCTCGAGCGCCAGCTCGAATCGATGGTCAACTCCGGCCAGGCCGAAGCGCTCTACGGCAGCGGGCGGGCGCCGAGCTACTCGCTGACCGACTGGGGACGGGAAGCGATCTCGCCGATCGTCGCGGCGGTGCGCTACGAGCAGCGCCACCCCGAGCAGGACGTGCTCGATCCCGACGTCTTCGACGCCGAGGCCGCCTTCCAGATGGCGCTGCCGCTGTTGCGCCTGCCGGGCGAGCTGCGCGGCACAGTCCGCGCCGGAGTGCGCATCCCCGGCGAGGAGGAGCTGGTCGCCGGTGCGACCGTCGAGGTCGAGGACGGTCGCGTCGCCGCCTCCTCCCCGCTGCTGGACCGCGTGCCCGAGACCTGGGCCACCGGCACGCCGCTCGAGTGGTGCGAGGCCGTGATCGACCCCGCTGCCGCCGGGCTCGACAGCGGCGGCGACGTCGCGCTCGCCCGCGGCCTGATCGAGTCGCTGCACGCGCGGCTGTTCGGCGACAGCGGCCTGCCGCGGACGGTCCGCGGGCTGCCCCGCTGAGCAGACCCGCCGCGATCGCCCGCAGACAGGACATGTAGGTGTCGACGTCGCGCAGCCGGCTCTCCTGGGAGAGCAGGAAGCGCGGCTCGTCGCGCAGCAATCCGTCGGGATAGAGGACCGCGTGCAGGATCGTCTCGCCGAGCGGCCGCGCCGGGCGCTGTTCAAACGCTTCGCGTCGCTGGGGTAGCGGTCGACGGCGGCGGTCAGCCGCGACCGCCTCGCAGGTGTTCGCGGAGCATCTGGTCGAAGGTCGCCACGGCGACCGTGTGGCTGCCGCTCATCGAAGCCATGGCGGCGAGCCCGTACGGATTCCCGGCGCGCGCCTTGATCGTGACGAACGGGGGCAGGCCGTCTACCAGCGCTTCGGCGAGCTGCGCGGCCAGAGCGACCAGCGCCGCCTGCGCCTGGTGCTCGCGGTCTCCCGGGAGACCTGGCGACGCGGCGCTCCGGTGCCGCGCCGCGACCTGGCGACGCTGACGCCCCAGCTCGCCCGCGACTACGCGACCAAGACCGACAAGACGCTGACCCGAGACCTCAATGCGATCGCCCAGTTGGGCCTGCTGCGCCGGGAGAAAGCGGGGCTCTCGCCGGCCGACGACGCGATCCTGGGCCTGCGCCAGGGGTTCCGTGGCGTTCTGTCGGACTGACCCCATCGACGGAGGGCGTCGGACGCCTCCAGCGGCGATCCTCGTTTCGCCAAGCGCATCGGAAGAAACGTCCGCCCGATCTGGACGAACGATCCCCCCGGACTCCGGGACGCGCAGCGCCCTGAGTCTCCATACAACTCCTCGCCGTGTCACAATTGTCACCGCCGTGTGGAGAGACGGGGTCAGCACGAGCAGCGGGGGCGCGCGGGCGGGAACGCAGGCGCTGAGGATGGCTGCCGATCCGATCAACCGCGACATCCTGCGGGGCGCGCTCGGGCAGCCGCTGCAGGCCCCGGGCGGACAACACTTCGAAACCACCGCCAGGGGTCGCGAAGGCCTGTTCGTCGCCTTCGTGCTCGAGCGCTGGCTGCAGAGCGCGCCGGCGGGGCCGATCGCGTTCGCCGACGAGGAGTCGGAGCTGGCCGTGAACGCCCTTGCCGACGGGTGGGCGTCGAGCGTCATCCACCTGCTCGCCCACAGGCCCCACACGTTCGATGAGCTGCACCGCGCGATCGACGGGCTCCGCCGCCGGACGCTGCAGCGCCTGCTCTCGGCGATGCACCGCTGCGGGCAGCTGGAGATGCAGACGCCGACCGACGCCGAGGCCGCCGTCTACAGCGTCACGACCTGGCTGCGCCGCAGCATCGCCGCGCTGATCGCCTCCGCCCGGATCGAGCGGCGCGACCCGGGCGTCGAGACGGCGCCGATCGACGCGCTCGACGTCGAGGCGGCCTTCCAGCTCGCCCTGCCGCTGCTCGAGCTGCCTGAGGACCTCTCGGGCGAGTGCCGCCTCGGCGTCGTGCTCGAGGAGGAGGCGGGAACGCCGTTCGGCGAGCCGGACGCGAGCATGGCCGGCGTCACCGCGCAAGTCGAGCGCGGTCGTGTCGTCTCCTGCACGCCGGGCCTCGACCCGGGGGCGAAAACCTGGGGAGTCGGCACGGCGAGCGACTGGCTCGACACGGTGATCGAGCCCGACGTCAAGCGCGTCCGCAGCGGCGGCGACCGCCGCCTCGCCGCTCTCCTGGTCAACGGCCTGCACCGCACGCTGTTCGGCGTGCCGACCCGCTGAGCGGGTCTACGCCTCCGGACCCCGGCAGTTCTCAAACATCCCCCGTTCGTGACACAATCGCCACCGCAGTGGCGACCGGGAGCGACGGTATCGAGGCGAGCGCCTACAGGGCGCGGGCGGGCACGCTCACGCTGGGCTACCTGACCAGCGGACTGGGGCGCGACACGCTGCGCTCGATTCTGGCGCAGGCGGCCACCGACATCGACCTGGTCGAGGACGAGGACCTGATCGAACCCAGCCGTGAGGAGAGGGTCGACGACGTCTTCGCCGATCGCTACCTGGTCGAACCGGCCGACCCGGCCGCCGACCCCGACGACCCGGAGACGAAGATGCAGCCGACGCCGGCGGGGCGCGAGGTCCCCTTCGTCGCCGCCGCCCTGCAGCGCTGGCTGGACGCATGCCCGGCCGGCCCGGTCCAGTCGGGACCGAGCGTGGGCGACGTCCTCTGGCCGCTGCTCGCCGCCTGGACCTCGACGGTCGTGCAGGCGCTGGCCCGCGGCCCCAGAACGCTCGCCGAGGTATGCGCGGAGGTCGGGGTGCTCACCGAGGAAGGGGTCGACGCGCGGATCGAGCTGTTGGAGGAGGCGGGGCTGGCGCGCGCGCTTCCGGCCGAGGCGGGCGAGGAGCAGCGCTTCGAGGCCACCGAGTGGCTGCGCCTCGGTGTCGCCCCGCTCGCCGCCGCGGCGCGGATGGAGCTGCGCCACCCGCTCGCCGACACGGCGCCGATCGCCGCCGCCGACGCCGAGGCCGCCCTGCGGCTGACCCTGCCGCTGCTGCGGATGAAGTCCAGCCTCTCCGGCGCCTGCGCGCTGGAGGTCGCGCTCGACGAGGGCGTCGTCAGCGGGCCGGTGGCGATGACCGCGCGGATCGAGGAGGGACGGGTCGTCGCCTGCGAGCCGGGGCTCGACCCCGACGCCGACGCCTGGGTGAAGGGTCCGACCGCCGGCTGGCTCGACGCCGTGCTCGAGCGCGATCAGCGCCAGCTGGAGAGCGGCGGCGACTGGCGCCTGCCCCGCGACCTGCTGGGCGGCCTGCACAAGGCGCTGTTCGGCTGATCGCCGCCCGGAGCGCTCAGCCGAAGCGGTCGGAGTTGCGGATCAGCCCGACAGAAGACCGGGCGCCGGGCAGGATCGTCTGCGGGGAGACGATGCCGCTCAGCGTGTGGCCCTGGCCGGAGATCTTCAGCCGACCGCCGATCGGGTCGATCGTGTTGCCGGCGTCCTTGACGGCATCAGCTACCGCGTCGGCTCATGGCCGGCATCCGAACCGCCGAGCAGCTCCTCGATGGCCTCGACGAATTCGGCGGCGCCCTCTACGAATTCGGCCGCCTCGTCAGCGCTCGGCCTCGGACGCCTCCAGCGGGCCGCCGGCGAGGATCAGCTTGTCGCGGTCGACCTCGCCGATGAAGAAGGAGTCGATCTCCCGGCGGCGGCGCAGCCAGCCCGGGTCATAGACGTGGACGGAGTAGGCGAAGGGGTTCTCCCCCTCGGCCAGAGCGGCCGCTTCGCTCAGCTCCAGCGCCAGGCGCTGGTGGCCTTCGACGTCGCCGGTCGCGATGACCAGAAGGTCGACGTCGGACTCAGGCCCCGGCGCCTCGCCGCGGGCGCGCGAGCCGTAGAGCCAGACGGCGCGCAGCTGGGGTCCGAGCGCTTCGCGCAGCAGGGTGACGAAGCGCCGCACCGTGCGGCGCTCGGCCTCCGAGAGGCTCGCTCCGCCGACCGCGTCATCGAGTTGAACAGACATGCTCGTGAGGATAGGCGCGACGGCGGCGCAGCGGTGCGACGGGAGCGAAACCGGGGGGCCGGCCCGTGGGCGCGTCCAGGCACGCCGAGCGGGTCGACGCTCCGTAGAGGGGACGCCGGCCCGCCTCCCACTCTCAGCGCAAGCGAGACGATGCGGGGCGCCGGGTAACCACTCCGCGATCAGTGCGGCGCCGCCTCGTAGGGGCTGCGAAGCCGGTCGCCGTTGAAATGCTCGCGATCGAACCGCAACAGCGCCAGCGCCCGCCGCGCCTCGGCGATCCGCCGCTCTGCCGCGGACTCGCTCACGCCGCTCGCTCGAGCGGGGCTTGCGCCTCCTCGCCGGTCGCCTCGTCGACCCCCCACACAGCCCGGTCGACCAAACGGTCGAGCTCTTCCTGGGCGGCGGGCCTACCGTGCGACACCAACCGACCGAGGAGGCTCAGCGCATCCGCGTGCGGATAGCGGAGGTGGCGGAGATCGGTGGCGTTGATCTGGGTGTGACCGTTGAACTGGCGAACGTATCGCTCGACGAGCGACGAGTTCAGGAAGGCGGCAAGTCCGCGGGCCAGATCGGGAGGCAGGCCTTCGCCGCCCCGGTGAAAGACGTTCAGGTGGTTCTCGAAGGCGATCCGCGGTCCGGGCGCGACCGACGGGTCGCAGACGGCAGCACGGACGCGCCTGCGCTCCTCCTTGGCCGTCAGCCGCTTCACCAGTACATAGGTCCCGTTGGGGAACAGCAGCCTCTCCGACGTCGGGGCGACCGCGAGCGCGTTCGGCTTTCCCCTCGGGTCTGCCGCGGGCCACCGGATCCCGTCCTCCTTGAAGTGGTTCGGGCGAAGCAACGGAGCGGTGCCGGGTTCCGGCGTCGCCCGCAGATGCTCCCGGGCGCGAAACTCCACCACCCGGCCGGTCGAAACCGCGACACCGAGGTCCTCGAGCGAGGACGGCAGGGCGTTCATCGCCGCCGCGATCTCGACGTCGTCCTCGTCGCTCGGGATCCGCAGGAAGAGGTCCGGGTCGTCGGAGCGCACGATCTCCTCGCTCGGAACCTCCAACGACCGCGGCTCGTCGGCGACCCCGCGGCTGAAGGAGACCCGCACCGCCTCGGGCTTCAGGCCGCGCCGCACGGCGAAGATCACGTTCTCCTGCAGCACCCCGGAGTCGGCGAAGGCGTCCGTGCGCGACTCGAAGAGATGCAGCCGCTCGATGCCGACGAGGTCGAAGAAGAAGCGCCGGAAGGGCGCCGAGTAGCGCCCGTTCGCGAATGAGCGAGGCGTGATCGCCGCCAGGGCGCCGCCCGGTGCGAGCTGACCGGCGGCCAGCGCCACAAACGCCGTGTACAGGTTGGTGATCGGGAGGCCGATCCGCTCCAACGCGCGTCGCTCTGGGGCGGTGCCGTTCACCTTGCGGTAGGGCGGGTTCATGACGATCGCGTCGAAGTCCCCCGGCTCGTCGCCGGTCCCTGCGAGCCTCTCAGCCGCCGCCTGGACGTAGTCGCCGTCGCGAAGCTCCCACTCCACGGAGACTCCCTGCTCGGCCCCCCAGGCGACGCACTGCTCCAGGGCGCCGCGAAGCCGGGGATGAAGCCCCGCGTCGATCTCCCAGGCGACCACCTCCAACTCCCGCACGCCGAGGGACGCGAAGCGCTCCACCGCCGCGGCGGTCAGCGCCCCCACCCCGGCGCCCGGGTCGAGCAGCCTCACCCGCCCGGCGGCCGGCGGGACCAGCATCGAGGCGACCATCCGCGCGACGGGGGCCGGGGTGAAGAACTGGCCGAGCCCGGCCCTGTGCGCCGCGTCCTGCGACTGGGCAACCCCCAACCGGAGGCGCTCGGCGCTATCGGTTGGACGATCGCTGAGGACTGGCATCCGCCCATCGTGCCAGAGCGAGCGGTCGCCACAGGCGGGACCCGTTCACACGAAAAGCTGCGGCCCGTGGGCGCATCAAGGCGCGCTGAGCGGGTCGACGCCCCCGGAGAGAGGGGCGCCGGCCCGCCTCCCTAACCTCAGCGCAGGTGGATGCCCGTCCGCAGGCCGCCTACCCGGTGGCCGGCCTGCGTCAGGGCGACCCCGACCCTGTAGCGGCCGCGCGGCAGGGTGCCGCGCAGGCGGGTCAGGCGGGTCAGGCGGGTCAGGCGGAGGTTGACCGTCGCGCCGGGCAGGATCGTCTGCGGGGAAACGATGCCGCGCGCCCCCCGCTTCGTCCAGCCCGCCCGGCGGCCGAGCGAACCAGGCTCGATCGTCTCGACGATCAGCATCCCGAGGGCCGCAGGTACTGGACTTCGCGGCCGAGGCCTTGGCTGGCGGACCTGGTCGGGATCGCCTCATCAAGGCTCGATACCGCGCGCCAGGCGCTCGCTTCGAAGCCGGCCAGTGCCGCGGGCACCAGTTCGGAGAGGGTCCCCCGCGCGGCGCCGACCGACACCTCATAGCCCTACGAGAGAGGAGCGTGTGACGTACGGCACAAGGTCCTGTTCGGCAGGTGACCGGGAGGCGCAGCTCGCCTACCGCCGGAACCGGCGCCGATGCGTTTCGCGCCGGGACTCCCGCCAGTCGGGACCAAGGATGAAGACGAGGCCGATCGCGGCAACCGCGGCCGCGATCAGAAAGGCGAGGTCCGGGCCCGGTCGAGTCAACACCATGAGCAGACCCGCAACGATGGCAGACGTCACCGTTACCAGCCTCTCCGACGCGACAAGACGTTTCATGACTTGGATAGTAGCTGAACGAGCAGCGAAAGCCCGTAGATCGACAGTCCGAGGCGAAAGCCATAGACACCGGCCTTCCGGCTGATCCTGTCCCGCCGAGCTGGTGAGGACTCCGAGAAGACCAGATCCGCCAAGCTCCCCGCGAGACCGGCCACCGCGAACGGGAACCCGAGCCCGATGCTCGTGGGCCATGGGTCCTCCACCCGCGGAAGCACCTGGGCGACGAGGATCCATAGGCCGATCGAAACCATGCGCTGACCATGCCGCGCGCCAACGCGCGCGTGGCGCGCCAAATGTCAAGTTTCGCCGGCGCAAGACGTACGAAAGTCGCCGACGGCCCGCTCACCGCCCCCGGGTTTCTTCGCGCAGGAAGCCGATGCGGCGGGAGACTTGGTAGTGCATCTGGTCGACGACCGGGCCGTGCCAGCCCCCGGTCACTTACCGCCGGAACCGGTGCTGGCGCGTTTCGCGCCGGGACTCGCGCCAGTCGGGACGGAGAGCGAAGATCAGGCCGATCGAGGTCACCGCCACGGCGATGAGGAACGCAACGTCCGGACCGGGATTGGTGAACGCGATGAGGATGGCGGCGATCGTTCCGCACGTCAGGGCGACTCGCGTCTCGAATGCGACAAGACGTTTCATATCTCGGATAGTAGCTGAACGAGAAGCGAAAGGCCATATATGGCCAGACCGGCGCGAAAGCCAAGAGCGTTGGCCTTCCGGCAGATACTGTCTCGGCGAGCCGATGGAGTGTCCGAGAAGATGAGGTCCACAAGGCTTCCCGCGGCCCCCGCCACGGCAAACGGGAATCCAAGTCCGATGCTCGTGGGCCACGGACTCTGGACGTGCGGAAGCACAGAGCCCACGAGCAGCCAAGCCGCAATCGAGATCATGACCCGACGCTGCCAGGCGGAGACGCGCGCGTGGCGCGTCAAATGTCAAGTTTCGCCGGCGCAAGACGTACGAAAGTCGCCGGCGACGCCTCAGCGCCCGCGGGTTTCTTCGCGCAGGAAGCCGATGCGGCGGGAGACCTGGTTGTGGATCTGGTCGACGACCGGGCCGTGCCAGCCCTGTTCCTTGGAGCGCTCGACGAGCGCGCCGAGCAGGTCGTCGAGGTCGTGCAGGTGGCGGAAGGCGGGCCGGACCATGCTCTCGAGCTCCAGCATCATGCCGATCGCGCACTTGCCGGTGGCGACGATCGCCGAGCAGCGTTCGGCCATCTCCATCAGCGGCGCCTTTTCGCCCTCGCGGTAGACGTCCTCGGAGTAGATGCCGCAGAAGAGGCCCGGCAGCGGCCCGTCCTCGCCGTGCATCAGCGCCAGCCTGGCGATGAAGCGCTCGTCGCGGTCCCCGAGCGCCCAGGCGCAGAAGGCGACCGAGAAGAAGGACTCGGGGAAGTCCTCGTCCTCGATCTCGAACAGCACTTCACGGCCGCGCACCAGGCCCTCGACCGCCGAGACCTCGGCGTCGGGCGCGATCCCGATCGCCTGCTGGAAGCTCTCCTGGTGCAGGCGTTCGACGCCCGTCCCCTCGCCCCAGCGGTCGAAGCGCGGCGAGACCAGGCAGTTGCGCCCGGCGACCGCTTCGGCCATCGAGACGCCGACCGGCAGCCCCAGCGCCCGCACCGCGTTGGAGCAGACGTACTCGTTGACCGCCATTTCGGAGCGCAGGCCCGATTCCGGGATCACCACGTGGGTGCTCGGGACGCCGGGCTCCGGCCAGGCCCAGCGGCCCGACTCCGCGTCGCGCACCAGCGCCAGCTTGTGGCGCTCGCCGGGCAGCGTAAAGCGCATGCGCCGCGGCTCGCCGGGGTCGAAGGAGCGCTGCGGCGGCCAGTCCAGGACGTCCGCCAGCTCGTCCTCGGAGAGCCAGGCGAGATCCTCGGGGGCGCGCGGCTCGGCCTGCCCGCCCTGCTCGAGGAAGGTGACGGCGCCCGGGCAGTCGCGCCCCAGCTCGGCGATCAGCCCGTAGCCGTCGGTCGGGTCGACGCCCAGCTCGTGCGCCAGCCTGCGCCGCCGCGGCCCGCGCGGCAGCAGCCCCTCGATGTAGACGCGGGTCTGCTCGGGCCCGTGCGGCTCCGCGCGCGGCGGCAGCGCCAGGCTGATCCGCGCCCGATCCGGCCCCAGCCGCTCGAGCGCCTGCTCGTCGTAGGCGAGGACGTACCCCTCGCCGTCGCGTCGCAGAGAAGCGACCTTCGCACCGCGCAGATGGACGTCCAGAGCCATGACGCTCCCCCCTCGCTCGTGGGTATCGGGGTGAGAGTACTCCATCTATTCCGGGACGATTACCCAGTCGTGCCATAATCGGCCACGTGGCTTCCATCCAGGCCACCGACGACGGGTACAGGGCGCGTGCGGGGGCGCTGACGCTGCTCTACCTCGCCAGCCCGCTCGAACGCCCCGTCCTGCGGACGCTGATGGCCGAACTGACCACCGGCGTGAAGGTGCAGGAGATCGAGCCGCCCGACCCCGAGTTCATGGTGATGGCGGTCTTCGAAGACTCCTACCTGCTCGAACCGGCCGATCCGGACCACCCGCCGGGGGAGCCGATCGGGCCCGACACCATGATGCGGCCGACGCCGGCCGGGCGCGAAGTGCCATTCGTCGGCACCGTGCTGGCGCGCTGGCTGCGCTGCTGCCCGCAGGGCCCGCTCGAGCTCGGGTCGGGGGCGAGGCGGCACATGGCGGCGCTGCTCGGCGGCTGGGCCTCGATGACGATCCACGCCCTGGCCGGCGGTCCGCGCAGCGCCGCGCAGGTCTGCGAGGCGATCCAGGTCCTCGACCGCGAGGTGATCGACGCGCGCATCGAGTCGATGCTCGAGACCGGCCTGCTGGAGGAGGCGCCCGGCGAGGACCCCGACGGCGAGCCGCTGGTGCGGGCGACCGAGTGGCTGCGCCGCGCCGTCGCACCGCTCGCCGCGGCGGCGCGCATGGAGCTGCGCTTCCCACCCGGCGACACGGCGCCGATCGCCGCGCTCGACGTCGAGGCCGCCTTTCAGCTGACCCTGCCGCTGCTGAAGCTGCCGCGCAAGTCCGCGGGTATCTGCTCGCTGGCGGTCGAGCTGGAGGAGGGCGTCGCGGGGAGCCCGGCCGGCGTCACCGCCCGGGTCGAGGGCGGCCGTGTCGTCGCCTGCGAGCCGGGGATCGACCCCGCCGCCGGCACCGCGATCTCAGGGACCACAGCCGCCTGGCTCGACGCGGTGATCGAGCGCCGCACCGAGCGCATCTCCTCCAGCGGCGATCGTCGCCTCGCCGGGCGCATCCTGCGCGAGCTGCACCGGGCGCTGTTCAAGCGCTTCGCGTCGCTGGGGTAGCGTCGCGGTAACCAGGACCGATATCTGCGCGCACTTAAGGTGGGCGGGGTCGTCGATCGCATCGAGTACGGCAATTTCGTCACTCGTGTGCGCCATTCCCCGCTTGTCACCGCCCAGGACTTCAAGGACCATCAATTGCCGGATCCCGTTGGGCCAGTACGCAAGCCCGACGGCTGGTGAATTGCGGGTTTCCGGTCGCTTCGCTATAGTCGTTTTACTCACCCAGCCCTTGCGGGGGCTGGGTTTTTTGGGTTTCTGGCGTCAGGCGACGCTTCCCCGCGGGACCAGGTGAGAAGCGGCACGGCCAGGTGCTGGGAGCAGCAGCCGGCGGTCAGTGCGGGTACCGCTCGTCGTTCAAGCGCTTCGCGTCGTTGCGGTCCGAGAGGGTGGCTCCGGCAGCTGGGTCGTCGAGTTGAGCAGACACGCTTGTGAGGATAGGCGGGGCGGCGGCGCAAGGGGATGGCTGAGCGGGACGGGTCAGCGGCGCAGCCAGCGGGCGAGGAAGGGGTCCACGACCGCGAACCTGCCGTCCTGCTCACGCCTCAGGTGGCCCTCTGCCGCGAGAGCGTCGCGCGCCTGCTGTGCGGTGCTCTTGCCGAGGCCCATCGTTTCCAGCGCCGATCTCGAGAGCAACTCCTCCTGTCCGTCGGCGACTGCGCCAATGACCTGACGCTGGGCACGCGTGAGGTCAGACCACAGCTGCTCCAACTCGCCGGTGGCGGCGTCCAGTGCCTCCCGCTCGGCGTCACCCACTCCCATTTCGTCCAAACGTGGGTGCTGCCAGAGGAAATGGGCGACCATCGCGGCCCGCTGTGGATGCCCGGACGCCCCCGCAGCCAGGGCAGCTGCCGAGCCCGCGGGGAGCTCCCTACCCGCTTCGTGAAAGCGCGTCGCCACCCAGCTCGCAATCGCATCGGTGGAAATCGGAGAGAGGGTGACCTCGCGCGCCTGTCCGAACAGCGGCCGACGGCGATCCTCGAACAGCGCCCGCAGGAGCGACGCCTGGCTTCCCGCGTAGCAATACGACGCTATCCCTGCATGATGCTGGACATGACTCCGCACGAGCCCGTCGAGATCCTCGCCCGCGGTGAGCAGATCCTGGAACTCGTCGAAGACGACGAAGATCTTGCCGTCGCCGGCAGCAAGCCGCTCTGGAAGGGAGAGAAGCCCGTGCAGACGAGCGAGAGGGCGCTCTCCCCGTGCGACCTGCCCGGTTCGCATCCTCGCCTTCGCCACGCCTGGGAGGCCTGCCTCGAACGTCGCCTCGAGCTCACGGTTGATGCTCTTCCAAGCCGACCGAGTTCCGCGCCGGTCGAGGCTACGCCTCCACCCGTCATAGAGGCGCTCTCCCACATCGTCGATGGTCCGACAGCGGGAGAAATCGGCCAGGCAGGTGATCCAGCGTTGGCCCCGCAGCTCGGCGACGAGCCCGGTGATCAGCGTGGTCTTGCCAAAGCGCCGGGGCGCCGCGAGCCGGCTCGTCTGCCCGGCCTCGGCGAGCTCGGCAAGCCGGACGCGCTCCTCAGCCCGATCGATCGCGTCGTCGGGCGGAAGGGGCCGGTCGTAGACGAACGGATTGGCTGGCATCAGTACGCCGAGAGTGTACCAGTACGCCCATGACGTACCTATGAGCGCCGCACCGAGCACATCTCCTGCAGCGGCGATCGTCGCCTGGCCAAGCGCATCCTCCGCGAGCACCGGACCGCGTCGTGCGGAAGTCGGGGAGACGAGAGGCGGGCCGAGCCGCCTCGCCTCCCCTTCCTTCCGCATGATCGATCCTTCTGTCGCCCCCTCCCATTTGGGCGTCCTGAAACTCTAAGGGAACTTATGGGTGGCTGTCAAGGAATTGGCTGTGACAGGGTGCGGGAGACGCGGCGCATCTCCGCGTGCGCTCAGGCGAGCGCGCTGTCGTGCAGGTCGACCCGGGGAGCGTCGAGGGCGAGGGGAACGTTCTCGCCAGGCAGCCAGGCGACGGACCTTCCCGGCAGGTTGGCAAAGACCGGCCTGGCATTGCGCGGATGACTCGTTGCGTCGATCGCCACCTCGCCCAACGTGTATCCGAGCGGGCAGCGGGACGAGGAGCATCTCCCAATCCCCGAGAGAATCGTGCCCGGGGCCGGACGAACGAGGTGGGGCGCCAGGCAGGAGACGTGAGGTGCGATCGAGGGCGGCGGAGCGATCGCGGTGCGACCGACTGGCTTGACCGAAGGTCGAGCGACGCTGAATCCGAGGAAGTCCGCCTCCGCAAAGAAGAGCAACCGCTCGCACTTGTCAGGAGGGGGGGTCGAAGCTGCGAGCGTAGAGATTGGAGTACTCGGAGCGATAATCAAAATCGACGTACGGCGACTCGATGTAGACGCGGTCGGCAGAGAGATCGCCCACGTAATCCAAAACCGACGCGAACTGCACCGAGGACTGCACGCCGCAGTAGCGGTCGAGCAGCGCACGCTCGTCGTCGGGGAGGGCGAACTTCTGCGGAGGTAGCGTCCGCCCCCAATCCGCGGGCAGCACGCCGCTAGTCGGCGTAGAGCTTTGGCAGTCGGGCGGCCGCCTCACCCTGCGCGCGCTCGACATCATCGAGCTTCGTCTCGAGCTCCTGTGAGAACTCTTCGCTGAGTGGACGGTGATAGCCCTCCAGCGGCGCCGGCTCTCCCAGTCCGGTCCTGAGGATCCGCTCAAGGGCCGCGCCGCCGCTTTCCAGGGACGTCTGATCTTGCCGATCGTGTGTCATTGGCGCGAGATTACTTCAGTAGACAAAGTTCTGCTCCTTCCTCGGTGGACATAACTATGAGGGGCCGAGCGGACGGCTCGTCGCGATCATCCAGTGCGATCGCCGCGACCCTCGCGCTCGCGTTGTCGCCGACGCAGCGCCAGGTACTCGGCCAGCTCCTCGAGCTCATCGGCGGTGAGATCCTTGGTGGCGGCGGCCCAGCGAGCGGGGCGCGAGATGGGCCTGGCGCTGCTCGCCCAGCTGCACAGCCACCCGAAGGACTGGATCGAACACTCCGCAGGCGACGACGACCTCGTGCTGATGCCCTTCGAGGGAATGCCTTCGATCGTCGCGCCCTGGTACGGCCGAGTGGGGCTGCGGCCGCTGGCGGGACTCGGCGTGCACCAGTTCCAGGACGGCCGCTGGATCCTGGCCGAGCCGGCCGGCGTCGCCGAACGGCTGCGACTGCTGCCGGCGGAGATCGATCTGCGATGAACGAGCGCGAGTTTGAACGGCGGCTGCGCCGCTCGACCCTGGCCTATCAGCCGGAGTTCAGGGAGGACGAACGGCCGATGGTGGTCACGGTCGGCGAGGCCGCGCACACCCCTGCGGGGCACGTGCTGGTCTGCGGGCTGGTCAACCAGCTGTCGCGCATGCACCGTCACCCTGGTGCTCGTCGGCGATCTGGAGCGCCCGTTGCTTTGCCCGGACCCGTTCGGCCACGAGCGGCTCGCCGAGGCAACCGCCGGTCTGGCGATGGAAATCAACCCGGTGATCTCAATGGCGGTCACCGACCGGGCGCCGCAGGTAGAGCACCTACAGCGGGGCCTTCGACGTCTCCATGCCATAGATCTCCGGCGAAACATCGTGATAGCCTGAGTGACTTTGATCAAGAAAGTTCAAGTAAGGAGTGAACTATGAGCGACGACAAAGCCGGTCTTCGCGGCTTCCTGAAGGCGATCAGCGACGAGTCTGAGACGCTACGCCTCTTCCGGGAGGAGCCTGATCAACTGGCCAAGCGATTCAATTTCAGCCCAGCTGAGATCGATGCGCTCAAGCGAACGGACATCATCGTATCTGGGCTCCCGCGGGCAATCACCTACACGTTCACCACGGGGAGCACCATCACGGCCGGGCGCCCCGAGGGGCCAGGCGGGCGTATCGAGCCCGGGAGGCTGCCGTAGGCGCGCCATTGATCAGCGTCATAGTTCCCTCGCGCAACGAGGGAGATCGAGTCAGACAAACCGTCACGTCGCTGCTGGAGTCGCGCGCCCTTGTCCACCCTCCCAGTATGGAGGTGGTCGTAGTCGATGACGCCTCCAGCGACAACAGCTGCGAGGGCCTGGCGCAGCTGGGACGTCCCGGCTTTGACGTTCGTGTCGTCCGTGCGCCTAACCACCTCGGCGTCGGACGAGCGCGAAACCTCGGGGCCGTGCACGCTCGCGGAACGACTCTGCTTCTGACCGATTCGCACGTCCGCCTCGAACGCGGATGGCACCGCCACGTCGAACGCACCGTCGACGCGAAGACGATCGCGGCGGCCGCCATAGCCGACCCGGGGTCGGGCTTTCGGGGCTACGGATGCGAGCTGGTCGTTCCTTTCATGGGGACCCACTGGAACCGCGAGCGTCCGGCTCCACTGGCCGAGGTTCAGATCCCGTCGGCCGCCGCCACGGTGATTTCGCGCGGCCTTTACCTGCGCCTCGGCGGATATGACCCCGGCATGCTGACCTACGGAGGCGCCGAGCCTGAGTTCGGCGTGCGAGCCTGGCTGAGCGGCGCGCAGATCGTCGCCCTTCCAGACCTCGTCGTCTGGCACCGGTTCAAACCCCGGCCGGAGGTCGACGCCTTTATCGAGACGGTACGGGAACGGCTCGTTCACAATGGCATCCGCTTCGGCCTTCTCTACCTGAGCGAAGCCGCCAGCCTGCAGATGCTCCGCCTCTATGCCCGGCAGTTTCCGAGCTGCGCCCAGAAGGGCATTCGGCTGGTGGCCCAGAGCGATGTCTGGATGCGGCGAAGACATCTCGAGCGGAATCTCCGGCACGACTTCCGGTGGTTCGTCTCGCGTTTTGACCTGCGCGATCAGTTTGCGGAGCAGATCCCGCTTTAGCCGTCAGCCCAACCGCAGAACAGCGTGAGGACCGACGGGTGGGCCGCCGGCAGCCCCGCCGCCTGGCTGGACGGGCTCGCCGATGGGGAGACGGAGCAACTCGAGCTGGGGGGCGCATGCGAGCTCTGCCAGGCGCTTCTCGATGCCCTGCACGCCAGCCTCTGCCAGGACGCGCGGCCAGCCGCGCACGGCGCCGCGCCATCCGCCCCTTGACGTGGGCACCATGATCGGAGAAGATGGATCGAACTGATCTATCTCTATTAGATCAGAAACCACTATGTTTATGGGAGGTACCGTATGACCCAGTCCACTGCGCTCGCCAAGCTGCTCACTGTGCTTGGCGCGGCAATCGCGGCGCTCGTGCTACTCGCACCCGCCGCATCGGCCCGTGAACCAGCCGAAGGCTTCGAACGGTTCGCCGGCTGCCCCAGTCCCGAAGAAAGCCCAGAAACTCCGGTCTGTGTGCTCACGAACATCACCGGCGGCCACCTTCAGACCGGCAGCAAGACGGTGCCGATCGAAAACCCGCTAACCCTCAGCGGAGCTGTCAACGAAGCCTTCGAAGGCTTCACCGCGAGTCCCTCGGGCGGTCTGTCCAAAGTCAAACAGAAAGTTCCCGGCGGCGTCATCGGCCTCACCGGTCTGACCTGGCTGCTCGAATTCTTCGGCAGCGACGCGCTGACGCTCTACGCCACCACTGAACTGACCGGTCCACCGACCGGGTTCAACTTCAGCTCGGTGACGATTCCGATCAAGGTTCACCTGACCACCCCGTCCGGGCTGCTCGGCAGCACCTGCTACATCGGCTCGAACTCCGAACCGATCACGCTGCACCTGGTCACCGGCACCACCAACCCACCGCCGCCGAACGAACCGATCAGCGGCAAAGTTCCGAAAATCACCGTCGACGAACAGGGCATCGTCCATGTGAACGACGGCACCTTCGTCGACAACTCGTTCGCGGCTCCGGGCGCCAACGGATGCGTGCTCAAATTGTTCGGGTTCATCCCGATCAGCCTCAACGGTTTCGTCAATGAACAGTCGGGCCTGCCCTCGCCGGCCGGCACCAACGAGACGGTGCAGGATTTCAACATCGAATTCGC
This sequence comes from uncultured Solirubrobacterales bacterium, assembly GCA_963835315.1. Taxonomy (GTDB): domain Bacteria; phylum Actinomycetota; class Thermoleophilia; order Solirubrobacterales; family 70-9; genus VRUE01. The sequence goes on along the minus strand of CAWIFA010000053.1, from coordinate 118,713 downwards.
ACCGCAGGCACTGGTTTACCCGTAGCACGCGATTCCTCCGAATCGCCGAGAGGGCCGGGCTCAGTCCCGGCCCTCTCTTTGCACTGGCGGCGGCGCGACACGTGCGCTCATCCTCCACCAGATGATGCCGGGCCCCCGGCGGCGAGGGCAGGGTCAGGACCGCCGGAGGGGCCCGGTCGCTCTAGCGCCCGGAGGACTGGGGCCGGGCGTGGCGCTGGTGGCGCCTGTGGGCGCGCCGCTTGTGGCAGCCTCTCGCCCGCAGGAGGGGGCGGAGCTGGTCGCGGCGCCCGTTTTGGGCCAGCAGGTTTGCCCGGGCGCGGTTGGCGCCGGGCTTGAAGCAGAGGTTTCTGCTGTTGACGAACAGCCCCTTCTGGCCCCCCTGCATGTCGACGACGGTGCGGGTGACGGGGGCGTCGGGGACGTTTTGCACGGTGGCGCGCAGGCGGCCCTTGACCGAGTCGATGCGCACCGAGACCTCGAGGTCGATTTCGGCGCTGGGCGGGCCGTGCAGGGCGAAGACCGCGTCGGGGAGGTTGTGGTCAGAGGATCTGAGGTAGACGGGGCCCTGCAGCGGTTCGTCCAGCAGCGGGGTGAAGGCCTTGACGTGGCCGTAGACCGAGCCCGCGGGGCAGCGGGCGCCGTGGCCGGGGCCGGCGGCGAACTGCACGCGGGTGCAGATCGTGCGGAAGTGGCCCTGTTCGACGAACTCCGAGCGCGGGAAGGCGAGTGCGAGGCGCGAGAGGTTGGCCTCGCCGGAGCGAGGGACGTAGACGGCGTGCAGGGCGGGGAAGGCGCCGCGGCGGGTGCCGCCGCGCAGGCGCAGCGCCAGGCGGGGCTTGAAGGCGAGCGCCTGGCAGCCGGCGGCCTGGTAGCGGCTGTCAAGGCCGACCGGGGCTTCCCCGGCGGGATTGAAGATCGAACCGGCGCTCCACAGGGTCGCCCTGACCGCGGACGGCTCGCAGCTCGTCGCGTTGAGGGTGAAGTCGGGGCGGTCGGCGTATACGCGGAGGTCTCTGACGTTCAGCGGGATGCCCTTGAGGATGTGGGGGATCGGGTCTGAGGCCGAGCCGTCGACTTCGACTTCGGCGCTGATCGGGTTGAGCGTCAGGGCGAAGCGCACTACGACGGTGCCGGCGTCGAAGGGGCCGGCGAGCGCCGGGGTGACCGAGACGACACTGAGCGGGTCGCCGTGGTAGGGCCCCGCCAGATACAGCGAGCCGGGCACGTAGGTGAGCGCGGAGCCGACCCCCGCGCCGGCCACCGTGCGGCCGATCTCAGAGGCCTCGGGGCAGGAGGGGTGCTCGCGCTCGGCGCGCCCGCTCTTTGACCCCGCGAGTGAGATCGCCGCCTCGGGGCAGCGGGCGACGCCGGCGATCCGCCCGACCACGCCCGGGGGCAGGATCGAGCTCAGTTTGCTCAGGTCAGCTTCGCCGTCAGAGCGGGTTATGCGCATGAGGAAGGGGCTGTAGGAGCCGGCCTGGTTGTTCTCGGTGCCCGCTTCGAAGCCCGGGTGGAAGGATGGCCCGCCGGAGGGGCAGGGGCCGCCGCCCGGCCCGTGGTCGATCTGAAAGCTCGCTTCGCGGACGACGACTTCGCCCGGGCGCGCCCAGGGGGTGAGCCTGGCGACGGTGGCGTAGGTGCCGCAGCCCGGCGGCGTGATCAACGGCGGGCGCTGGCCTTCGCGGAAGTGGAAGTGAAAGGCGCCGAAGGGGAACTGGGGGGCGTCGTCGACGGTGGTCACCAGCTGCCCGGTGCGCGGGTCGGGCTCTACCTTCGCCGGGACCTTGACCAGGACGCCCAGGTCCTTGTTCTTCAAGACGATGTAGAAGGCTATGAGGGAGTCGAAGGGGTTCTCGGCGCCGTGGGCGGAGGTAGCGGGGTCGTCGGGCTGGGCGATGAAGACGTTGCCCTTCACTTCTTCTTCGAGCAGCGGCGTGGAGACCGCGACGGTGCCGATCTTCGAGCCGTCAGGGCAGCCCTCGCCGGGCGCCGCGGCGAGCGTTTCGCGGGCCAGATCGGCGGCCGTGCAGACCTCGAGGCCTTCGGCCAGCGAGGGGTCTGCAGGTCATCCCCTCGGGCAGTGCGACTTCGATCCGCTTGAGGTCGGACTGGGCGATTCCTTCGGGCTCGACCAGCCCTTCGCCGCTGTGGTCGACCGGGTCTTCGAAGTTGAGCTCGAAGTCCAGGCCCGAGCCGGTCGCGGCCGAGTCGGAGCTCGCCTCAGAGGATATGCGGGGGTTGAATTCGAGCCTGCCGCAGCCGCTCATCTCCCCGCTCGGCGCGGAACCGCCCACGAAGGCGCCCGGGCTCTGCCAGGAGTCGGCTTCAAAGGCGGTGAAGAGCGGGCCCCCACAGCTCCGCGGCATGGTCAGGAAGGGCGTGCGAGAGGCTCCTTCGGCGTCGCATTCGGGTCCGGTTTCCTTGAGGTTCAGGTGGCCTTCTGCGTCGATCTCTTCGGTCGGGGCGCCGAGCGCAAAGCCGGCGCAGGTCCCGCGGGCGAAGTCGTGGCGCGGGTCGGCCGGTTCGCCCCACAGCTGCAGGGCCGAGCCGAAGACGGTCAACGGCTGGGGGCTGTCGAGCACCTTGGCCACGATGTTGTAGTCGGGGGAGCTCTTGACGCCGACGTCGATCGTCACCGGCACTTTTTCGACGACAAAGCCCAGGCGGGCCGGCACCCCGGGTGGCGGGGTGAGGTTGTAGACGGCGGCGGGGAGGGCTTCGAAGGGATTGTTGATCAGCGCCGCGGTCACCCCGACGACAGTGTCGCGCGGGCAGGTGGGGAAGTTGCCGACGATCGTCGCGAAGTCGAGGTTCGAGCAGCGTTGCACCGCGGTCGCCGAGCCGGCGAAGCCCTTGAGCTGCTCGATCAGCAGGTCCTTGATGTCGCCGTCGACTTCGAAGTGGCCGGCTTCGAACTCGTGGTAGTTCACGCCGAAGGAGGTTTCCATCGCGAAGGGGTGCGAGCCCGCCTGGGGATGGGCGAGCTCTTCGCCGTGCTCGCCGAGGAAGCGCGCCTCGAAGCCGTGCAGGCCGAAGGCGCCGGCGGGGGCGGCGGTGGCGCCCGCCAGGGCGAGGGCGGCGGCGAGCGTGATCGCGAGGCGCTTCACCGGGCGGCCCTCCGGCCCGCGCGCGCTCGGCAGCGCTTGGCGTGCCCGGACTGTCTGCGGGCGGCCCTGGCGAAGCGGCGGGCCTTGCGGCCCAGCCCCTGGGCTTTGGTCCGCTTGCCGTTGCGGGCGAGCCTGCCGGCGTTGCGGCGCAGGAGCCTCGCCCTGCGGCCGAATGCCTTCGCGCGGCGGGCGACGCGGGTGCAGCGCCCGGCGGCGCCTTCGGCCTTGTTGCCCGGGCCGTGGAAGCCCGAGGAGGACGGGGCCCTGGCGGCGGGCGGCGCCGGCACGCTCTGGCAGGCGTCCCCGGCGCATTCGGGCGCCGCCGGGGGAGGCGGCGGGAAGCCGCCGCCCTCGCGGGCGTCGTAGATGTCGATCAGGCCCGGGTCGCGGGGGTCGATCGAGCTGGCGGTGCGGATGAAGACGTCTGAGCCGTCGGCCGAGGCGTCGACGAATTCGGAGCCCGAGGAGCTGTGGCCGGTCGAGATCAGGCCAAGGCAGCCGCCGTTTGCGGCGTGGTAGCGGGGGCTCGCCGTCGTGCAGTCCCCCGCCCCCGGCGCCTCCCACTCATAGACGTCCTGGGCTTCGTTTCGGTCGGCCGGCAGCAGCGCGTCGAAGGAGTTGAAAAAGAGGCGGCTGCCGTCCGCGGAGAGGGCGCGGCCCGGGTAGACCGGGGACTTCCAGCCGTCCAGCCAGGCGGCGGCGCGGATTGATTCGTTCAGCGCCCGCCCGGCGGGTCGCGCCCCCGCGGGGTTGCAGGAGGCGCAGGCGAGTTTCCCGGTGCCGGCGTCGTAGAGGTAGAGCTCGGCGTCGGCTTCGCCGCTCGACGCGTCGGCGTTGTCATATCCCGCGACTTCCTCGGCCAGGGCGGGGCTCGAGGACATGAAGGCCATGTGGCGTCCGTCGGCCGTCGTCCGGCTGCGGTGGGTGTTGCGTTTGTCGGTGTCGACCGTGCCGTTGAGGCCCTGATCGGCGTCCGCCAGCCTCGCGACCAGACGCACCGCACCCCCTTCGCGCAGGTAGAGGTTCCACCCGCCCGGTTTCGCCCCCGCCGCCAGCGCTTCCTCGGAGGTGAAGTAGAGGCGCGAGAGGTCCTCAGAAGAGCCGACCTCCCCGCCCACTTCGCCGGCGATCAGGGTCGCCGCGGCTGCATCGGGCGCTTCCGGTTCGCCGGAGGCGAGCGCCTTGGCGAGGTCGAATTCGTAGAGGTCGCCTTCGAATGGAAACCCGTCGACCCTGAACACCGCCCTCGAGCCGTCCGCGCTCGCCGTCAGGAAGCTCGATTTCACCCCCGTCGCCGCCTCGGAGACCGGCACCGTCTCGGTCCCGCCGACCCGCGCGTAGATCGTGCCCGGGCCGCCCTCGTTGGGGGCCGTGCTCGCGGTCCAGTAGACGACCGAGCCGTCGCCTGAGACCGCCCGCTCGACGTTCGCCTCGTCGCGCTGATCGCCCGTGCCCAGGGTGCTGTTGAGCGAGCTCGCCGCCCCTCCCGGCAGCACGCTGACCAGCCGATCCCCGCTGCCGTCGTATTCGTAGATCTGGTGAAGGAGAAGACCACCACTGGTGGTGGGGGCCGCATCGGGAGCCAACTGCGCGTAAGCAGTGAAGAGCGTGCGCCCGCGGCCCGCCGCATAGGCACGGGTGTCGAGGAAGAGGTCCGCCGCATCGAAACTCGAAAGCGGCGGATCGCCCACCGTCACCGCCTCATAGCTCCCCGCCCCCGCCCCGCAGTTGTCGCGCAGGTAGGCGTTGGTGTATCCGGCGATCGCCCGCGGGTCGAGCGGCGTCAGGTTGTCGTCGCGCAGCAGCGCCCCGCAGAGGTCGGGCGTGAACGCCTGGAAGGCGGGCTCGAGGTCGAACGGGACGCCGAACCGCGGGTCGAAGACCGTTTTTCCCTGCGGCGCGTTCAGCGCTTCGGTCGACCATCCGTCGCCGCCGCGGCGCGAGAGGTATTGGTTGAAGTACTTGCCGCTCTTGGCGCCGGCGAAGGCGCTCGCCGTGGCGTAGGTGAGCGCAGCGCCCCCGCCGGCCGCCTGGCTCAGGGGAGTCTCGGTTTTGCCCGGCGGCGCGACGACGTCGCCGCCGTTTTTGTCGACCGGGCTGACCATCTCATAGGCCCGGCAGTCGGGAAGCCCGGCGCCGGGGCCGCTGCGATAGGCGGCGTTGGGACAGCCGTCGGCGCCGAGCGGCGAGTAGGTGAGGAGGGTGCGGTCGGGGCCGTGGTCGACGCACAGGGCGCCCGCTTCGCATTCGCTGGTCGCGACCGCGCGGTAGTGGTAGCTCGTGCCGGGGGCGAGCCCTTCGATCGTCTCGGCGAGCAGGTGGGCTTCGGAGTCTTCCCCGGCGAAGCCGTCGGGGACGGGGACGCTCGTCCCGTGGGCCGCTTCGCCTTCGCCGTAGGGGGCGGTGTCGTATTCGAAGCGGTAGGAGGTGGCGGCGCCTTCGGGGTCGATCAGCGCCTTCAGCGTCGCTTCGTCGAAGCCGACCGACTCAGACCAGGTGGCCGCGATCCGCGCGCCGGGGGTGGTGAATTCGATGTCGTGGCCGTGGGCGAGGCATTCTTCGGCCGGCGTCGCGGGATGGCAGTGGTCGACCGTGACCAGGCGGAAGTGGTAGGTCGTGCCCGCGTTGAGGCCGGAGAGCGGAGCGGCGACCGGATGTTCGCCGGAGTCGGCGGGGATATCGCCGGCCTTCGGATCGCATTCGGCGCTGTGGCCATAGGAGGTGCTCGTGCCCCATTCGAAGAAGCACTGGTCCAACGGCTTTTCCCAGGGGGTCACCCTGCCGTTCAGGGTGGCGCTCTGACGGGTGATCGCGCTCGCCGCTTCGCTGACCGTGCTGAGCCCGGTTTCGAAGGTCTCATCGGCGCTGTGTATGACTTCGCCGCCGCTGAATTCGACCCGCCCGCGGAAGTGGTAGACGGCGCCGTTGGGGACCAGCCCCTCGATCGCCGCGCTGACCGGGTGTTCGGCTTCGTCGGTCGGGATCGCGCCAACGCAAGTGGCGGTGTGCCCGTAGGCGGTGCTCGGGCCGTATTCGAACTCGCAGGCGGCGACTTCTGAGCCGAAGGGGTTGACCTTGCCGTTGAGGGTCGCGGTGACGTCGCTGACTTCGCCGGCCGCTTCGATGACGAACGGGTTGAGCGTCGTGAAGCTCCTGTCCCCGCCGGGCACGGAGCCTTCTTCGCCCGGCGCGAGCAGACGGAAGTGCTGGGTGGCGTTGGTTTCGAGGCCGGCGAGCTCGGCGCGCACCGGGATCGCGCCATGGCCTTCGCCCAGTTCGGAGGGAGAGGAGAACGTGTGCCACGTTCCGCCTTCTTCGTATTCCCCGCATTCGATTTCTTCGCCGTAGGAGTTGCTGGGGCCGTACTGGAAGAAACAGTCGGTGACCTTCTGCCCGTCGGGGTCGACCGTGCCTTGGAGCGTCGCCGAGGTGCCCGTGACCTCGCTCGCCGCCTCGGTGGTCGCGGTCGGCACGGTCACGGTGGGGCCGAAGACCCGCAGGTTGGATTGAGCCGACAGGGCGGTGTAGAGCTTCCCGCTCGCCCCCTCGATCGCACTGCCGTCCACCCCGCTCCCTGCCACCGGCCTGATCGCCGAGACGAGGCTCGTCGCCGCCCCAGAGGCATCGTACTCCAAGACTTCTTCGCCCCTGGTCGTGTAGACGTGGCCGGTGGCGGGGTCGAGCGCGGCGTCCGCGGGCCTGGCGGCCCCGGCCTGATCCGCGACCTTATATTTCACCTCCCCTTCACCGGCCCCATCGATATCCAGCTTCCACACCGGTCCGGCCCCGTTTGCAACCGCTTCGACGAAGAACAGGAAGCCCGCAGTCGATCCGGCACCGAGCGCCAGGCTGCACGGGTTACCCTGGGGCGGGCCACCGCTGTTGACGAGGAAACTAGTGGTGGCGTCAGCGTCGGTCGGGTGATCACCGCTCGCGACGAACTTGTGGATCCGGTCATCGACAAAGCCGGTGGCGACGTACACGGCGCCCGCGCCGTCTACACCGACGCCGCAGACCCTTGAGCCGAATGGAGTGATCCCCGCCGCGGTCAGGTCGCCGAGGTGGACGCCCTCCCGAGAGAAGATCCGGACCTTTTCTTCCGTCACCTGGGTGACATAGATGTTTCCATTGGTGGGGAATGCATCTGCGCAGCTGGGCGTCGTCGCTTCGTTGAGCGGCGGTTCGTGTAGGGCGCAGGAGTTATCCACCGCGATCTCGTTGAAGGCCGGAATGCCGGCGTTGAAACCGACCAGGCCTTCGATCTTGTTTCCACCTAATGCGGGGAATGCAGCTGGCGCGCCGTCGGCGTGGTAGCGCGACACCGTGCCCGCCAGCAGGTCGGCGACCAGGAGGTCTCCGCTCGCTTGGTCGACCGCCAGCTTCGCCGGCCTTTCGAAGCTCGGCTGACAGTCCACTTCGGAACCAGGCCCGGTGCCCGATTCACAGAACACGCCCTCCGGAAAGTCTTCCCCGTCGGGCAGGTGCGTAGTCAGCGCACGGGCGAGCGATGGTGCGCAGGCCACGGCCGCCAGCGCACAGAACAGGGCCAAGCATAGCCACCGCCCTCGCGTGAGTCCCCTGTCCTCGATCTCTGCTCCCCGCAAGTTTCCCTGGTATCTCCCCGACGCCGGCTCCCTGCCGACACCTAGACGCGGGAAGTCTAGCGCTCTCGGTACTCCACTGTCAAGTGTTGGGAATCCCGGCGTGCCCTGCGCGGAAAGACGCCGGGGCCCGTGGGGCCCCGGCGCTCTTGCGGCCGCCGCTATGCAGCGTCGTGAACTGGCTCTCAGATCAACCGGTTGTGCCGTCGCTGATCCAGAGGTCGTGGTGGTTTTCTTCTGTGCCGCCGATCACTGTGACCTTGCTTTTGAAGACAGCGTCTTCGCGTGTTTCGGTTTCGTGGCAGGTGCCTGAAATCGTGTAGGGGATTTTTTCCACTGTCGCTTCGACTGTGATGTCGTCGTATTTTTCCCCGTCTTCTGTCGGTTCGTAGGCGTCTTTCTGATTGGTGTAGACGATGTGCCCGAGTTCTTTGAATGGCTCGACCGTGACGTGGCAGACTTCTACGCTCGGCGTCCCTGTCGGCGGCGGTGAGCCGAACAGATAGACCCTCACGTCGATGCCCGCGACGCCTTCCGGGCATTCCAGACCGGCGGTTCCTGTGTACTGGCCGCCTTCGATTGTTTTCGGTCGCTTGAACTGGTATTCGCATTCGTGCGTTTCCACTTTGACCGGCAGCCCTGTTTTTCCTTCTTCCAGGGTCCGGCAGCCACCGTAGCTCGGAGCGATCGACAGTTCCGTGTCTTCGCCGGTTTTGCTTGTTCCGGTGTATGTCACGTGCTGGTTTTCACACGAGAGGACCCCAGCGGCGCTGCTGAAGAAGTTGTCTTCATGCGTGCCGTACTGTTCTCCGTGGATTTCGGTGTGTGTATGCGTGCTCGGTGTCAGCCCGGCTGTGAAGGTTCCGGGTTCGCCGACTTCCGCCTGCGCCGCCGACGCCGCCAGCGCGCTGATCGCCAGCGCCGCCACGGCCAGGAGGCCCAGGACCTTGAGATTGCGAATCATCTCTTCGTTCCTTTCGCTTGATTGGCGCGCCGCGATTGCGGCCCGCCGCCCGCTTTGGGGCTTGCGAAGGTGTAGCGGACTAGGGGCGATTAGTCAAGGTTTATCTAATAGTTGGCGCGGAGCTTGGTGCGACGCCCGGCGATTCCCCTGCAAATCTTGCCTGCGCGATCTGCGCGCGTCGATCGGCGCGCGCGACGCTCTGTACGCGGTAGAGACCCCGGGCAGTGGCCGGACGAGTGGGCGCGGGCGTTGTTTCGCCCCGTTTCACACCGGAGGTTGCAGCGGCTACGGCGAGGGCGACTGCTCCTCGCCGTCCTGGTCGCCGAGCCCCATCAACCTGAAGCCAACCGATTCGATCCGCGCGCCGAGCGCTCGCGCAGCGGCCGCTCTGTACTCGAGAAGAGACCGGCGGAAGAACATCGTCACCGCCGTGGCCAGCAGGAACGCGATGACAGCCGCGACCTGCAGCGCGCCGGGAACGAAGGGGTGCTTGATGGGACCGAGAGGTCCGAAGACCATGCCGGTCACGATCAGAATCGAGAAAATCACCAGAGCGGAGGCCGCAATGAACAAGCCGAGGCGCTGGGAGGCGCTTCGAACCCTGTTTCGGCTGTGCTCGAGCCTGGAGGTCGCCGCCGCGGCCATTGACTCTGCGTCCTGCACACGTTTGTCGGCGCGAGCTTTCGTGACTTCCTGTGCACGTTGGAGCACCTCCGAGACGGTCCCGGCCGTGAAAGCCTCGGGGTCTCCCCTGGTCTCGTCCATGAGGGCTTCCTGGGCCTCACGCCCGTAGCGAAGGTAGACGGCATCCTCCTCTTCGAGCCCGCCGCTGGAGCGCAGGCGGTCGATTTCCTCGATGTATTTTCTCCAAAGCTCAGGTTTCGGATTGAGAGCCGCGTAGGCGTCGGCGATCAGACGGTCCTTCGGGAGGTCCGGCATCGCATGCGGTTCCCTCAGCCACAGCATCGTCGTCAGCGCGGCGTCGTGGGCGCACGGCGATACGGCTCGCCGGTCCTTGCCTTTGAAGAAACTCGTGGCGACCCTGAAGAGGGTGAAGTTGTGGGTGACGAAGAGCGCTCGACACTCGGCGAGTTCCCGGGTGGTCTTTCCGTCGCGAAGGCGGTAGATCGCCGTGAGGGAGTCGATGTCTCGATCCCGGGCGTGTTTGTGACTGTACCTGAGCGCCCGCTCGAGGCGCTCATCGAGGGTGGCCTCGTCGGACTGCAGGCGCTCCCTTCGGGCGGGGGTCTCAACCGGGTTGATACCCAGCTTCAAAAGATCGTTGGGCAGGCGCTCAGACATCAGCTCGATCTCGACCGGGTCCTTCCCGGAGCGGACGAGAAACGAGACAACGTCCCCGTGAAAGCTCTCGCTCGTCTTCCCGGTTCTCGACTTGTGGGCCGCCGCGTCGAGAATCTCGCGGCCCTCGGTGACCGAGTGGTCGAAGCAGCGGACCACGGCGGCTTGCCTCTTCAACATCTCGAGCATCTCGGCGTAGTACCCGCGAACCTCGGGACCGGCGTGGCCGAGCACGAAGAGGAGCACCGGGCCGTCGAGGTACACCTCGACTTTCTCAAGCGAAGGCACCTCGTTCCTGTTCTCGCTCAGGTAGTACATACGGTCCGCGAGCATCCGTCCTTTGACACGAACGACCAGGGAATCGAACAGCCGCTGGTCGTGATCGTTGACGTGCGACGCGAACCGATGGATCACGTACTTGTCGGATTCGGACTCCGGGGGTCGGCCGTCAATGCTGCTTCCTGTCAGCGCGGCCGCGAGTATGCGCGACGAGAACCCTTCCGCGTAGGAATGAAGCGCGTCGCCGGCCTTGGCGTCGGACCACTCGAGCCCAAACTTCTCCGAGGCAAACGCCCGGATACCCGCGAGGAGCTCGTTGCGGGCCCGATCCGCCTTGGCCCTCTGCTGCCCGAGGTCGTAATCGCGGAGCTTGTCCCGATTTGGTTTGTACACGCCTTCATCTGCGGTGACGAGCTCCCGCGAGGCCAGCGTTCGCAGCACCTCGCCGATCACGGCCTGCGGAAGGTCTATGCCCCACTCGCTCTTGAGCGCCTCTTGGAGCACGGGCGTCGACACGACAGCATCGTCGCGCTTCGCGAGGCAATGGGCGACGAAGGGTCCATAGCTGTCCAGCCCGCCCCGGCCGTCTTTCTGATCGACCATCAGCTGGGCGAGCACGCAGACCGACCTGTCGGATATCTCAGTCAATGGGTAGCGCTCCCGCCGGCACCGTACCGACTACAGGTGGACGGGGATGCGGGTCAGGAGCCGGGCCCGGTCGCTCTAGCGCCCGGAGGACTGGGGCCGGGCGTGGCGCTGGTGGCGCTTATGGGCGCGCCGCTTGTGGCAGCCTCTCGCCCGCAGGAGGGGGCGGAGCTGGTCGCGGCGCCCGTTTTGGGCCAGCAGGTTTGCCCGGGCGCGGTTGGCGCCGGGCTTGAAGCAGAGGTTTCTGCTGTTGACGAACAGCCCCTTCTGGCCCCCCTGCATGTCGACGACCGTGCGGGTGACGGGGGCGTCGGGGACGTTTTGCACGGTGGCGCGCAGGCGGCCCTTGACCGAGTCGATGCGCACCGCGACCTCGAGGTCGACTTCGGCGCTGGGCGGGCCGTGCAGGGCGAAGACCGCGTCGGGGAGGTTGTGGTCAGAGGATCTGAGGTAGACGGGGCCCTGCAGCGGTTCGTCCAGCAGCGGGGTGAAGGCCTTGACGTGGCCGTAGACCGAGCCCTTGGGGCAGCGGGCGCCGTGGCCGGGGCCGGCGGCGAACTGCACGCGGGTGCAGATCGTGCGGAAGTGGCCCTGTTCGACGAACTCCGAGCGCGGGAAGGCGAGTGCGAGGCGCGAGAGGTTGGCCTCGCCGGAGCGAGGGACGTAGACGGCGTGCAGGGCGGGGAAGGCGCCGCGGCGGGTGCCGCCGCGCAGGCGCAGCGCCAGGCGGGGCTTGAAGGCGAGCTTGGCGCAGTTGACCGCGTGGTAGGGGGTCGAGAGGGCTACCGGGGAATCGGGGGCGGGCGCCAGCGCGGTGCCTCCCCCCCACAGGGTCGCGCGGGCGCTCTCGGGGGCGCAGGAGGTCGGGTTGAGGGTGAACTCGGGGCGGTCGGCGTATACGCGGAGGTCTCTGACGTTCAGCGGGATGCCCCGCAGGATGTGGGGGATCGGGTCTGAGGCCGAGCCGTCGACTTCGACTTCGGCGCTGATCGGGTTGAGCGTCAGGGCGAAGCGCACGACGACGGTGCCGGCGTCGAAGGGGCCGGCGAGCGCCGGGGTGACCGAGACGACACTGAGCGGGTCGCCGTTGTAGGGGCCGGCCAGATACAGCGAGCCGGGCACGTAGGTGAGCGCGGAGCCGACCCCCGCGCCGGCCACCGTGCGGCCGATCTCAGAGGCCTCGGGGCAGGAGGGGTGCTCGCGCTCGGCGAGCCCGCTCTTTGACCCCGCGAGTGAGATCGCCGCCTCGGGGCAGCGGGCGACGCCGGCGATCCGCCCGACCACGCCCGGGGGCAGGACCGAGGAGAGCCTGGTCATGTCTTGTTCGCCGTCCTTGCGGGTCAGCCGCATGTAGAAGGGGGAGTGGGCGCCGGCCTGGGCGCTCAGGGAGCCCGCTTCGAAGCCCGGCCCGAAGGGCGCGGGGCCGCTCGGGCAGGGGCCGCCTTCGGGCCCGCGGGTGATCTGGAAGGAGGCTTCCTTGACGATCGTCTCGTTCGGCCGCGCCCAGGGGGTGAGCCTGGCCACGGTGGTGTGGGTCCCGCAGCCCGGCGGGGTGATCAGCGGCGCCCTGAGGCCTTCGCGGAAGTGGAAGTGAAAGTCGCTGAAGGGCACCTGGGGGGCGTCCTCGACGACCGTGGTCAGCTGGCCGGTGGCCGGGTCGGGCTCTACCTTGGCCGGCACCTTGACCAGGACGCCCAGGTCCTTGTTCTTCAAGACGATGTAGAAGGCTATGAGGGTGTCGAAGGGGTTCTCGGCGCCGTGGGCGGTGCTGGCCGGGTCGTCGGGCTGGGCGATGTAGACGTTGCCGGTGATCTGCTCGTTCACCAGCGGCGTGTCGACGGCGACGGTGCCGATCTTGGAGGAGTCGGGGCAGCCTTCGCCCGCTTCGGCGGCGATCGACTCGCGCCCCAGGTCGGCCGGCGTGCAGACGCCCAGCCCTTCGGCGAGGGAGGGGTCGGCGCTCATCCCGCGCGGCAGCGTCACCTCGATCCGCTTTAGGTCCGACTGGGCGAGCCTGCCCGCTTCGATCAGCCCTTCGCCGCTGCCGTCCACGGGGTCTTTGAAGGAGAGCCCGAAGTCGAGGCCGGTGCCCGCCGCGGCGGAGTCGGCGGTCGCCTTGGAGGAGATGCGGGGGTTGAATTCGAGCTGCTCGCAGCCGCCCATCGCGGGGCTGGGCGCAGAGCCGGTGACGAAGGCGCCGGGCGCCCACCAGGAGTCGGCTTCAAAGGCGGTGAAGAGCGGGCCCTCGCAGGAGCGCGGCATGGTCAGGAAGGGCGGCGCCTCCGGCGGTTCTTCGGAGTGGCACTCGGGCCCGCCTTCGATCAGGTTGAGCCGGCCTTCGAGGATGCCTTCGGTGACGCTGGGCGGCGAGGCGGTTCCCAGGCAGGGCCCGCGGGCGAAGTCGTGGGCGGGGTCGGCCGGTTGGCCCCACAGCTGGGTCGCGGCGCCGAAGACGGTCAGCGGCTGGGGGTTGTTGGCCAGGTCGGCCACGATGTTGTAGTCGGGGGAGGGCTTTAGGCCGACGTCGATCGTCACCGGCACCTTGTTGATCTCAAAGCCCAGGCGGGCGGGGACGCCGGGCGGCGGGGTGAGGTTGTAGACGGCGGCGGGGAGGGCTTCGTGGGGGTTGTTGACGAAGGCCGCCAGCGCGCCGACGACGGTCTCTTCGGGGCAGGAGGGGAAGTTGGAGACGATCGTCGCGAAGTCGAGGTTCGAGCAGCGCGGCACCGCGGTGGTCGAGCCGGCGAAGCCCTCGATCTGGGTCAGCAGGAGGTCCTTGATGTCGCCGTCGACTTCGGGCTTTCCTTCGGCGTTTTCCTGGTAGTCGACTTCGAAGAAGGTTTCCATCGCGAAGGGGTGGCTGCCCGCCTGGGGGTGGGCGAGCTCTTCGCCGTGTTCGCCGAGGAAGCGCACTTCGAAGCCGTGCAGGCCGAAGGCGCCGGCGGGGCCTGGCAGGGCCCCCAGCGCGCAGAGGCAGGCCGCGAGGGAGAGGGCGAGGCGCTTCATCGGGCGGCCCTCCGGCTGGCGCGGGCTCGGCAGCGCTTGGCGTGCCCGGACTGTCTGCGGGCGGCCCTGGCGAAGCGGCGGGCCTTGCTGCGCAGCCCCTGGGCTTTGGCCCGGTTGCCGTTGCGGGCGAGCCTGCCGGCGTTGCGGCGCAGGAGCCTCGCCCTGCGGCCGAATGCCTGTGCGCGGCGGGCGACGCGGGTGCAGCGCCCGGCGCTGCCTGCTTCTTGCAGGTTGCCATCCCCGGCCGGCGCCGCGGTCGGCGGGCTGGCCGGCGGCGGCACGACGGGGACCGCCTGGCAGGCGTCGCCGTTGCATTCGGGGGCTTCGGGCGGGGGCGGCGGGAAGCCGCCTTCCACGCGGGCGTCATAGACGTCCATCTGGCCGGGGTCGCGGGGGTCGATCGAGCTTTCGGTGCGGATGAAGACGTCTGAGCCGTCTTCGGAGGCGTCGAGGAATTCCGAGTCCGCGGCGCTGTGGCCGGTCGAGATCAGGCTCAGGCAGCCGTCGTTGCGGAAGAGGTAGTTCGGGTCGCCGACGTGGCAGCCGTGGGGGCCGCCGGTGCCTGCCGCCTCCCACTCGTAGACGTCGAGCGCGTCGTTCTTGTCCTGCGGCAGCAGGGCGTCGTAGGCTTCGAAGAAGAGGCGGCTGCCGTCGGAGGAGAGGGCGCGGCGGACATAGTTGGAGAGGCTCTGGTCGGGGACGAAGGCGGCCACCTTGACGCCGAGTTCCTCGCCTATCTGCAGCGGCCGCTCGCCGCTCGGGTTGCAGGAGACACAGCTGAGCTTGCCGGCATCGGCGTCATAGACGAAGGCCTCGCTCGCCGCATCACCTGAGGCCGTGTCGGCGCTGTCATAGCCGGTCAGGCTGCGCACCGAGGTGAAGGCGAGGTGGCGCCCGTCGGGGCTGACCTGGGCGTCGGGGATGCCCGAACCGGCAGAGCCGGCAGTGGTGGCGCCGTTGATCTGATGCAGGCCCGTGCGGTCCTTCGCGTCGATCGCGGCGATAAAGCTCACCCTTACTTCCCCGTAACCCGTTTCGTGGCGCACATAGAGGTTCCATTCCCCTGGCAGCGCTTCGTCGCCGAACTGGTTGGCTCCCGATTCGGCGATCGCTTCCCGCGAGGTGAAGTACAGGTAGGAGAGATCTTCAGAGGCGCCGACCACGCCGCCCGAGCGCCCCGCGATCGGACTCGCAGCCGCTGGGTCCGCTTCTTCGGGATCTGCCGAGGCGAGCGCCTGGTCGACGTCAAACTCCCACAGCCCCCCGCCACTGAGGAAGAGCACCCTCGAGCCCTTGACACTGGCCACCTGGTACAACGCCGGGCTCCCGGTTGATACCGTCGCCGAGACCGGGATCGTCAGCGCGTCGTCGACCCGCGCGTAGAGGGTGCCGCTGGCGCTGGGGTTGGAGGTCCAAAAGACCCGCGAGCCATCGTTGGAAACCGCACGGAAGACACTGCCGTCGGCAGCGATATGCGACCGCGTTGAACCCACCCGCGACTCACCGGGATCGGCACTGCCACCCGGCAGCACACTCACCAAATGGAGTTCACCGCCAGTGAGGTCATAGACTTCCGCATGTTCACCTTCCCCAGGTGCACTAGCCTTTGGGTCTGAGTTGAGGGCGAGGCCCGCCTCCGCACTGAACACAATGTGGCTCAAGTTGTTTGAAAGGCTGAGTGGCTGTGGGTAAAGACCCCTTTCTCCATAAGACAGGGACTCATTGGTCCAAACCGGGGCTCCACCCAGGGTCACCGCTCGGTAGGTGTCGACTCCGGGAGCGCAGTTGTCGCGGAGGTAGACGTTGGTGTAGCCGTGTATCGCCGCGGGATCGAGCGGTTCGAGGTTGTCGTCTTCCAGCAGCGCGTGGCAGAGGTCGGGACTGAAGGCGGTGAAGTGCCAAATGAGGTCGTAGTCAACGCTGAATTCCGGGTCGAATACGGTCGTCCCCTGGGGCGGGTTGAGCCCGTGCGACGACCATCCTTCGCCGCCCCGGCTTGCCAGATACTGCGAATACAAGGAACCAGCAGCGGCATCACCGAAGGGCTTGCGCGAGATGTAAGCAAAGCGGGCTCCATTGCTAGCGGCCTGGCCCGTACCGAAGACTTCGCCACCACCTGGCGCTACCTCCCCTCCCCCTTTATCGGGCGGGCTGACCATCTCGTAGGCCCTGCACTCTGGCAGCGCGGCGCCGGGACCCGTGCGGTGGGCCTGGTTCGAGCAGCCCGTGTCGAGAAGGATCGGGGCGTCGGTGGTGAAGGAGAGGTCGGGCCCTCCGTTCACGCACTGCACGGCGGCTTCGCATTCGCTCGTGACGAGCGCGCGGTAGTGGTAGGTCGTGCCGGGGGCCAGCCCCGAGAGTGAGGCGTTCAGGGTGTGGGCTTCTTCGTCAGAGCCGACGGGCCCATCGGGCGCAGGGGTTCCGGTGCATGGGTTGACCGAGCAGGGTCCAGCGGTGCCATACTCGAAGCGGTAGACCGTTTCCTCTCCCTCCGGGTTCACTTCGGCCTTCAGCGTCGCTTCGCTTTCGCTCACGCCCTCGGCCCAGCTCGCTTCGATCGCCGGGCCGAGGGTGCGGAAGGAGACGTCTTCACCGGGGACCTCTTCCGCTTCGCCGTTGACGGCGAGCAGGCGGTAGTGGTAGAGGGTTCCGACGTGCAGGCCTCCGATCTCGGTGCGGACGGCGATTTCAGAGCTGCCTTCGAGCTCGCTGGGCGGGTCCGAGAGGGCCTTCCATTCACCGGCTCCTTCGTCGAAGTATTCCCCGCAGGGGACGGGCACGCCGTAGAAGTGGCTTAGCCCGTATTCGAAGCGACAGGCGAGGACCGGTTCGTCGGCCGGGTTGACGCTGCCGCTCAGGGTCGCTGCTTCGGAGCGGATCGCTTCCAAAGGGTCGTCGGTGACCACCGTGACATCGGTTTCGAAGGAGCTGCTGCGGCTCTCCAGATGGCCGTTGGCGTTGGCGGCGTGGAGGCGGAACTCATAGACGGTGCCGGGCCTCAGGTGGGTGACTTCGGCCTGCACTTCCACCGGGCCGATCGGGGTCCCGATTTCAGATGCGTTCTTGTCGCAGGGCTCACTCTGGGCACCTGCGAAGGGGTTCTTTTCTTCGCCCTCGTTTTCCTGGCGTTCGGCGCGCGTCAGGTATTCGAATCGGCACCCGTCCGGTTCGCTCACTTCGAGCCCGTTGGGGTAGACCCAGCCGGGCAGGGTGGCCTTCGTGGCGCCCTTTTCGGTGACCGACTCACTCGCCGGGACTGGCAGGGTCGGGCCTTCCTCGTAGACCCCGATCCGGCTGAACTGGCTGTCATAAAGGCGGTCGCCGCTCGCGTTCAAGGCGATGCCAATGCCGCCTGAGTTTGCGTCGGCGTGGACCTTCAGCAGTGCACCCGTGGCGGGGTCTAACTCGTAGACCACCTGGCCGACGATCGGCCCCGTCAGGGTTACGTAGAGGTGGCCACTCGCGGAGTCGATCGCCAGCGGGTGGCGGCCGTTGCCCAGTTCGGCGACCGACCCAAAGGAACCGTCGACCGCCAGCGATGGACTTAAACGGTAGATCATGTCTTCCTGGCCCTGCACATACGCGCCGCCAGCCGGAATCGCAGTGAGGCTACTTGGCTTGTTGAACCCGAACGATGGGTAGGTTTCAGTGGCGGAGATGTGGCCTTCTGAATCGAACACCTGTACACGCTTGTTGCCCGGATCGGCGACGTAGACGTTGCCAGAAGAGTCCACACCCATGCCGATCGACGCGGCAGCCAGGCGTGAAAGCGAACCAAAAGCACCAGCTTCGCTGCCCGCCTCCCCCGCCTTACAGATATCGCCCGACGCTGCCGTGCAGATCTCAAAGCCCGTGCCCGGAATGGTCGCGTCGACATTCTTCCCCCACGCACGCAGGAAGTGTCCTTTGGCGTCGAAGACCTGAACTCGGCGGTTGGCGACGTTCGAACCGATGCCAGTGCCGCCGATGTCGGCGACATAGACGTTGCCGGTCGATTGGTCAACCGCGATGCCCCCGAGCACGCTGCCGAATTCCCCCGCGCCTGATCCATACCCTGGCTCTGGCAATTCCGCGCCGCGGCAGTCTTCCGCTGAGTCTCCTATTTCGGTGTCGCAGATCTCGAAGCCCGTTCCCGTGTCGTTAGCGGCCCCTGGGCCGATCGCGTTCGTACCCCAGGCTCGGATAAATTCACCTTCGGCATCGAAGGACTGAATCCGTGCAAAGCGATTGTTGAAATTCGCATCCTCAGCGTAGACGGTGCCGACCCCGACACCCCCGGCGCCGGTCTCGTTTATCGCCACGCCGCGGGCGCTGTTGTTAAGGAATTCCCCGCCGCAATTTCCGCCGCAGGGGAGATGCGGTCCGCCGAAACCGAAACTCGGCACCTTGGTGGCATCCGCCTCCGGAGCACTCCAGAGCAAGCCCGCCAAGATCACCGCTGCAACCATCGACGCCGAACGCCGCCCCGCCGCATAACCCTGCCTGCCCCGCTGGGGGATCCGCAAATCTCTCCTCTCCACGCCGGGGGCTCTCCCGGTACGCGCCGGGCAGTATATCGGCCTGCCACTGACTCGTCAACTGTGGGTGAGCTACGCACCGAGAGCCGGGAAGCCCCGGCTCTCGGTGCGGTTCGCGTCTCGTCGACGCTTGCTTGCACCTTGTCAGTCGCTGATCCAGACGTCGTGCCCGGGGCTTGTCACTGTCACCTGGCTGTGGAAATCACTGAATTCTGTGCTTTCCCCACAGGTTCCGCTCTTATGAACCGGAATCTGTCCTTCGACTGTCGCTGTCGCGATGACCGCGTCTTTCCCGTTGTCTTTTTCGGGGTCCGGCGTGTAGACGACATGTTCTGTGTTGTTCCCTGGTGTCACGAGAATATGACACACTTTTACCGAGTGGCTTTCCTCGTTTCCAAACAGGTAGACGTCGATTTCAACGCCTTCGCTTTCTTCGCAGACCAGGTCGACGGTGCCTGTATACACTTCTTCTTCAACTGTATGCGGGCGGTCGAAGTGGTAGTCGCAACCATTCATGTTGACTGTCACCGGCAAGCTTGGTTCGTCTTCTTCATATACCCAGCATTTGTTGTACGACGCGGTCATTGTCAAGTCGGTCTCTACCCCGGTGAGGGTTTCACCTTGGTAGTCGACCCCTTCGTTTGTGCAGCTGATCCGCTGGGTACCGGCTTTAAAGTAGTTTGTTGTCGGTACGTTTCCTATCTGTTTGCCTGTGATTTCTCCTTCCGTGTGGGTTTCCGGTGTTTCGCCCAGTGTGAACGTGCCTTCCTGCGCCTGCGCCGCCGAAGCGCCGAACGCGCTGATCGCCAGCGCCGCCACGGCCAGGAGGCCCAGGACCTTGAGATTGCGAATCATCTCTCTCTTCCTTTCCTTGGTTTCGCGCCGCGCTTTCCGCGCCACGCCGCCCCTTCTGGGGTCAAGGGAATGTTTAGAGGATTTTGGCCCGGTAGTCAAGTTTATCTGAGTGCTATTGGACGGGGAGGAGCCGGCCTGGGCTTTTCCCCCGCAAATCGCGTTTGAGCGATTTGCGGGGGCGCCGATCTGCGCGCGCGAAGATCGGCGCGCTCGGGGCTTCGTGTCCCCGTCGGGCCTCCGATCGAGCCGCCGGGGCTGCCGCCGGACCCGCGGAGGGCGTTGGGCGGGTCAGGCGGAGGTCAGCTGACGAGGCATTCTTCGAGGCCGAACTTCTTCGCCAGTTCGCCGGCGCGGGCGATCTTCTTGTTGATCGCGGGGCTGGCGGCGAGCGATTCCAGTCCGCGGATCGCGTCGAGCCATTCCTCCTCGGCTTGGAGGATCGCCTCCACCTGGGCTTCTTCGCCCTCGGGGGCACCGAGAGCGCGCAGGTTCGCCAGGTGGGATTCCATCGCGGGGATGTAGACGTCGTGGACCATGCCGCTGAGGCGTTCCTTTTCAGACTGGCCGTTCTTCTTCTTCGTGTAGGCGGTGATTTCTTCGGTCCTCTGCTTGCGGTCGCGGGCGCAGATCGCGTTTGCCTGCTTGACGTATTCGGCCTTGCTCAGCGAGGAGCCGCTCACCCCGGAGGCGCCTTCGCCCGAGTTTCCTCCGCCCCTGTCGCCTTCGGATTCCGCCGTGGAGGGGCGGCCCGCGTTCGTCGCGGATTCCGTGGAGCCCCCGGAGCCGGTCGACGCCCCGCCCGAGCTACCTCCGCAGCCGACCACCAGGCCGGCGATGGTGGCGGCCGCGACCGCGAGGATCGACGTCTTCATCAGCATGGATTTCCTCCTTTGGAAGGGGGTCAGGGTCACTGGGAACCGCCTTGCACCGCAGGACTGCATTCGTCCAGGTCGTAGCGCTTGGCGAGGGTTGCGGCACGGAGACTCGCCTTGTTCGCCGCCGGACTCGGCTTCAGGCCCTTCACGCGGTGCATCGCCCGGACCCAGTCCTCGAGCGCGCGCTCGAGTTCTTCTAGCTCACTCCCCTCTCCCGCCGGCGCGGCCAGGCCGCGCAGGTGGGCGACCTGTTCTTCGAACGCCGGGATGTAGATGCCGCGGATCAGACCGACCACGCGTTCTTTGGCGCTGCCCTTGGCTCCGCCGCTCCTGGAGTAGACGCCCGCCGCCTTCTCCCTCGTCTTTCGGTCCTGCGCGCAGATGCGGTTCGCCTGCTTGATGAATGCCGCCTTCGCCGGCGCGGGGCTGCCCTGCGCCTGGCCTTGCCCCCGTTCGGATTGTTTGCCGCCTCTTGCGGGCGCTTCGGGCTTCGCGGCTTCTGGCGTTGCGGTTTCCGGCTTCACCGCCTCCGGCGCCCCGGGCCGGCTCGGGGTCGCCGAGGAGCCGCCGCCTGCTTCGGCTTGCTTCCGATCCGGCTCCGGCGTGGTCGAAGATTTCCCGGCGCCGACTTCTTCTCGCGATTCGCCTCCGCCGGCGGCAGCCGAGCTCCCCGCCGTATCTCCCGCGCCGCCCGAGCCGCCGCAGCCTGCGGCCAGCGCGGCGGCGATCGCCACGGCGATGGTAAAGATGAGCGCTTTGCGCGGCACAGCTCCCCTCCTTCGATCTGAATTGATTAAGTATAGAGAACTACGTATTGCGTTTGCTCTGCTCAGCCGAGCGGAGCGCGCCGTGAAAGCGGGCGCCGCCTTCGCGCAGCGAGAGCGGCGGCGGCGGCCGTGGCACGGAGACGCGCATCAGCTGCAGGTCGGCGGCGAGCGCGTTGAGGAAACGCAGGCCGATCTCCGTGACGGCAAGCGGGCCGTCGACGAAGACTGTTTCGACGCTCATCAGCGCATCCGTCGCGATGTCCAGCGAGTTCAGATAGAAGGAGCCGAGGCCCGGCAGCAGCTCGCGCGGCGGGTTCGCCAGCACCGCCCCGTGGTCGGGGAGGCAACGAGCCCAACCGACCGATTCGAGGAAGCGGGCGGTCTCCGCCACCGGGCATCCGGGCGCCTCGACGCGGACCGCGGGCCGCGGCAGCTCCGCCAGGGAGCGGAGGTAGGAGCGCGGTCGCAGATAGGTGTCGGGGTCGGCCAGAAAGCGCTTCACGAGCGCCCGCCGGGCGACGAGATACTGCTGGCAGGCGAGTTTCATCGGCCCTGCGAGGTCGTCCTTCGCCGGGGGGTCGAGTTCGCGGTCGAGGCGGGCCGCGAGCTCCTCCTCGTCCCGCAGCGATTTCTCGACCCCGCCGAGGGTCGGCCCCCCGTCCCGGCCGGCGGCGGCAAGCACCTCGTCCCATTCCCCGTACAGCTCGGCGATCGTGGGGGCTTCGCTCATCCCGTGCTTGGCGACGTGAGCGGCGATCAGCGCGAAGCGCACCATCGCCTCTCCATAGAGGTATTCGCCCTCGCAGCTCCCGAGCAGGGCGAAAGAGCAGACCGCGACGACGTCGGGGATAGCGATGCCGACGTCATTTCCCCGGCGACTTGCGAAGGCCCGCCAGATCCGCCGCAGGATCGGCGTGTAGCAGCTATTGCCGGCCGTCAGCGCGGCCAGCACGCCGTCGGCCACCTCGGTGCCGGCGACCAGATGCAGGTGTTGGACCTGCGTGAGCAGGGCGTTGACCTCGAACAGCTGGCCGGGACTCCACAGCTCGCCGTTCTGGACGACGCCTCCCAGCAGGTACTCCGCGCGCCTGAGCTGGCCCGCCACGAGCATGATCAGGTCATCGATCCCCTCTTCGCCGATCAGCTGGTAGCTGAAGCCGTCACCGCGCCCGAACGGGGTGACCGTCGGGGCGAAGGGAACGTCGAGCGGCGGCGCCAGCGGCCGGCCGCGTATGGCCTCCGCGTGCAGCGAAGCGCGCCGCCAGTATGACTCCCGCCGCTCAGCCGGCATCGTGATCCAGGTGCTCAACGGGACGGGCACGCTGCGCTCCTGGGCGGTGAGCCAGGGCAACAGCGGGAAGCCGTTGATCGCGGCCAGGTAGCGCGAGCGGAGCACGTTCGCCCCCAGCGGCGAGAGCAGGAAGTCGTGGAAGTGACGCAGCTCATGGGTCACGCTGGTCATCTCAAGCAGCCCCTGGAGCGGCGCATCCGCCCGCAATCCCTTGATCGCCGAGCGTGCGGCCTGCGGCTCCAGAGCAGCGGGCGAGAGCCAGGGGAGCGCCCCACGCTCGGCGCCGCCGCCCAGCTCCAACGAGATCCCGAGGAACCGGCCGTCGAAGGACCCGAACCGATCGGCATCCATCAGAACAGCTTGATGATCTCCGCGAGGCGGGTACGGATCTCCTCCGGGGTCAGATCTTCGTCGGTGTCGAAGATGACCCTGCCGTGCGGCGACTCGACCATGATTCGCTGCCGCTTGGCCTTGGAGCAAACCCAGCGCGCCAGCGCCGGGATCAGCGCGTCGTCGATCAGGGCGACGCTGACGATCGTGCAGAGGTCGGCGATCGTGGAGAAGTCGAGGCCGAGGTAGCTCGGGTCGACGACGTCGGAGACAGCGACCTTCCGTCCCACGGTCTCGAACTCGGTGGCAAACGCCGCGATCACTTCGGTCGGCGCGACGATCCGCAGGTCCACCTCCAGCGCCGCGCCCGCGTTCCCCTCCATATGGATATTTTCACAGCTTTCTTGCCACCGTGTCGTTTCCTGAGCGATACTCTCCTCGTGTTGAACGGGCATCGGGCAAGGCGCGCGGAGGTCGCCTCGCGGGCGAGGCGACGCGAGCTCTGGGCGAGCGAAGATTTCGAGGGGGCGCTAGCCGAGGAGACCAGGGTGATTGACCTGCTCATGGCCGACGGCGCGCATGGGCCCGGCCACCTCAAGACGATCGAGCTGCGCGGCGAACGGGCGGTCACGCTGTTCAAGCTCGGGCGCCACGAGGACGCGCTCGCTGAAGCGCAGTGGGTCCTCGGCGCGCTCGAGCGTCACCCAGACGTGGACTCGAGCAGCGAGCAGCTGGTCGACATGCGCTGGCAGTGCGGCGTCTACCTGCTGCACCTCTCGCGCAACGACGAGGCGCTCGCCGTCTTCACCGCGCTCGACACGCGCTACAGCCATCACCCGGCTTTCGGGGTGGAGCACCGGAGAATCCGCGACGCCCGGGAGATGCGGCGCGCGATCCTCGCCGAGCGGATCGAGAAGCTGGGCGTGAAGGCGGAGAGGCGGCGCAAGGAAGGGCGGCCGGAGGAGGCGCTGGCGCTATGCGACCGGCTGCTCGATGCGATCGCCGACCATCCGAAGCACGGCCCCGAGAGCGTCGCGACCGCGAAGGTCCTGCGCGCCCGGGGCCTAACGCTCGACGAGCTCGGCCGCCAACGCGAAGCGATCACGGCGCACGCCCGCGCCTGCGAGCTCTTCGCCGCCGCCGAGCCGGGGCCGGGGGGCTTCGACGCGCTGCACTCGCAGCTGTTCCTGGCCTGCTCGCTGCTCATGGCCTCGCGCTACCGGGAGGCGCGCGAGGAGGTCGATCGAATCCTCAGCCAGCGCGGGTCATCCGGCTTCACGGGGCCGGTCGAACGCCTCGCCGACCAGCTCGGCGAGGTCCTGCGCGAACTTCACCCGCGGGGGGTCGCCGACCTGGACTCCGGGGTGCTTCGCGACGACGACGGCAGCGGTGAGCCGGTGGCCATCGCCCGCCTCGGCGAGGCCGTGCGCCGGCTGCAGGCGGGCTGAGCGCAGTCATTCCCGGCGCAGTTCGGAGATCAGCCTTACGACGGTTTCGCCAACCCCGGCGACGCTCCGGCGCGAGAGCCTGTCGATTCCGTCAGCGAGGCTGTGGCCCGGGTAGCGCCAGTCGATCAGGTCGATCGCGGGGACTCCGGCGCGCAGGAAGGGCGTGTGATCGTCGGTGACCGCGGGGCCGGCCCGGGCGGAGAAGACGCGGCCGGCGCCGACGGCTTCGGCGGCGATCAGCAGGCGGGTCCACAGCGCGGGGGTCGAGGTGGCCTCGCGGGGCAGGAGCAGGCCGCGATTGGCGACATAGTCGAGCAGGATCATCGAGGCGGTTGCCCCCGGGTGGGCGGTGGTATAGGCGCGCGAGCCGCGCAGGCCTTCGCTGTAGAAGTTGGCGCTGTCTTCGGGCAGGCCGGCCGGTGGCTCCTCGCCGTCGAAGAGCACGAAGCGCACTTCGCGGCCACCCGCTTCTGCGCCTTCCTCGCGCAGAGCGCGCGCCGCCGCGATCGCGATGGCCGTGCCGGCGGCGCCATTGTTGGCCCCGACGAATCCGCGCGGCGCGGCAAGCGTGTCGTAGTGCGCGGCGAGGACTACGGCTGGCAGGCGGCCTGGAAGCACGCCGACGATGTTGCGAAGCCGCGGTTCGCCGGGGATCGCTTCGAAGCGGCCGGCGGGAAGCAGGCGCCGCAGCCGCACGGCGAGGCGTCGCAGCTGAGGCGACCCGGCCAGCCGCTGCCCGATGTCCACCTGCCGTTCGATCAGGCGCCAGGCGTAGCCGGCGTCGAAGGCCCCCGCCGCGCCAGGGTCGGCTGACCCGGAATCGGCGCAGCCGGCCAGCAGCAGAGCCAGCAGCGCCACTGGCAGCAGCGTGATCGTGTTTCGCCCCCTCCGGCGCGCGGCGTGCCCGCGAGGGAAGGCGGGGCGACTCCCTCCCGCTCGCAACCGGGACAGCCGTGACCTCAGTCTTCCACCCACACGTCATGTCCCGAGCTCGCCAGGATCACGTTGCCGTGCAGGCTCGCTTCGGAGGTTTCCGCTTGCCCGCAGGTGCCGCTCCGTTCGGCGTGGATTCCTCCCAGTGTCGCTTCGGCGGCGATCCGGTCTTTGGATTCGCCTTCGCCTTCGAGGTTGGCGTAGGCGACGTGGCTTGTGCCGGCGGCGGGCGATATCCCGATCAGGCAGACCTGGACCGAGTGTTCTTCCTCATTGCCGAACAGATAGAAGTGGATTTCGACCTGTTCGCCTTCGGGGCACAGGAGGCCGGCGGTGCCCGTGTAACCGCCTCCTTCGGCGGGTTGCGGCTGGTCGAGGTCGTAGTGGCAGCCGTTCATTTCGACTGTGACCGGCAACAAGAGTTCGCCTCCTTCTAAGGTCCAGCACTTCGTGTAAGAGGGGGTGAGCGAGAGCGCCGAGTCCCGGCCGGTTTCGGTTTCGGCCGCGTATGCGACGCCTTCTTCTGTGCAGCCGATCCGTTCTCCGAAGGCTTCGAAGTAGTTTTCCGTCGGCCCGCCTTCCTGGGAGCCTTCGATTTTCCCGCCTTCGCAGCCGAGCGGTGTTTCGCCGCGGGTGAAGAGGCCGGGGGCGGCTTCGGCTTGTGCCGCCGGCCCAAGAAATCCGAGAACAGTCAGCGCGCCGAGCGCAAGGTAGACCGCCCTTCGCCGACACGCAAAGGTCTTTCGAAGCCTCCCGGATATGAGCCACACCGACATGGTGAGCACAATGATAAAGAACAGTCGATCACTTTGCCCGCCCACTCGGGGGCCGCCCCGCTGTTCAGCGGCCCCCAGTGCTCGAGGCCGGGCTACCCGTGCCCGCGCTTATGGTGGTGCTTGTGCGTCTTCCGGTTGGTCGGAAGGCGGAGCTGGACGCTCCTCGCCTGGACGCCGGTGCCCTTCACCTTTGCCTGTAGCTTGCCCTTCTTCCTGAGCTGCTGCTTGGCCTTGCCGTTGGTGATGGTCACCTTGATCGACTTGGATGCCCCAGCGCCGACGCTGAAGCGCCGCTTGCCGATCAGCACGAGCTTCGACTTCTTGTGCTGGCGCTTGCTCTTGCCGTGCCCGGCGGGGAGCTTGGCGAAGAGCTTCAGCACGCCGCTGCAGGCGCCGCCGCCCCGGCATGCGAGCTTGACGATAGCGCTGTTGCCCTTGACCACGATCTTGCCGGGGGCGATCGCCTTGCCGGGTTCTTCGCCTCCCCCTCCTCCGCCTGATCCGGCGGATTCGAAGGCAGCCGTCACGGTGACGTCGCCGTTCATGGTCACGACGCAGTTCCCGCTACCGGAGCAACCGGCGCCCGTCCAGCCGTAGAAGCTTGAGCCGGAGTCGGCATTGGCGCTGAGCGTCACGATCGTCCCTTCCGGGTACTTCGACGCGCAAGTACCGCCGTTGCAGCTCACCGAACCTGAGCCGGGGCCGGTCTTGTTGACCGTCAGGCTGTATTCCGGTTTCGGTGGAACCGCTGCGAGGTCGAAGCGGGCGTCGACGCTGCGAGCGGCGCTCATCGTCACTTCGCAGGCTCCACTGCCGGAACAGCCAGCGCCGGTCCAGCCGATGAATTCGGAGCCCGCCGCGGGGCTGGCGGTGAGCTTGACCACGGTGGCTTCGGGATATTCGGCGGCGCAGGGGTGCGGACCGCCGCCGGTGCCGCATTCGACGGTGCCGGCGCCGGTTCCAGAGGTGGAAACGGAGAGCGGGTGGTCGAGGACTTCGTAGGTGAACTGGTCGTCGGGCGGGTTGGCCGCCGATTCACCGCCGACCGGGATTACCACGTGAACGTCGACGATGCCCGCTTCGTGGGGCGGCGTGGTCGCCTTGATTTCAGAGTCGCTGAGGACTTGGCAGTCCTTGCCCAGTTCTTCGCCCGCGCCTTCGCATGCGACTTCGGCTGCGCCGAACTTGACTTCTTCGGCGCCGGTGAAACCGCTGCCGGCGATCGTCACTTCGGTGCCGCCTTCGATCGCAGGGCCGCTATCGGGGCTGACGCCGGTAACCGTCGGCGGCGCGACGAAGGTGAATTCGTTTGCGGCCGTGACCCCACTCGGCGAGCAGTCGCCAGCGTCGCAGACGATAACAGCCACCGGGCCCGCCGCATGTGCGGGGGTCGTGGCCTTGATTTCGGTGGCGCTTTCGACCGTCATCGCAGCGGCGGGCGTGGATCCGAATTTGACTTCGGTGGCGCCGCCGAACCTAGAGCCGGTGATCGCCACTTCGGTGCCGCCGGCGGCCGGACCTTCGCTTGGGACGACAGCGGTCACTTCCGGGGCGAGGAAGGTGTAGTGATCGGCCGGACTGTTGACCGGCGATTCTCCACCCGCGGTGACGACGCGGACGTCCACGGTGCCGGCGAGGTGTGGCGGAGCCTTGACCGTGACCTTGACGAAGTTGCTCGATTCCGGAGTAGCCGAGACGCTGCCGAATTTGACTTCGGTGGCACCGGTCAGGTTGAGCCCGCTGACTTCGACCGTGTTGCCGCCGGCGGTCGGACCGCTGGTCGGGCTGACACTGCTGACGGACGGCGCGGGCGGCGGGGCCGCTTCGCAGGTGAAGTGGTCGCTGGCCGAGGTCGTCGAGGTGCCGCCGGGGGTGGTGACGGTGACGTCGACGGTGCCCGAGGTGCAGCTCGCCGGGCTGGTGACGCCGGTGATCTGGGTGCCGGCGCCATTGACCGTGATCGTGCCGCCGGCATTGGTGGCCCCGAACTTGACCGCAGTGGCGCCGGTGAAGTGTTCACCGGTGATCGTCACAGCGGTGTTAGGCGGTCCGTGGTTGGGGCTGACACTGCTGACGGACGGCGCGGGCGGCGGGGCCGCTTCGCAGGTGAAGTGGTCGCTGGCCGAGGTCGTCGAGGTGCCGCCGGGGGTGGTGACGGTGACGTCGACGGTGCCCGAGGTGCAGCTCGCCGGGCTGGTGACGCCGGTGATCTGGGTGCCGGCGCCATTGACCGTGATCGTGCCGCCGGCATTGGTGGCCCCGAACTTGACCGCAGTGGCGCCGGTGAAGTGTTCACCGGTGATCGTCACCGCGGTGTTTGGCGGTCCGTGGTTGGGGCTGACCGAGGAGACGGTCGGCGCGGGCACCGCCGGGCCTTCGAAGCCGGCCTGGATTTCGACGTCGGCGCCGGCTTCGGATTTGACCACGCAGACGTTGCCGGTGCAGCTGACGATTTCACCGGCCACGACGTTGAAGGATTCGAAGGTCGAGGCGCCGGTGGCGGTCGCTTCGACGGAGACCGCGTAGCCGCCGAGGCTGACGTTTTCTTGCATCGGGGTGTCGCAGGTGCCTTCGCCGGGGGCCGCTCCGTGGCAGTTGACCGGCGGGTTGCCGGGCACCGGGGCGATGCCGAGGACTTCGCCTTCGCCGGTGCCGGTGATCTCGATGTGGGCTTCGGGCACCGCCGGGCCTTCGAAGCCGGCCTGGATTTCGACGTCGGCGCCGGCTTCGGATTTGACCACGCAGACGTTGCCGGTGCAGCTGACGATTTCACCGGCCACGACGTTGAAGGATTCGAAGGTCGAGGCGCCGGTGGCGGTCGCTTCGACGGAGACCGCGTAGCCGCCGAGGCTGACGTTTTCTTGCATCGGGGTGTCGCAGGTGCCTTCGCCGGGGGCCGCTCCGTGGCAGTTGACCGGCGGGTTGCCGGGCACCGGGGCGATGCCGAGGACTTCGCCTTCGCCGGTGCCGGTGATCTCGATGTGGGCTTCGGGCACCGCCGGGCCTTCGAAGCCGGCCTGGATTTCGACGTCGGCGCCGGCTTCGGATTTGACCACGCAGACGTTGCCGGTGCAGCTGACGATTTCACCGGCCACGACGTTGAAGGATTCGAAGGTCGAGGCGCCGGTGGCGGTCGCTTCGACGGAGACCGCGTAGCCGCCGAGGCTGACGTTTTCTTGCATCGGGGTGTCGCAGGTGCCTTCGCCGGGGGCCGCTCCGTGGCAGTTGACCGGCGGGTTGCCGGGCACCGGGGCGATGCCGAGGACTTCGCCTTCGCCGGTGCCGGTGATCTCGATGTGGGCTTCGGGCACCGCCGGGCCTTCGAAGCCGGCCTGGATTTCGACGTCGGCGCCGGCTTCGGATTTGACCACGCAGACGTTGCCGGTGCAGCTGACGATTTCACCGGCCACGACGTTGAAGGATTCGAAGGTCGAGGCGCCGGTGGCGGTCGCTTCGACGGAGACCGCGTAGCCGCCGAGGCTGACGTTTTCTTGCATCGGGGTGTCGCAGGTGCCTTCGCCGGGGGCCGCTCCGTGGCAGTTGACCGGCGGGTTGCCGGGCACCGGGGCGATGCCGAGGACTTCGCCTTCGCCGGTGCCGGTGATCTCGATGTGGGCTTCGGGCACCGCCGGGCCTTCGAAGCCGGCCTGGATTTCGACGTCGGCGCCGGCTTCGGATTTGACCACGCAGACGTTGCCGGTGCAGCTGACGATTTCACCGGCCACGACGTTGAAGGATTCGAAGGTCGAGGCGCCGGTGGCGGTCGCTTCGACGGAGACCGCGTAGCCGCCGAGGCTGACGTTTTCTTGCATCGGGGTGTCGCAGGTGCCTTCGCCGGGGGCCGCTCCGTGGCAGTTGACCGGCGGGTTGCCGGGCACCGGGGCGATGCCGAGGACTTCGCCTTCGCCGGTGCCGGTGATCTCGATGTGGGCTTCGGGCACCGCCGGGCCTTCGAAGCCGGCCTGGATTTCGACGTCGGCGCCGGCTTCGGATTTGACCACGCAGACGTTGCCGGTGCAGCTGACGATTTCACCGGCCACGACGTTGAAGGATTCGAAGGTCGAGGCGCCGGTGGCGGTCGCTTCGACGGAGACCGCGTAGCCGCCGAGGCTGACGTTTTCTTGCATCGGGGTGTCGCAGGTGCCTTCGCCGGGGGCCGCTCCGTGGCAGTTGACCGGCGGGTTGCCGGGCACCGGGGCGATGCCGAGGACTTCGCCTTCGCCGGTGCCGGTGATCTCGATGTGGGCTTCGGGCACCGCCGGGCCTTCGAAGCCGGCCTGGATTTCGACGTCGGCGCCGGCTTCGGATTTGACCACGCAGACGTTGCCGGTGCAGCTGACGATTTCACCGGCCACGACGTTGAAGGATTCGAAGGTCGAGGCGCCGGTGGCGGTCGCTTCGACGGAGACCGCGTAGCCGCCGAGGCTGACGTTTTCTTGCATCGGGGTGTCGCAGGTGCCTTCGCCGGGGGCCGCTCCGTGGCAGTTGACCGGCGGGTTGCCGGGCACCGGGGCGATGCCGAGGACTTCGCCTTCGCCGGTGCCGGTGATCTCGATGTGGGCTTCGGGCACCGCCGGGCCTTCGAAGCCGGCCTGGATTTCGACGTCGGCGCCGGCTTCGGATTTGACCACGCAGACGTTGCCGGTGCAGCTGACGATTTCACCGGCCACGACGTTGAAGGATTCGAAGGTCGAGGCGCCGGTGGCGGTCGCTTCGACGGAGACCGCGTAGCCGCCGAGGCTGACGTTTTCTTGCATCGGGGTGTCGCAGGTGCCTTCGCCGGGGGCCGCTCCGTGGCAGTTGACCGGCGGGTTGCCGGGCACCGGGGCGATGCCGAGGACTTCGCCTTCGCCGGTGCCGGTGATCTCGATGTGGGCTTCGGGCACCGCCGGGCCTTCGAAGCCGGCCTGGATTTCGACGTCGGCGCCGGCTTCGGATTTGACCACGCAGACGTTGCCGGTGCAGCTGACGATTTCACCGGCCACGACGTTGAAGGATTCGAAGGTCGAGGCGCCGGTGGCGGTCGCTTCGACGGAGACCGCGTAGCCGCCGAGGCTGACGTTTTCTTGCATCGGGGTGTCGCAGGTGCCTTCGCCGGGGGCCGCTCCGTGGCAGTTGACCGGCGGGTTGCCGGGCACCGGGGCGATGCCGAGGACTTCGCCTTCGCCGGTGCCGGTGATCTCGATGTGGGCTTCGGGCACCGCCGGGCCTTCGAAGCCGGCCTGGATTTCGACGTCGGCGCCGGCTTCGGATTTGACCACGCAGACGTTGCCGGTGCAGCTGACGATTTCACCGGCCACGACGTTGAAGGATTCGAAGGTCGAGGCGCCGGTGGCGGTCGCTTCGACGGAGACCGCGTAGCCGCCGAGGCTGACGTTTTCTTGCATCGGGGTGTCGCAGGTGCCTTCGCCGGGGGCCGCTCCGTGGCAGTTGACCGGCGGGTTGCCGGGCACCGGGGCGATGCCGAGGACTTCGCCTTCGCCGGTGCCGGTGATCTCGATGTGGGCTTCGGGCACCGCCGGGCCTTCGAAGCCGGCCTGGATTTCGACGTCGGCGCCGGCTTCGGATTTGACCACGCAGACGTTGCCGGTGCAGCTGACGATTTCACCGGCCACGACGTTGAAGGATTCGAAGGTCGAGGCGCCGGTGGCGGTCGCTTCGACGGAGACCGCGTAGCCGCCGAGGCTGACGTTTTCTTGCATCGGGGTGTCGCAGGTGCCTTCGCCGGGGGCCGCTCCGTGGCAGTTGACCGGCGGGTTGCCGGGCACCGGGGCGATGCCGAGGACTTCGCCTTCGCCGGTGCCGGTGATCTCGATGTGGGCTTCGGGCACCGCCGGGCCTTCGAAGCCGGCCTGGATTTCGACGTCGGCGCCGGCTTCGGATTTGACCACGCAGACGTTGCCGGTGCAGCTGACGATTTCACCGGCCACGACGTTGAAGGATTCGAAGGTCGAGGCGCCGGTGGCGGTCGCTTCGACGGAGACCGCGTAGCCGCCGAGGCTGACGTTTTCTTGCATCGGGGTGTCGCAGGTGCCTTCGCCGGGGGCCGCTCCGTGGCAGTTGACCGGCGGGTTGCCGGGCACCGGGGCGATGCCGAGGACTTCGCCTTCGCCGGTGCCGGTGATCTCGATGTGGGCTTCGGGCACCGCCGGGCCTTCGAAGCCGGCCTGGATTTCGACGTCGGCGCCGGCTTCGGATTTGACCACGCAGACGTTGCCGGTGCAGCTGACGATTTCACCGGCCACGACGTTGAAGGATTCGAAGGTCGAGGCGCCGGTGGCGGTCGCTTCGACGGAGACCGCGTAGCCGCCGAGGCTGACGTTTTCTTGCATCGGGGTGTCGCAGGTGCCTTCGCCGGGGGCCGCTCCGTGGCAGTTGACCGGCGGGTTGCCGGGCACCGGGGCGATGCCGAGGACTTCGCCTTCGCCGGTGCCGGTGATCTCGATGTGGGCTTCGGGCACCGCCGGGCCTTCGAAGCCGGCCTGGATTTCGACGTCGGCGCCGGCTTCGGATTTGACCACGCAGACGTTGCCGGTGCAGCTGACGATTTCACCGGCCACGACGTTGAAGGATTCGAAGGTCGAGGCGCCGGTGGCGGTCGCTTCGACGGAGACCGCGTAGCCGCCGAGGCTGACGTTTTCTTGCATCGGGGTGTCGCAGGTGCCTTCGCCGGGGGCCGCTCCGTGGCAGTTGACCGGCGGGTTGCCGGGCACCGGGGCGATGCCGAGGACTTCGCCTTCGCCGGTGCCGGTGATCTCGATGTGGGCTTCGGGCACCGCCGGGCCTTCGAAGCCGGCCTGGATTTCGACGTCGGCGCCGGCTTCGGATTTGACCACGCAGACGTTGCCGGTGCAGCTGACGATTTCACCGGCCACGACGTTGAAGGATTCGAAGGTCGAGGCGCCGGTGGCGGTCGCTTCGACGGAGACCGCGTAGCCGCCGAGGCTGACGTTTTCTTGCATCGGGGTGTCGCAGGTGCCTTCGCCGGGGGCCGCTCCGTGGCAGTTGACCGGCGGGTTGCCGGGCACCGGGGCGATGCCGAGGACTTCGCCTTCGCCGGTGCCGGTGATCTCGATGTGGGCTTCGGGCACCGCCGGGCCTTCGAAGCCGGCCTGGATTTCGACGTCGGCGCCGGCTTCGGATTTGACCACGCAGACGTTGCCGGTGCAGCTGACGATTTCACCGGCCACGACGTTGAAGGATTCGAAGGTCGAGGCGCCGGTGGCGGTCGCTTCGACGGAGACCGCGTAGCCGCCGAGGCTGACGTTTTCTTGCATCGGGGTGTCGCAGGTGCCTTCGCCGGGGGCCGCTCCGTGGCAGTTGACCGGCGGGTTGCCGGGCACCGGGGCGATGCCGAGGACTTCGCCTTCGCCGGTGCCGGTGATCTCGATGTGGGCTTCTATCGCGTACGTGTACTCATCCGCGCTCGAGATGGCCGAGGTGCCTTCAGGCGTGGTCACGGTGACGTCGACCACTTCGCCGTCGGTGGCGCCGGCGGGTGCTTCTACTTCAAGTTCGGTGGGGCCGATTTCGTTGAGGATCGTCGCTGCATTGGCGCCGAAATCGACTTCGATCGGGCTGCCTTCGAAGTTTTCGCCTTCGACCAGGACCGCGTTGCCGCCGGCTACGGGGCCGTGGTCGGGCGTGAGGCCGGTGACGACGGGAGGCGCAGCCGCCGCCGACGCGATCGGGACCAAGACGAACCCCGCCACGAGCAGCGCTAGGAAGATGAAACGAGGCGAGACGGGAAGATGACGGAGATAATCGATGCCGAGTGCGATCCGACCTGCCTTGTTCTTCAACTGTCTCCCCTTACGCTCTAGGTCTCGCCTCCAAAAGATCCCGGGAGGCGGGTCCCTGCTGTATGTCCCGTGGTATTACCTGGAATCCGCTCGTCTCATTCCCAAAGCGAGACTCGTAGTTTCCTAAACCCGCGCCCACCATACAGGCTCCGGCGGCAAGCCGCAACCTTTGGCGCCGATCTGGCTCTACCTCAGCTGAGCGGCGTGCCGCTACCGGCGGCGAGCTTCCAGCCGCCGGCTTCTTCGGCGACGGGCATCGCGTAGCGGGAGCCGCCGGATTCTTCGTAGAGGATGTACCCCTGGTCGCCCTTGACGCGCACCGATTCGACGTCCACCTTGGCCTGGCGGGCGCGCTGCGAGGACGAGACGTTTTCATTCGAGGATGCGAGGAAGTCGGCGCAACTGGACCCCTTCGCCTGCTTGGAGCCCGCCGCGAGGCGGCCGAAGACCTTGCGTATGCCCTTCGTCAGGTAGGAGCAGGCCTGCTTCCATTCGCCCGCTGCGCGGGCGTCGAGGTAGTCATGCAGGGCCGCTTCGACCTGCTTGGCCTGTGCGCCGGACGCCTCGGACCCGAAGCCTTCGGCGCTGGAGCCGCTTCCGGCGGCGCCGGTGGAGCCGGAGCCTCCCTCCCCGTCTCCACCACCGCCACAACCGGTCGCCGCGGGCGCCAGCAACGCAAGCAGGACGGCGATCGCTGCGACCAATCTCTTCGGACCCTCCCTCACGAGGGCGATTATGGCACGTGACGCGCTTTATTGGGAACGTCCGCGTGCTCTGGGGCCAAGGCTCTCAGGCGAGCAGCTCCTCCAGCGAGATCGAGCCGGTCGCCGCGGGGTCGCCGAGGGGCGCCGCGGCCCCCGCGATCGACTCGAACGTCGGCGTCTCCCCGGCGATCGCGCCATGGCCCGGGACCTCGGCGATCCGCTGCAGTTCCTCGGCGACGGCGCGGGCGATGCGAAAGCGGTCGGGTGAGGTCAGGCCGGGGGATTTGAGCACCTCGGAGAGGACGGCTGCGCGATAGCCGGCGAACGCATCCTCTTCACCCGCCAGATGGGCGTCGACCGCCTTGCCGAGCAGCTCCTCGATGCGCGGGAAGCGCCAGTCTGTGCGCTCCTCCCTTGCCTCGACGCGGAAGAGCAGGTAGCTGTGGCCCTCGAGTGGAACGAGTCGACCGCCCTCCTCGATACAGAGGCGGCTGTCCTCGACGCCCAGCTCGTCGGGATCGAGCTTGCCACTCTCCGCCTTGACGACGGCCAGGTAGCCGGGCGCCAGCGCGTGCCCCCCGCCGCCTCCCGGTTCGGCAAAGGTCTCGTGCAGGCCGAGCACGACGTCGTCTCCGGCGGCGGCAAGCAGCTTCTCGACCCCGTCGCCGACGGCGCCGGCGACCGCCGTCGCCGCGGACAGCGGCGGCGCCACCAGCGCCGACAGGCCGGCGAGAACGTCGACCGCGGCCCGCGCGATGCTCGAGCCCTCGAGCGCGTCGAGGCCCGCTTCGAGCTCGACCGAGCCACCGCGGTAGGGCACGAGGCCGGTGACCTCGTAGTCGACCCAGACGCCGGGCCCGAGCATGCCCTCGGCGGGCCGCGCGAGCTTGGTCACCGACACCGGGCCCTGCGGGCCCCGGAAGCCGGCGACGGCGTGGACGACCGGGTAGCGGTGTTTGAACCACT
This sequence comes from uncultured Solirubrobacterales bacterium, assembly GCA_963835315.1. Classification (GTDB taxonomy): domain Bacteria; phylum Actinomycetota; class Thermoleophilia; order Solirubrobacterales; family 70-9; genus VRUE01. The sequence continues at coordinate 83,548 of CAWIFA010000053.1, read as the reverse complement.
CCGCGTCGTGGGCGAGGAAGCCGTGGCTGAGCCAGAGCCCGACGTAGGTGCGGTCGGGGACGAGCGCCGCGGGAGGGTCGGCGTCCGGGATCCGGGCGACGACGTACTGGGTGGCATTGGACTTGAGCCAGCCTGCGATCAGCGATGCGAGGGACATGAGGTCGACCTCCTGGAGTTGCGGTTGTCAGCGGGGGGCAAAGAGGCAGACGTCGAGCATCCGGTCCTCGTCGACGAAGGTGCGCACCTTCGTGACCAGGCCACACAGCATCGCGCCGTCCGGCGGCCGATCCCAGGCGCCGACCTCGGCGGTGAGCTCGAAGATCGCCACGGAGAGCTGCTCGGCGGGCAGCGAGGGGATCGAGAGCACTGCGCGGGCGCCGGCGAGAAACGTCTCGTTGGCGAAGCCGCGGAGACCGTTGGCAAACCACACGTCCGACGCGGTGTCGCCCCCGCCGCCGGGGCGGCCGACGACGAAGGCCAGCGGCGCCTCCTGAGCGACCAGGTCGGGGGAGATCATCGAGTGCATCCGCAGCTCCTCGGCCTCTCCCTCCGGTCGCGGGTCCGGAAGGTCTTCGTCGAGGCGCAGGCGCCAGCCGGCGCGGGTGAAGGCAGGGCGGCCGATGACGATCGTCGCCCCGGCCGGGATGAGTCCGGGACGCTCGGCCCAACGCACCCTCCGTGCGGCCGAAGCATCGACGAACGGGCGCCAGACCGGCGAGCAGACGGTGGAGACCGTGTCGTGCCAGAACCCTTCCGGCAGCGCCGTCAGCCTGCGTGAGCGGATGCGCCAGACGTCCGGGATCTGCTCGGCCGACATATCGTCGCGCCCGGCCAGGCCGCCGACCAGCCAGCGCTCCCAGCCGATCCACGCCAGGCTCGCGGTGACCGAGAGCCGCACGGGGACGAACCCCCCGACCGCTCGCGGGGCGATCGCCTCGTGCAGGGCGCGCGGCGGGCCGTTCTCGATCAGGTCGTCGTCGAGCGGAAAGGTCGCGGTCCAGCGCGAGCGAGGAGAAAGACGGCGCAGCGCCCAGAGGACGGCCCGCGCCCGACGCCTGCGCGCCCACGGATCGAGCCGGCCTTCGATCAGGGCGTGGCCCTCCGCCTCGCGGTCGGAGAGCACGATCGATAGCTCGAAGGCGTCGACCGACAGGCGCGCGTGCGAGGTCCGCGACGAGAGGGCTTCGAAGAGGGCGGCGAGGAATCCGGCTACGAAGCCGGTTCCGACGCCGCAGACGAAGACGACGGCGGCGGCGCGGCCCGCGAATTCCGCCGAGTGAGTGACGAGCAGGAACAGCAGGCCGATCGCGATCGATATGCCGGCGACCAGAGAGAGCGCTTTGACCAGCGGCCCGAGCGGCGAGATGTTCGATGCGACCTCGCTGCCCTCCGCGCCGACCGCGGGAACGAGGGCGAGCTCCGGCTCCTCGGCGAGCGCCTCCGTCCCGCGCTCGGACCGGGCGCCCTCGCACCACCGTAGATAGGCCGCGAGGCGCCGCATCCAGCCTTCCCACGCCTCGGTCTCCGGATTCTCCGCCAGGCCACGGGTGCGGAGCAGCCGGCCCAGCGAGGGCAGTTGCCGATCGGCCTCGGCGAGGCGCTCGTAGGCGGTGCGCACCGTCGGCTCCATCGCCCTCGCCCGATCGGTATAGCCGGCGTGGACGGCGGCGATCGCTCCACGCAGCGCGGCCGCGAATGCGCCCGGGAGGTCACCCGACGCCTCGAGCAGGCGGTGGGCGGTATCGAACAGCACCTCCGAGCGCTCCGGCAGACGCAGAGCCAGCAGCTCACCCTCTTCCAGCGCCAGCTGCCCGAGCTGGCGTGGGCGCCTGGTCGGGCCGGGCTCGCCCGGGTCCTCCCGGCTGCCGATCAGCGCCATGCGGCGCAGCGCCAGCCGCAGCCTCTCCTCTCCCAGCGGTTCGCCGAGCGCGAGTTCGCCGGCGTCCCCGCGGGAGAGGCGCTCCGCGTCGCGGCGGGCGCCGGCAAGGTCACGGCGGCCGCGACGGGTCGAGCGCCGCCAGACGAAAGCCGCCTCGACGCGGTCGAGCGCCCGGTGCAGCCGGACGGGGTCCTCGCCAGATCCGGGCTTGGCCTTGCGTATCGCCTCGATCGCCTCCCCTCCACGCGCCGGGTCGAGCAGGCAGCGGGCCCGCCAGGCGGCGTGGTCGGCGGCACTGGCCCTGCCGCGTGGCGGCGGCAGCCCGGCAATCAAGGCGCCGGCGGCCATCGCCTCGGCCCGCACCTCGGCCTGCTCGGAGAGCGAGAGGCTGCTGATCAGCGCAAAGCGCTCGCCGAGGCGCTGGCGGCGCAGGGCGCGGATCGTCGCAAGGGCGGCCGCCCTGGTCGCGGCCTCGTCGTCGCGGCGCGAGGTGATCTCGTGCTCCCGTGCGAGCAGCAGGTTGAGGGCACGCCGCGGGCGGCCCAAGGCAAGCCTGCATTCGGCGACGGAGACGAACAGGGGCGGCGCCGCGCGCTGGGCCGGCGCAATTGCTTCGTAGCTGCCGACCTGGCGCTCAAACAGCTCGGCAAGCCTGACCCGGCGCTCGCTGAGGTCGCCACGAGCCAGTCGCGCCTGCAGGGCAAGCGAGAGCAGTCGAGCCGCATCGACCCCGCCGTTCGCTTCGAGCGCCGCTTCTTCGCAGCGGCGCAGCAGCGAGCCGGTCTCACTGCCGCCGGCAAGCCGGAAGCGGAGCAGCTCGAGCAGAACCCTGTGACGCGTCGAAACCGGCGGAACCCAGTCCGTGAAGCGCGGCTCCGTTTCTTCGGCCAGCGGCATCTCGGCAAGGCGATCGAAGGCGCGCCGGGCCTCGTCGCGATCCCCACGCAGGGCGCTCAGACGGCCCTCGAGCGCGAGTAGATGCCCGTACAACAGCCCCTCCCCATCCCGGCAGAGCACGCGCCGGACGGTGAGCAGACAGGCGGCTACGTTGTCGTCCGGGATCTCGCACTCGGCTTCCTCCTTGGCGTCGACCAGCGCTTCGACCGCCGCCAGCAGTGCCGGCGCGATTGCCGGCGCGATTGCCGGGGAGCCGAGCATGAGCCGCCCGCGCGTCAGCGTCGCCCGCACCCTCGCGATCACGAACCCGCCCTCGGCGACGACTTCGCGGAGCATGCCGAGCCTGGCGCGGGTGTCGAGTGCCCTGGCGACGCGCCCGTCGGGGTGGGCCGGCGCCTCGAGCATGATCGATCTCCGCAGACTGCTCAGCTCGCCGGCCGCCCGGCGATGGGAGAGCGCGCCGACGTAGAGGGCGGTGACCGAGGCTAGAAGCTCTGCTGGCAGCGGCGGCTCGCGCTTGGGCGAGAGCAGGAGGGCGCAGACCGCTTCCGCCCAGGCCCACTCGCCTTCGGACTCGACCCGTGCGGCGAGCGCGTCCCAGAGGCTGACGGCGTCACCCGGCTGGAGTAGCTTCAGCGCCGTGTCGATCTGCGAGGGGGCGACCTCCGGGCAGGGCGCCTGCAGCAATGCCGCCATGTGGGGCACGAGCCGCCTCCGCGCGCGCTCCAGCTGCTCGGATCGCTCCGGGCTGCTCTTGAAGTAATCCAGCAGCCGCGGCAGCAGGCCGCGGTCCACCGAAAGCACGATCTCCTCAGGACCCGGACCGCCTTCCAGATGAGTCCACTCCTGTTCGATCAGACCGTCGAGCGCCCGCCGGGCCGCACCGGGCCCGCCCTCCAGCGCGGGCGCAATCGTCGCCGAGTCGAAGCGCTCGAGCAGCACCGCAGCCGGGATCGCCGCGCGCACCTCCGGCAACTCGAGGCGACGGAAGATGCGCACCTCGACGTAGACGTCGAAGTTCCCCCCGGAGAGATCGGACGGGGCGAGGCCCTCGTCGGACTCGATCCAGCGGGCGTAGAGGGCGATGTCGTTTGGGCTGTAGCGCTCCTCCTCTTCAGGCTCCTCCTCGCCCATGCTCGCCGTCCTGCCGCGGTCGCGCGTATTCCGCAGAACGGCCTCGACCATCTCGTCGCCAATCTGCACGGGGCGGACCCTGCGCAGGTAGCGTTCGGCCTCCTCGCGAGTGAAACCGCTCACCGAGTGCATGCGCATGAATGTCCGCGGCTTCATCCCCAGCACCGCCGCCGGCGTCGCCTCGTCGCGCAGCTCGTTCGCCGCCTCGGGAGTAAGCCAGCGACGGCCGGCGAGCACGACCCGGGTGGCCGGCACCGCCTCATGCACCTGTTCGAGGATCTCGAACATCGCTTCGATGCTGGGCATGTCGCCGCCCGGCGGATGCAGCTTGGCGAGCTCCTCGCAGGTGTCTAGGATGAACAGCGCCGGCGGGCGCAGAGACTCGACGAAGCTCGCGAACGCGCTCACCACCCGCCGGAAGCGGGGCGAGCGCAGATCCGAGAGCGGGTCGCCGAGCGTCCGCGAAGCCGCCTCGTAGGCGGTGACCGTGTCATCGAACGCCAGGTAGCACGCCTCCTGCTCGGCCTCCTCGATCTCTCCCGCGAGGTCCGCCGCGAGCTCCGAAAGCAGGCGAGCGGGGCTGTCGAGCGGAAAGTGGGGGTCGACGTAGTCGAAGTCGATTCGCGCGACCGCGCCGACCTCAACCCGGGCGTCGCCGCCGCCCGTCGCCGGGAGGCCGGTCAGATAGCGCATTAGCATCGTCTTGCCCACGCCGCTCTGGCCGATGAAGTGAACAGCCCATTCCGGGCCCTCGCCGAAGAGGCGGCGCAGCTCGGCGAGCTGCTCCTCGCGGACGATGAACTCGTCCATGTAGTCGGCGTCCTGAGCGGCGCGGTACTGGCGCCGCAGCTGCCACCTGGCGCGCACGGCGGCACGCTCCATTTCGCCGCCGAGCAACTCACCGAGCGACTCGCCGGCGCTCACCCACTCGCCCGCGGCGCCGATCTTCCCGTCCTGCAGCGAGCGCGTCACCTGCAACGTCAGCTCATCTCCGGTGGGGACCTTGGCCGAGAGCTCGGCGAGCGCCAGCTTGGCCCAGCGCAGCACCCCGTTCGAGGTGTCGTCGAGCGCCTCGCTCGGCGCGGCCAAGACACGCCGAGCGAGCTCGCGAGCCTCCTCGACCGGGACGGCGCCCCGGCGCCGCCATTCGTGGAACAGCTCGCGGCGCACCCCGGCCGGGACCCAGAAGCGGATCTGCTCTCGCGCGTCGAGCCGTTCGCTGTGGCGGACCTCGCAGAGGCCGACCGCCTCGGCACGCTCAAGCGTCGCGACGAGGCTGGCCGGGCCGACCGGGAACTCGCAGGCGCGGGCGAGCGCGTCGGTCCATTCGGGCAACAGCGCGAGCCAGCGCAGCACGTGCGGCTCGAGCGCCCGGCGCCGCTGCTCCTCGGCGTCGGCGTGACGCTCGGCGAGCAGGCGCTCGATCTGCTCATCGTCGAGCCGGACCGTCACGATCTGGCGTACTCCCGGAGGATCTCGTCATCGCGGTCGGCGACGAACAGGCCCGTGTCGGCGAGCACGGAAGCGATCCGGTAGAAGCTCGGGTCGTCGAAATCGCCGGGTATGGCCTTGAACTGCTTGCAGAAGATCGACCGCCACGCGTCACCCGCGTCGGGGTGCGGCGTATAGACGCTGTCGGCGTATTCGCGCGGAGGGAACCAGGGATGGAGCAGGACCCACTGGTATGCCAGCGTCTCTTCCTCGCCAAGGAAGGGTCGTAGCTCGATCCAGCGTTCCCAGTAGTGACCGTTGGAGCGGTCGCGTGCCTTTTCGAGGGTCCGCCGGGCGTCTTCGGCGAACGAGCAGGTGGCAAAGACCGGAATCGGTCGCTCTGCCTGCCCCAGCCCGTTGCTGCCGGTGAGCCGTTCGAACAGCAGCTCGGTCGCGCTGCCCCAGCTGCCAATCCCGCCGAGGATGAGGACTACCCCTCCGTCGACCCCCGGCGCTTCGTCGCCCAGCGCTTCCACATCGGCGGCCAGGCGCCCGAGGTCGGCGACCAGGGCGCCGCCGAGCACATCGGCCATCGCATCCTCAGGGACGGACGCGCGACGGCATTCGCCGAGAAAGCCTTCGAGCCGCGTCAGCGCCGCCTCCGGCGAGGCCGCGTCCAGCTCAGGGACAATCTCCACCGTACGCGAGAGCTCGGCGAGCAGGACGCTGTCGAAGAGCCTCGGCAGACCGAACCGGCCCCGCGTCTTGACGATCTCGTCCAGCAGCTTCGCCCCGAGCGGCACGGTGGCATGCGGCAGCCTGGAGCGGTCCGCCACGTCGTCGTCGAGCTTGACGACTATGCGTCCGGCCCGCAGCGCCCGGCCGGCGAACTCATGCTGGAGCCTGGTCTTGCCGAGCTTCTCGCCGCCCTCCGCGTAGGCGACGAGCACCTCGAGGTCGTCGGCGGGGTCGAGCAGACGCTCGAACTCCCGCAGAACGTCAGCGCGGCCACAGAAGACCGGGCCGCGTGGAAGCTTGTAGTCGGCTATCCGCGTAAGCACCCCGGATTCAGCGATCTCGACCGGCGCGTGGTGGCCGGGCACCCCGGGCGCGAGGTAGATGCTCGGCATCGACCAGGCGCGCTCGTCGGCCGCGGCCGCTTCCTGCTTCTGAAGCCCGGCTCGGCGCCCGTGGGTCATCGCCTCCACCAGCTTCCCGCCCTCGCTGAGCGAAGTGCCGAAACCGCGCGTGAAGAGACGGCAGACAGGGTCGCTGATCTTGCCGGCCATCCCGATCGCGATCGGGATGCCGCCCTTGACGAGCTCCGCCGCAAGCGCATCCATGTGCTTGCCGGCCGCGGCGCTCTCGCAGCCCGTGAGGACGACCACCGATGGCAACTCATCGGCTTCGCGCATGGCGCGCAACAACTTGTCGCCGTCCGCCAGGCCGGAATCCTCGTCGTCTTCGGGGAAGAGCTCGACCACGCCGCGACGGAGCTCTTCGTCGAGGCTCCCGTGGCTGACGATGTGGACGATATCCGGCTGGAAGCGCGCGCATGCCTCGCCCAGCGCGGCCAGCGTCATCGAGTCGACGACCTTGGACTCAACCGAGCCCCCCGCCCGCTCGATGCCGCGCAACAGGCCGAGCACCTCGGCTCCGGAGCGGATGCTTGGGTCGTGGATCGACGCGCCGATGCCGAAGAGGACCTTCGCCGGCGCATGGATCGGCTCGGGACACCCCGCGTCCTCGGCGTCCGCCACCACCCTGGTGATCGCCACAGGCATCCCCGGGTGATCGCCGAGGAAGCATTCTCCGTCGTGCATCGCCTCCCAGGCATGCCGGTGGAGCGTGAACTCGTCGGCGCCCCAGCGCAGCGCGATCTCCAGGCCATCGGGGTTGTCGAGCGCCTCGTCGGCGACCTCCTCCCAGGCGTCGCCGAGCAGGCGATCGAACAGGTGGCGCCCCAACAGCATCATGTCGCCGGGCTCGAGATCGTCGCGCTCGACCCGCTCCATCGCAGCCTCGACTTCGGCCGAGTCGCATCGGGCCGGGTCCCACATCGTGTGCTCGGAGAGCAACCGCCCGTCGCCATCGGCGAGCGATATACGCACGCGAAAGCGCTCGCGGCCGGCCCTGGAGACATCGACGAGCGCGCGCATGCTCAGACGGCCACCCGGTCCGGGGCGGACAACAAGGCGTGCGGCTCGGCGTCGTCGTCATGCTCGGCGGTGACAGCGGCTGCCTCGCGAGCAGTCGCCCGCGCCAGTCCCAGCATCGCGGCCCGCGCGCCGGCGCCTGCGGCGCGCACGCCGGGCTCCCGGCAACGGGGCACGACCGAGAGCATCCGCTGGCGGAGGCGCTCCGCTCGGTCCCGGCGGCGCTCTCCATCCGGCTCGGCCATCGTCTCGACCCACTCGGCGACGGCACCGACGGCCGCGAGACGCGGCGCCTCGATCTTTGCTTCCGGGCGCGCATCCTTGGAACCGCTCAGCCGGCGCTTCCACCGTCCCACCCTGCCGTCTCGGGCGAGGCGTGACCGGTGCGGGGCAGCAAGCTCGCGCAGGTTCAGCTCGCCCATAGTTGGCTTCCCGGCAAGCGCTGCGGCAACAAAGGGGGTCGCCTCGAGCAGGGCCTCGACACGCTCGCGATCACCCGGCTCGAGCCGGAGGGCAGCCACGTCGACCGCAGCCGGCATGGGCGGCAGCGCCTTGTCGGCCGGTGGCCCGACGCCGCGCAAAAGCTCGGTAGTCACAGCATGGCGGACCAAGGGCGGCGGGTAGTTCGCGCTGCGCCGAACCAGCCTCCCCGCATCGCCCTGCTCCAGCTCGGCGATCGCCCAGAGATGGGCGGAGCCGACCATCGCCGCCGCGAAGCCGTCCGCGAACAGCTCGTGGGCCCAGCCGGGCCATTCCGCATCGCGGCCGCCTCCCGGGGCCGAGGAAGCCGCCGTGGTGACGAGGCTCGCGACCCTGGCGGGCAGCTTGCCGTCGTCGATCTCGTAGGCGAGCTGGTGGCCGACCTCATGGGGCAGGACGATCAGCCACCAAGGGTTCGCAGTGCACAGCTCCGGGATGCCGATCACCGCCACGGGCATCCGCGCAATCGTCTTGCACAGCAACTCCTCACTCGGGCGGAGCTGCCCCGGCGGTCTGCTCCGCGGCACGGCGTGAGGCGAGAGCTCCGCCTCCATGTAAGGGAGAGGAGGGGGACCTACCGGGAGTCCGAGCAGCCGGAACGGCGGGGCGTAGGTGCTCCAGACGATCTCGTCGGCGCTCGCCAAGACCGGGGCGACGTGGGGGTCGTCGCGCTGGTCCCACTTCTCGCGGAAGTAGGCCCAGAGGCGACCGTGCCAGGCGAGGTGCCGATCGACGGCCAGGCACCGCGCATACACCTCGCCCACAGCGGCCGCGGCAGCGATGTCGTCCAGCTCGGCCGCCATGTGCCCGAGGCTCTCCTCGCACATCAACGCGAGCGCTTCGAGCTGGGAGGCGTGCTTGCCTGTCTCATCCAGCCGGCGCCGTCGATCGATCCACGCCCCGAAAGCGTCTCGGCGCCGAGCGACCTCCCAACGGCTCTGTTCGATCCTCGCTTCCCGCCTCGCCATTCCAGATCCCATCGAATAAACCGTGGGTACCTTGGCGGCACCCTATAAGACTGCGTGAATATTTGGTCATACGCCCTTGCTACGGATTGGCGAATGAAACCGGTCAGACGAGTTGCTCAGCCCGTCGTTAGTCGCCGGTCCGCCGAGGCGACCCCGCGGCTCGCCTGCTTGGGCGCCCGCCTCAGCGGCGGAACCTCGAACCCGACGCGGAGAAAAGCCGCGATCAGGAGTGGATCTGGACGTTGCCGCCGGCGATCGTCTCGCCCTGGCCGGCTTCGTAGCCGGGGGCGACGGTCAGTCGAAATGGTCCTCGCGGCCGGGCTCGCCGGCGTCTACGAGCCGCAGCCTGAAGCGTTGGAGCGCGCCTTCGTAGTCGACCTTTCCCCAGATCCAGGCGACTTCGCCGGATACGTGGATCGCTTCGATCTGTGCGCTGTGGAGATCCAGGCCAGTCGAGTGGTCCTGGTACTCCAGCGTGCCGCGGGGGCTGCCGGCACGGGTCATGAACTCGAACCCGCTGGTGGCGAAGCCGTCGGGGAGGTCGATTTTGACGCCGCCGGTCACCTTGCCGGGGGTGCTGCCTGTGAACAGGTGGATCGGCAGCTCGGTCGTCGCGCACTCGCCGACCGTGACTTGCTTGACAACCGCGAAGCGACCTTCGACCAGGATCGCGTCGGGGTCGGTGGTGAAGACGCCTTCGGGCAGGAAGGCGGTGACCCGGTAGTCACCCGGCAGCAGTTCGCCGAAGCTTGGCACGCCTTCGGAGATCGTGCGCGGGAGCGACGGTTCGTTGGCGAGGATGCCGGGGACCGACACCTCTTCGAGGTGGACTTCGAGCCCCGTGAGCGGTTCGCCGGTCGAGTCGTCGAGCGGTTGGACGGCGACGCCGCCGAGGCAGACGTTGACGAAGTCCAGGCCTTCGACTTCCTGGCCGCTGATCACCGTGCGTTCAGTTGCCGAAGTCGTTGCCGCCGAAGTCGTGTTCGCCGACTCCGTAATTGACGAAGATCGGTGCGGGGGCCTCTTCCTGGTACCAGCCCGCTTTCGCTTCCTCTTTCAGCGTGTAGGTCCCTTCGCCGAGCTGGGGGTGAGCGTCGGCGTCGAGCCGGAAGGAATAGGCGCCGCCGGCGCCGGTCGTCGTCGAGGTGACGTATTTGCCTTCGTAGAAGAGCTCGATCTTCCAGCCGGAGAGGCCGTGGTCACCGGGGTCACGCACCCCGGCGCCGGTGGTCGTTTCGCGGCAAATCTGGAACGCGAGCTGGTGAAGTCCGACCTATCCCAGGAAAAGGTCGCCGCACGGGCTGAGATCCACCGCACGCAAGTCTTCAAGCTGTTGAAGGGCGAACAGGTCTGCCGGGTGGACCCTGGACCGCACAACGCTTGCCTCTTGGTGCGAATCCGGCAGGCGGAGGGACGCGGCCGCGCTACGCCGCCCTATCCGACCTTCTCGTCTGGACAAAGCCCGTCTGGCGCCTTGACCCAGACTGCTGCGCGAGCGAGCGCACGACGACGGCCTCGCGTCTTCTTGCCGACCACATCGCCGTGGGCGGGCTCGTCGGCAATCGGGGAGCGCACCACCGTTTGCTCGGCTCCGACGGCGTCAGCAGCGGTGATCGACACAAGGAAGAACCCAGGCTCCTGCCGTAGCGCATCGAGGGGGCCCCGATCTTCCTCTTCCATTGTGTCGCCGAGGAAAACCGACATCTCCTTGCCGAGAAATGCGGCACTTGACAAGCGCAGGCAGTCCTCGTCTTCATCCAGGACGTAGCCATCCTCCAGCTTTGGGGGAACTCTACGGAAGAGCTTCGTCTCGGATGGGACTGGTCGATCGTGGGCGTCCACGGAGGCAGAGAAGCATGCCTAGCCAACCAGACGCCTTCCCAGGTCAAACTCCAAGAAGCCAGCGATGGCTGGTACTTCCCGCTCGCTACCGCTCGCGCGTTCATGGATATAGATGGAGTTGTCCTCCTCGGGAGAGAAGAGGACCTCGACATCCAAACCGGCCCGATGCCACTCAAGCTGTAGCCCCCCATCGGAAGTCGGCACGATGCTCGGCGCGGGAGTCTCGGGACGCATGACCGAACCAAGAAAAGTGGCAGCCTCAACGATATAGGCAGGCTGGGGGAGATTTCCGCCGTGCCCATCCCAACCCGGAGCGAGTTCTGCAATCTCACCCAGGCGATCGACCGCGTCCTCAACCCAAGGATCCACCTGTGAGCCACGACTAGCTGATTCGACCTCCAGATCAGCTAGTCGCAGCACAGCGCTTGGAATTTCGGGGTAGAGCCCGGCCTCCTGCTTCTCACTGCGGATCGCAACATACGGCTGGAAAGGGTCTTCATGCACAAGAACGTCCACCTGGCGAATGGAAGACGTATCGGACATTCCCCAATGCTCAAGCATCGTTACGGGCCGCGCAGTGTCCAGAGCGCCAGGGACAATCAGTTCGTCCTCGGTCTGAAATGGATCGTCAATGGGAAGACACGGAGCGCTTGACATCATTCCTCCTGTAGGCCCCAAAGTTCATGCATTTTCTCGGTGGTGATGTCACGGAAAGACCTCACAATGAGATCACGCCCTTGGTCGTGACATGCAAAAACGCCCTCGGCATCGCCCGACGCGGGCTTGGAGACGACGCGCAGAGTGAGCCTGTAGCCAGGTACTTGCTCAAGAGACAGAGTCGGTACCGCCTCGATGTAGAGTCGTCCTCGCGGCTCATCTGCATCATCGCGGATGAGGCGGCGCTGGCTTATCGCAGTGTCCTCTACCGGGGGGAGCACGCTGGAGTCCGGGCGGTTAACGAAACGAAGGACATCACCAAGTGGCCCACTGAGCGGGTCGGTTGAGTCGGGGTGGATGATGTCGTTGGTGTAGGTGATCGCGCACCAGATTGGCGGGTTGGCTGCAAGGAGTCGATGGTCGGCGATCTCCGTAAAGGTACGGTAAAGCCTATGAAATTTCTCGCGGATCGCTTGGTAGCGTGGGTACTCTGGAGCGCTCTCAGTGAGGTTCCAGTTGAACGCCATGCGGTTCTCCTGAACTTGCACCATGTAGCTTTCGTCTTGGCTGCGAAACCAGTAGCGGTCTGGTCCCTTGTCAAGCCGAAACTCGACCGTACGAGCGGGGCTAGCGTCGAAGTCCTGGGCCATAGGGGCAAGCGGCGGCCGCTTCTCGGCGTTGGGGAAGTGCTCGCGAATGCGGGGCCAGAAATCCGCAAGAGCGGAGACTTCCGGCATCACGGGACCACCGAATTCCACGCCGAGCACAACGCTCACAACAGGAGGCTTCCTAAAGTTGACCGGATTCGGCGGGAATGTCGCGGTGGGCTGGTCGGCCATCGGTCGGGCGGGAATCTAACGACGAGAGAGGCGGTAAGGCCTTCAGGCAATAGTAGAGGGTGCGGACAAGCACCTGGCATCGGTATCTTGAGAGCCGCCTGACGCTCCCACAGAGGACGATCCGACCACCACAGAGGACGATCCGACCACCTGCTTCAGCGTCAACCTCCTCCGCGCGCTCGTGGCGGCGAGCAGCCGCAGCGGACGAATCTCTCCCCCTCTCGCTGGCAGGCGGGGTCGAGATTCACGGACTTTGCGACGCGATCAGGAATGGACCTGGAGCGTGCAGGTCCTAAGACATCTGTCTATAATGACAAAAAGTTACACTTCTGTGCGCCACGCGTTACACCGTGCAGACCATCGAACATCCCGATCACCGGGAACCCGACAGCAGGCCGGGCCGAGAGCGGTTGTTCAGGCGCGGGGGTCCAGACCGATGGCTTCGCGTGGTCGTGGAGTTCGCCGGCGATTTCGATCGCGTGGTGACCGTCTTCTCGCAGACGACGGACCCCCGACCGAGGCGAGGCCGATGATCGTCCGCATCGGAAGCCACACCTTCGACGATGTCCTCTTCGATCGCGAGCGTCGTCAATGCTCGCCCGGGCCGTTGTCGTCCCCGTCGCCTCCGCCCCACTCGTCCTCGTGCTCGTCCTCGTCCTCCTTCTCCGCCGTCGACCTCGGCCAGCCAGCGGCTGCGGGGTCGGGCAGAGTCCCCGCCGCCACTGACCTGACCTGGAGATCGGCAGAGGGCACCTCCTCCCTCTACCGACACCTGTCGGGCAACTGCTCGACAACGCCAATGCGAAGGGCCCACCGCCCCCGGCCTAAACTAAATGTCCGGCAGCCGGCCGGTGCTCGGGTGGAGCCGGTCCTCGGGCGGCTGCCATACCGAGCGGGTGTCAACCAGGCGAAAGCCGGCGCGGAGCACATCGTCGCCGCCGCGGCGATCGGGCCGGTCTCGTCGGTGGCGAGGTAGGTGCGGAGGTCGCCCTCGGCAGGGGGATTACCAATCTTCAACATGGCTCTCCTCGTGCGGGCGCCGAACAGGCGGCGCATCATGCCGGGATGCGAGCCGGCGAACAATCAATTCCCAATTGAGCATCAGCCGTGACACAATGCGTCCCTTGGCGAGTGGGAGACTGAAGGCGCTCCAGGGAGGGTCGCGGGCAGGCGGTCAGGCATTGACGCTTGCCGCCGATCCGACGAACCGCACGATCCTCCGCGGGATGGCCGGCCGGACCGTGAACATGGACGGCGAGCTGTACACGCTCAGCGAGGAGGGGCGCGAGGCGCTCTTCGTATCCGCGACGATCGAGCGCTGGCTGCGCGAGGCGCCCGACGGGGCGATCGAGTTCGACAGCGCGGCGGCCGGGCGGGCGGTCTCGGCGCTGGTCGGGGGGTGGTCGGCGGCCGTGGTCCACGCGCTCGCCAGCGAGCCGATGACGAGCGCCGAGCTGGATGCCGCGATCGACGGCCTCGGAAGGCGCCGGCTGCAGCGCCGGCTCAGCGCGATGCACGGCGCCGGCCTGGTCGAAGCGCTGAGCGAGGGCGACGAAGCGCTCTACGCGATGACCGACTGGCTGCGGCGCGGGATCGGGCCGCTGATCGCCGCCGCCAGGCTGGAGCGCGACCAGGACATGGAGGGGGCGACGCCGGTCGACGGCTCCGACGTCGAGGCCGGCTTTCGCATGGCGCTGGCGCTGGTCGAGCTGCCCTCAGAGCTCTCCGGGGTCTGCAGCCTGCGGCTCAGGCTGGACGGGCCGCGGGAGGATTCCCGCAGCGGCGTCACCGCGCGGATCGAACGCGGCGAGGTCGTCTCCTGCGAGGCGGGCGTCGAGCAGAAGGCCGACGCCTGGGCCTTCGGCAGCCTCGACGGCTGGCTGGACACCGTGATCGACCCGGATGCCAAGGCCGTGCGCACCGGCGGCGACGCTTGGCTCACCGACGCGCTGCTCAGCGCCATCCACCACGCGCTGTTCGGCGCGCGGGGCCGCTGAGCCCGCGGGATCGGCGGGTGCCGGTCGTCGTGGGCTTCGCTCTTGACAAGAGTCAAGAGCGACCAGAACGCCCTTCCCTACGACATCTGTCTATAATGACAAAAAGTTACACTTTCGTGCGCCACGTGTTACACCTCGATCCCTACAGTGGGAGCCATGGAGGCAATGGCCCGGCAGACCTGGACAGACGAGCGACTGGACGACCGCTTCGACCACCTGGAAACGGAGATGGACGAGCGCTTCAAGCGCGTGGAAGCCGAGATGAAGGGCGCCCTGCGCGAGGAGATCGCCGGGTGCGAAGCGGGGCTGCGAGGCGAGATAAGAGAGGGCAACGCGGAACTGCGCAAGGAGATCAAGGAGGGCAACGCGGAACTGCGTGGCGAGATCGGCTCGCTGCGTGGCGAGATCGGCTCGCTTAGCGCCCAGCTCGCCGCCCTGAGCCAGACGCTGATCCGCGTCGGCTTCGGCTTCGCCGTCGCCCTGCTGGCCGGCGTGCTGTTCCACCTGCTCTGAGGCGCCGGGGCCTCGGAGACTCTGCCACCCGGCGCGCTATCATGATGTAGCCATGATGCTGATACGAACCCAGATCGCCCTCGACGCTGAGGATCACAAGCGGGCCAAGCGACGGGCGGCCGAGCTCAGCATCTCCCTCGCCGAGTACGTCCGGCGCGCGGTGCGCCGGGACCTCGGGGAGGAGCGGCGCACGGGAGGCATCGACGCCATCTTCGGCCTCGGCGATTCCGGTGGCTCGGACATCGCCGCCCACAAGGACGACTACATCGGCGAGGCAGTCGAAGCGGCGCACCGCCGCAAGCGGGACGACCAAGCGCCGGCTTGAGCGTCTTCGTCGACTCCTCCTGCTTCTACGCGGCCGCCGACGACGGCGATCGATCCAGCGCACGGGCGCGATCGCTGCTCACCGGCGACGAGCCGCTGCTCACAACCGACCACGTCCTGGTCGAGTCCTGGCTGCTGCTGCAGCGCCGGCTGGGCGAAGCCGCAGCGAACCGCTTCTGGTCGACGCTGCGAGAGGGAGCAGCGTCGGTCGAGCCCGTGACCTCCGCCGACCTCGACACGGCCTGGACCATCGGCGAGCACTTCCCGGACCAGTCGTTTTCGATCGTCGACCGGACCAGCTTCGCCGTGATGGAGCGTCTCGGGGTCCATCGCGCCGCCGCCTTCGACGACGACTTCGCTGTATATCGCTACGGACCTCGCCGGGACCGCGCCTTCGAAGTGCTTCGCTGAGCCGGCGACTGCGGGGGTGGGCAGAGTCCCCGCGGCCACTGCCTGGACTGGACTGAGGCTCCAGCATGGATGGGATCGTGCGACGGCATCGACCATCCAAGGCTGCGGCGGGCGATCCCCCTCACCCCCTCGGGGCCGCAACCGGAACGGGCTTGACGCAATTTGCGATAGAAGCGATCAAGCCGGGAACCACCGCCACGGCCTAGATATCCGGCGGCCGGCCGGTGCTCGGGTGGAGCAGCTGCTCGGGCGGCTGCCAGACCGTGCGGGTGTCGACCAGGCGGAAGCCGGCGCGCATCAGGTTGCGGGCGCCGGGCGAGAGCTCGGCGGGGCACTCGAAGGTCTCCTCGGTGATCGCGAAGACCTCCCTCGCCCCGGCCTTCACGGCGTCCTCGACGCGCGCGCGTCGGCGCCGGGGACGATCTGCTCCATGCTTCCGATTGCCCAGGTCGGCTTCGCCACCACGTTGCTCGAACTCGCCGCCACTTCGATCGGCGAGGGGGTCGTGGCCGGGGGGTTCGTCGCGGCTGCCGCCGGGATGGTGGTCGGTCGTTCACGAAAGGAACTGGAGGGCAACGCCATGAGGGACGGCTTCTGGGGTGCAGTGGGCGGACTGTGCTGTCTATGCTTCGACCTATTTCTGAGCTATGCTGTCTGAAAGATGATAACGCGCAACTTCTACATCTCGCTGGCGGTCTTCAATCTCATCCTTTTCGGTGGAGGATGGCTTCTGAGGCACTCGGAAGCCGGGGTGCAAGCGGTCGTTGTAGTCGCCTTCGGCGTCGGACTAACCATGCTCCACGTACTCGACGACCGCGACCGTCGACGCGTGCGCGGCGATCGGTGATGGCGCCCGCTCCTACGTCCAGCCGCCGCGCGAGCCCAGAGCGAGGCTCGCGCGGCGGGTGAACGAACAACAATCGGAGTGGGCACCTCCCGCAGCAACCCCGGTAACGCACCCAGATGTTTGTATCACATATTTGCCCAATTTGTTCGGATGATTCTTGAGCATTGGGGTGGCGCTCGTCGAGCCGGCCGACTCGCAATCAGAAGAACGACCAACCGGCCGCGCGGGTCCGATCCCGCCCTGCGGCGATCCTCGTCTTTGCCTCGGCTGCCTACAGCACGACTCAGCGCGCCGTAATGCGGTCCTAGCCGACCGCCTCGAGCGCCGCCTTCAGGTCATCGACGAATCGCTTCAGCGTCGGCTCGTTCTTCCCCGCCCGGAAAGAGGTCCATCGCCCGGACGATCTCGTCGGCGAACTCCGTGCCGCCCTCCATCACGACCTTTCCCGCCTGCTCGAGGTAGTCGGTCAGATAGCGCTTCATAGCCTTGCCGGAGGTGGGCCGCGACGCTTGCGGCGGATGACCGAACTCGGCCGCCGGTCCGAGTGCGGCGGGCAAGAGCAATTTTCTCGACGCCATCCAGGCGCAAGCGCGGCAGCTCGTGCTCGACGTCAATCAGCGACTTGAATCCCTTGACCGCAAACCGTCTCAACATGGGCGGTCCCCATCATGCCTCAGGCCGTAATTCGTCGCCGATCCGCCGAGCGTTCCAGAGCCGCAACGAGAAAAGCTCGACCTCCGCGCAGAGGGTGTAGCAGGCTTTCGCCGGCGCGGGGGTTCGAGCCCTGCGCGCCGGCGGCGGGCACCTGGGAGATCCCCTTCCGCCAGCGCCTCTACACGGTCGAGGAGCTGAGCGAGATCTACGACTCGGTCGGCATGCGCCTCGCCAACACATAGATGCTCTCGACAACGCAGCCGACAGGCCAACCGCCGCGCAAGCCCAGAACGAGGCCCGCGCGACGGGTGAACGAACAACGATCGGAATGGGCGCCTCCCATAACCACCCAGTGGTGGCGCCCACGTACTTTGTAGCACATATGGCTTAGTTGATGCAACGTTTCTTGAGCATTGGGTGGAGCTCGCCGAGCCCGACACTTCCACCACCTGCTCTGAGGCGTCGGGCCTCGGAAGCTCCGCCGACCGCGACGTACGTCTCGCCGCCGCTACCTCCCCCACACCGGCCGCACGGCCACCTGCTTGAAGCCGGCCCGGACGAGGTTGCGGATCGCCGGGTGGGGTTCGTCGTGGGCTTCCTCGGGGGCGAGCTCGACTTCGGCGCAGAGCGTCCGGCAGAGCGGGCCGGTGGCGTCGGCGATGCGGCGGCGCAGCAGGGCGAGGTGGGCACCCTGGCCCCGGTGCTCCTCGTGGGTGCCGGCGAAGACGAGCGCCTCCGCGTCGATGTGGCGAAAGGTCGAGGCGCTGGCGATCAGCCTGCCCTCGCTGTCGTAGGCGAGGTAGGCGCGCCAGGCTTCGCGCTGCGGCAGGGTGTCGAGGAAGCTCTGGGCCAGCAGGTCGATGCCGAGCGCGTCGCCGGGGATCTCGGCGAAGCCTTCGACGGGCTCCTCGATCTCGACCACGGCGATGCCCGGCGGCTCGGGGAAGTCCGGCGGCCCGGCCGGGCGGGCGAAGCGCACGCGGGTGGCCAGGCGGCTGTAGCCGCGGCGTTCGAGCAGCGCCTCGCTCGCCGCGGTTTCGGGGCGTCCCCGCGTCACCGGCACGAGCGCCTCGACGCCGACTGACTCGCTCCACTCGAGCGCCTCCTCCAGGTGGCCCTGCGTGGCGGCGCCCGGCGCGGCGGCGCCGAGCACGCGGTTGAAGTGGGATTCCTCGGGCAGCGCGGCGATCACCGCCGCCAGCACCGGCGCGAAGCGGCGCGCTTCGATGCCGCACTCCTCGACCGCGTCGAGCACCGGCGCGCGGGAGAGCTCGAGCTGCAGGCTCCACTCGAGCCGGTCGAGCACCCCGGTCGACGCGACGCCGTCCGGCGCCACGCCGAAGTCGGGGAGGTCGACGCCCCGACCCATCAGCCCCGCGCCCGGCCGGCCGCGACCCCGGTGGCGATCGTCACCGCTGCGCCTTCCCCAACGTCGCACCCCATCGGCCTCTCCTCCCGCGTTCTCAATATCGGCGGAAGGTCCAACCTATTGGTACAAGGGTGGATTTGTCAAGGAACTTGATGTATTAGCAGACGGATGTAGCCAATCGCGTCTGTAGCCCGCGGGGGCCGAACCGGCGGCGACGCCAGGCTCACCGGGGCGCCGGTGAGCGCCATCCACCACGCGCTGTCCGGCGTGCGGGGCAGCTGAGCCCGCCGGACCGGCGGCTGTCGGCCGTCGACCTTCGTCGAGCGTGCCGGCGAACGCGAGCTGCCGCATGCGCAGCCCCGCACCGTCCGAACAGAGCGCGAATACTCTTGGTGCGAATTCGGGTATAAGACCGGTAGCGCAGCCGGGAGGGCCTTCGGGTCCTCTTCGAGATCTTCGTCGAGGGGCGCAAGTAGTTCCGAAGCGGCTTCGCACACACGTCCGAGAGCTTCAGCTTTGCGGTGGCCGTCGTCGCCGGCGTTCTGCTCCACCTGCTCGGACGGGCCGTCTCACCCGTCAGAGCAGAAAGTCGTGGTACTCGTCCGGACCGTCGCCCTCGTCGTCCCCGTCGCCTCCGCCCCATTCGTCTTCGTCCTCGTCCTCCTTCTCCTTCTCCGGCGCGAGCAGCTCCTCGGGGGGCTGCCAGACCGTGCGGGTGTCGACCAGGCGGAAGCCGGCGCGCATCAGGTTGCGGGCGCCGGGCGAGCGCTCGGCGGGGCACTCGAAGGTCTCCTCGGTGATCGCGAAGACCTCCCTCGCCCGGCTTGGCGGGCGAAGGTCGCCGACAGGCCGGTGCGACGGTAGCCGTGGGTGCGGAGGTAGTCGGCGGCTTCAGCGGCCTCGCCGACCTTCTGCGAGCTGCTACGCAGTGGGATGCGCACGTCGAGGCCCATCGACTCCGTCCACGAGAGCGCGTCGCCCAGGTGGCCCTCGGAGATCGCACCGGGCAGGTCGGCGCCGAGCACGACGTTGAACATCGAGAGCAGCGGCTGGTGGCGGTAGGCGAAGGCGCGGACCGGCCCGTAGTGGCGCGCCTCGATCCAGCGGGGTCGGCACGCGGAACCGCTGAGCCCACCGGACCGGTCACCGCCCAGCTCGACTAACGTCCGAGCGATGTGCGAGGCTTGTCGTATGCGAACGTACGTTCGAGTAGATCGGCCAGCGAGAGGCCGTTGCCGCTCGCGCCTGTCGCGAAGGCCCTTAAGGGGAGGTTCCGGCGGAGGCAAATGGTTGACTGCGTCGATGCCCGGCCGGAAAAACGAGGTCCGCGACCCCGTGCATACGTTCATTGAGTTCGACGGGGTAGAGCGCGAGGTGATCGACTCGCCACCGTTTCAACGGCTTCGGCACATCCATCAACTCGCGCTTTCCGGCCAGGTCTACCCCGGCGCCTCGCACAAGCGCTTCGAGCATTCGCTTGGTGTGATGCATCTCGCGAGCCGGATCTTCGATGTGGTCACCCGAGAGGAAAAGCTCAACGACTCGGTGCGCGATGTCGTGCCGGCGCGCGACAGCTCTGAGTACGGGTACTGGCGGACCGTCCTGAGAATCGCCGCCCTTTGCCATGACATCGGCCACCTGCCGTTCTCGCACGCAGCGGAGAGGGAGCTGCTGCCGGATGGCTGGGATCACGAGCGCGTCACCTTCGAGCTCATCCGCTCTTCAGCAATGGCGGAGGTCTGGGAGTCGGTCAGACCGTCTCCCAGGCCGGAGGACGTGGTCAAGCTCGCCCTGGGGCGCGGAAGGGTCGAGTCGCTTGAGCTCAAGCTCTCGTTCTCCCCCTGGGAGGCGATTCTCGCCGAAATGATCACCAGCGACGCCTTGGGAGCGGATCGCATGGACTACCTTCTCCGAGACTCGCTTCATACCGGCGTGGCCTACGGGCGATTCGACCACAACCGGCTGATCCAGACGATGCGTATCCTGCCGCCCTCACCGGAAGAGGGCTCAAGCGACGAGACAGACGTCGGAGAGCCTCAACTCGGAATCGAGCGCGGTGGCCTCGAGTCGGTCGAGGCCTTGCTCCTCGCGCGATACTTCATGTTCGCTCAGGTCTATTACCATCCGACCCGCTTGATCTACGACGAGCATCTCAAGGATTTCTTGAGCATATGGCTGCCCGGAGGACAGTTTCCGGTCGAGGCAGACGGACATCTCACCTATACGGACAACGAGATCTGGGCGGAGATCACTGCCGCGGCAGGAGATCCCTCCTCATCTGCGCACGATCCGGCACGGCGCATCGCCAAGCGAGACCATTTTCGGGTTGTCGATGAGCGCAAGGCTGGAGACGTCGGCGAGCGCTCGATAGCGGCGAGCGCGGTCTTCGATGCGCTGAGCGCTCGATTCGGCCCTGAGCTTGTTCGGTTTGGGCGCAGCCCAAACCGGGGAGAGCCACCGGACTTCCCGGTGCTGGAACGCAGCGGAGAGGTTGCCTCGTCTCTGTCCCTATCGGAGATTCTCGGGCAGCTGCCCGTGGCTAGGGACGAGTACGTATTCATGCCCGTCGAGCATCGCGATGAGGCAAGACAATGGCTTGAGAAGGAG
Organism: uncultured Solirubrobacterales bacterium; assembly: GCA_963835315.1. Lineage (GTDB taxonomy): Bacteria > Actinomycetota > Thermoleophilia > Solirubrobacterales > 70-9 > VRUE01. Next base: position 62,543 of record CAWIFA010000053.1, on the reverse strand, counting down.
CGAGAAAACATCATCGAGAGAGCCATTGAGAATCGTCGGGAGAGCGAATCAGAGAACGAAAAGGAGGGAGAGTCATGAACCAACTGGCGCAACAGGCGCTGATGGTCCGGCTGGCACGCACCTTGCGTGAGCACGACAGCTGGACTGGCGAGACCCATATCCAGAAGGCAAGCTACCTATTGCGCGAGCTGGGGCAGGTGCCGTTCGACTTCGACTTCATCCTCTACAAGCACGGGCCATTTTCGTTTGAGCTGCGGGACGAGCTCAGCGACATGCAGGCCGATTGCTATCTCGTCAGGGAAGCGCAATCGCCGCCCTATGGACCCCGCTTCGCTGTGACGGCCCATGGCGAGGAACTCGAAGCGCGCTCCCGTCGGACGGTGGAGCGCTATGGCGACAAGATCGATGAGATGGCGGAGCGACTGAGCGGGAAGGGAGTTGCCTCCCTGGAGCGCCTGGCGACCGGTCTCTGGGTGACCAGCCATGGCGACGAGGGTGCTTCGGCGGAAAGCCGAGCCGTGCAGCTGCAGGAGATCAAGCGGCACGTCGCCTACGACGATGCGATCGGGGCGATCAAGGAAATCGACAAGATGCTGGCCTGTCAATAGTCAGGCATCACGATCGAGCGCTGGCTGCGAATTCCTTCCGTGCGGCCGCCGGCAGCGTCGCCTACTTTCCCGAGCTCTCGCTGCCGGAGAGCTTCGATGCTTCGAGCGCGAAGGAATGGTGCGAGCGGATCCGCAGCCCGCGACTGCGAACGCTGGTCAATCGCCGCCTGCGCGACGTGCTGAAAGGGGCCGACCGCGATGCCTAGCGTCGTCTGCTGCCCTACCCCACGCCGCCGGCACGGCGATCTGCTTGGCGACGGAACTGGCCACACGAGCGCAGCCCCAGTTCGCGCCGGATGGCTGGGGGGACCACGAGGCTACGAACCGCTCCTCCCGGCGGGAGTTGCTCGAGCGGCTCGACAGGGAAGAACACGCTCGCGCTTCGACGTAGATCTCCGGCTCGGCAGTCCGTGCGTAGCCCCGCGCGCGACGGCCTAGATATCCGGCAGCCGGCCGGTGCTCGGGTGGAGCAGGTGCTCGGGCGGCTGCCAGACCGCGCGGGTGTCGACCAGGCGGAAGCCGGCGCGCATCAGGTTGCGGGCGCCGGGCGAGAGGACGCGGGGGCAGTCGAGCGACTCCTCGGTGATCGCGAAGACCTCCCTCGCCCGGCTTGGCGGGCGAAGGTCGCCGACAGGCCGGTGCGACGGTAGCCGTGGATGCGGAGGTAGTCGACGGCTTCAGCGGCCTCGCCGACCTTCTGCGAGCTGCCACGCAGTGGGATGCGCACGTCGAGGCCCATCGACTCCGTCCACGAGAGCGCGTCGCCCAGGTGGCCCTCGGAGATCGCACCGGGCAGGTCGGCGCCGAGCACGACGTTGAACATCGAGAGCAACGGCTCGTGGCGGTAGGCGAAGGCGCGGACCGGCCCGTAGTGGCGCGCCTCGATCCCGTGCTCTTCCACCGCGTCGATCGGCGGCACCCGCCAGAGCGCGTGCAAGAACTGCCGCTCATGCGCGTAGTAGGCGCCCCGGCCCATCAGGCCGTCGAACAGGCGCGCCACCTCCTCCCTGGCACTCCACTCTCCCATTCCGTCAACTTACGGAACTTGCGGGGTTTGCGCAAGGAACGAGACGGATTGCTTCACCGGCACTCCGAAGCCGGGGTGCAAGCGGTCGTTGTCGTCGCCTTCGTCGTCGGACTCACCATGCTCGAGGTGCTCGGCGATCGGGACCGTCGGCGCACGCGCGGCCACCGGTGAGGGCGCCCGCGCGACGCTCACCTCCGCGCCTCGACGTAGAGCTCCTGCTCGACGTCGCGCGGCGCGCAGGGGCGGCCGTGTTCGTCGAAGACGTTGGGCGTCTGTATCAGCAGGCGGCCGCCCGGGCGCAGGGCGCGGGCAGCGGCCCCGAAGGCGCGCGGATGGTGGGCCCTCGAACCGACGGCAGCGGACCATCGGTCATTCCCCACAGGTCGTCATCCTGTGCGAATGGCCCGCCCCGAGCCGACCCACATCTACCACATCACCCAGGTCGACAACCTGGCCTCGATCGTCGCGCGCGACGGGCTCGTCTCGGATGCGGAGATGAGAGCGCGCGGCGGCCCCTCGGCGACGATCGGGATGAGCACGATCAAGGAGCGCCGGATGCAACTGCCGCTGAAGTGCCATCCCGGGGACAAGGTCGGCGAATACGTTCCGTTCTATTTCTGCCCGAGGTCGATCATGCTCTACCTGCTCTACATGGGCAATCATTCGGAGCTGACGTACCGGGAAGGTCAGGGATCGATCGTGCATCTCCAGTGCGACGCCGAAGCGGCAATCGATTGGGCAACCGACAACGACGTCCGCTGGGCCTTCAGCTTCGCCAACGCGGGCGCCACGTACGCCTCGTTCTCCGCCGACCCCGCCGATCTCGACAAGATCGACTGGAACGCCGTGAACGCGACCGACTTCCGCGCTCGCAAGATCAAGGACGGGAAGCAGGCTGAGTTCCTGGTTCGTGAGTTCTTCCCCTGGAGCATGGTCGAACGCATCGGCGTGCGGTCGGCTCACATCCAGCGGAGGGCCGAGACGGCTGTCGCCGACAGCGATCATCGGCCGCCGGTGGATGTCCTCCGCCGTTGGTATTTTTAGTTGTGGCTTTGATCCAGCACAAGCGGGGCGACATTCTCGAGGCCGACGCCGAAGCGCTGGTCAATACCGTGAACTGCGTAGGCGTCATGGGTCGCGGGGTTGCGCTCGACTTCAAGCACGCTTTCCCGGACAACTTCAAAGCCTACGCCGTCGCATGCGACCGGGGCCAGGTGCAGCCTGGGCACATGTTCGTCTTCGACACCGGCCAACTCTCCCCCCGCTGGATCGTCAACTTCCCAACCAAGAGGCACTGGCGAGAAAAGAGCCGCATGGAATACATAGAGGCCGGAATGAAGGCCCTGGTCGATGTGATCCGCGAGCGGCGAATCCGCTCGATCGCAATTCCACCCCTGGGCAGTGGGCTGGGCGGCCTCTCGTGGCCCATCGTCAAACCGGTCATAGAAGACAGCCTGGCCGAGCTTCCGGAGCTCGACACCACCCTCTATGAGCCAGGCGGAAGAGCAGGCGAGCGGAAAGCAAGCAGACCACCGAAGATGACGCCAGGACGGGCGGCCCTGATCGGCCTGATCAAGCGCTATCTGGCGGCGATGATGGATACCTCGATCACGCTGCTTGAGGTCCACAAGCTCATGTACTTCCTCGAAGCCAGCGGAGAGCCGCTGCGGCTGAAGTATGTGAAGGCCCCCTACGGCCCCTACGCCAACAACCTCCGCCACGTGCTCAGGGATGTGAACGGACACCTGATCGAGGGGTACACCGCCGAAGGCGACGACCCGACCGAGCAGGTCGGCCTACTGCCCGGCGCGGTCGAGTCATCGGACGTGTTCCTCGCGCAGCACCCGGACACGCTGAGGCGACTGTCGCGGGTCGGCGAGCTGGTCGAAGGCTTCGAGACCCCGTTCGGATTGGAGCTATTGGCGACCGCGCATTGGGTGATCTCCAAGGAGCAACCGAGCAGCGAGCGAGAGATCGAAGAGGCCGTTTATGCGTGGGGCCCACGCAAGGAGCAGTTCACTCCCGCCCAGATCGCCATTGCCGTCGCCCAGTTACGAGCGGCCGGATTCGCCGACGCCGAGTCGATTTCCTAGCGCCGGGCAGTTTCGTGCCGTCCCGTCGCCGACGTGGCTCGCACCGCCTGCATGAGGAATTCGCCCTGCTGGGTACCGCCCCAGCCGGCCTCTCACCCACCGGAAGACAAGCCGCTGGGCTTGCGACGTGACTGCGCGAGCCGCGCCTCGACGTAGATCTCCTGCTCGACGTCGCCGGGCGACCAGGGCCGGCCGTCTTCGTCGAAGACGTCGGCGAGGTTGAGCCCGACGTTCTCGAAGATCTCGGCCAGCTCCTCGATCTCGTAGACGCGGCGCTGGAAGGGGGCGAAGCGGCTTCGCACACACGTCCGAGAGCTTCAGCTTTGCGGTGGCCGTCGTCGCCGGCGTTCTGCTCCACCTGCTCGGACGGGCCGTCTCACCCGTCGAGCAGGAAGTGGTGGTCCTCGTCCGGACCGTCGTCGCCGCCGTCGTCGTCCCCGTCGCCTCCGCCCCATTCGTCTTCGTCCTCGTCCTCGTCCTCCTTCTCCGGCGCGAGCAGCTCCTCGGGGGGCTGCCAGACGACGCGCACGTCGCACAGGCGGAAACCGGCGCGGCGCAGGTTGCGGGCGCCGGCCGAGAGGACGCGGGGGCAGTCGAGCGACTCCGCGGTGATCGCGAAGACCTCGCGCGCGGGCGCGGGGGCCGCGGCGATGTCTTCGAGGCGACGGTGCAGCAGGGCGAGGTGGCCACCGCGGCCGCGGCACTGCTCGAGCGTGCCGGCGAAGCCGAGCTGCGGCATGTCGTAATGCCCCATCGTCGCCGCCGCGGCGATCGAGCCGCTGTCGTCGTAGGCGAGGTAGGTGCGCCAGTCGCGCTCGCCGGGCAGGCCGACGAAGTAGTCGTTGCCGAGCCAGTCGAATCCGTAGGCCGGAGCCATGACGCATGCGAAGGTTTCGATCATCGATTCGTCGACGAGCTCCTCGACCTCGATGCCCGGCGGCGCCGGGAAGCCCGCCGGGCCGGCGGCGCGGGCGAAGGTCGCCAGGGCGCCGCTGCGGCGGTAACCGCGGCGGTTGAGGAAGTCCTCGGCCTCGACCGGTTCGCCGACGTCTCCGGCGCCGCGCAGCGGGATGCGGAGGTCGAGCCCCATCGACTCGGTCCACTCGAGCGCCTCGGCGAGGTGGCCATGCGCGATCGCCTCAGGGCGATCGGCGCCGAGCAGCAGGTTGAACAGCGACGCACGCGGCTGCTCGGGCGTGGCGAACGCGCGGACGGGGCCGTAGCTGCGGACCTCGATGCCGCTTTCCTCGACCGCGTCGAGAACCGGCACGCGCCAGACCGCGAGCCAGAACTGCCGCTCGAGCCGGTAGTAGGCGCCCGGCCCCGCTATCCCGTCGAACAGCGCCCCCAGCTGGGGATCGAAATCCCGCCAGTCCATCCGATCAAGTTACGGAACTTGATGAGTTTGCGCAAGGAACTTGCCACGTCCAGCCTCAGGCGCGATCGCCGTCGACCTCGGCCGGCCAGCGGCTGCGGGGTCGGGCAAAGTCCCCGCGACCACTGACCTGACCTGGACTGAACTGGATCGGCAGAAGGCACCTCCTCCCTCTACCGACACCTGGGTTCTTTATCACATCTGGTGGTTATTGGGAACGTGGCGATATCGAGGCGCCACCGCTGATGCATGCGTCTTGACACAAAACCACCGCGCAATTCTTTGATTCTGCGTGCCACACGCGCGTCCGGACCGCCTAGCGTCATCGGCTGTGGTACTTCTTGTCAGAGACGCGAACGGGCGCTATGTTGAATTGACGTGGGATGCTTGGTCCCATGTCTTGGCCCGCCATCCCCATCTATCCGGGCGACTCGTCGACGCCGTGCAGACCATCGAACATCCCGATCACCGGGAACCCGACAGCAAGCCGGGCCGAGAGCGGTTGTTCAGACGCGGCGGTCCAGACCGATGGCTTCGCGTTGTCGTGGAGTTCGCCGGCGATTTCGATCGCGTGGTGACTGTCTTCTCGCAGACGACGGAGCCCCGACCGAGGCGAGGCCGATGATCGTCCGCATCGGAAGCCACACCTTCGACGATGTCCTCTTCGATCGCGAGCGGGACGTTCTCTACATGCACAAGGGCAAGCCGATCCCCGCCTCGGAAACCATCGCGACGCCCGAGGGCCATGCCGTAATGCTCGATGAGAGCAGCGAGATCATCGGCATCACGGTCGTCAATGCCCGCTGGCTGGCGGAGCGCGAGGGTCGGATCGTCGTGACGATCCCAGACTCGGTCCGCTCCTCCGGTCCGCTCGAAACCTCAGCGAGCCATCTGGCCGACGTTCTCGCGGCATAGCCGGACTTCGGCCCCGACCCCTGAAGCACCGCCGGGCAGCTGCTCGACAACGCCAATGTGACGGGCCTACGCCCCCGGCCTAAATGTCCGGCAGCCGGCCGGTGTTCGGGTGGAGCAGGTGCTCGGGCGGCTGCCATACCGTGCGGGTGTCGACAAGGCGGAAGCCGGCGCGCATCAGGTTGCGGGCGCCGGGCGAGAGCTCGGCGGGGCACTCGAAGCGACTCCTCGGTGATCGCGAGCCTCCCTCGCCCGGCTTGGCGGGCGAAGGTCGCCGACATGCCGGTGCGACGGTAGCCGTGGGTGCGGAGGTAGTCGGCGGCTTCAGCGGCCTCGCCGACCTTCTGCGAGCTGCCACGCTGTGGGATGCGCACGTCGAGGCCCATCGACTCCGTCCACGAGAGCGCGTCGCCCAGGTGGCCCTCGGAGATCGCACCGGGCAGGTCGGCGCCGAGCACGACGTTGAACATCGAGAGCAGCGGCTGGTGGCGGTAGGCGAAGGCGCGGACCGGCCCGTAGTGGCGCGCCTCGATCCCGTGCTCTTCCACCGCGTCGATCGGCGGCACCCGCCAGAGCGCGTGCAAGAACTGCCGCTCGTGCGCGTAGTAGGCGCCCCGGCCCATCAGGCCGTCGAACAGGCGCGCCACCTCCTCCCTGGCACTCCACTCTCCCATTCCGTCAACTTACGGAACTTGCGGGGTTTGCGCAAGGAACGAGACGGATTGCTTCACCGGCACTCCGAAGCCGGGGGTGCAAGCGGTCGTTGTCGTCGCCTTCGTCGTCGGACTCACCATGCTCGAGGTGCTCGGCGATCGGGACCGTCGGCGCACGCGCGGCCACCGGTGAGAGTCGAAGTGCCCGAAGGGCGCCGCCACCGAGGCTGAGGACGACCGCCTCCTGATCAGCGCCGCCTTTGACCGCAAATAACTTGCTGAAAACGCCCGGAATTTGTATGCTTGAGGCATGGAACGCCTCACGGACGCCCAGCTCATTGAGTTCTTTCACATCAGCTTCCTCGATGTGCTCTCGAAACGGCTCGAAAGCGCCCGCTACATCCTGAAGGGGGGAGCCAACCTGCGCTTCTTCTTCGGCAGCGTCCGCTATTCGGAGGACATCGATCTCGACCTGATCGGAGTCAGGCCGCCCAACCTCGAGGAGAAGGTCGATCGCGTCCTCGACTCCCCGGCGCTCAACGCCATGCTCCGCGTCGCGGACCTGAAGATCGTCGATCCGTCAAAACCGAAGCAAACCGAGACGACGCGGCGCTGGAAGCTCGGAATCCTCGCTCCGGGGCGGTCGGATCCGGTGCGCACGAAGATCGAGTTCAGCGGCCGCAACGGCGACGACCGGTTTCGGCTCGACCCGCTTCCAACCGATGTCGTCGCGCCCTACGCTCTGCGCCCCCCCGCCGTCCAGCATTACATCGACGACGCCCCGACCGAGCAGAAGGTCAGGGCCCTCGCGCTGCGTTCGGCGACGCAGGCTCGCGACGTCTTCGACCTGGACATGCTGCTTCGGCGGCAGCCGCTCCCCCGCGGCGCGCTTGACGCCGAGACCCTCACCGCCGCATTCGAGCTCGCCCTACAGCTCCCCTTCGCGGCCTTTCGCGACCAGGTCCTCCCGTTTCTCGAGCCCGGAGTAGTCGAGCTCTACGAGAGCGAATCGGCCTGGGAGCAGATGCAGTCCTTCGTCGCCGAGAAGCTGGAGGAGGCCCGGGAAGGACCGGCACGATGAGGACGACGGCCGCATACGGCGACCTGCTGCGCATGGGGCGCCCGATCGTGACCACCGCGGAGGCCGCGACCCGATGGCGAGTCGAGGAAGGCACCGCAAGGCGACGCCTGCGATCGATCGCCGAGGCGGGGCTCGGGCGGCGATTGCGCCGGGGGCTCTGGACGCTCGACCCGGAGGTGGATCCCTTCGTCGTGCCGCCGTTCCTGACCGCCCCGCTGCCCGCGTACGTCTCCTTCTCCTCGGCCCTCCACCGGCATGGCCTGATCGAGCAGATCCCCCGGCAGGTCTCGATCGCGTCGCTCGACCGCTCGCGGCGGATTGTGACCAGCGTCGGGACCTACGCGGTCCACCACCTCGCTTCCGAGGTATTCGGCGGCTTCCAGGGCTCCCAAGACGCCGGCTACGTCGCGACTCCTGAGAAGGCGATCTTCGACAGCGTCTACATCCGTGCGGCCGCCGGCAGCGTCGCCTACTTTCCCGAGCTCTCGTTGCCGGAGAGCTTCGATGCTTCGAGCGCGAAGGAATGGTGCGAGCGGATCCGCAGCCCGCGACTGCGAACGCTGGTCAATCGCCGCCTGCGCGACGTGCTGAAAGGGGCCGACCGCGATGCCTAGCGTCGTCTGCTGCCCTACCCCACGCCGCCGGCACCGCGATCTGCCTGGCGACGGAACTGGCCTCGCGACGGGCGCTGCTGAAGCGCCTCGACGGGGAAGAACGCGCCGCCGAGCCGAACTCCTGGTAGCAGGTACCGCGTTGAAGCCCAAGCGCGGGGAGGTCGTGGCTCAGCAGCGCGCCTCGACGTAGAGCTCTTGCTCCACGTCGCCGGGGGTCCAGGGCCGGCCGTCTTCGTCGAAGACGTCGGCGAGGTAGAGGCCGACGGTCTCGAAGATCCCCGCCAGCTCCTCGATCGTGTAGAGGCGGCGCTGGAAGGGGGCGGGCTCGCTGCGATCCGGCGGGTCGAACTCGACCAGCGTGCGCCTCGTGCCCTCGAGCCGGTGGGTCGGCGCGTTGTAGTGCTGCTCGATCAGCTCGATCGTCTCCTCGTCCTGGAACCAGGTGCGTGGGGTCAGGTGCGCTTCCACGTGGAGCAGGTTGGGCGTCTGCATCAGCAGGCGCCCGCCCGGGCGCAGGGCGCGGGCCGCGGCCTCGAAGGCGCGCAGGTTCTCGGCGTCGGAGTCGAAGTGCTCGAAGGCGCCGCCGCCGAGGCTGAGCACGACGTCGAACTCGTGCTCGAAGGAGATGTAGCGGGGGTCCTCTTCGTAGAACCAGGGCAGCAGGTCCTGCTGCTCGGCCTCACAGCCCGCCACCTCGAGCAGGTTCTGGCAGACGTCGACGCCGATCGCGTCATATCCCTCGCGGGCGAGCTCCAGGGTGCGCCGCCCGGTCGCGCAGGCGAGGTCGAGGATGCGCTCGGAACCGTCGAGCTCGAGCATCGCGATCGCCAGCTGCGCCGCCTCCTCCCCGCCCTGCTCGAAGTGGAGCGCGCTCGGATCGGGGGTGAAGCTGGTCCGATACCAGTCGACCGGGACCTCCGCGACCATCCTCACGGCTGCGTCTCCCCCACGTCGTAGCCCATCGGCCTCTCCTCCCAACTCGCAATATCGGTGGAAGGTCGAATCTATTGGTACAAGGGTATATTTGTCAAGAAACTTGATGTATTCGCAGACGGATGTAGCCAAACTGCCCGCTCGCCGGCCGGATGCCGCTCGGTCAGCTGACCGAGCGAGTCTGCGCGTCAGCGGGGACTGACATCGGCGCAGTTTGCGCTCAGCCCTGCAGCACGAGCTTGCGGGGCGCTGCCGGGCCGCGGTCCCCGTCGTCCGGCTCGTCGGGATCGTCGCCCCCGCGCCAGTCATCTTCGTCCTCGTCCTCGTCCTCGTCGGGGGCGACCAGGTCCTCCGGCGGCCGCCAGACGGAGCGGGTGGCGGCGTGGTGGAAGCCGGCGCGGAGCAGGTTGCGGGCAGCCGGGTGGGAGTCGTCGCGGCCCTCGCCGGCGGAGAGCTCGACCTCCGCGCAGAGGGTGTGGCAGAACGGGGTGGCGGAGTCGCCGATGCGGCGGTGCAGCAGGGCCAGGTGGGCGCCGCGGCCGCGGAAATCCTCGCGGGTGGCGGCGAATCCCAGAATCGCCACCTCCAGGTGGCGGAACATCGAAGCGCCGGCGAGCAGCTCGCCGTCGGCGTCGTAGGCGAGGTAGCCGCTCCAGCATTCGCGGCTGGGCAGGAGGTCGAGGAAGCTGTAGGTCATCGGGTCGAGGCCGAGCGCCGCTCCCGGGATGCCGGAGAAGTCTCCGAGCTGCTCTTCGGAAGCCTCGACGACGGAGATGCCGGGCGGCTGCTCGAAGTCGGGCGGCGCGGCCGGACGGAGGAAGCGCGCGCGGCGCTCGCGCCGGCGGTAGCCGCGGCGTTCGAGCAGCGCCTCGGTCGCAGCGCTCTCGGCCAGCCCCGGGGTGACGGGCACACCGACGTCCTGGCCGAGCGACTCCGTCCAGTCGAGCGCCTCCTCGAGGTGGCCGCCGGTCGCCGCGCCCGGAGCCGCGGCGCCGAGCACACGGTTGAAGTGCCCTTCCTCGGGCAGGGCCGCAACGACCGCCGCCAGCACCGGCCCGTAGCGACGCGTCTCGATCCCGCACTCCTCGACCGCGTCGAGCACCGGCGCCCGCGCGAGGTCGAGATAGAAGCTCCACTCGACCCGGTCGAGCAGCGTGGGAGAGGCCATGCCTTCATCCAGCAACTCGAAGTTGAGCAGGTCAAGCCCCCAGCGCACCACTCGACGATACGGTACGAAGCGAATTTGCACAAGAAACGTCGCCGAGGGCGCCCCTCCCGGCCAGCCAGCGACTGCAGGGAAGGGCAGATTCCCCGCCGCCACTGGCCTGGACTAGAGGATCGGCAGAGCGCACCTCCTCCCCTCCGCCGACTTCGGGGTTCTTATCACATTTTGGTGATTATTGGGAACGTGCCAAAATGTTCGCGCAAGGTTTCTTAAGCAGTGATCCCGGCAAGCTGCGCCGGGCCGCCGGGTGCGGGTCAGGTCGGCTGCTGCCGCGAGTACGGCAGCTTCCCCGTGTCGTGCAGCTCGTGGCGCAGCGAGTTGATCACGGCGCCGGTCAGCAGCGCCAGGGCCAGCAGGTAGAACCAGAGCAGGGCGATCAGGACGAAGCCGAGGGTCGAGCCGAAGCGCGAGAGGCTGGAGACGTTGGCGAGGTAGAACGGGAAGGCCCAGTTGGCGACGCTGACGCCGACGGTGACGAAGGCCGCGCCGGGCCAGACGTCGCGCCACGGCATGTGGCCCTTCGGCACCGCCCAGTAGATGACGCAGCAGATCGCGAAGACGATCGCCACGGCGAGCGCCAGCAGCAGCGCCGTGTCGATCGCCTTGATGTCGGAGAGGCCGAACGGCAGCCGGTCGGTGCTGGAGGCCAGCGTCGCCTCGATCGTCGGCAGGACGATGCTGGCGGCGATGAACAGCAGGACGACCGCGAGCATCGTGAACGAGAAGCGCTTCTGCTCCAGCCAGCCGCGCGTCGGCACGTGGTAGATGCGGCCGAAGGCGGTGTCCATCGCCCCCCAGAAGGAGGCGCCGATCCACAGCGAGCCGACGAAGGCTGCGATCCCGATCGTCGTCGAGTTGTCCTCGATCCGCGCCAGCACGTCGGTCAGCGTCTGCTGCTCGGTGTTGGGGAAGAGCCGCTGCAGGTCGTCGAGCACGCCGGCTTCCACCCCGCCGACCTTCAGCACCTGGCCGAAGACGAAGAGCACGAGCAGGGCGAACGGGAAGACGGCGAGCATCAGGTTGTAGGCGACCATCGCCGAGAGGCCGGTGACGTTCTCGCGGTAGGCGCGCTGCCAGAAGGCGCGCAGCCAAGGGCGGAATTTGGGCGTGAGAATCGACACAGAACGGGTAGTGACGGCCTTGACTTCAAAAACTGAAGCGCCTATCATGCGAACAGACGTTTGAGGCCTTATGCGGACGCGCTGGGCCACCATCTCTTACTTCGCGGGCCACCTCTCCGGTCCGCTTTTTTGACGCAGAAAGACGGGTGCAGAATAGATGCTGGTTGCAGAGCTACAGGAGCTCGAGGAGGTCAAAGGGCTGATCCACAGAGGTCAGCAGCTGGGCGTGCTCACCTTCGGCGACATCGCCTCGGCGGTGTCGGAGGTCGATCTCGACGAGTCAGACGTCGAGGACCTCTACGGCCATATCGAGAAGCAGGGGATCGAGCTCGTCGAGGACATGGACCCGGCCCAGAAAGCGGCCGCCGACGCGCTCCCACCCGACACGACCCGCAAAGGCCGGCGCCGCAAACAGGCGATCGACCTGAAACCGGACATGACGACGGACAGCCTGCAGCTGTTCCTCAAGGACATCGGCAAGGTCCGCCTGCTGACCGCCCAGGAGGAGGTCGAACTCGCCAAACGGATCGAGCGCGGCGACCTCGACGCGAAGCAGAAAATGGTCGAGTCCAACCTGCGCCTGGTCGTCTCGATCGCCAAGAACTACCGCAACCAGGGCCTCCCCTTCCTCGACCTGATCCAGGAGGGGACGCTGGGCCTGGTCCGCGCGGCGGAGAAGTTCGACTACCGCAAGGGCTTCAAGTTCTCGACCTACGCGACCTGGTGGATCCGCCAGGCGATCGCCCGCGCGCTGGCCGACAAGGCGCGCACGATCCGCATCCCGGTGCACGTGGTCGAGAAGCTGAACAAGATCGGCCGCGCCGAGCGCAAGCTGGTCACCGAGCTGGGGCGCGAGCCGACCCCGGAGGAGATCGCCGACGTGACCGGGATCGACCCCGAGGAGGTCGACTCGATCAAGCGCTCCGCGCAGGCGCCGGTCAGCCTCGAGAAGCCGGTTGGCGACGAGGAGGAGTCGGAGTTCGGCCAGTTCATCGCCGACGAGAAGGCCGAGTCCCCCTTCGACCGCGCGGCGGACCTGCTGACCAAAGAGGCGCTGAAGGAAGCGCTGGAGAACCTCTCCTACCGCGAGCGGCGCGTGCTCGAACTGCGCTACGGCCTCGGCGGCGAGCACCCGCGCACGCTGGACGAGGTCGGCCGCACCTTCAACGTCACCCGCGAGCGAATCCGCCAGATCGAGAACCAGAGCCTGAAAAAGCTCCAGCAGCTGGGCGAAGCGCAGAAACTGCGCGAAGTCACCTGAGGCGCCAGGCCGCCGGTCGCCGGGCCGGCGGCCGCCGGAGCCCTACCTCCGGTACTTGAACTTCTGCGCCTTCTCGTCCCAGCGCACGCCGGTGGCGAGGCTTTCGACGCTGACGCCGAGAGACCCGGCCAGCTTGACCAGCGTCCCGAGGCGCGGCTCGCGACCGGCGCGCTCGAGCAGCGAGATCTCGGTCCTGTGCAGGTCGCAGCGGTTCGCCAGCTCTTCCTGGGTGAGGCCGCTTGCTCGGCGGGCCTCGACCAGGTTCTGGGCGAACCGCTCGCGCGGCGTCATTGCCATTTCGATCCTTCCGGTTGGTTCTGCAGCATGATTGCCAGCAAGCTACGCCACTTCGGCCCGATAGACAAGGAATTCCTCCGTTTATGAGCGGACTGCGCCCGTCCCGCTAATGAACCGCGGCGTCGCGGCCGATAGAGACCGCGATGTTCGAGATCGACTCAGCGCTGCGCACACTGGTCGAGCGAGGCGGCTCCGACCTGCACGTCAAGGTGGCCGCGCCGCCGACGATCCGCCTGCACGGCGAGCTGGCGCCTCTGGAGGGGTTCGAGCCGCTGACGGGCGAGGAAACCGAGAAGGCCTTCCACGACATCGCCGAGGTGCGCTCGCTGACCGAATTCGAGCAGGAGGGCGAGGCCGACTTCTCCTACGCGCTGCCCGGCGTCTCGCGCTTCCGCGTCAACGTCTTCAAACAGCGCAGCTCGACCTCGATCGTCTGCCGCGCGATTCCCTTCGAGATCCGCTCGGTCGAGGATCTCGGCCTGCCGCCGGTGGTCACCAACCTGGCCGAGGAGCAGCGCGGGATCATCCTCGTCACCGGCACGACCGGCTCGGGCAAGAGCACGACGCTGGCGGCGATGATCGACCACATCAACCGCACCCGCAGCCACCACATCGTCACGCTCGAGGACCCGATCGAGTACCTGCACGAAGACAAAGGCTCGATCGTCAACCAGCGCGAGGTCGGCTCGGACACCCAGAGCTTCGCCCGCGCGATGCGGCGCGTCCTGCGCCAGGACCCCGACGTGATCCTGATCGGCGAGATGCGCGACGAGGAGACCGTGCGCACGGCGCTCTCGGCCGCCGAGACCGGCCACCTCGTGCTCTCGACGGTGCACACGCTCGACGCGACCGAGACGATCAACCGGATCATCGACTTCTTCCCGCCCCACCTGCAGCACCAGGCGCGGGTGATGCTCGCCTCGACCCTGCGGGGGGCGATCGCCCAGCGGCTCGTCCCCGACGTCAGCGGCGAAGGCCGCGTCCCCGCCTCCGAGGTGCTCGTCGTCACCGGCCGCGTCCAGGACCTGATCCTCAACCCCGACGAAACCGGCAAGATCACCGAGGTGATCGGCGAGGGCGAGTACTACGGCATGCGCACCTTCGACCAGTCGCTGCTCGGCTACGTGATGGAAGGCAAGGTGGCCGAGCAGGTCGCCCTCGACTACGCCTCCAGCCCGCACGACTTCAAGCTGATGCTGGCGGCCGGCGGCCAGCGCGCCAGCGGCATCGAGCAGCTCGAGAAGGCCTGAACGGACCGCGCCCGGCTCAGGCGGCGGCGAGCTCGGTGAGCGCCTTGAGCACTACCTCGTCGTGCGTCTTCGGTGAGACCTTGGGGAAGACTTTGGCGATCTTGCCCTCGCCCTCGATGATGAAGGTCGCGCGCTGCACGCCCATGTACTTCCTGCCGTACATCGACTTCTCGCCCCAGACGCCGTAGGCCTCGGCGACCGCGTGGTCGGCGTCGGCGAGCAGGGTGAAGTTGAGATCGAATTTGTCGTGGAACTTCTTCACGTCGGCGACCGAGTCGGGCGAGATGCCGATCACGCGGGCGGCCCGGGTCTCGACATAGTCCTCGAAGTGGTCGCGCACGCCGCAGGCCTGGATCATGCAGCCTGGCGTGTCGGCGCGGGGATAAAAATACAGTACGACCGTCTGGCCCTTGAGGTCGGAGAGCTTGACCGAATCACCGTTCTGGTCCGGCAGCGTGAACGAGGGAGCCTGGCCTCCAGATTCGAGCACGGGTAGGACCCTACCGTCGTTCCTGGCGGGGCGAAGGGCGATCTGACCAACGACCAGCGCGACGACATCGGTGAGGGTCTTCGCTACGGTTGACGGCGATGGACGCGAAGTCGCAGCAGGTGGCAAACGAGGTCGTAGAGGCGGGGGTCGAGGCCCTGCCGAAGGTCCATATGCCGACCTGGGATGCGCTCAGTGTTGCGTTTCTCGGACTTGGCGGCGGACTCGCTGAGGCGACGATCGGAACCTTTGCCCGGGGGCTTCGCGATCGTGACCGCGGGAGGTGAAGTGGCGGAGATCGCCCTTCGGCTCGCCGGTGCGTCTGAGGCAAGCGCTCGCGCCGCGGCGAGCTGGAGGCTTCGATCGGGAACTGCCGAGGAGTCCGTGCCTGGAGATTCCGAGGAGGAGCTGATGGCGACGGCGCACCGTAACTATGTTCTGGCTGCCGCAGAGCTGTACGGGTTGCACACGAAAACGTCTTCGACCGAGGAGATCGAGCGATTCGCCCACGAAGTTCTCGACAATGTCGTCTCCTTCGCTGTGTCGGCCACCGCCGCAGCTCGCGCCGTCGAGAGCCCGGCCGGGTAAACGACCCAGGCGCGGCCGTGACAAGCGCGCGAGATCGGACTATCCAGGCGCGCGGGGAAGAGCTCCTCGACCTGGCCGCACAGCACTTCCCCCAAGAGTTCGCTGTCACCGGTGACAGCGATGCCTTCCCGCTGATCGGGACGGCGCTGGTCAGCCGAATGACGGGGACGCTGCGGTCAATCCTTGCCCTCCAAGGAGAAGAACGGGAAGCGGACGCGGCGACCCTGCTCCGTTCGCTGTACGAGCACGCCGTGCATCTGGGCTGGCTGGCTGGCGATCCCTCTGCGGAGCGAATACAGGAATGGAAGAAGGACGACCTGGAATCCCGGCTCAAGGCCGACGCTGATTTGCGGGGCCGCGGCCAGCCAATCCTCACCGACAAGGAGAGATCCGCCCTGGAACAACAGGTCGCCCGGCTACACGGTGCCGGCTTGGCGCCGTTGACCAACCTCGCCGTAGCGGCAGACAAGCGGTGGGAGGGAGCACTCCCGGGTATGGGCGCACACGGCGAGGTCAAGTCGTTTCGGGGTTTCTATGCGCTCGTCTATCGAAGCAGTAGCGGATTCGCCCATCCGACCTACCGAGGCCTAAATGCCGTTGCCGCCGAAGTCGCCCCAGTTCGGCAGCGGGTCTGGCTTGAGGAGCGATACGACGGGACGGGCCCCTACGGCATGGCGACCCTGCTCTTTGGTTTCGGTCTATACCTCGCCAGCACCGCCCTCGGGTGGCCGGACGCCTCGGAGATCGGGGCGATCTTCGAGAGGCACCCGGGCTGAGATCGCGATGGCTAGCGTCGAGAAGCGCTGGGAGGGGAGTCGTAATTTTGGGCCCGCGGTTCGGCTCGCTGATGCGATCGGCGCTCCGGACCAAAGTAGCCCTACCGCCGAGGAGGTGCTGGTCGGCAGGACGATGGCCGGGATGCTGGCAGCGGCTAGGCCGATCATCTGCCCGCCCGAGCAGCTCAACGCCGTCGCTGACGATGTATTCGGCGACCTTGGAGCGGCGTTGGAGTATGCAGCGAGTGCTCGACTGCCTTTCGAGGTGACGTTCTTCGATTTCACCGATGAGCTGGGTAGGTCTCCGGTGTTCAACGTGCATCTGGTAGAGGAGGGGCAGGAACTCGGATTCGAGCTGCGCGGGGTGCTGGCGGGAGAGGACGCCGATCAAGAGGAGACCGTCTTCATTCCGATCATTGGGGGACCGAATGCGCCGCCCGAGGAGATCGGCCTCGTCATGGTGGACTGGTCGGGAGCGCGGCAGCCATCGGCAAAACCGAGTCGGTGGGCGGAAGAGCTTGATGTCGGTAAGGAAAAACTGCGGGTCACTTTCTTCAACCCGGCCTCGGCAATGGAGGCGCTTGGAGAGAGCCCGCAAGCGGTTGCAGGCGCCCTAATGGGTGTCGCACGGGCAAAGGCAAAACTGTCCGAGGCGGAAGCTGAGCTTTTTCGATTCCACCTCGCCACCACCTCCGCGACTGTAGTTCGCATGGCCCTGAAGGCTCTCTACCTCCTCGATTCAGCAAACATCGATGTGGTCGAAGCACCGCTCAGTCGGCAGGCGCGCCGACAGGCAGAGCGGAACGGTAAGGAGATAGCATGGGTGATTCAAGTGCGGCCTCCGAAGTCAGGGGAACCAGACTCTCATGAGCACGGGGAGCGATCTTTTTCCCACCGTTTCGAGGTCCGCGGGCACTTCGCGCACTACAAAGAGGGAAGCTGGCTGTTTGATCACTCCGCACCCGAGGACATTCGGCCCTGTCCTCGTTGCGGCCGGTGTCGGCGGGTGTGGCGACAGGCCCACGTCAAGGGTCCGATCGACAAGCCGCTGGCGATCAAGGTCCGGCGAGTCGATTTTCCAAGTAGGCAGCCGCAAGCTTGACGATCGTGTCGAGCCGAGGGAGCCTTAGGCCCCGCTCCAACAGGCTGACCTCCGTCAGGTGCAAGCCATCCGAACCGGCCAAAGCCGCCGAGAGGCTCGAAGGCTAACCGCGAAGGCGCCGGTGCGCGACCTCGTAGACGCTTTCGGCGTTCGACTCGCGGGGATGGTGGCGGACGCCAAAAGCGATGTAGCGCAACTGGCCGCGACCGGCGACGATCTCCACCTGGAACACCATCCCGAAGCGCCCAGCCGGAGGCGGCAGGTAGACCTTGAGGCAATGCGGTAGCTCGGTGCCTTCGGTGCCCTCTGCTTCGCAGAGACGCAGCTCGTCGTGCGGAACTCCCTCGCTCTCAAAGCGCTTTCGCGCAGCCCGAGCGGCGTCGGCGCCGGCATCGCTCGTCCGCTCGACATCGAACTCGAACAGGGCGTCGTCAAAGACCGCCGGTGCGGGCAGCCGCTCCTTGGCCAAGACTTACCCCTCGCCGTCAGGCGGGAGGAACGGCCCGTGCTCGGCCTCGAAGGCAGCGAACTCCTCGTCGGTCACCTCGCGAGCGCCAGCGCGCTCACGAATGTCCTTCAACGAGGGCCTGGACTCGCGGCTGATGACGAACTCGTCTCCGCCGCGCTCCTCGGTGACGACGAAATCGCCCTCCAGGCCACCGCTGACTTTGATGTGAAGCTGCTGCTTCATCGCAGAAATCATGGCAAAGCCTGCGGTCAAGGTCGGCCCGGCGGCCGAATTCGTCGCCCTCCTCCTCAGCCGCTCAGTCCTCGCGGCCGGGGTCCTGGCCGTCCTCGTCCTCGTCGAGCTCCTCGTCGCCCTGTTCGAGCGCGGTTGCGGAGACCGAGCCGGTCGCGCCGGGGTGGTAGTGGGTCTGGAAGCTCTCCAGCGCGCGGTCGCGGCGGTCCTCGTCGACCGGCACGTCGTCGGAGATCCGCACCCATTCGGAGCCCTCGTAGTCCTCGAGGTTGAAGACCTCCTGGTCGAGCGAGGTCGAGTCGTCGACGACGACGAGCACCTCGGTCTGCGGGTTGAAGTAGGTCCCGGGCTGGTTGAGCAGCTCCTCGACCTCGTACAGGTTCTCCGGCTTGGCGGCCATCTACCCCCGATCCTACAAATCCGCGAGCTGCCGGTCGATCTCGGCCTCGACGTCGAGTGGCGCCTCGCCGCGCCGCATGCGCCGTTCGTTGCGGGCGACGACCAGCTGGCGCACCTCGACTCGCAGCTTCTCGTCGATCCCGGGCCCGGCGGCGCCGGGCGAGGCGAGCAGAGCCGCGAGCTCGGCCTCGACGTCGAGCGGCGCCTCGCCGCGCTGCCGGCGGCGGTAGGACTTCGCCTCGATCATCTGCCGCGCCTCCGTCTCCTGCAGGCGGCGGTCGACCGGCGGGTCGGGCCGCGAGACGGCGCTCGGCGGCGGGATTTCCTGCTCGATCGCGAACGGCCCCTTGCCGACGCTCTGCCAGAGCGGCCCCGTGCGGGCGAAGGCGACGAGCGCGATCGGCAGCGCGATCAGGGTGATCAGCGTCAGCACGAAGCCCGCCTGGATGTCGAGCAGCGCCACATCCCCAGCCTACCCCCGGGCCACCCCGAGCGCGGTAGAGGTTTGGGCCGGATAGCGACTCAAACCTCTACCGCGGCTCTACCGCGGCCGGTTTTGGGGCATTGCGCTACGCTTTGGGCTGGTTGACTGACCAGTCAATCGGCCCGGCACCGGCTGGCGATACCGACTTCCCACCGAGATAAAGGAGCACGCAGCAGTGGTTGACTTCACCCTGACCGACGAGCAGAAAGACCTGCGCGAGCTGGCACACAACTTCGCGGAGAAAGAGATCCGCAAGGTCGCCTGGGAGTACGACAAGGACGGCACCTGGCCGCAGGACATCATCGACAAGGCCTGGGAGGTCGGGTTGATGAACACCCACATCCCCGAGGCCTACGGCGGACCCGGCCTCGACTACCTCTCCGGCTGCCTGATCGAGGAGGAGATGGGCTGGGGCTGCTCGGGCATCGGCACCTCGCTGATGGCCAACGGCCTCGCCTCGGCGCCGATCGCGCTCGGCGGCTCCGAGGAGACGAAGAAGAAGTACCTCGGCATGCTGACCGAAGACAAGAAGCTCGCCTCCTTCTGCCTGACCGAGCCCGACGCCGGCTCCGACGTCTCCGGGATGAAGACCCGCGCGGTGAAGAAGGGCGACAAGTACGTCATCAGCGGCTCCAAGTGCTTCATCACCAACGGCTCCTACGCCGACTACTTCACGGTCTACGCGAAGACCGACCCCGACGCCGGCCACCGCGGGATCAGCGCCTTCGTCGTCGACGCCGACCTGCCCGGGGTCACCGTCGACAAGAAGGAGGACAAGATGGGCCAGCGGGCGTCCAACACCGCGACCATCTCCTTCGACGAAGTCGAGATCCCGGCCGGGAACCTGATCGGCGAGGAAAACCACGGCTTCAAGCTGGCGATGATGACGCTCGACCGCACGCGTCCCGGCGTCTCGGCGATGGCCGTCGGCATCGGCCGCGCGGCGTTCGAGTACGCGGCCGAGTACTCGAAGGAAAGGGTCCAGTTCGGCGTGCCGATCGCGATGCACCAGGCGATCCAGTTCATGATCGCCGACATGGCGACCAAGGTCGACGCGGGCCGGCTGCTGGTCTGGAACTCTGCCGTGCTGCTCGACCAGGGCAAACGCAACACGCTCGTCTCCTCGGAGGCCAAGCGCTTCGCCGCCGACTCGGCGATGGAGATCACCGTCGACGCGGTCCAGGTCTACGGCGGCTACGGCTTCATCAAGGAGTACCCGGTGGAGAAACTGATGCGCGACGCGAAGATCATGCAGCTGTACGAGGGCACGAGCCAGATCCAGCGCCTGGTGATCGCCAAAGAGGTGCTGCTGCCGCGCAACATCGACGAGACCACGCCGGAGGCCGAACAGAAGGCGAAGCAAGCCAAAGCGGCCGAGGGCAGCCAGTCCGAGCAGGCCGCGGCGAGCGTCTGACCTTGACTCCACGCCGCCCACCCGTCTAGGGTGGGCGGCGATGGAGGCCGCACAGCCACCCGCCCCGACGCCGAAGCGAATCGGCGTCGGCGACGTCGTCAGCGAGGCCTTCTCGATCTACGGCCAGAACCTCGGCGCGCTGCTCGGCAGCGCAGTCGTCGTCTTCGTCGTGATCGGGGTGATCGCCGGCCTGCTGCGGACCGGCGGCGTGATCCTGATCCTGCTCGGCGCGATCGTCCAGCTTGTCGGCTACGCGCTCTACACCGGCTTCGTCGTCGAGCTGGTCAGCGACGTGCGCGACGGCCGCCGCGACAGCACGGTCGGCGACCTCTTCGAGGCGGCGCGTCCGGCGATCCTGCCGCTGATCGGCTTCGGCATCCTCTTCGGCATCGCCGCCGGGATCGGCTTCGTCCTGTTCATCGTCCCCGGCCTGTTCCTGGTGACGATCTGGGCGGTCGGCGCGCCGGCGATCGTGGTCGAGGACAGCGGCGCGATCGGCGCCTTCGGGCGCAGCCGCGAGCTCGTCCGCGGCAACGGCTGGCAGGTGCTCGGCGTGCTCGTCGTCGTCTTCCTGATCGTGATCGTGCTCGGCTTCGTGCTCGGCGCGATCGCCACGCCGATCGGCAACGGCGCGACGATCGTCGCCTCGATCGTCTCCAACGTGATCACCGCGCCGATCTACGCGATCGTCGCCAGCGTCCTCTTCTTCGACCTCGGCGGCGGCGCCGGCATCCCCGACCCCGCCGCCCCTGCCGCGCCGACGGCGCCGCCACCTCCGGCAGCGAGCGAACCGCCGCCACCTCCCCGCCGCCGCCCGCACCCGCGGGCTGAGCTCTCAGCCGCTCAGGCGACGCGGGCGCCCTGGCGGGCGGCCTTCTGACGCTTCGTCTTGTCCAGCTCGAGCTTGCGCAGGCGGACCGACTCGGGCGTCACTTCGACGCACTCGTCGTCGCGCAGGAACTCCAGCGCCGCTTCCAGCGAGAGTCGTTTTGGCGGCTCGAGGCGGACCAGGATGTCGGCGCTGGCGGCGCGCACGTTGGTCTGGTGCTTCTCCTTGATCGCGTTGACGTCGAGGTCGTCGGAGCGGGCGTTCTCGCCGACGACCATCCCCTCGTAGACCTCCTCGCCGGGGCCGATGAACAGCGTGCCTCGATCCTGCAGGTTCATCAGCGCGTGGCTGGCGCTGGAGCCGCGCCGGTCCGCCACCAGCGAGCCGGTCGGGCGGGTCCGCAGCTCCCCCGCCCAGGGCTCCCAGCGGTCGAAGACGTGGTGCATGATCCCCGCGCCGCGGGTCTCGGTGAGGAACTCGGTGCGCAGGCCGATCAGCCCGCGCGCCGGGACCAGATAGTCCATCCGCACCCAGCCGGTCGAGTGGTTGACCATGTGGTCGAGGCGGCCCTTGCGCCCGGCGAGCAGCTGGGTGATCGCGCCGACGTGGTCCTCGGGGACGTCGATCGCCAGCCGTTCGACCGGCTCGTGGAGCTTGCCGTCGACCTCGCGCGTGATCACCTGCGGCTGGCCCGCGGTCAGCTCGAAGCCCTCGCGGCGCATCATCTCCAGCAGCACGACCAGCTGCAGCTCGCCGCGGCCCTGCACCTCCCAGGCGTCGGGTCGCTCGGTGTCGGTGACGCGGATCGAGACGTTGCCGACCAGCTCGGCGTCGAGCCGGTCGCGCACCTGGCGCGCGGTCAGCTTCTTGCCCTCGGTCCCGGCCAGCGGCGAGGTGTTGATCCCGACGACCATCGAGAGCGAGGGTTCGTCGACCGCGATCACCGGCAGCGGCCGCGGGTCCTCGGGGTCGGCGAGCGTCTCGCCGATCGTCACCTCGGGCAGCCCGGCGACGGCGATGATCTCGCCCGGCCCGGCCTGCTCGGCGGGAACGCGCTGCAGGGCCTCGGTCACGTAGAGCTCGGAGATGCTCGCCCGCTCGATGCTGCCGTCGGCCCGGCACCAGGCGATCGGCTGGCCGTTGCGCACCTTCCCGTGGCGCACCCGGCAGAGCGCCAGGCGGCCGACGTAGGCGTCGGCGTCGAGGTTGGTGACGAGCGCCTGGAAGGGGTGCTCGGGGTCGTATTCGGGCGCCGGGATGCGCTCCAGCATCAGGTCCATCAGCGGCGCCAGGTCGGTCCCCTCGACTCCTTCCTCGAGCGCCGCCCAGCCGGCTTTGGCGTTGGTGTAGACGATCGGGAAGTCGACCTGCTCGTCGTCGGCGTCGAGGTCGAGGAAGAGCTCGTAGACCTCGTCGACGACCTCGGCGATGCGGGCGTCCGGGCGGTCGACCTTGTTGACGACGAGGATCACCGGCAGCTTCGCCTCCAGCGCCTTGCGCAGCACGAAGCGGGTCTGCGGCAGCGGGCCCTCGGACGCGTCGACCAGCAGCAGCACGCCGTCGACCATCGTCAGCCCGCGCTCGACCTCGCCGCCGAAGTCGGCGTGGCCCGGCGTGTCGATGATGTTGAGCTTCACGCCGTCGTAGTCGACGGTCGTGTTCTTGGCGAGGATCGTGATCCCCTTCTCGCGCTCGAGGTCCATCGAGTCCATCACCCGCTCGGCGACGTCCTGCCCCTTGCGGAAGGCGCCGCTCTGCCACAGCATCGCGTCGACCAGCGTCGTCTTCCCATGGTCGACATGGGCAATGATGGCGATATTTCTGAGGTCGGTTCGGAGGCTCATGGCGCTTCGCATTCCTGCGTCCTCGGTCGCTTGTGTGCAGAGCACACGGCGCTCCCTGCGTCCTTGGACTGCTCGGCCATGAACCTCCGAACGGCCACGAAAAAAGAGGCCCGTCCACAAGGACGGGCCCCGTGACGCAGAAAGCGGTTCGGTGCTACGCGGTCTGCTGCACCTGGGCAGCGGCCGGGCCCTTGGGGCCTTCTTCGGACTCGTAGCTCACTTTCGAACCCTCGGTCAGGGACTTGAAGCCCTCGCCGAGGATCGCGCTGTGGTGGACGAAGACGTCCTTCGAGCCGTCATCGGGCGTGATGAACCCGTAGCCCTTGTCGTCGCTGAACCACTTGACAGTTCCAGTTGGCATTCAATTGCCTCCACTTCATGTGCTGCGAACGCGGCACATGCGGTGAGGCAACGACGCGAGCGCTAGACACAACTTTTGCCGGATCTTCCGGCCTAACGCGGGGACCGTAGCAGGGTCGAGCGATGCGGCGCGGACTTACGTTGCCGCAAGGGTCCAGTGGCTTCCGGTGCGCCTTTTGCTCCCATAGCGGTCAAAAGGCGCACCGGAACGGGATTCGGAGGGTTTAGGGGCCATGCGCGGCGGCCGATACCTTTTTCAGTGATGAAGCCGGGGAAATCGCCGCGCCGGCGTGCGTGGCCCGCTTCGATCGCCGCCCTCGCGGCGCTCTTCGCGCTGGCCCCGGCAGGCGGCGCCCTCATCCCGGCCTCGGCACTCGCGGCGGTCGCTCCTCCAAGCGACGGCGCCCTCTCCCCCAGGCTGGCGGAGCTGGCCGAACCGGCGGTCCGAACCGCGCCGCCGGCCGAGCAGGCGCAGGCTCTGAGCCTCGCCCCAGAAGGCCCCGGCAGTCTCATGCGCGACGGCAACCGCGTGCTGGTCGAAGTCCGCTTCGACCAAGGCGCCGCGGCGGGAGTCGAAGACCTGCGCCAGGCGGGCGCGGAGGTCGTGAACGTCAGCCGGCAGTACCAGACGGTGACGGTGGCGGCAAAGCCCGACGAGCTGCGGGAGCTGAACGGCGTGCCGGGGGTGCGCGGGGCGGAAGAGGTCCTGCAGCCGATCGCCGCCTCGACCTGCCCGTCCGGAGCGGTCGTGTCAGAGGGCGTGCAGCAACTTCACGCGGGCGACGGGGAATACGAAGCCGAAGGAGCCGGGCTGACGGACGAAGCCCGAAAAGCGTTCGGCGTCGACGGCGCGGGCGTCACCGTGGGCATCCTCTCCGATTCCTACAACCGGGCGACCGAAACGGCCGACGGCGGGGGCCCGATCGCGACCACCGCGTCGCAGGACGTGAGCAACGGCGACCTCCCCGGGATCGGCAACACCTGCACCGGCCAGGCCACTCCGGTCGGCGTGCTCGACGACTCGCATACCTCGGGCGAGGACGAGGGACGGGCGATGGCCCAGATCGTCCACGACGTCGCGCCGGGCGCCGGGCTCGCCTTCGCCACTGCCTTCAACGGCGAAACCGCGTTCGCCGAAAACATCGAAAGGCTGGCGAAGCCGGTGGCCGAAGGCGGGGCCGGTGCCAAAGCGATCGTCGACGACGTCAGCTACTTCGAAGAGCCGTTCTTCCAGGAAGGCCCAGTCGCGGTCGCGGTGAGCAGGGTGACCGGCGAAGGGGTCAGCTACTTCTCCTCGGCGGGGAACAACAACCTGATCGACGGCGAACACGACATCGCGTCGTGGGAGGCACCCGAATATCGCGACTCAGGAGAATGCCCGGCCGGCATCATCGCTCTCTCGGCTGAATACGAAGAATTCGAAGAAGAACTGGAAGACGAAGAACCTGGGCTGGAATTGCCGGGAATCGGCCTAAACCCTTCTCATTGCCTGGATTTCAACCCGGGCGGATCCTCATCCGACAATACGTTCGGCATCACCGTTCAAAATGGTGCCAACTTGGTCGTCGATCTCGAGTGGTCGGAACCCTGGTACGGCGTAAACACCGACCTCGACGCCTTTCTTCTCGGTGAAACGGAAAACGTGCTCGCCGAAAGCCCCTACGCGAACGAAGTCACGCCATACGAGCTACTCAGCTGGAAGAACGAAACGGGTTCGAGCAAGGTAGTGCGCCTCGTCGTCAACCGTTACGCCGGCGCCACCCCGAGGGTGAAGTTTGCGCTGCTCCAAAACGGCGGCGGAGTCCCCTCTACCGAGTATGAGGAATCTTCTCCAGGGCCTGGAGGCGACATCGTCGGCCCCACGGTATTCGGCCACAACGGCGGCGAAGACACGATCAGTGTCGCCGCGATCCCCTTCAACTCGAGCTCCGCGCCGGAGCCATACTCGTCCCGCGGCCCGGTGACCCACTACTTCGGACCGGTGAACGGCGCAACGCCGGCGTCCCCGCTCGGCTCGCCACAGATCCTCGCCAAACCGGACCTGACCGCGACCGACTGCGGCGTCACGTCGTTCTTCGCCTTCGAATCGGGCGGAAAGTGGCGCTTCTGCGGAACCTCGGCCGCAGCTCCACACGCCGCAGGTGTGGCGGCGCTGATGCTCCAACGCGACGCTGGAGCAAGTCCCGACGAGATTCGGGAAGGCCTCACCGGGTCGGCCCGGTCGGTCGGGACCTCTGGGACGGAAGCGGTGGGCGCCGGACTCATCAATGCCGTAGGCGCGCTCGAAAGCGTCCCCTCGGAACCGCGGGAAGTCATCCGAACCGAAACGGTCGTACCCGCCGCCATTCCCGTCGCTCCCGTCGACGAGATCCCCAACTCCAACCCAGTCAAGAAGATACCGCGCGCCCGCGCGCCCACCACCTTCTTCCGCAAGCGTCCCCCGAAGCTGGTCCTCACCCGCCGCCGCAGCGCCAAGCTGGCCTTCCTCTTCGGCTCCGACCAGGGCGCCGTCAGCTTCCTCTGCAAGGTGGACCGGGGGCGCTTCCATCGCTGCGAGGCCCGCTTCGTCCGGCGCTACCGGCTCGGACGGCACGTGCTGCGCGTGAAGGCGCGACGCAACTCAGACGGCGCGACCGACGCGACGCCGGCCGTCTACCGGTTCCGCGTCAAGCACGTACGACACGGCTTGATCAAGCGCCGCGACTCGCGCCACCACCGCAGCGGCTGAACTCGGTTCCCTCGACCTCTCGTGGCCGGGTATGTCTCAGGAGGTCACTCGCGCGAGTCGGCGACCTTCGGCGGGCCGCTGCCGCGGCGCATCACCCAGTGGCCGACGAGGAGCAGGGCCAGCAGGGCGGCGGCGCTGCCCAGTACCAGCGGGTCGGTGAGGCTGAGGCCCTCGAGGCGGGTGCCGAAGTAGACGGCCAGCGCGGTGATCGGCAGGTAGCCGACAACGGTCGTCCAGGCGAAGCGCCAGACGGGGACCCGGGCGGCGCCGGCGGCGTAGGAGACGAGGCTGAAGGGGACGATCGGCAGCAGGCGCACGGCGAGCAGCAGGGTCGCGCCGCCACGCTCGATCGCCGCCTCGGTGCGCTCGAAGCGCTCCGTCCCGAACCAGCGGTCGAGCAGCGGCCGGGCGACCGAGCGGCCGACGGCGAAGCAGAGCAGGCCGGAGAGCAGCCAGCCGAGCATCATCAGCGCCATCGCCGGGAAGAAGCCGTAGACGAAGCCGGCGGCGGCGTCGACGATCTCGGCCGGGTAGAAGACGACCGAGTGGATCAGCGCCAGGGCGACGATCAGCAGCGGGCCCGCCGCGCCCAGGCCCTTGACATGGCCGCGCACCCCCGCCGTGTCGCCGTGCACGGCGGCGTCGAAGGCCGCGCGCAGGTCGGGGATCGCCAGCACGAGCAGCGCCAGCAGGGCGAGGCCGCCGAGCGTCGCGCCCACGGCGGCGAGCGAGGGCTTCGGCGGCGCGCTCATCGCAGCATTTTCCGGCCTATGGCCCGGACGAAGCCGCAGTCAGCCGTTCGGCGAGGGCCGAGTGGCGGGCGCCGCTGTCGTCGTGGCTCACGGCCCGCTCGAGCGCGGCGCGGTCGCCGATCAGGACGCAGTCGCGGCGGGCGCGGGTGATCGCCGTGTAGAGCAGCGGGCGCGAGAGCATCCGGGCGTGCGAGCGGTGGCAGACCGCGACGACGACCGGGACCTCGCAGCCCTGCGCCTTGTGGACCGAGATCGCGTAGGCGAGGCGCAGGGTCGCGGTCTCGCCGTAGGGGATGACCAGCGAGCCGCCCTCGTCGGTGTCGACCCGGATCGTCTCCGCCTCGGGGTCGTCCTCGCGCAGGAAGACGATCGAGCCGTTCATCAGCCCGAGCTCGTGCGAGTTGCGGGTCTGGATCAGCCGGTCGCCGAGCCGGAAGCGCTCGCTGACCGCGGCGGCGCCGTCGGGGTTGAGCCGCGCCTGCAGGCGCTCGTTGAGCGCGTCGATCCCGACCGCCCCCTTGTACATCGGCGCCAGCACCTGCACGTCGCGGACCGGGTCGACGCCGAAGCTGGTCGGCGCCCGCTCGGCGACCACCTCGACCACCGTCTCCAGCGCCCGCTCGGGGCTCGGCCGCTCGACGAAGAAGAAGTCGCGCTCCTGGCCCTCGCCGGGCTCGAGGTGCGGCGCCCGGCCCTGGTTGATCTCGTGCGCCGCGGTGGTGATCATCGAGCGCGCCGCCTGGCGGAAGATCTGCGTCAGCCGGACGACCGGCGCGACGCCGGAGGCGATCAGGTCCTCGAACGGCTTGCCGGCGCCGATCGGCGGCAGCTGGTCGGCGTCGCCGACGAAGACCACGTGCGTCGTCTCGGCGAGCCCGCCGAGCAGCACCTCGATCAGCCGCAGGTTCAGCATCGAGGCCTCGTCGACGATCGCCAACCCGGCCGGCAGCGGATGCCCCGGCCGGAAGCCCGGCTCGCGCCCCGGCATCCACTCGAGCAGCCGGTGGATCGTCTGCGCCTCGTGCCCGGTCGCCTCCTCGAGCCGCCGCGCCGCCCGCCCGGTCGGCGCGCAGAGCGCGACCGCGACGTCGGCCCGCTCGGCCTCGGCGACGATCGCCCGCGTGCAGGCGGTCTTGCCGACGCCGGGGCCGCCGGTCAGCACCGAGATCCGCGCCCCGAAGGCGCCGCGCACGGCCGCCCACTGCTCGTCGGTCAGCCGGCGCTCCTCCTCGACGTCCTCGGGCGGCTGCTCGCCGGGGTCGTGGTCGAGGTGCGGCGCCGCCGCCGCGCGCTCGGCCAAGCGTCGCCGCGACCGCGACCTCGCTCGCGTGGGTCGGCTCGCGGTAGGCGCGGCCCTCGTCGACCGTCAGGCCGCGCGCCCGCGCCGGCACGTCGGGGTCGGGACGCAGGCCGATCAGCTTCGCCGTGCGCCGGTTGAGCTCTTCGACCGGCAGGAAGGTGTTGCCCTGCTGCTCGGCCTCGCCGAGCGCGAAGACCGCCGCCGCCTGGGCGCGGCGCTCGGACTCGGGCGGCACGTCGGCGGCGAGCGCGATCTTGTCGGCGCGGGCGAAGCCGACCCCGGCGACCTCGGTCAGCCGGTAGGGGTCCTCGTGCAGGACCGCCATCGAGCGCTCGCCGAAGCGGGCGTGGATCGGCGCCGCCAGGTGGGCCAGCCCGTGCGGCGCGAGCTGCACGTGCAGGTCGCGGATCGCCCGCGAGGCGTGCCAGGACTCGGCCGCGGCGGCGGCCTGCGCCGCGCTGACCCCGCTGAGGCCGCCGAGGACGCCCTCCGGGTCGGCGCCGATCGCCCCCAGCACCCCCTCCCCGTGCTCGTCGACGAGCCGCTCCGCCCGCGCCGGGCCGATGTGGCGCAGCGAGGTCAGGTAGGCGATCCGCCCCGCCCGGTCGGCGGGGTCGAGCGGCAGCGCCCCGCGCGCCTTCAGCTGGCGGCCGTAGCGCGAGTGGGTCTGCCAGTCGCCGCTGACTTCGGCGCGGTCGCCCTCGTTCAGGTGCGCGACCGGGCCGACCAGCGCGAAGCCCTCCCCCGCTTCGTCGCGCACCTCGAGCACCGCGTAGCCGTCCTCCTCGGCGCTGAAGATCACGCCCAGCACCTCGACCGTGCCGGTAAAGGCGGCCGCGTCGGCGTCGAAGAGGGTCGCGGAGTCGCTCACGCCCCAAAACTAGCCGCTCGCGCCGCGCCCCCCACGCGCCGTAGAGGTTTCGACCGCATAGAGGCACAAACCTCTACGGCCGCCGGAGGGGTATCGGCTTGCTTTGGAAACCAAAGTACGAAAGTATGCCTTGCCATCCGGCCCAACCGGGGCCGCCGAACCGGAAGGAAGCTGGATGAGCGACTACGCGGTGAAGAAGATCGACGAGATGGAGGCCGTCTACGGCGGCGCCTTCAAG
The DNA here is from genome assembly GCA_963835315.1 of uncultured Solirubrobacterales bacterium. Lineage (GTDB taxonomy): Bacteria > Actinomycetota > Thermoleophilia > Solirubrobacterales > 70-9 > VRUE01. Next base: position 33,221 of record CAWIFA010000053.1, on the reverse strand, counting down.
CGCGCCCGCGCCGAGCTCGGGGTCGAGTCCTTCGGCATGCAGATAATCGACATGCCGCCGAGCTACGAAGGCTATCCCGAGCACGACCACTCCGAGGACGGCCAGGAGGAGGTTTTCATCGCCCTGCGCGGCGGCGGCGAGATCGAGATCGACGGCGAGCGCTTCCCGCTCGACCGCGACCACGTAGCCCGCGTCGCCTCCGGCACCAAGCGCAAGGTCTGGCCCGGCGCCGGCGGCATCCGCCTGCTCGTCCTCGGCGGCAACCCCGGCGGCGCCTACGAGGCTCCCGAGATCAGCAAGCTGGGCGCGCCCGACCCGATGGCGAGCTAGCCGGGCTCGCCGGCTCGAAGCCGGGGCAGCGCAGGACGGGGATGCGGGGGTAGCGCGGGTACGCCGGATCCTCGCGCGAGCGGCGGCAGAGGCTGAACACGGAGCCGCGCGTGTTGGGGACGAGCTGCTGGTGGACGCAGCGGTCGCAGAGCCCGTTGCCGGTCTGGGGCATGACGCCGACGCTATCGCTACCGAGCCTGGGGCATGACGCCGACGCTATCGCTCGCCGAGCCGCAGCCGCGGGGCTCAGCCGCGCACGACCACGACGACGATGAAGGCCAGGTAGAGGCCGAACCAGCCGAGCACCATCGGCAGCTCGAAGCGGCCGCGCCGGTGCAGCGCCTCGTAAGCGAGGAAGCCGCCGGCGAGGCCGAGCACGACCGAGAACGCCGCGTTGAGGCTCAGCGCCCAGTCGGTGAACAGCAGGCCGATGCCGAACGGGATCGTCGACTGGAAGACCATCGCGCCGGTGATGTTGCCCAGCGCCAGCGAGTCCTTGCCCTCGCGCACCCAGAAGAAGCTGTTGACCTTCTCCGGCAGCTCGGTCGCCAGCGGGGCGAGGATCAGCGCGAGGACGACCGCGTCGACGCCGAGGTCGCCCGCGAGCTTGAGCAGCTCGTCGACGAACAGGTGGGCGCCGCCGACCATCGCCCCCAGCCCGACCAGGAGCTGGAGCGCGGAGAGCAGCAGGCTCGGGTTCATGCGGCGCTCGGGGCGGCGCTCGAAGATCAGCGGGTCGAGCGTCCCGTGCTCCTGCACGTCGCCCCCACGGGCCAGGGTGCGGCGGATGTAGAGCGGGTAGGCGAGCAGGGCGAGCACCCCGATCGGGATGCGCAGCGCCGCCGGCGGGCCCCAGGCGAGCGCCAGCGAGAGGGCGAAGAAGGCGAGGAAGAAGAGCAGGTCGCGCTCCAGCGTCTCGCGGTGGGCGTTCAGCGCCAGGCCCTGCGCGCGGCGCTCGCGATAGAGGTAGGCGAAGAGGCCGACCAGGCCCATCGCCAGCGTCCCGAGCAGGAACGGGGCGCCGACGATCGCCCCGATCGCCACCCCGTCGGCGCCTTCCTTGGCGCCGATCAGCGCGACGATCGCGATCAGCGTCTCCGGCATCGCCGTGCCGACCGCGGCGAGCACGCTGCCGACCGCGCCCTCGCCGAGCTGCAGGCGATGCCCCATCCACTCCACCGCGTTGGTGAAGAGCAGCGCCCCCGCCAGGATGACGGCGAAGCTGAGGGCCAGCAGAAGGAGATTCAAGGGGCGGCTACGTTACTTGCCGGCGCGGCCGCCGGCCAGGCCTTCGAGCAGTTCGCCCAGTCCTTCGCCGCTTTCTTCGCCCTGCAGCAGGCCGAGCAGTTCGATCGGGTTGACGCCGAGCTTGATGAACAGCCTGCTCAGCGGCTTGGCGTTCCGGGGGGCGGAGATCTTCTGTTCCTCGTTGACGCCGGTCAGCTTCAGGTCGAGGCCGACGGCGACGCTCTTCGGGCCCTTGCCGCCGTGCTGCGGTTCGACCGTCAGCTCGGCCGAGATGCGGCGCACGATGTCGTCTTCGCCGACATAGACGGAGACCCGGGGCTTCTTCACCGCGCCGGCGATCTCGCCCTCGGCCTTTTCGATTTCAGCCTGCGAGGGCAGCGGCCCGGCGGCGGCCAGCTGGCTGCGGCAGGGCCGGCTTTCGAGCACTTCGAGCAGCGAGTCGATCGCGCCGGAGACGTTCAATTCGCCGCTGACCTTGGTCGCGCTCGTGCCGCCGATGTCGGCGCTGCCTTCGTTGCGGCCGTCTTCGAGGAAGTCGGCGACCTTCAGCTTGCCGAGTTCTTCCTGGCAGCCGGCGACGCCGGCCGCACCCGTTTCGGCGCCGCTTTCGCGCTGCGCCTGCTTCAGCGTCTGTTCGACGAAGCTGAAGGTCGTCGGGTCGACTTCGTACTCGGTCCCTTCGTAGCGGACGTAGGCCGTGTTGGGGAGCAGGGTCAGGCCGCCGTCGAAGTCGACCTTCCTGCCGTCGAACTCGCCCTGCGCCGTGGCGGTCATCGCGAGCTGCGGCAGGCTGCCCTGGCCTTCGCCCTGGAAGGGGCCGGAGAGGGCGATGGCGACCTTGCCGCCTTCGGCGCCGGGCGCGCTGAGGTCGAGCGTCAGGTCGACGTCGCCGCTTTCGATCCCCTGCAGGGTCGCTTCTTCGAGCACCGTCTGCGGGCTCTCGCCGCTCTTGTCGCCGCTGCCGCCGCAGGCGGCGAGGGCGACGCTGAGCGCCAGGGCGGCGGCGAGGGCGAGGGCGATGCGAAGTCGTCTCATGGCGTGATCCTACTGACGCGCCTTTAACGGCTCTTGAGCTGCGGCGGTGTCGACTCGGTCAGGTTGAGCGCCAGCGGGAAGAGGAAGGCGCCGAGGAAGATCAGCACGATCCCCGCGGCGATCAGCCAGCGCACGGCGCTGAGGTGGCCGGCGATCGCGACGGCGAAGCCGATCGCGACCAGGGCGATGTAGGGGCCGGCGCTGTGCGGGAGCAGCGCGGCGAGCGAGAGGGCGAGGTCGGGCCAGGGCACGGGCGGCGATTATCATCGCCGGAATGGCCGCTGCGCAGGCACCCGAGTCCGTCGCCGAGACCAAGCAGGCGCTTGCCGAGGCGAGCTACCTGGCCGACGAGCCGGCGGCGCTGGTCTCCTTCCTCGCCCAGCGGCTGGGCAAGCCGATCCTGGTCGAGGGCCCGGCGGGGGTCGGCAAGACCGAGCTGGCGAAGGCGCTCTCGCGCGCGACCGGCCGCGAGCTGGTGCGCCTGCAGTGCTACGAGGGGCTCGACGAGGCGAAGGCGCTCTACGAGTGGAACTACCGCAAGCAGCTTCTCTGGATCCAGGCCGCCAAAGACCAAGCCGCCCCCGGACGCGGGAATCAGGACCCGTCCATATCTGATTCTTCGGGTCCTCATGGGAGCGGAGGAGGCGGCGTTTTATCTGACATCTTCAGCGAGGAGTTCCTGCTCGAGCGACCGCTGATGCAGGCGATCGCCAGCGCCGAGCCGGTCGTCCTGCTGATCGACGAGATCGACAAGACCGACCAGGAGTTCGAGGCGATGCTGCTCGAGCTGCTCTCCGACTTCCAGATCACGATCCCCGAGCTCGGCCAGGTCTCGGCCAGCTCGATGCCGATCGTCGTCCTCACCTCGAACAACTCGCGCGAGCTGACCGAGGCGCTGAAGCGGCGCTGCCTCTACCTCTGGCTCGACTACCCGGAGCTGGAGCGCGAGATGGAGATCGTCCGCCTGCACGCGCCGGAGCTGCCGGAGACGCTGGCGCGGCGCCTGGTCGAGGTGGTGCGGATGGTCCGCGAGCTCGACCTGAAGAAGCCGCCCTCGATCGCCGAGACGATCGACTGGGCGCGGACGCTGCTGCTGATGGGCGCCGAGGACATCGACCGCAAGACCTTCGAGCAGTCGATGTCGATCATCGTCAAGCACCGCACCGACATCGAGCTGGTCGCCGAGCGGGTCGGGATGAAGCTGTCGGCGCCCGCGCAGGCGGGGTGAGCCCGACGGCCTCGCCCTACGGGCAGCGGGCCGACGCCGGGCCGCCCGGGCTGGCGGCGAAGCTGCTCGGCTTCTGCGAGGAGCTGCGCGGCGAGGGGGTGGCGGTCGGGACGTCGGAGATCCTCGACGCCTTCGCGGCGCTCGAGCAGGTGCCCTGGGAGAGTCAGGACGACTTCCGCGAGGCGCTGGCGACGACGATCGCCAAGTCGCAGGAGGACCGGCGGCTGTTCGAGCTGCTGTTCGAGCGCTGGTTCTTCCGCGCCGCCGAGGCGGAGGCGATCGAGCGCGAGATCGGCGAGGGCGCCGAGGGCGAGCGCCACGAGGGCGCCGAGCGGCTCGACATCGACGAGCTGCGTGAGCAGATCCGCCAGGCGATCGTCGCAGGCGACGACGGGGAGATGCGCGACCTGGCGCGGCTGGCGATCGCCGCCTTCGGCCGCCAGGGCGAGGGCTCGGGCGTCGTCGGGGTCGACGTGCAGAGGATCCGCCGCACGCTCGAGCTGACGGCGGGGACGCAGCCGCGCGACGGCGAGGCGACGGACGGCGCGGCGGAGCGGCCGCCGATCGACCGCGAGCAGCTCAACCGCTTCGAGCGCCACCTGCGGCGCGAGCTCGAACGGCAGCTGATCGAGCGCACCGAGACGCTGCCCCCGGCGCGGCCGCTGGCCGAGCTCGACCGGGCGCTGCCGACCAGCCCGACCCAGGACCTGGCGGCGGTCCACCGCGCCGTCTCGCAGATGAAGCGGCGGCTGGCGACGCTGGGCCACGAGCAGCGCGGCCGCAAGCGGGCGCAGACGGTCGACGTGCGGCGCACGATGCGCGCCTCGCTGGAGACCGGCGGCGTGCCGATGCACCTGCGCTACCGGCCGAAGCGCCCGCGCCGGCCGGAGATCTACGTGCTCTGCGACGTCTCGACCAGCGTCACCTCGGCCAGCGTCTTCTTCCTCTCCGTATTGCACGCGCTGCACGACTCGTTCCGCAAGCTGCGCAGCTTCGTCTTCATCGAGCGGATCTCCGAGGTGACCGAGATCTTCGAGCACGAGCGCGACTTCCGCGAGATCGCCCGCCGCGTCTCCAGCGAGGGCGGCGTCGCCGACGTCTCCGGCTACACCGACTACGGCCGCGTCTGGCTCGAGTTCCTGACCGAGATCTCCGACGACCTCGACCCGCGCTCGACCGTGATCGTGCTCGGCGACGCCCGCACGAACGGCCGCGAGCCGCACGCCGAGGTCTTCGCCCAGGTGGCCGAGCGCGCCGGCCGCCTCTTCTGGCTCAACCCCGAGCCGAAGCTCTACTGGAACTACGGCGACTCGGTGATGGCCGCCTACGAGCGCCACTGCGACGGCGCCTTCGAGTGCTGGACCACCCGCCACCTGGAGAACTTCGTCAACGTCGTCGCCGGAGGCGTGCCGGCGGCGGAGTGAACGTGGCGGCGCTCAGACGCGGATCAGCTCGATGTCCTCCCCGGGCTCGACCAGAGCTTCCGCGTCGTCGGGGTCCGATGTGAGGATCGCCGCTTCGCGCTCCACCGCACAGCAGACGACATGGGCGTCGACCACGTCCCGCCCCCCGCGAGCGCCGAGGCGCCGCCCGACCTCCTTCGCGCGGCTCTCGCTCAGGTCGTCGATCTCAGAGGCATCGACCAGCTTCGCCAGGCGGGCGACCCTCGGACCGCCGCGCCAGGCCTGTGCGAGCACGCTCGCGGGAATCACGACCTCGTCGCCATATTCCTCCGCTTCCTCCAGCAGCGCCGACACCACCCCACTGCCGCGCTCGAAGCCGATCAACGCTCCGGCGTCGAGGACGAATCTCGATTCCGCACCCTGCTCATTTCCCTGCGCGCCCATTCTCTCGCCTCCTCGGGGATCGGGCCGAACTCCTCTTCCCATAGAGCGATTGCTTCCCGCATCGCCTGCCGCTTCTTCTCCTTCGTGAGCCGCTTTTCCACCGCCGCCGAAAGGTTCGGCGCCCTCCCCGCGGCGACGTCGGCGCGCGCCTCGTCCAGCGCCTCCGGCTGAACCGAGATCGTGACCCGTTCTTTCATACGCAGCATCATACGCTCCTGATTTCCTGGAACCAGGCTACGGAGCGCCGACGCGCGTGTGGCGCGCGGGATCTAAGAATTCGCGGGAGGATTTGTCACGAAGGATCACGCCAGACGGTTCCGCAGAACCAGGTGCAGGCGGCTGGTCGTCAGCGGGTTTATCCGGATGGATTCCGCCGGGACGTGGGCGATGATCGGCGCTGCAAACTCGTGAAAGGGGAGCAGCGATGGAGACCTCGTCCTTGCCGGGGGAACCGCCGGCGCAGCCGCCGTCCTACCCGGTCACCTTCTCGGTCGACTTTCCGGAGCGTGAGCTCAACCGGCTGACGACTTTCTTCCGGATCTTCACGGTGATTCCGATCGCAATCATCGCGGCGCTGCTGCCGGGGTCCGAGGCGGCCGCCTACGGCTCCGAAGTCGTGTTCTCGATGGGCAGCATCGTCTTCGCGCCGCTGGTGCTGATGCTGCTCTTTCGCAAGAAATTCCCCCGCTGGTGGTTCGACTGGAACCTCGAGCTGATGCGCTTCCTCAACCGGATCGGCATCTACTTCGCCTTGATGGACGACCGCTATCCATCGACCGACGAGCACCAGGCGGTCCGCCTCGACTACCCGCTGCCGGAGACGCAGGGGCTGGAAAGGGCGCTGCCGCTGGTCAAGTGGCTGCTCGCCATCCCCCATTACGTGGTGCTCTTCTTCCTCGGCATCGGCGCGTTCTTCGCCGTGATCGGCGCCTGGTTCGCGATCCTCTTCACCGGCCGCTACCCGCGCGGCATCTTCACCTATGTCGAAGGCGTCGCCCGCTGGCACAACCGCGTGACGGGCTACGCATTCACCCTGGTCACCGACCAGTACCCCCCGTTCCGGCTCAAGCCCTGAACCGCCGTCGAGGTTTTGACCGGATAGCGGTGAAAACCTCTACGGCGCTCGGGGGGCTTCAGCGCGGGGCCCAGGCGTCGGGCTCGGCGGCGAGGCCGCGGACCGCGGCGGGGAGCTCGCCGCTGACCAGGTCGGCGAGGGTGACGTGCTCGAGCACGGCGCGCAGGTTGGCGCGGACGGCGATCCAGACCTCCTGCAGGTGCTCGGCGTTGCCGCGGTACTCGATCGACTCCGGCGGCGCCGACTGCACGTGGGCGATCGGGCCCTCGACCGCGCGCACGACGTCGGCGATCGTCACCGTGTCGGCCGGCTTGGCCAGCCAGTAGCCGCCCTTGGCGCCGCGGCGGGCGCGGACGATGCCGTGATGCTTGAGCTCGAGCAGGATGTGCTCGAGGAACTGCAGCGGGATGTCCTGCGAATCGGCGAGCTGCTCGCCCTTGATCGGCCCGTCCTTGGCCGCGGCCAGCTCGGCCGCCGCCCGCACCGCGTAGTCCGCCTTCGCTGAAACCCGCATGCCTGGAACCTACCCGCTGTACTCCGGCGCGACCTGCCCGCCGCGCTCGGTGCGCTGACGCTCTTCGCGTTCGCGCCGCCGGTGCAGGATGCGGGGAGCGGCGAGGATCGCGCCCATCCCGATCGCGGCGACGAGGGCGGCGATCGGCCAGACGATTCGGGTCGCCCTTCTGGATCGTCACGATCCCGGAGCCGATCAGGACTACGCCGAGCGCGGTGCGGATGAAGCCCTGCGGGGCCCTGCTGGAGAGCGCCGCGCCGATGATCACGCCCGGCACCGAGCCGATCAGGATGTTGCCGGCGAGGGTGAAGTCGACGTTGCCGCCGACCCAGTGGGCGATCCCCGCCGCCCAGAGCAGCACGGCGGCGTGGAAGACGTCGGTGCCGACGACCTTTTTCGGCGCCAGGCGGTAGACGGCGATCAGCAGGATCGCGATCACGGTGCCCGAGCCGGCCGAGGTGATGCCGATGACGAAGCCGGTGGTCGCGCCGATCAGCACCGCCGCCACCTTGTGGCGGCGTTCGACCTCGAAGCGGTCGCGCTCGTCGACCAGGTTGCGCAGGATCACTGCCCGCGTCAGGGTGACGACGCCGACCATCAACAGGGTGCCGCCGAGCACCGCGTAGACGAGCGAGTCGAGGCGCGCTTCGCCGATGTGGTCCTGGATCACCGAGACCAGCGCCACCCCACTCACCGCGGCGGGCACGCTGCCCAGCGCCAGCCATTTGACCAGCTCCATGTTCACGGTCTTCATCCGCAGGTGGCGCCAGCCGCCCACGGTCTTGGTCACGGCGGAGTAGAAGATGTCGGTGCCGATCGCCGTCGTCGGCTGGATGCCGAAGATCAGGATCAAGAGCGGCGTCATCAGCGAGCCGCCGCCCATCCCGGTCATCCCGACAAGGATGCCGATGCCGAGTCCGAAGGCGATGATCGCTGGGTCCATGGTTGGCGCCGCGCAGACTGGTTATCGACTTTCTTGACCTTCTTAGTCGGAAGCGCGGAGTGCGGCAGGATAGCAATATGAGCGCGGAATTTGGGGAATTCGCCGTGAAGGCCGCATCGCCTGCCGCGGGCGCGGCGCTCGCGGTCCGCGGCCTGACCCACCGGTTCGGCGAGCTGACCGCGATCGAGGGTCTCGAGCTCGCGGCGCCGGCCGGCGGCGTGCTCGGCCTGGTCGGCCCCTCCGGCTGCGGCAAGTCGACCCTGCTCGAGCTGGTCGCCGGGCTGCGCGAGCCGAGCGCGGGCTCGATCGAGGTCGGAGGCGCGAGCGGCGCCGAGGCGAGGCTCGCCCAGTGCGCCTTCATGCCGCAGCGCGACATGCTGCTGCCCTGGCTGAGCGCGGTCGACAACGCGGCGCTCGCGCTGCGCAACCGCGGCGTGCGACGCGGCGCGGCGCGGGCGGAGGCGGGACGGCACTTCGAGCGCTTCGGCCTCGCCGGCTTCGAGCGCACGCGTCCGGCCGAGCTCTCCGGCGGGATGCGCCAGCGGGTCGCCTTCCTGCGCACGCTCGTCGCCGGCAAGCCGCTGCTGGCGCTCGACGAGCCCTTCGCCTCGCTCGACGCGATCACCCGGGCCGAGATGCAGGCCTGGCTCGCCGCGGCGCTGGCGAGCGACCCGCGCACGGTCGTGCTCGTCAGCCACGACGTCGAGGAGGCGCTCTACCTGGCCGACCGCGTCGCCGTCCTCTCGGCCCGGCCGGGGCGCGTGGTCGCGGAGCTGAGCGCGCCCGCCCCGCGCGCCCCCGACCGCGACGCCGCGGTCACCGACCCCGCCTTCGTCGCCGCCCGCGAGCGGGCGCTTGCGGCCCTGCACGGGGGGTCCAAATGAGGTTCCGGTGCGCCTTTTGCTCATATGGGGATCAAAAGGCGCACCGGAACGGAGGGGGCTGCCGATGAGGCGCTGGCTGCTGCCGACGCTGGTGCTGGCGGCGCTGGTCGGCGTCTGGCAGGTGCTCGCCTCGAGCGGAGCGCTCGCCGACGTCTTCAACGTCGAACCGTTCCTCGTCCCCTCCCCCGCCGAAATCGCCTCGGCGCTCTGGGACAACCGCTCGCTGCTCGCCGAAAACGCCTGGGTGACGCTGCGGGAGATAGTCCTCGGGTTCGCGATCGGGCTCGCCGCGGGACTCGGCTTCGCCGTCCTGCTGCGCCTCTCAACCACGCTGCGCTACGCGTTCTACCCGCTGCTGATCGCCTCCCAGGCGGTCCCGATAGTCGTCTTCGCCCCGATCCTCGTGATCTGGCTCGGCTTCGGGATCGGGCCCAAGCTCGCGATCGTCGCCCTGATCTGCTTCTTCCCGGTCGCCGTCGCGACGCTCGACGGCCTGCGCGCGGTCGACCCCGAAGCGATCAAGATGATGCGCACGCTCGACGCCGGCCGCGGGCAGCTGCTCTGGCGGGTCGAAATGCCCTCGGCGCTGCCCTCGCTGTTCAGCGGCGCCCGCATCGCCGCCGTGTTCGCGCCGATCGGCGCCGTGTTCGGCGAGTGGGCCGGCGCCGACTCCGGGCTCGGCCACATGATCCTGCTCGACAACGGGCAACTGGAGACCGCGCGCGAGTTCGCCGCGGCCTCGCTGCTGGTCGCGATGGCGCTGGCGCTGTTCGGCCTGATCGCCCTCGCAGAGCGTCGCGTCGTCGATTGGCGGTAAAAAGCAGCCCCCGCAACGCAACCGAAAGCAGGCATGAGCCACCGACCCGCAGCCGTGAGCCGCCGTCACCCCCGCCTCGCCCTTCTCGCAGCGCTTCTCCTGATCCTCGCCCTCGCCCTCGGGCTCGCCGCCTGCGGTGAGAAGAGCGACACGACGACCGGCGGCGCGACCGAACCGCTCAGCCTGACGCTCGACTTCTACCCCAACCCCGACCACGCCGGCATCTACATGGCGCAGAAGCTCGGCTACTTCGAAGACGCCGGGCTCGACGTCTCGATCCACACGCCCTCGGACCCGGCGGCGCCGATCAAGCAGGTCGCCGCCGGCCAGACGGACCTGGCGATCTCCTATGAGCCCGAGGTCCTGCTGGCGCACGAACAGGGGCTGAACGTGCTCGCCGTCGGCGCCGTGGTCGACCGGCCGCTGACCTCGCTGATCTGGCTGAAGAAGTCCGGGATCGGGGGCGTCGCCGGGCTGCGCGGCAAGACGATCGCCACCGCCGGCATCCCCTACCAGGACGCCTACCTGAAGACGATCCTCGCCCGCGCCGAGCTGACGCCCTCCGACGTGAGCACGGTCAACGTCGGCTACGGCCTGCTGCCTGCCCTGGTCGGCGGCCGGGCGCAGGCGATGCTCGGGGGGTTCAGCAACGTCGAGGGGGTCGACCTGAAGCTGCGCGGCAAGGACCCGGTCGTCACCCCCGTCGACCGGCTCGGCGTGCCGACCTACGACGAGCTCGTCCTCGTCGCCAACCGCAAGCGGCTGGAAGAAGACCCGCAGCCGGTCCGCCTCTTCCTCGGCGCCCTGGCACGCGGCACCGCGGCGGCGGCTGAACGGCCCGGCGCGACGACCGAGGCTCTGCTCGCCGCCAACTCCGACCTCGACCCGAAGCTGACCCGCGCCGAGGTCGAAGCGACGCTGCCGCTGCTCTCGCGGAGCGGCGCGATGGATTCAGGCGAGTGGAAGGCCTTCATCGCCTGGATGAGCGAGAACGGGCTGATCGAGGGCCGGCCGGCGACCGCCGAAGTGCTGAGCGACGAATACCTCGCCGGCAACGTACAAGGCTAGCCGGCGACCTTCCGCGCCACCTCGCCGATCAGCTCGAAGCCGTCTTCGCGCAGCAGCGTCGTCACCTTGTCCGGCGCCAGTGGGCGCGAGAAGAGGTGCCCCTGGGCGAAATCGCAGCCGAGCCGGCGCAGCTCGGAGAGCTGCTCCTCGTCCTCGACGCCCTCGGCGATCGCGTCGAGCGAGAGCGCCCGAGCCATCCCGATCACCGCCTCGACGATCGCCGTGCGCTCCTGTTCGAGCCCGAGCCCGTCGACGAAGGAGCGGTCGATCTTCAGCGCGTCGAAGGGAAAGTGGTTGAGGTAGGCGAGCGAGGAGTAGCCGGTGCCGAAGTCGTCCAGCACCAGGCGCACGCCGAGGTCGCTCAACGCCTCCAGGGTCGCGGTGGCGCTCGCCGACTCCTCGACCAGCACGCTCTCGGTCACCTCGAGCCGTAGGTTGACCGGGTCGAGCCCGGTGCGGGCGAGGACCTCGCGGACCTGGCCGGCGAGGTCTCGGTGCGCCACCTGGCGCGCCGAGAGGTTGACCGCGACGTCGAGTGGCCGCTGGTCGGGGCGCAACTCGTGCCAGCCCAGCGCCTGACGGCAGGCGGTCTCCTGCACCCAGCGCCCGATCGGCTCGATCAGGCCGCTGTCCTCGGCGATCGAGACGAACTCGCCGGGGTCGAGCAGGCCGCGCTCGGGGTGGTTCCAGCGCACCAGCGCCTCGAGGCCGACGATCTCGCCGCTGCCCAGCGCGACCACCGGCTGGTAGTGCAGCTCGAGCTCGTCGCGGTCGAGCGCGTGGCGCAGCTCGCGCTCGGTCTCCAGCCGGCGCACGGCTCGCGCCCGCATCGCCGCGTCGAAGACCTCGCAGCGCCCGCGCCCGCGTTCCTTCGCGCGGTACATCGCGGCGTCGGCGTCGCGGATCAGCAGCTCGGGGTCGATTGGTTCGCGGCCCGTCGAGCGGGTGACCGCGATGCCGATGCTGGCGGTGACGAAGTGGTCGGCCCCGCCCATCGCATACGGCTCCGAGAAGGCCGCCGCGACGCGGTCGGCGATCGCCACCGCCTCGTCCTCGTCGGCCAGCCGGTCGACCAGGATGCCGAACTCGTCGCCGCCGAAGCGGGCGACGATGTCGCCGGGGCGCAGATGGGCGCGCAGGCGCGGCGCCACCTCGCGCAGCAGCTCGTCGCCCGCGTGGTGGCCGATGCTGTCGTTGATCAGCTTGAAGTGGTCGAGGTCGAGGAAGAGGACGCCGACCGGCGAGCCGGAGGCGAGGCCGCGACGCAGCGCGTCGCGCAGCGAGTCGACGAAGCTGAGCCGGTTGGGCAGGCCGGTCAGGGAGTCGTGGAGGACGCGGTGGCGCAGCGCCTCGTCGGCGCTGTGGCGCTCCAGAGCGTCGGCGAGGACGTTGGCCGAGGCCTGGACGAAGTGGACGTCCTGCGGGGTGAAGCGGCTCGGCTCGGTGGAGTGGATGTCGAGCACGCCGTAGGGGCGCTCCTTGCCGGCGATCGGCACGGCGAGGCTGCTGCGCACGCCCAGCACCCGCAGCGCCGGGGGCATCGTGTAGCGGCGCTCGCTCGGCCAGTCGTCGACGATCACGTGCAGTCCCGACTCCAGCGCGGCGCCGGCGTGCGAGTCGCGCGCCGCCGAGGCGCGGCGCTCGCCGCCGCCGCGCTCGTCGAGGCCGGCGCGCAGGTGCAGGCGCCGTCCCTCGCGGCCCGCCTCCCAGACGCAGGCCGCCTCGACCCCCTCGATCTCGGTCATCAGCGGCACGGCCTGCTTGGCGAGCCGCGCCGGGTCGCCGTCCTGCAGCGCGTAGCGGCCGAGCCGCGCGACGGCCGCCTGCTGGGCGGCGGCGCGACGCAGCTCCTGCTCGGCGAGCTTGCGCTCGGTGATGTCGTAGAGGACACCGTGCCAGACCTGCGTCCCCTGGCCGTCGGGCTCGAGCATCGCCTCGTCGAGGATCCAGACGACGTCGCCGTCGCGGGTCAGCATCCGGTAGTCGATCGGCGGGCCGCCGTTGCCCTCGCCGCTCGCCTTGCGCGCTTCCTGCTCCAGCGCCCGCTCACGGTCCTCGGGGTGCAACCGCTCCACCCAGAGGCCCGGGTCGGCCATCCACTCCTCCGGCGAGTAGCCGAGGATGTCCTGGATCTGCGGGCTGACGTAGCGCCAGCGGCCCCGCTCGCCGAGCTCGCAGGAGTAGACGATCGCCGGCAGCCGCTCGACCAGGCGCCGGTAGTCGTCGCCCGCCGAGGAGATCTCGTCGAGGAACTCGGCCACCCGCTCTTCGGGCCAGCCTGCGCCCTCGTCCCTGGAACGCTCGCCCGCGGGGTCCATGCCTGCCTCATCGGCAGCCGCCGCCGTTCCTTGAAGCCCGGGACTACCTATACAGGCCGATGGTCCAGAGGCCGGCGAGACCCCGGTAGGGCTCGTATGGGGCGTAGAACCGCTCGACCTCCTCGACGGTCGCGCGGCGGCCGAGCCGGGCGAGGCGGCCGACGAGCTTCAGGTAGATCAGGTCGCCGGCCGGCAGCGAGTCGGGATCGCCGCGCCCGAACAGGCCGAGGCACTGCACGGTCCAGGGTCCGATTTCGGGGATCGCCAGCAGTCGTTTGTCTGCCGAAGTAAGCGCGGGGTCGCAGCGACCCGCAGCGATCTCGCGGGCGACAGCCCGCAGGGCGACCGAGCGGGCGGGCGAGAGGTCCATCGCCGCCAGTTCGGCCGGCGCGCGGCCGGCGATCGTCGCCGCATCCGGCACATCCCTCAGAGCGCCGTCGAGTCGCAGTCCCCAGCGGCCGACGATGCGGCGCTGGATCGTCGCCGCGCGCTCGCTCTCGATCAGCTGCTTGACGACCGCCCAGGCGAGCGCCTCCCAGGCCCAGGGCCGGCGGCGCGGCCGCAGCCAGGGCCGGCGGCGCAGCGCCGGCCCGAGCAGCGGGTCGCGGCGGAAGCGGCGGTAGAAGTCCGTCAGGTCGTCGTCGACGCCGAGCGCGAAGCGCATCCGCTCGAGCGCCAGCCGCAGCTCGCGCTCGCCGGCCGGGCGGCTCTCGTACGCCGGCAACGAGCGCGGCGCGCTCAGAGCAGCCGGGTCGACCGGCTCGGCGCGCAGCGCGACGCGGCCGCGACCGGGCTCCCAGGCGCGGACGAGGACCGGGCTCTCCCCCACCCGCAGCAGCCGCGAGAGCACGCCGCCCCGCACCGACATCGTCCGGTCCTCGCTGCTGTAGGACGGTAGGCGGTAGGGCGAGGGCGGCGTGAGCTCGAGCTCGAGGCCGGCGTTCACTTACCGAGCAGGTGAACGTCCACGAGGAACGAGCGGCTGGCGACGACCTTCGGCCCTCGCCTGCGACCGGGCAGCAGCCGTCCCTGCGAGCCCTTCGCCGCAGCGCCGACCGCGCGGACGGCGGCCACGGTGGCGGCTCCGAGCACGACGCCGCCGACCGCGGCGATCGCGGCGGTACGCGCCTCGTTGCGCAGGGCGAGCGCCGCGGGCGCCTCGTGCGGGAGGACCCGGACGCGGACTGGCTCCAACTCGAACTCGCTCACCCGTCCGACCTTAGCGATGCGATCAGCGCGATCCGCCGGCGAAGCCGGAAACTGCGCCTTTATGCAGTCTCGAAGACCCGCTCGTAGACCCGGTACTTCTTGACGATCTCGGCGCTCATCGCTTCCAGGCCGCGGTTCATCGCCTCGTTGGTCTCGAGGATCCAGCCTGCCTCGCCGTGTTTCTGGCGCATCCGGGCGGCGGTCTCGAAGTGCTCGACGTAGAGCGAGGCGGCGACGCCGGTGTGCTGGTGCTCGGGCTTGACGCCGAGGAAGCCGACGCGGACCCGGTCGGCGATCCGGTTGCGGTTGAGGAAGTGCCACCAGCCGAACGGCAGCAACCGCCCCTTCATCCGCTTCAGCACCTGGTTGATGTCGGGCAGCGTGATCGCCACGGCGATCGTCTCGCCGTCCTTTTCGGCGACCATGAACCATTCGCGCAAGAAGATCAGGTGCATGTCGATCGTGTAGGTGTCGAGGTCCGCCTTCGAGTAGGGGACGAAGCCCCAGTTCTGCGCCCAGGCGGCGTTGTAGATCTCGGCGAAGCCGTCCATCTCCTTGCGCAGCCGGCGGCGCGACATCTTGCGGATCCGCACGCCGTGCTCCTCGCGCGCCTTCTGGTCGAGCTCGAAGAGGATCGGCAACATGTCCTCGCGGTCGGAGATGTCGAGCGCCCAGGAGTAGAGGTCCATCGCCTTGTCGAGGCCGGCGCCCTCGCAGAGACGCTGGTAGTAGCGCGGCTGCCACGGCTGGCGGATCAGCGGCTCGAGCTCGAAGCCCTCGATCAGCACGCCGCTCTCCTCGTTCATCGAGAAGTCCATCGGCCCGACCATGCGCTCGCAGCCGCGCTCGCGCAGCCACGCCTCGGCGGCGGCCAGCAGGGCCGCCATCGCCTCCTCGTCGTCCTCCAGCTCGAGGAAGCCGAACATCCCCCAGCGGCTGTCGTGGAACTCGTTGAAGGCGCGGTCGACCTGGGCGCTGATGCGGCCGACGACGCGCTCGCCGCGCCGGGCGAGGAAGTACTCGGCCTCGCCGTGCTTGAAGTAGGGGTTGAGGCGGCGGCTGAGGAACATCCGCCGCTCGAGCTTCAGCGGCGGCACCCAGGGAGTGCCCGCGTGCAGCCGGTAGGGGACCTCGACGAAGCGCTTCAGCTCGCGACGCGAGCGGACGGGGCTGATTTCGACGCCGGGCACCGGGCGTGAACCTACACTTTCGGCATGAGCGAAACGACCAGGACCCCCGTCGACGTGTTCGAGAAGGCGCGCAGCCACGACCGGCTGGAGCAGCTCGAAGCGGCCAGGCAGCACGACCTCCTGCCCTACTTCCGCCTGCTCACCTCAGAGGCCGGTCCGGTGGTCGAGATGGAGGGCCGCGAGACGATCATGCTCGGCTCCAACAACTACCTCGGCCTGACCGGCGACGAGCGGGTCAAGCAGGGAGCGCGCGACGCGCTCGAGACCTACGGCACCGGGGTGACCGGATCGCGCCTGCTCAACGGGACGACGCCGCTGCACGTCGATCTGGAGCGCGAGCTGGCGGAATGGATGGGAACCGAGGAGGCGATCGTCTTCACCACCGGCTACCAGGCGAACGTCGGCTGCATCGGCACGATCCTCGCGCCCGGCGACACGGTGATCTGCGACTCCGGCGACCACGCCTCGATCCTCGACGGCTGCAAGCTCTCCGGCGCCAAGCTGCGCCCCTTCCGCCACAACCGCATGGACAAGCTGGAGAAGATGCTGCAGCGGGCGGGCGAGGACGGCGGCGGCGTGCTGGTCGTCGTCGACGGCGTCTTCTCGATGGAGGGCGACGTCTGCGACCTGCCGCGGATCGTCGAGCTCTGCCGGGGCTACGGCGCGCGGCTGATGGTCGACGAGGCGCACGGGGCCGGCGTGCTCGGCGAGCGCGGCGCCGGCGCCTGCGAGCTGTTCGGGCTCGAGGACCAGGTCGACCTGCGGATGGGCACGTTCTCGAAGAGCCTCGCCTCCTGCGGCGGCTACATCGCCGGCCCGGCTGACGTGGTCGAGTACCTGCGGATCTCTTCGCGCTCCTTCGTCTTCAGCGCCTCGGCGGTGCCGGCGGCGGTCGGGGCGGCGCTGGCGGCGCTGCGGGTGATCCGCTCCGACGGCGCGCGGCTCTTCGAGCGCCTGCTGGGCAACGCCGAATACCTGCGCGAGGGCCTGCGCGGGCTGGGGCTGAGGCTGGTCGAGCCCGGCAAGCTGCCCGACGGCTCCGTCGCCACCACCCCGGTCGTCCCGGTGATCGTCGGCGACGACTGGCAGGCGGTGCTGCTGTGGAAGGCGTTGTTCGACGCCGGCGTCTACACCAACGTCGCGATCCACCCGGCCGTGCCGCCCGGCGGGGCGCTGCTGCGCACCAGCCTGATGGCCACCCACGAGCGCGAGCACCTCGACCGCGCACTGGCGACGATCGGGCGCACCATTGAAGACTTTCCTGAGCTTCCACGTACCTGAGCGGCCAGCCATCCCCCTGCAGGGGTAGTTTCGGCCTTGTCCGTTTCGGGACAAGCCGCGCCAGGCGAGAAAAAGATGCTCTTAGCGACCGGGGCGTGGACGCATCGACGAATCCGGGTTGACGGTCGCAGCCCCGAGCGCGTAGCTTGCCCACCTCGCCGCGCGTCCGGGTCAGGAGGAGGCGGCGGGCACTTCAACTCAACCGGGCCGGGTCAGCCACCGGCCGGTGCAGAGAACCAGTCAAGAAACCCCGATAGGGAGGAGTCCCAGTGGAAGCTGCCGCAACGATTGCCCCTGCCCCGACGAGCCCGAGCGCGAACCGGACACCGCAGCACATGCAGGCGCTGGCCCGTGCCAACCGGGTGCGGCTCGCGCGGGCGGAGCTGAAGCGGTCGATCGGCCGCGGTGAGGTCGACGTGGCAGAGGTGATCGAGGACGTGCCCTGGGAGACGGAGAGCATGACCCTGGCCGAGCTGCTGACCAGCCAGCGCCGCTGGGGCCGCACCCGCGCCCGCAAGCTGCTGCAGACGCTGGCGCTGAGCGAGAACAAGCGCGTCGGCACGCTGACGCCGCGCCAGCGGGCGCTGCTGAAGAGCGCGCTGAGCCCGCGTTCGCGGGACGCGCTGCTGGTCTGAGGGGGCGGCGAGGGAGCGATCCCGGTAGGGCTTCCACTTAACTTTTTTGAAGATTTGGGGTTGGGCTGGCGCCCTGTGCAGTCGACAAAAAAGTACAAGACGTTCCAGCCCTACCGGGATCGCTCTTAACGAAGCCGATGCGAGCGGGTCGTGGCCGTGGACTACACTTGGTCGGGTCTTATGCCGGAGCTACTCGACCGACATGACGCGGTTCGCATCGGTGGCGACGAGCGGCTGGCGCGAGTAGAGTTGCGGCGGCAGATCGGGCGTCTGGAAGCTCAGCTCGGGACGGTTTTCGCCGAGGCGTTTCCGCGGGTTGAGGTGGATGCCGGGATCCCGGCTTTCGCCGGGGAGCCGCAGGGTGCTTGGACTGGGTGAGCTGGAGGCGATTCGGGATTCGCTTGCCGACCGGGTGGCCGAGGCGCGGATCCGGTTGCGCGAACGGGTTGAGCTCGAGACCCGCAACCGCGAGCTGCTCGAGCGGATGCTCGACGCGCCGGCCGAACACAAATGGCTGCGGATCAGCCGCGCCGACGTCGGCGAACCCGGCTGCGGCCACTGGCACTCCCGCCCGCGCCTCGGCCCGCTCGGCATGCTGATGGGCTGGTGGCGGGTCAAGGTCTCCTCTGGATGCCCGTTAGCCGGGCGGCTTGCGGCCGTTGAACAGCGCTAAGCGCAAGGGGCAGAAGGGGCAGCGGACGGAGCGGCGACGCACCGCCGACGAGCGCCCGCCGGCGCCGTGGGGCACGTTCCCCCTCGCAGAGCTGACCGTGCTCGGCGGAATCGTCATGCTCGTCATCGGCGTCGTGACTCAGAGCCCGACGGCGATCGGCGTCGGTGTGGTGCTCGCCGCGCTCGGCGGCCTCGAGGTCTCGGCGCGCGAGCATTTCGCCGGCTACCGCTCGCACACGACGCTGCTCGCCGGCGTCGTCTTCGTGCTCGTCACCGGCGGCCTCTTCTACCTCGCCGGCCTGATCCTCGCCACCTGCCTGATCGCCGGCGCCGTCGCCTTCGCTGTCTCTTTCTACCTCCTGCGCCGCGCCTTCCAGCGCGCCTCCGGCGGCCTCTCCTTCAGGGCCGGCGGCCTACGCGGCTAGCCGGTTCCGGTGCGCCTTTTGCTCATATAGGCAGCAAAAGGCGCACCGGAACGTCAAGCTGCGGAGAGGGTGGCGGCGACCATCCATAGGGCCTCGTCGACGGCGATCTGGGGGACGCCGTCGACCTGGATCGCGGCGATCGCGATGCGGCGGGTGTCGCGGCCGACCTCGCGGCCGCCGGCGGTGGCGCCGAAGAGCAGGCCTGCGGGGGCGCGCTCGTCGGCGATCACCAGGGTGCCGTGGGAGAGCTCGCCGGGGCGGCCCTCCAGCGACTCGCCCGGAGCGGAGTCGCGGATGCAGAGCGGGCCGTCGAGCCGCCCGGCGTCGAAGGCGCGCAGGGCGATCCCGGTCTCGATCGTCGCGATCGTCAGCGCGTCGGCGGGCAGACCGCGGGTCTTGAAGCCGCCGTCCTGGAGCCGGTCGAGGGCTAGCTGCTCGACCGGCGTGCGGGTGCGGTCGGGGTCGAGGCCGATCTGGCGGAAGAAGACCCGGTAGGCCCAGGGGATCGGCCGTTCGCGCATGTGGATCGCGTGGGCGCCGTAGAAGCGGTCGGACGCCTCGCGCAGGCGGCGGTCGACGGGGTCGGGGCTGCGCCCGGGGCGGCCGTCGATCTCGACCCAGGAGATGCCGAGCCCCGGGAACTCCGCGGCGACGTGCGAAGCCACCCAGCCGGGGGTCGGCGACGGCTCCCAGGCGGGCTTCGATTCGGGCCCCGGCGTCATTCCGGACTCACCGCCGCCAGGCGACTCGCCTTCAGCAGGCCTTTGACCCGTTCGCTCAGCTGCGCCGCGGTCAACTCGCCGACGCTCGCCGACTCGAGCGTCCCTCCCGGGTACACGTAGGCGAAGGTCGGACAGCCGCCGACGTGGTAGAGGCCGGCGACGGCGCCGTCGCGGTCATAGCCGACCGGCATCCTCCATCCCCGCCGGCGAACCAGTTCGCGGACGGTGTCGCGGTCGTCGCGGATGTCGAGCGAGAGAAACCGCACCCGTCCACGGTAACGCGAGAAGACCTGACTGACGTCGTCCTGCTGTTCGACGCAGTCGCCGCCCTTGCTGAACCAGAACGAGATCACCAGCGGCCGGTCGAAGAGGTCGCACACCCGGATCGCCCCGGGCGTTTCGATCTGGCAGGCCGGCCGCCGCCGCGAGCCCGCCGGGCAGGGCAGCTCGCCGACCGAGCAGTCATCCTGGGCTACGTTCGCGTCGCCTTCGAGCCTGCCGGCGGCGTCCGGAACGGCGAACTCCGGCAGCGGCCAGCGCGCCTCCTGCCGGTCGAGCCCCAGCGTCTCCCCCCCGCCCGGCACCCCGTGGATCAACGCCACGACGACGATCGCCGCGAAGATCACGCCTACCACGATCGAGTACCGGTCTTTCACCCCCGCCCCTTCCCGCCGACGGGCCTAAAACCCACGATATAGGTGGGTTTTAGGCCCGTCGACCCCTGCTCGGCGAGGACCAGGATGGCGGGGAGCGCTATGACCACACCGAGGAGGGCGACGACGAGGTCGACGACGGTGACGAGGCCGAACTCGCGCAGCATGCCTACGTCGCTGGCGATCAGGACGGCGAAGCCGGCGATCGCGGTGACGCCCGAGGCCAGCACGGCGGCTCCGGTGCGTGAGTAGGCGACGCTCAGAGCGTCCTCAAGCTTCCGTCCCGCGTTCCGCTCCTGCCTGAACCGAGCCGCGAGGATCACGCTGAACTCGGTCGCGATCGCGATCGTCAGGGCGCCGAGGGCGGCCGACATGGGGTTGAGCGGCACCCGGGTGAGCCAGAGGACCAGGGCGGACCAGCCGGTGGCCATGACGATCGGCACCAGTGGGACGAGAGCTCGCGTCCACGAGCGGTAGACGAGCAAGAGGACCAAAGCCACCGCCAGCAGGCCGACAGCGGTGAGCAGGTAGCGGCTGCTGTCGAGGTCGGATGCCGCTTGTGCCGCGATTACCGGAAGCCCCGCGAGCTCTACCTGCACACCGGGCGGAGGCCCGCCCTTGGCACCGGGCTCACCGACGGCACCCCGAATCCGTTCGATCAGCTCCTGTTGCGAATCGAGCGACTGTGCCCTGATCCCGAACCCCACCAGGGCCGTGCCCGCCGGGAGCCCGATCTTCGGATCGACCGTCGCCACCTGCCGCAGGTCGTACGCCGGGATCTGCTTCAGCGCCGTACGAATGCTCTTCTGCGTCAGCGGGCCTTCAGAGCTCGCCGTGAGCCCGCCGCCGGTGACGAAATCCGAGAGCGCCGGCCCAGGGCAGACTTCGGCTTCCTGGCAGCTCGCGTTCGCACCCTTGAACCCGCCGGCCGCCAGCGCCCGCCGCTTGAAGGCCGCCATCCAACGGATCGTCGCGGGGTCGGTCAGGTCCGGCGCGGTGATCCGAGCGTCGAGCTCACCGGAGACGCCGGTGGCATCCTGAAGCTCGTTCAGTTCTTCGACCGCTTCGACGTTCTGCGGCGCCAGCTTGCGGATATCGGTCTGGGTTTCGATCTGAGTTCCCAGGCCCCATCCGACAATCGCCAGACCCAAGCCAACGGCCAGAACCCTTCCCGGATACGCCCGCGCCACCGCGAGCACTCGGCCCATCTGAGGCGGGAGTGTCGGGTGTCCCGGAGCGACGCGGCGTCCTCTTTTTCGCCCCAACCACTCCCTCGGACGGCCGAAAAACCCGGAGGCGAAAAACCCAGCGTCCGGAGGGACACCCGGCGATCCCGCCCCCCGCCTGAGCCCCAGCGCCGCGAACCCTCCGACGAACGCCACCGCAAAGGCGATAGCCACACCGCCGACGAGCAACAGCCCGAACCCGCGCACCATCGGCGTCGGCGAGAGCTGCAAAGCCAAGAACCCTGCGGCCGTAGCCAGGCAGGCCGTGGCAATCGCCGGGCCACCCCCAGATGCCGCCAGCCGCGCCGCGTCGACGCCGGGGCTCGCGCCGAGCGCCACGGCCTCGTCATAGCGCGCCTGAAGCTGGATCGCATAGTCCACCGCGAGGCCGATCAGGATCGGCAGGACGGCGATCGAGGCCATCGTCAGCGAGCCGCCGAGCAGCCCGAAGAGGCCAAAGGTCATCGCCGCCGCCGCTAGCGCGATCCCCAGCGGCAGCAGCCGCCAGCGGCTGCGGAAGACGAGCAGCAGCGTCAGCGCCATGACGACGACAGCGACGCCGAGCAGGACCAGCAGGGCGTCCTTGAGCGCCCTCGTCACCGCGTCGACGACCACGGGCACGCCGGAGATCACGTACCTCGCCCCGTGCAGCTGGAAGCAGCGCTCCGGCTTGCCCTTGAACCTGCACTGCCCGCGGGCAACCGGGTCGTGGACGACGGCCCTGATGGTTTCGATCGCTCGGTGGCGCTCGGACGCGCTCAGGTCGGAGCGCAGCCGCAGGATTATCTGCGCCGAGTGGCCGTTGGGAAAGAGGTATGCCAGCTTGGCCTTGGGAGTGCCTCTGGCCTTGTCGATGTCGAAGACGATCGCGGCGAGGAAGTCGGGGTTGGAGAGGCTCGGCGCGCTGGTGATCCCGTACTGGGCGGCGATCTGGAGCAGCAGTTCGCGCAGCTTCGCCGGCGGCACGGTGGCGACGAGCCGTTCGAGCTCGCGCTGGACCTGGATCGTCGCCTCGTTGAGGAAGGTCGCCGGCCCGACCAGCGAGCGCACCGGGTCCTGTTCGGCGAGCTCCGTGCAGGGCCCGGGGGTCGGCTCGGCGCCCTTCGGCACCTTGCCGGACAGACATCCCTCGAGCCGCAGCAGCCGCCCCAGGTTGGCGGTCAGCACGATCCGCTGCAGATCCCCCTCGGCCAGCACCACCACCGGTTCTTCGCCGAAGTCCCGCCTGACCTCCTGCGTCGCCCGGTAGCTGGCCGTATCCGAATCGACCAGCGTGTCGGTTGCCGCATCGGTAGGAAGCCGAGTCGCGGCCACACCAGCTCCAATAGCGAGGAAAACCGCCCCCACGAGTACCACTCGTGCGTTCCGGGCGGCCCAGGCCGCCACCGATGCCACTAGACCGCCCCTCGGGCGGGAGGCGCGGGGTGGGGGTGTCTGGGCGGGGCGGCGTTAATTTTCCGCTCAACCCTCAACGAGTGGCGCCAGCGCGACGCGCGGAAAATCCAGCCCCGCCCGGACACCCCCACCCCGCGACAGGACCCGCCCGCCGCGACGCTCAATCCATCGACAGCGGGCCGGTTACGTCAGCGTTGAGGAACTGGTGCACGAACTGGTTTTCGGAGTCGAACAGTTCCTCTTTCGGCCCCGACTCGACGATCTGGCCGTTCCAGAGGACGGCAATGAAGTCGGCGATCCGCCGCGCCGTGTTGAGGTCGTGGCTGATCACCAGGTAGCAGCCGCCGTTCTCGGCGTGGACCTCGCGGATCAGCTCGCAGAGCAGCGCCGTGCGCACCGGGTCGAGGCCCGAGTCGGGCTCGTCGAACATCACGATCGCCGGTTCGAGCACCAGCGCCCGGGCGAAGCCGGCGCGCTTGCGCATCCCGCCGGAGAGCTCGTTCGGCATCTTGTAGATCGCCTCGATCAGGCCGACCTCCTTAAGCCGCCGGTTGACGATCTCGCCGATCTCCTCCTCGCTTTTGTCGGTGTGCTGGCGCAGCGGGAAGGCGGTGTTGTCGTAGATGTTCATCGAGCCGAACAGCGCCCCGTCCTGAAACAGGAGGCCGAACTTTTTGCGCACCTCGAACAGTTCGTCGTCGGTCATCGCCGGGATCGATTCGCCGTGCACGAGCACGTCGCCGGAGTCCGGGTAGAGCAGGCCGACGATGTGCTTGATCAGCACGCTCTTGCCGGTGCCCGAGGGGCCGAGGACCATCGAGACCTGGTCTTCGGGCAGGCCGAGGTTGAGGCCGTTAAGGATGCGGGCGCGGCCGAACTGCTTGACGAGGTTGATGATCTCGATCGCGTCGGTGCTGCCGTGGTCGCGCTTGCGACCGGTGTGGAAGCGGTAGGGATCGCTGTCGGCCGGGTCGACCCCGGGGATCACGAAGTCGCGGCCCATCTGGGCCCCGTCCTCGCTGATGTAGGGGCCGGAAGGGCGCGGTTCGGCCGCCGCCTCCGCGGCCAGCGCCTCCTCCTGTTCTTCGTCTCGAATCTGGCTCGGCTCGTCCATCTCCATAAGCGTACTCAGCCTCCTATCGGCGCTCGCGGGTTGGCGCCCCAGAAGACGAGGGTGCCGAGCATCCCGATGATGTGCACTAGAACGATGTTTAGGACCATCGACTTGGCGGTCGCGGTGCCCACGCCGACCGGCCCGCCGCTGGCGGTGTAGCCGTAGTAGCAGCCGACCATCACGATCGCCGTCGCCATGAACATGCCCTTGGTCAGGCTGAAGATCAGATCGGGCGGGTTCTGGAACATCCAGAAGATCAGCAGGTAGCCGCCCGAGGAGACGTCGCCGATCTGTTCGACCACGGCCAGGTAGCTGGCGAAGTACATGATCCCGATCCCGACCAGATATATGAACGGGAAGGCGATCCAGGCGGCGAGCAGGCGGGTCGCGGCGAGGAAGGTGACCGGGGGCACGCCCATCACCTCGAGCGCGTCGATCTCGTCGGAGATCCGCATCGCGCCGAGCTCGGCGACGATCCCGGTCCCGACCTTGGCCGCCAGCATGTAGCCGAAGGCGTAGGGCATGATCTCGCGCAGGTCGCACCAGGCGGAGAAGACGCCGGCGTAGGCGGGGGCGCCGTTGGCGCGCAGCAGGTAGGCGCCCTCGATCCCGCACTGCAGACCGAGGATGAAGACGAGGCCCCAGATGATCACCGCCGAGCCGAGGATCAGGATGCCGGCCTGGCGCAGGCTCTCGCCGAAGAAGCGCAGGACGCGGCCGCTGTAGACGAGGCCGGCGACGCGCGAGCCGAAGCGGGCGATCTCGCCGAAGGAGTCGAGCCAGCCGCGCGGGACGTCGAGCCAGGCGTTCATCGGATCGTCTGCAGGTCGGGGTTGGTCGCCAGCAGGGTCTGGGTGAAGACGTAGTTGAAGGCGAAGACGCCCATGAAGGAGATGACGACGGCCTGGTTGACGGCGCGGCCGACCCCGGCGGCGCCGCCGGAGGCGGTCATCCCCTTGTAGCAGCAGACGACCGAGATGATCGCGCCGAACAGCGTGCACTTGATCACCGAGCCCCAGAGGTCGGTGATCGACGCGTTGGTGAAGAGCGTCGCGAAGAAGCCGCCGAGCGGCTGGTTGTAGAGCATCTCGGTGAGGATGCCGCCGCTGATCCCGAAGATCAGCGCGTAGATGTCGAGCAGGCCGGTGATCACCATCAGCGAGAGGAAGCGCGGCACGACGAGGTTCTTGATCGGGTCGACGCCGAGCACCTGCAGGGCGTCGAGCTCCTCGCGGATCTTGCGCGCGCCGAGGTCGGCGGTGATCGCGGTGCCGGCGACGCCGGCGACGACGACCGCGGTGACGAAGGGGGCGAACTCGCGGATCGAGGCGAGCACGAAGAAGCCGCCGAGCCGGTCGAGCGAGCCGAACAGGGTGAGGAAGTTGGCGGCCTGGAGGCCGGGCGCGCCGAAGCCGAAGGCGACGGTCGAGACGAGCAGCGGGAACCAGCAGAGCTGCAGCGCGAAGAGGAACTGGCCGATGAACTCCTCGCCGTAGGGATAGGGCGGGCGGACCGCAGAGACCATCGTTCGCGCGGTCAGGATCATCATGTCCCCGACCTGTTCGAAGAACGATTTGGCGGGGGCGAACCTCCTGCCTATAGATGCGGCTGCTTCCATCTCTCCTCCGGGCGGGCGGGACCGCATCGGGCGGCCCCTGCTCCGGGTTCTGAGTCTATGGGATGCGCCAGCCGCCACGGTTAGCCGAGTGTTGAGATCCGGCTAACCCCGCACGCGCCTCGCCGCGAGCCTCCGATGCAGGGAAATACCCGTGGTATGTTCGGGCCGCTTTGGAGCTTGGGAGTTCATCCTCGGGGGGGCATCGCAGGCGGCAGTGGCGCTCTCGCGCCGGCGCGCTCGCGGCGAGCATGCTCGCGCTGGCCGCCCCCGTCTGCCTCGCCGCCTGCGGCGGCGAATCGTCTTCGGACTCCAACGAGACGGCCGGCGCCTACCACGTCAAGGTCGTCAGGGCCGAGTTCCCGCCGAAGCAGCGGCTCGGCGAGACGACGCTGCTGCGCCTCGGCGTGCGCAACACCGGCGAGAAGGCGCTGCCCGCGCTGACCGTCTCGATCAGCGGCGGCGACAAGCGATCGCGCAACTCGGCGCTTCCCTTCGGTTACCGCGACCCGGCCCCGGGCATCGCCCAGCCCGACCGGCCGATCTGGGCGCTCGCCGAGGGCTACCCCAGGCTCGACGGCTCGAGCAAGCCGGGGGGCGCCGAAACCGCCGAACTGAAGACCTTCGACTTCGGCCCGCTGAAGCCCGGCGCGACGACTGAAGCGGTGTGGAAGCTGAGCGCCGTGAAAGCGGGTAGCTACAGGCTCCTCTATGAAGTCGGCGCCGGCCTCAGCAGCGAAACCAAGGCAAAGGCCGCCAACGGAGCCGAAGCGGGCGGGTCGTTTACCGTGCAGATCAGCGATGTCCCGCCCGAAGTCGAAGTGAAGGACGATGGCGAAGTCGTCGAAATCGGCAAGAAGAGCGCGAACAGCGCTCGCTAGCCTCGCCGCGGCGGCGCTGGCGCTCGGCCTGCCGGCCTGCGGGTCCGCCGACCAATCCTCAGAACGCCAACGGCCTCGCGACCGGCAGGCCGTCGCCCTGAAGCAGATCGGTCGTTTCGATTCGCCGGTTTACGTTGCGGGCGCACCGGGGGTTCCCCACCTCCTTTTCGTAGTCGAGCAGGGTGGGACCGTCCAGGTCCTTAACCACGGCCACAAGCTCCGCCACCCGTTCCTCGACATCCGCAACCTCGTCTCCTCCGGCGGCGAGCGGGGGCTGCTCTCGATCGCCTTCCCGCCCGACTACAGGCGCGACGGGCGCTTCTACGTCTACTACACGGATCGCGCCGGGAACATCCGGATCGACCAGTTCGGGCGCAGGAGCGCGACGCGAGCCGCGCGGGGCTCCCGCCGCGCAATCGTCCACATACCCCACCCCGTCAACGCGAATCACAACGGCGGCCAGCTGCAGTTCCTCGGCCACTGGCTCTACTTCGGCACGGGCGACGGCGGCTCCGGCGGCGACCCGCCGAACAACGCGCAGAACCCGCACAGCCGGCTCGGCAAGCTGCTGCGCGTCGACCCGCGCGAAGTCCATCCCCATGTGCAGACCTACAGCATCGGCCTGCGCAACCCGTTCCGCTTCTCATTCGATCGGGTGACGCGGCCCGGCCACCCGCGGATCGCGATCGGCGACGTCGGCCAGGACCGCTTCGAGGAGGTCGACTACCTGCCGCTCGGCGCCGCCCGCGGCGCCAACTTCGGCTGGGACGCGTTCGAGGGCTTCGCCCCGTACACGGGCGCCAACAGCGGCACGCCGGACCCCGGCGGCACGGTCAAGCCGATCTTCGCCTACCCGCACAGCCGCGGCGGCAGCTGCTCGATCATCGGCGGCTACGTGGTCGCCGACCGGCGCCTGCGGTCGCTCTACAAGCGCTACGTCTACGCCGACCTCTGCGAGGGCGAGCTGCGCAGCCTCGTCCCCCACCTGAAGCGGGCGAGCGGCGAGCGCAGGCTCGGCCTGCACGTCGACACGCCGAGCTCCTTCGGCGAAGACGACCGTCACCGGCTCTACGTCTGCTCGCTGGAAGGCCCGGTCTACCGACTCGTCGCCCGCTAGCGGTTATCCTGGCTGGCCAGCCAATGTACGACCAGACGGCGAGCGAGCAGATCGAGGTCCTCAACCCGGCAAACGGGCAGCCGGTCGGCAGCGTCGCGGTCGACTCGCCCGAGCGGGTCGCCGAGGTCGTCGCCCGGGTGCGCGCCAACCAGGCCGAGTGGGAGGCGCTTGGCGACGAGGGGCGATACCGCCGGCTCGGGCAGCTGCGCGACTGGCTGCTCGACAACCAGGAGCGGGTGCTCGACACGATGCAGGCCGAGACCGGCAAGGTCCGCGGCGACACCTCGGCCGAGACGGTCTACCTGACCGACCTGATCAACTTCTACGGGACCAAGGCGGCCAAGTTCATCGGCGACGAAACGGTGCGGCCGCACTCGCCCCTCGCCGCCTCGAAAAAGCTGATGGTCCAGTACCGGCCCTATCCCGTGGTCGGCGTGATCAGCCCCTGGAACTTCCCCCTGGCGCTGGCGCTCGGAGATGCGATCCCCGCCCTTCAGGCGGGTGCGGCGGTGGTCGTCAAGCCCTCCGAGTTCACGCCCCTGGGCCTGTCCGAGATAGTCGAGGCCTGGAAGCGGGAGATCGGCGGGCCCGACGTGTTCGACTGCGTGCACGGCACCGGCGAGACGGGCGGCGCCCTGATCGACAACGCCGACTTCATCCAGTTCACCGGCTCGGACCGCACCGGCCGCAAGGTGATGGCGCGGGCCGCCGAGACCCTCACCCCGGTCAGCCTCGAGCTCGGCGGCAAGGACCCGATGATCGTGCTCGACGACGCCGACGTCGACCGCGCCGCCAACGCCGCGACCTGGGGCGGCATGTTCAACTCCGGCCAGGTCTGCCTCTCGGTCGAGCGGATCTACGTCGAGGAGCCGGTGTACGACGAGTTCGTCTCCAAGCTGACCCGGGAAGTCGGGGCGCTGCGCCAGGGCGCCGACGGCAAGACGCCCGAAAAGGACGTCGGCGCGATGACCTCGCCCAACCAGCGGGCGATCGTCGAAGCGCAGGTCGAGGACGCCGTGGCCAAGGGCGCGAAGGCGCTCACCGGCGGCAGGCCGGTCGAGGGCCCCGGCGACTACTACGAGCCGACCGTGCTCGTCGACGTCGACCACTCGATGACGGTGATGCGGGACGAGACCTTCGGCCCGGTCGTCGCCGTGATGAAGGTGCGCGACCAGGAGGAGGCGCTGCGCTTCGCCAACGACACGCGGTACGGCCTCGCGGCGTCGGTCTTCGGCGAGAAGGAGCGGGCCGAGAAGGTCGGCCGGCGGATCGAAGCCGGCGCGGTCAACGTCAACGACGTGATCGTCAACTACGTGCTGATGGACGTGCCGATGGGCGGCTGGAAGGAGTCCGGCATCGGCTTCCGCCACGGCGAGTACGGGATCAAGAAGTACTGCCGCCCCGAGTCGGTGATCGTCGCCCGCCTCGGCGGCAAGCGCGAGCCGACCTGGTACCCGTACACGAAGTCCCGCCTCGGCCTGATCGCCCGCGTGGCCCGCCTCTTCAACGCCCGCGACTGGCGCCGGCGCTTGGGCCTCAGGAGGCCTCGTGGACGTGGCTGACAAGGCGGTGCTGGACTAGGCTGTCGCCATCTCGCCTGCTGGCGAGTCGGCTACATCTTCGCGAGACTCGACGCTACTGCGGATCATTTCCAACGCGGTCTCGCGCTCGATGATCGCGATGATCTTCGCAAGGCGCTTGTGGATCTCGGCATCGGTCCGAGCGATCACCTGGAAGCGGAGCTTGATCGAGCAAGTATGCATGTTGAGAGCAACGACCGGGCCGAGTGCCAGATCGGCGGCGTGATTCAACAGCGCGTCCATTACGTCGTCGGAATTGGCGTCGAGAACCTCCTCAGACATCGGATCGGCCATCTGCATCTCGAAGAGAACGTTGGCCTCGCGATCCTTGTTCTCCGGGCTACTCGACATCGGCATCTCTGAACTCTACACGTCGAGACCAGCGGCGCGAAGGCTCGCTTTCGTGTTTTCCAACGTCCTACCAGAGCTTGGCGTCATGGCGATCTTCACGATATCTGCCTTGGGATCAAGGGGGGTGCAATAGATGTACTTCTTGCGCCTCTCGACCTTCCAGCCGGCATTCCAGGCGGCTTTGACAAGTAGGCGATAGTCCTTCTTCGTGTGGCCGGGGCACTTGGCATCAGGGTTGTCGATGCGCCACTGATGTTGGTCAGGAGGCTTCTTTGACTTGGCTTTGGGCTTTGACATCCGGGCTTGCATTCCTTCCGTCCGGATGCCTTGCGAATCTACGTGCCAGAGAACGACATCTTCGGACTTCGTCGTTATGGGGTTTCAAGAGCCCGCCCGGCAAGGCGGGTTTCTTGCTTTCGGAACGCTATTCGGTGGCGCGGACGGCACGGGGCGTGGTAGATGCGTGAATCCTGCTGATCCTTCGAGGACGCGTGACCCCACATCGGAGCGCTGGCGCGCTGTCGTCCCCCGGCCCACTCACCGTCTCCACAGCCTGAAGGCGCACCGAAAGCTCAGGCTGGAGTCTCGATCTTGGGGAAGAGAGCTGGGATCCGCTCGACTCGCTGCCCACCGGGCCGTGAGCCGAGCTCGCTCAGCTCGCGCGAGTCCTCGCCGAGGGCGTCGAGCAGCTGCTCTGCCGTCCGCGGCAGGTAGGGCAGCAGCAGCAGGGTCGTCACCCGCAGGCCCTCGCAGAGGTTGTAGAGGACTTCGTCGAGGCGCTCGGGGTCGGCCTCGTCCTTGGCCAGCTCCCAGGGGCGGGTCTCCTCGACGTAGCGGTTGAGCCGCCGGACCAGCTTCCAGGCCCCCTCCAGCGCCTGCGTCAGCTCGGCCCGGTCGAGCAGCTCGCTGAAGCGGCCGACGGCGCCTTCGAAGTCCTCCTGCAGCACGGCGTCGACCTGGGCCGCCGGCGCCGTGCCGTCGCGGTAGCGGTCGACCATCGCCAGCACGCGGCTCGCCAGGTTGCCGAAGTCGTTGGCCAGCTCGGTCTCGTAGCGCGACTCGAAACCCGCCGTGGAGATCGAGCCGTCCTGGCCGAAGCTGACCTCGCGGAAGCAGTAGAAGCGCAAGGCGTCGGAGCCGAAGCGCTCGATCGCCTCGAACGGGTCGAGCACGTTGCCGAGCGACTTCGACATCTTTTTCTCGCCCATCATCAGGTAGCCGTGGATCGCCATCCGCTGCGGCGGCTCGAGGTCGGCCGCCCAGAGCAGCGCCGGCCAGATCACCGCGTGGAACTTGAGGATGTCCTTCGCCATCACGTGCAGGTCGGCGGGCCAGAAGCGCGCGGTCAGGTCCTCGCCCTCGCGGGCGAAGCCGAGCGCGGTGACGTAGTTGAGCAGCGCGTCGAACCACACGTACATCCGCTGCTCGGGGTCCCAGGGCAGCCGCATCCCCCACTTCAGCTTCGGCCGCGAGAGCGAGACGTCCTCGAGCCCCCCCTTGATGAACGAGATCGCCTCGTTGCGGCGGAACTCGGGGACGACGAAGTCGGGGCGCTCCTCGTAGAGGCCTTCGAGCTGGGCCTGGAAGGCGGAGAGACGGAAGAACCAGTTCTCCTCGTGCACCTTCTCGAGCGGGATCTCGTGGATCGGGCAGGTCTGCCCCGGCCCCAGCTCGCGCTCGGTCTTGAAGTCGGCGCAGCGCGGGCAGTACCAGCCCTCGTAGGTCCCCTTGCTGACCCAGCCGTTGTCGTAGACGCGCTGCATGATCTCGGCGACCCGCTCGCCGTGGCGCGGGTCCGAGGTGCGGATGAAGAAGTCGTTGCTGGCGTCGATGATCGGCATCAGCGCTTCGAACTTGGCCGCGTTGCGGTCGGCCAGCTCCTGCGGCGTCACCCCCTCGCGCTCGGCCGCCGTCTCGATCGGCTCGCCGTGCTCGTCGGTGCCGGTGAGGAAGAAGACGTCCTCCCCCCGCTGGCGCATGTGCCGCGCCAGGATGTCGGCCGCCATCGTCGAGTAGGCGTGCCCGAGGTGCGGCTCGGCGTTGACGTAGTAGATCGGCGTGGTGACGTAGTAGCTCATTTTCTCGGCTCTCTCCCGGTCAGCGCACGGTATAGGTCGTTGGCGCGGGTGCCGGTGAGGGCGGCGACGACGCTGGCGGCGGCGCGCGGGCGGGCGCCCGACTGGACGAGGTGGCGCAGGGCGTCGACGGCGAAGGCGACGTCCTTGTCGTCATCGTCGGAGGAGGCGGGCGCGATCACCAGCACGATCTCGCCCTTGACGTCGCCGCGGAAGCGGCGCGCCAGCTCGGCCAGGGTGGCCCGCGAGACCTCCTCGTGCATCTTGGTCAGCTCGCGGACGACGGCGGCCGGGCGGTCGGGCGCGATCGCCGCCAGCGCCGCCAGCGAGTCCCCCACCCGGCGCGGCGACTCGAAGGCGACGACGGTCTCGGTCGAGCGCAGCACGCGCTCCATCTCGCCGGAGCGCTTCGGCAGGAAGCCCTCGAAGCGCCAGCGGTCGGTCGGCAGGCCGGAGGCGACCAGCGCCGCGGGCACGACCGAGGGTCCGGGCAGCACGGTGACCTCGAGGCTGCGCTCGATGCAGCGGCGGATCAGGCGGAAGCCGGGGTCGGAGATCGCCGGCATGCCGGCGTCGGAGACGAGGGCGACGACGTCGCCGCGTTCGATCCGCTGCGCCAGCTCGACCGCGCGCGGCGCTTCGTTGCCCTCGTGGATCGAGATCAGCGGCGGCGCCGGGCGGATGCCGAGCTTGTCGAGCAGGCCGCCGGTGCGCCGCGTGTCCTCGCAGGCGACGTAGTCGGCGGCGACGAGGGCGTCGCGGACGCGAATCGTGATGTCGTCGAGGTTGCCGATCGGGGTCGGGCAGACGATCAGCGACCCCGGCATCAGCTCGCCTGCTCGAGTTCGATCCGGGCGAGGGCGGCGGCGCCGATCATGCCCGCGTCCGCGCCCAGCTCGGCGGCGACGACCGGGGTGCGGTTCATCGGCCGCAGCGCCCGCGCTTCGAGCTCGCGCCGCGCCGGGTCGAGCAGCAGGTCGCCGGCGGCGATCACGCCCCCGCCGACCACGATCACCTCGGGCTCGAAGATGTTGACGAAGCTGGCGAGCGCGACGCCGAGCCGGGTGCCGATCAGCTCGAAGACGCCGATCGCGACCTCGTCGCCTGCCTGGGCGGCGAGCGTCACCGCCTTGCCGTCGATCGGCTCGCCTTCGGCGTGCAGCCGACCGAGCGCCGATTCGGGGTGGCTTTCGGCGCTCGCCAGTCCCTCGCGCCCGAGCGCGGTGCCCGAGGCGAGCGCCTCGACGCAGCCGTGGTTGGGGCAGTTGCCCTGGCAGGCGGGGCCGTCCATCTGGATCACCACGTGGCCGAGCTCGGCGCCGGCGCCGGTCGAGCCGCGGTAGATCTCGCCGCCGAGGATCAGCCCGCCGCCGATCCCGGTGCCGATCGTCAGCATGATCGCGTTGGTCGTGCCGCGGGCGGCGCCGAACTGGTGCTCGGCGAGCGCGGCGACGTTGGCGTCGTTGTCGACGAAGGCCGGCAGGCCGGTGCGCTCCTGGACCAGGTCGCGGATCGGCAGGTCGGCGATCGGCAGGTTGACCGCGGCGACCGCGAGCCCCTTCTCGTGGTCGATCGTCGCCGGGATCCCCATCCCGACCGCCTGCACGCCGGGCCGCTCGGCGCGCGCCTCTTCGATCTCGCGCACCAGCAGCTCGACCAGCTCGCCCTCGCTCTCCCCGGCGGAGCGCTCGCGGCTCTCCCAGACGGCCTTCGAGCCGCCGTCGAGCACGCCGAGCAGCATCTTCGTGCCGCCGAGGTCAACCCCGATCGCTT
>CAWIFA010000052.1:0-11580 GCA_963835315.1 uncultured Solirubrobacterales bacterium | reverse complement strand
CAAGCTGAGCCTGGCCCCCCCAAACAAATATAACAATTTATAACAAAGCTTGTTATATTTCGCTATATGCCAAGGACCGGGGATGGCAGGGATCCGTACACGCCCGATATGGGCGTTCGCCCTCCGTTCATCGCGGGCCGGGATTCAGAGCTCGACTACTTTCGGGAAACGATCGAGCAGCTCGCCGCAGGCGGGACGCAAAAGCACCTGATCCTCACCGGTCTGCGTGGCGTCGGCAAGACGGTGCTGCTGAACGAGTTCGAGGACGCCTGCGATCAGGCGGACTGGCATGGCGAGGTTCGAGAGATCTCGGGCGAGTCCCGCATCGGGAACGTGGTGGCGCGGTCCGCCCGTAGGGCGCTGCTTCGCCTGAGCGCCGCGCGACGGGCCGGCGACGCGGTGCGACGGGCGCTTGCCGCTCTGAAAGCATTCAGCTTGACCTTCGGCGATGTCGATCTGCGCTTCGATGTCGATGCCCTTCCCGGCATTGCCGATTCCGGCGATCTTGCCGAAGACCTCCGCGACCTGTTGGTCGAGGTCGGGGGCGCCGCGCGAGCTGGCGGCGTCGGCTTCGCGCTCCTGCTCGACGAGATGCAGAACCTCTCCAAGTCCGACCTCGCGGCTTTGATCGTCGGCCTCCATCGAGCGAAGCAGAAGGGTCTCCCTGTCGCTCTCGTAGGAGCGGGGCTCCCGATGCTCCCGGCGCTCGTTGGAGAAGCGAAGAGCTATGCCGAGCGTGGTTTCGAGTTCCGCGCGATCGGCGCGCTTAACCGTGTGTCCGCCGCGGCTGCCCTCGCCGAGCCGGCGCGAGAGCGAGGCGTCAGATGGCAGCAAGAGGCGCTTGACCGGATTTTTGACCAGACGCAGGGCTACCCCTACTTCCTTCAGGAGTACGGCAGGGCAGTCTGGCGAGTGGGGAGCGGGAGTTCCATCCGCCTTTCGGAAGTGGAGGCCGCCGAAGAGATGGCAGCGGCGTATCTCGATGAGAACTTCTTCAGTCAGCGGCTGGGCAAGCTGCCCAATGCGGAGCGCCGCTACATGGCGGCGATTGCGTTCCTGGGCGATGGGGCGCAGCGCACCTCCGACGTGGCGGCGGTCCTCGGCAAGCGACCGCAGGAGCTCACGGTCCTGCGCGACCGCCTGGTCAAGTCGAGCCTGCTCTTCGCTCCGGAGAGGGGGACGGTGGACTTCACCGTCCCGATGTGCGCCGACTACATTCGTCGCGCGATGCCTGAGACTCGTTCGGTCGAGGAAGCGCCGGACGCGTAGGTGCTACTGTGACGCACATGGACACGGTCGGCGTTCGCGAGCTGCGGCAGAACCTCTCCAAGTACCTCACACAGGTGAAGGGCGGGGAGAGCTTCACGGTGACGGAGCGAGGCCGCGAGGTCGCCCGGCTCACGCCCTCCGGTCCGGCCGATTCGCCGATCGCCCGGCTCGTCGCGGAGCGAGGAGCGACGATGCCGCGGGGAAATCTGCTCGAGCGGATCTGACAACTCAACGCTGCCCCCAGCGGGAGGCCCGCCGGTCGAGCAGATACTCGACGAAATGCGTGAAGAGCGGCTGTAGCGGTGCCGCACCTTGCGTATCTGGACAGCTCGGCCTATGCCAAGCTCGTGCTCGAGCAGAGCGGTCACGACGAGTTACGCCGTGAGCTGGCCGAGTGGGGGGACTACGTGTCGAGCACGCTGCTGGCGGTGGAGGCGATACGGGCTTGCGCCCGCTACGGGCGGGACTATGGCCGCGAAGCTCGGACCTGGCTGGAGGGTGTCGCCCTGCTCCCGATGGACGATCCACTGCTCGACGAAGCCGCCTCGCTGGAGCCGCCGGTCCTACGCAGCCTCGACGCCCTCCACCTCGCCACGGCGCTCAGCGTTCGCGAGGATCTCGGCGCCTTCTTCACCTACGACCAGCGTCTCGCGGAGGCCGCCGAGCGCCACGGGCTGCCCGTGGCGGCCCCGACCGCTTAGCGACGCGCTTTGCAAGGAACGCGAATAACCTTTCAAAGCGCGGTCAGCTTTTAAAAGGTTAGAGGGACCCTGCCCGACATCCTCCGCCGCCTCAACCGACGCAAGTGGGGCCGCGTCTGGGAGTGCGACGAGCTGCTCGACCTGGTCGAAGACTTCGAGCGGACGGTGGCCAGTCGCGCCGACCTGCGCCGCGGCGCCGCCCGAATCCGCTCCGGCGCCCTCGGCCTCACCGGGCCCGAGGAACTCGAAGCGTTACGCGCCGTGCGCAAACACTAGAGACTGCTGCGGTGGCGAATCTTTCTGTCGGCATTTATGCGACAATGGCCGGCAGGTGGAGGGCCGCTGTCGGATCCAGTGATCTCTCTTCGCTCGGGGACAAGTCCGGCATGGCCCCATCGTCCGAGGGCCAGGGGGTCGGATCCCGAGCGGCTCTCCACCGTGTGTTTGGCGCAGCGCCCTAGGGCGCGCCTGATTCTGCGGGCGTCGAGGTGGCTCAGCAGCCGGCGTCGGGCGCCGGGGTCGCTTCGCCGCTGCACTCGACGTAGTACTGGGCGGTGTAGACCGGAGGATCTTCCTGGTCGGGCCAAGGGTTCTGCTCGGGAGGCAGTTCGAAGCCGTCGTCCTGCCTCACGACCACGTTGTTGGAGACGTGGACCGTCTTGCCGACGATCGCACCGACGAAGGTCGCGTTGTTCTTCAGCACGATGTTGCTGTTCGGGGCGTAG
This sequence comes from uncultured Solirubrobacterales bacterium, assembly GCA_963835315.1. GTDB lineage: Bacteria > Actinomycetota > Thermoleophilia > Solirubrobacterales > 70-9 > VRUE01. The sequence continues at coordinate 8,885 of CAWIFA010000052.1, read as the reverse complement.
AGGAACAGCTCGTTGGTGCCGCCGTTCGGGTCCCATTCGAGCGTGGTTTCGATCGAAGTCGAGCCCATCACGTAGAGCCCGGGGACGTTGTATTGCCCCAGTTCGGGCTGATATCCGGTCGAGGTGATGTCGGCGTTGTTGACGACGTCGATCTGCTTTTCGCCGCTGGAGATCCCGCAGTTCTCGGGCGTGTCGAAGAAGATCCGCACCAGCGATTCGTCTTTCATGATCAGGTGTGAGTTGTTGCTCAGTTCCAGCTTGCAGATGAAATAGTCGCCGCCGCTGAGCGTCAGGGTGGCGTTGTTGAAGGTCGACATCGTGCGGGTTTCGGGGTCCCAGGGCGCGCCCCACTTGCGTTTGCCGCTGTAGGTGTCCAGTTCGCAGCCTTCGGGAACGTTTTTGGAGACGCATTCGGCGAGCCTGTAGTTGGAGTTGTTGGTGGCGATGTCAGCGGGCATGAATTCGCTGACCGGGGGAAGCGAAACGTCTTCTTCGGTTTCTCCATAGCCGCTGCACTGGGTCGCGTTTTTTCCATATTCGACGGGGGGCTCGCCGACGCCGTGACGGGTGCTGCCGCAGATGTTGCCGTTATTTTTCACATAGATGCTGCCGTTGGTGCCGACGCCGACGCGCACGTCCGCGTTGTCAACCTGGATGTCCCCGTCGCCGATCAGCCCCTCGCCGCCGCCACCTCCGCCACCTCCGCCGCCGCCACCCCCGCCGGGGCCGCTGGAGAAGGTGACCTGGACACGCCGGCTGACTCCGCCGGCGGTCCCGGTGGAGACGACGCAGAGGTCGTAGGCGCCGCAGGCGACGTCCGCTTCGGTCACCTGGTAGCTGTACGCGCCGCCGCCTACTTCGCCGGTGATCGGGGGACACCAGCCGTTGGCTTCCGGTGTCGCGCCTTCAAGACAGGGGCTGTCGGCCAGTTCGGCCGAGTCGCGTTTGAGCCGCAGCAGCGCCACGTCGGCCCCGGCGTCGGCGACCGCGATTGCGCTCTTGGAGTCGCTGTCGCGGTGGGAGCTCTGCTGGACGTTGACGGTCGAGGTCACCGCCACCCCGGCCAGCGCCAGCGCCGCGACAGTGGCGAGCATCGCCGTCGGCAGCGCCATGCCGCTCTCGCCGTGGGCGAGTCAACGCAGGTTGAGAAGGATCTGGCGCGCGCGGGGCATCGCCGGGTAGATCGTCCCGCCGGCGCGATCGCTTGAGCCTTGAACGCGATCCGGGCACGGGTGCTGGACGCACTTCCTACTCAACTCTCAATGCAAGCGGTCGCAAAACTCGGGGAAATCGCCGAAGTGGGAGCTCGATCGCATCGGGCGGGTTGACCGATTTTCGGCTGTGACAGGCGTGCTGAGAGCCGTAAGCCCGAGTTTTCTGCCCAAAGCAACCCAAGTTTCGGGGATCAAGAACCCGGTCCAGCAGTCGATGAGCGCTTTGTGATGAATCTGCCAGTGCCTTGGTGCAAAAGGCAAACCCGCCGCGAGGCGGGGGCGCAAAGCCGTCGGGACTCCCACGCGGGAGTCAGCCGGGCTACCACCGGGGTCGACAGACACCACGTGGCTTCAACGCGACGGGGCTCTGGCGAAATCGATATGACCATAGGAGGTCACTGATGTTTCTCCAGAATCTCCGGGCCAAAGTAGGCGCCCGGCTCAACGGCGACGGGGAGGCCGGCTTCACGCTGATCGAGCTCCTCGTCGTGATGCTGATCCTCGGAATCCTCGCCGCGATCGCCCTGCCGGCGTTCTTCAACCAGAAGGAAAAGGCCGGCGACGCGAAGGCGAAGGAGTACGCGCACTCCGCGCAGGTTGCGATAGAGACGTACTCGACCGAGCACGGCGGAAGCTATGAAGAAGCTGACGTAGCAGCCCTGGTAGCGATTGAGCCGACGCTGTCAAGCGCTCCCGGCCTGGAAGTCCTCGCCTCAGGAGGCGCCGCGGAATCTGAACCAACGGCTACGGGCTACCGGGTCGTCGTCGACGGCTCCGGAACGCAGTGGTTCGCGGTCAATAACGCCGGCGGTACGTTCACCTTCCCCTGTGAAACGGGTGGTAAAGGCGGCTGTCCCGATACCGGCGCAGAAGGCGGGCTGGGTGACTGGGGCGAATAGGCCATCGATCACCTTGGCCTAGCCAAGCGTGAAGTGCCGGGGGGCGGGCCGATTGGCCCGCCCCCCGTGCTTGTGGGAGGGCTTCGCGTGCGGCTGGGCCAGATGTCCAGCGCGCCTAAACGAATGACCGATTCGAGCCGATAGAGCAACGATGCCGATGAAGTTGAGACATCACCTCAATCTCCTCGTCGCGGCGGCGCTCGCGCTCGCCGCGTTGGGAGCCGCTCCGGGCGCGGGAGCGGCTGAAACCAACTACGACGGCATCTCCGCCGACGGCTCCGTCGCCTTCTTCAGCACCACCAAGAGGCTGGTGCCGGGCGACACCGACTCGCGGCTCGACATATATGTGCGGAGCTTCGACGCCGGGGCCGAAGGCTACGTCACCCGCGAGGCCTCGATCGGCCCGACCGGCGGCAACAACGCCTATCCGGTGCAGTACCTGGCGAGCGACGCCGCCGGAGACAGGGTCTTCTTCTCCACCCAGGAGCGTCTGACCGCGGCCGACAAGGACAACGCGACCGACGTCTACGTCCGCAACCTGACCGAAAACAGGACCACGCTGGTGTCCGCCGGCGATCCCTCGTGCGCCGCCGCCGGCTGCGGCGAAGCCAACATTCCCGTTAACGCGCTGCCCGGGGGCGTCGTTGACGAAGGGAACACAGTCTTCTTCGTCAGCGAGGAGAAGCTGTCGGCGGCGGACGGCGACGGTGCCGCCGACGTCTACGCGCGCGACATCCTGGCCGGGACCACGACCCTGGTTTCCGCCGCCGACCCTGCCTGCGGCAGCTGCGGCGGCGGCTCGCAGCCGGCTGTGTTCCGCGCTGCCTCGGCGGATGGCGGTAAGGCCGTGTTCACCACGCGCGAAGCGCTGGCTGGCGAAGACACCGACGGCGGCGAAGACGACATCTATGAGCGCGACCTGAGCAGCGGGGAAACGAAGCTCGTCTCTCCCCAGGGCAGCTGTCCCGAATCGCTCAACTGCACGCCCGTCTTCGAGGGCGCCTCGATTGAAGCCACGCACGTCTTCTTCGAGACCAACGACCAGATCGGAGCGGGGGACAGCGACAGCTCGCAGGACGTCTACGACTGGTCGGGCAGCGCCCCGGTGCGCGTGTTGACCGGCGAAGGGGGCGGCAACGGGGCCAGCAACGCCCTCTACGCCGGCAGCTCCCCCGACGGCGCCGCGGTCTTCTTCGAGACGAAGGAAGAGCTCGCCCCCGAAGACGGCGACAGCGCCCAGGACGTCTACGAGCGATCCGGCGGCGAAACCACCCTGGTCAGCCAGGGCGACTCCGCCTGCGCGCCCGCCTGCGGCGACGGGGGGTTCGACGCCGGGGTCGTCCGCCGCTCCGGGGCGCCCAGCGGCGTGCTCGCCGGCGGCGACGTCGTGTTCTTCTCGACCGCGGAGTCGCTCACCGAAGCCGACGGCGACAGCTCGAAGGACATCTATCGCCGCGACCTGCCGGCCGGTCCGACCACGCTGGTCTCGGGCGCCGATCCGTCCTGCACGCTCTCCGAATGCGGTGAAGCGCCCCAGGATCCGGTGTTTGCCGCTGCGTCCACCGATGGCTCGCTGGCTTTCTTCGAAACGGTCGAGCCGCTGGTGGACGGCGACACCGACGGCAGGAAGGACGTCTACGCCGGCAGCAGCGCCGCCACCACCTGGGTCTCGGTCGGCTCGATCAACGGCAATGGAAACCACGAAGCGCGCCTCGACGGGGCCTCCGAGGAAGGCGCGCTCGCATTCTTCACCACCAAGGAGCGGCTTACCGACGAAGACGACTTCGCTGGCGAAGAAGACGTCTACTCTCGGGGTCTGCCGACCGGGCCGACGCTGCTCGTCTCGCAAGGCAACGACGCCGAACTCGAATCGAAACTGGCGCCGCCGCCGCCGCTGCTCGAACGCACCGACCCGCCGTCCCCGGCGCCGTTGACCGAACCGAAAGTGATCGGCTCGGAGGCCGAAGCCGCGGCCTCGATCAAGCTCTACGAGACCGAAGACTGCTCCGGTGAACCCGTCGCCACCGGCGACGCCGAAGAGCTGGCCGAACCGGGGATCGCGGTCAGCGTGGAAAGCGGCGCGACCACGGTCCTGCGGGCGACCGCCGAAGCGGAAGGGTTCGTCTCCGCCTGCTCGGGCGCGATCTCCTACAAGCAGGAAGAAGCGACGCTGCCCGGCGAAGAATCCGGCGGGGGAGAAGAACCCGGCGGAGGGGGAGAAGAATCCGGTGGCGGGGGGAGCGAATCCGGCGCCAGCTCGACGACGGAATCGGGCGTCGAAGAATCCGGCGGAGGTGGCAGCGGCGGCGGCTCGACGTCCTCTCCTGCCCCCACGTATGGCGGCGGCCAGTCCTACGTCGCCCCGGCGACGCGGATCACCTTCGGCCCTGCCTTCAAGACGCGTGCCCGCCGCCCCGTCTTCCGCTTCACCGACTCCACCGGGCAACCGGGTACCCGCTTCATCTGCCGGGTCGATCGCGCTCGCTGGCGTTGGTGCGACTCCCCGGTCCGGCTGAAGCACCTGCGCCGCGGCAGGCACGTCTTCCGCGTCAAGGCGAGGAATGCAGTCGGGGCCTGGGAGGCGCGACCGACCAGCCGCGTCTTCAAGCTGGTGCGCGGCGGCGGGAACCGCAACCTGCGCAGGCACCGGCACCACTCCAAACGGGGGCGACGGTGAGGTACGTGAGCCGCCGACTCGCGGGCGGCGGGGAGACGGGGCTGACTCTGGTCGAGCTTCTCGTCGCGGCCGCGATGAGCGTGGTCATCGTCGGCGCGGCGGGTTCGATGCTGATCAGCGCGGTGCGGACCCAGCCGAAGCTGAGCAAGAAGTCGCAGAACATAACGACCGCGCGCTGGGTGCTGGAGCGGATGACGCGTGAGATCCGCAACGGGATCAAGGTCGAAGAGGGCTCAGGCTCGAGCGTCGCCTTCGTCACCAGGGTGCGCCGCGCCGAATGCGGCGGCCCCCCGGAGGAAGAACCGGGAGCGCCGGCGATCCAGTGCAAGGTCACCTACGCATGCACGGCCACCGCCTGCACGCGCGGCGAGACCGCCCCGGAAGCGGAAGGAAGCGGGACTCCGGTGACGATGGTGAGCGGTCTCGACAACGGACAGGTCTTCGAATATGACCCGCCGAACGCGCCGGAAGCAACCTACGTCGGCATCACCCTCAATATCCCCAATCCCGACGGCGAAGGCGACCTGACCGTCACCGACGGCGCCAGCCTTCGGACCCTGACTCTGAACGGGGAATGATGCGCGACAGGCTGAAAGAGCTCGTGGCGTCGCCAGGGAGAGAGGCCGGGTTGACGATCATCGAGGTCGTCGTCGCCGCGCTCGTGCTCACGCTCGGCTCGGCGGCGGCGTTCGGCGTGCTCGGCGCCGCGACCAAGAACGCGCAGCGGGCGAAGTCCACCCAGGTGGCCCTCGATCTCGCTCAGGAAGAGCTCGAGCGCCTGCACACCCTGCCCTACGACTGCTCGGCGGTGACGGCGGGGGAATCGTGCCTGGCCGTCAAAGAATCGCCGACCGCGAGCGCGGCGGCGCTCAACCCGGATTCCCGCATCTCCGGCGAAGAATTCGCGCTGACGAGGAGCCCCGCCGGCGAATATCGCCCACTCGTCGTTGACGAAAACGGGGTCAGTCCCGAATCGAGCTTTGAAACCGGCGAAGGCGAACGCGGCGGGATCCGGGGCACGATCTACCGCTACGTCGTCTGGCGGAACGACCCGACCTGCCCGGAAGCGGAATGCCCGGGCGAAGAAGACTTCAAGCAGGTTGTCGTCGCCGTGAAGCCGAACACGCCGGTCAGCCAGCCGGGGGAAAGCGGCTATGTCGAAGTGCAGACGCAGGTGACCGACCCGGCGTCGGTCGAACCCGGCGCCGGGGGCGGAAGCAGCGGCGGCAGCGGCGACGAGATAACGGCGCAGCAGTTCTTCCTCTCCGACACCCCCTGTGCGGCGAGCGGGACCACCGCGCGGGTCGAAATCACCGAAGACCACGCGCTTCACAACACCCGGGGCATATGCGCCAACGGTCTGCAGACCGGGCCCGAAGAAGCCGGCGCGCCTGACGCGTTGCTGCTGACCGATCCGCCGGACCCCGAACCGGAAAACCCCTCAAACCCGTCGGTCTACGAGTACTCCAAGGACTTCTATCTCGAACCGGGGCTGCAGATCCGGCGCGACGACACCAGCGGCTGTCACTACGAACCGACCGGCACCACCAACCCGGAGTCGCAGATCCACCGCTGGGTCAGCGACCCGATGCCGTTCAAATTCGAACTGACGGGGCGGGCGACGTTGGAGTTCTACACGCGCACGCTCAACGACTCGCCCTACCCGGCGGCGCTCTGCGTCTATCTCTTCGACCGCAGCGAAGGCGAATCGGGCGTCACCGACACGCAGTTCGCGAAGAAGGACGACCTGACCACCTACTGGGAGTACGGGCAGGGAAGCAGCTACTGGCCGCGAAATGGCTGGGTGAAAGTGCGGCTGACGATGGAACTCGACGACGCGCCGGAATTCATCTTCAAAGACGACAGGCTCGGAGTGGCGCTCAGCGTTGACCGCGCCTACACGCAGAACGACGCGATCTCGATCATGTACGACCACCCGAACTATCCCACCCGAGTCGAGGTCGAAAGCTCGACGCCCCTGGAAGGCGAATAGGCGATGGCGCCGGCCACGGTGCTCGCCTTCCTCGGAGGGCTGGTAGCCGGCAGCTTCGTCACCGTGGTCGCCCATCGGGTGCCGCGCGGGGAGTCGATCGTCGGGCCGCGCTCGCGCTGTCCGCATTGCGGGCGGCAGATCGCCGCCTACGACAACGTGCCGGTCGTTTCGTGGCTGATGCTGCGAGGGCGGGCGCGCTGCTGCGGCGAGCCGATCTCGCCGCGCTACCCGCTGACCGAGCTGGTGCTCGGGGCGCTCTACGCCGCCACCGTGCTTGTCCTCTGGGACGAGCCGTGGGAGGTCGTGCTGGGGCTCGTCTTCGTCACCCTGCTTATGGCCATAACGCTCACCGACCTCGAGCGGCGGATCATCCCCAACAAGGTCTTGATCGTCGGCGCCGTGTTCGGCGTGGCGATAGCGGCCGCAGGCGACCCCGGCAGCCTGCCCGAGCGGGCGATCGCCGCCGCAGCGGCGGGCGGTGTGCTGTTCGCCGCGGCGCTCGCCTACCCGCGCGGCATGGGGCTGGGCGATGTCAAGCTGGCGGCGACGATGGGGATCTTCCTCGGGCGCAACGTGGCGCCGGCGCTTCTCGTCGCGCTGCTGGCGGGCGCGCTCGTCGGCCTGGCGATGATCGCGCGCGAAGGGGCGGCGGCGCGCAAGCGGGCGATCCCCTTCGGCCCGTTCCTGGCGCTGGGCGGCGTCGTCGGCCTGCTCTACGGCGACCAGCTCGTCGACTGGTACCTCGGCACGTTCTGATCCGAGGCAGTCGGGAGCCTCGGCCTACCGGGTTCTGGGCCTTTTGGATTGAGATATCCGGCTAAAGAGGACGGATGATCGAACATTGCGCCGCCGCCAGGGCCGATGATCGGACCACGATGCAGTCCGCCCGTCTCCGCGCTCCTTGGTCGCCCGCCCGCATCCCGGCGATGCTGCTGCTCGCCGCCGCGCTCATCGCGCTCGTCTTCGCCGCCCCCGCCCGCGCCGAATTCGGCTTTATCGCAGCCTGGGGCGAACAGGGCTCAGGCGACGGCCAGTTCGAATCACCGGGCGGCATCGCGGCAGACGCGAAGGGCGAGGTGTTCGTCGCCGACACCTTCAACCACCGCATCCAGGTCTTCGACGCATGCCACGGGTTCGTCGCCTCCTGGGGGGGTGTGGGCGCTGGGGACGGGCAGCTCAATTCCCCCCTCGGCGTCGCGCTCGGCCCGGGAGGCGATCTCTACGTCGCCGATACCGGCAACAGCCGGATCGAGGTCTTCGACCAAGCCGGGAACTTCGTCCGGGCCTGGGGCGCCTTCGGGTCCGCCCCCGGACAGTTCAGGCTTCCCTTCGCGGTCGCAGTCGACGCGCTGGGTGACGTCTACGTCGCCGACACCGACAACAACCGCGTCCAGAAGTTCGACTCGTCCGGCGCCTTTCTCGCCCAGTGGGGGCGGTTCGGGTCCGGCAATGGTCAGTTCGACACCCCCTTTGGCCTCGCCGTCGCCCCGTCTGGGGAGGTCTACGTCGCCGACACCTTCAACAACCGCGTGCAGGAGTTCAGCCCATCGGGTGACTTCGTGCGTAAATGGGGGGCTTCGGCGCGATCGCCGGGCAGTTCAAGTCCCCGCGGGGGATCGCCGCCGGTTCGAACGGCGACGTCTACGTGGGCGACACGGACAATAACCGCGTCCAGGAGTTCGACGCCTCCGGCGGCTTCGTCCGCGAGTGGGGCGGCTTCGGCTCCGGCGAGGGCCAGTTCCACTACGCGGCCGGCGTCGCCGCAGATCCGCTAGGCAACGTCTACGTGAGCGAGAGCTACCCCAACGACCGCATCCAGGTGTTCGGCGACCCGCCGCCGACGGTCGCCGATCTGCGCGAAGCGGTCGAGGAACTGGGCCTTCCCCATGGGACTGCCAACAGCCTCGAGGCGAAGTTGAAGAGCGCGAGCGGGGGAGGCCCGGCGGGGAGCGTCGCCGGAAGGCTCTCCGCCTTCGTCGCCGAGCTCAAGGCCCAGAGCGGCAAGCACGTCCCCGCGGCGAGCGCCGAACAGCTGATCGCCGAGGCCGAACGCGCCGGCGGCGAACCGAGCTGCTCGGGCCAGTAGTAGTTCCGTCCAAGTT
>CAWIFA010000051.1:0-128466 GCA_963835315.1 uncultured Solirubrobacterales bacterium | reverse complement strand
CCGGGATCGCCCGCGTCTACGTGCCGAACGAGTACACGGTCTTCCTCTCGGGCAAGGACCGCGGCCGCCTCGAGGGCTACGAGCGCTCGCTCGAGCAGGAGCTGTCCGGCTACCTGCTGGAGCACGCGCGGCGGCGCGGCTACGACCTGCTGACCCGGCCGACGGTCGGCTTCGAGACCGACGAGCGGCTGCGGCTCGGCGAGTTCGGCATCCAGCCGCGGATGGTCAAGCCGCCGGCGCACGAGGGCGAGGCGCCGAGCCAGGGCGAGGAGGGCCACACGATGGTCTACTCGGCCGTGCGCGAGTCGCCGGCGAAGGCCGCGGAGCCGCCCTCGCACCGCGCCGCAGTCACCAGCCGCGCGATCGTCACCGTCGACGACCGCCGCTACGTGCTCGACGGCGAGCGCTCGACGATCGGCCGCGCCCGCGACGCCGACTGCGTCCTGCGCGACCCCAACATCTCCCGCCACCACGCCGAGCTGCGGCGCTCCGCGCGCGGCGAGTGGACGATCGCCGACCTCGGCTCGACCAACGGGATCAAGGTCAACGGGCGGCGCGTCGGCTCGACCCGGCTGAAGTCCGGCGATCAGGTGACGCTGGGCACGACGACTTTCCGTTTCGACGTCGAGCAATAAGCGCCTCAGTTGGCTCTAGTGTGCTGACCGCGTGGACTACGAACCTATTTCCGTCGCCCTGAAGTTCGGCTTCCTCGCCGTCCTCTACCTGTTCCTGCTCTGGATCGCGCGCAGCGCGCTGAAGGACCTGCGGCGCACCGTCACCCCGGCGCCGGACGCGACCGGCTTCCACCCGGTGCCGGCCTATGACGGCGCCCCGGCGAGCGGCGGCGACGCCTGGCTCGTGGCGCTGCGCGGCGGCGGCCTCGGCGAGGGCGAGCGCTTCGACCTCTTCGGCGGCCTCTCGATCGGCCGCTCGCAGGACGCCGACCTGCGGATCGAGGACCGCTACGCGTCGGGCCTGCACGCGCGGGTCTTCTCGCGCGAGGGGCGCGCCTACGTCGAAGACATGAGCTCGACCAACGGCACGCTGCTCAACGACGCCGAGCTGCACGGCGAGGCCGAGCTGATCGACGGCGATACGATCCGCATCGGCGACACCGAGTTCAGGTTCGAGGCAGGGAGGACCTAGGTTTGCTGCGGATCGACGACCAGGCCTTTCGCACCGACACCGGTCGCCAGCGCAGCGAGAACGAGGACTCGCTCTTCGTCCGCGCGCCGATCTTCGTCGTCGCCGACGGGATGGGCGGCGCGCAGGCGGGCGAGGTCGCTTCGAAGACGGCCGCCGAGGCGTTTGACCGCGACCTGCCCGAGGCGCCGCCCGAGGGCTTCCTGCGCGAGACGATCGAGGGGGCGAACCGGCGCATCCACGAGCTCGCCCGCGCCGACCCCTCGCGGGCGGGGATGGGGACGACGATCACCGCGGCGATCGTCGACGCCCGCACCGAAGAGGTCGGCATCGGCCACGTCGGCGACAGCCGCGCCTACCGGCTGCGCCGCGGCAGGCTCGAGCGGCTGACCCGCGATCACTCGCTGGTCGAGGAGATGCGCCGCAAAGGGCAGATCACCGACGCCCAGGCGGAGGACCATCCGCAGCGCTCGATCATCACCCGCGCGCTCGGCCCCGAGCCCGAGGTCGAGGTCGACCTGCAGACCGTGCCCGCCTCGCCCGGCGACGTCTTCCTGCTCTGCTCGGACGGGCTGACGACGATGGTCAGCGAGGAGCGGATCGCCGCCGTGCTGGCGAGCGCCGGCTCGATGCGCGAGGCCGTGCGCACGCTGGTCGACGAGGCCAACGGCGCCGGCGGGCGCGACAACATCACGGCGCTCGCATTCCGCCTCGCCGACGCCGCGGCGCCGCTCGGCGAGCGCCCGGAGGACGCGACCCTGGTCGGGGCCGCCGCCGAGGAGGCCGGCCTGACCGCGACCGAGGTGCGCCGTCGGGCCGCGGCGGAGGCGGCGCGCGAGCGTCGCGAGCAGCTCGTCGCCAAGCGCCCGCGCCGCGGCCTGCGCACGGCGGCAAAGCTCCTCGCCGTCGTCGCGGTCCTCGCCGCGATCGCCTTCGGCGCCTGGTACGGAAACCGCCAGGCCTGGTTCCTCGGCACCGACGACGGCGGCCGCGTCGCCCTCTACCGCGGCCTGCCCTACGAGCTGCCCTTCGGCATCGAGCTCTACGAAGAGCGCTATGCCGGCCCGGTGCAGACCGCGGCGCTGAACCGCAAGCGGCGCGAAGCGGTCACCGGCCACGACGTGCGCTCGCAGGCCGACGCGATCTCGCTGATCGAAGAAATCGAACGCAGCCAGGGGATTCCTTGAACGCGCTGAGGGCGCCGGCGCGCAACCGCGAGCTGCTGGCGCTGATCCCGGTCGCGCTGCTGCTCAGCGCCGGCTTCGCCGCGGTCTTCGCCCAGGAGAACGCCCGGCTCGGCAACCTCAGCCTCGTCTACGGCGCCTACTTCCTCGCTGTCTGCCTGGCGACCCACCTCTACCTGCGGATGCGGCTGCCCGACGCCGACCCCTACCTCTTCCCGCTGGTCGCGCTGCTGACCGCCTTCGGCCTGGTGATGGTCTACCGGATCGACGAAAGCCTCGCCCGCGACCAGGCCAACTGGTTCGTCCTCGGCCTCGTCCTCTTCGCCCTGACGATCCACTTCCTGCGCGACTACGACGTGCTCGAGCGCTACCGCTACACGATCGCCGGGGCCGGCCTGCTGCTGCTGCTGGCGCCGCGCCTGCCGGGGATCGGCCAGCAGGTAAACGGCGCCTACCTCGGGGTCAAGCTCGGGCCGCTCGCCTTCCAGCCGGCGGAGTTCTCGAAGATCTGCCTCGTCGTCTTCCTCGCCAGCTACCTGCGCGAGCACCGCGAGGTATTGATCGTCGGCGCGCGGCGGGTGCTCGGCGTCACCCTGCCGCCGCTCAAGCACCTCGGCCCGCTGCTGGTCGTCTGGGGGGCCTCGATGCTGATGCTCGTCTTCATCCGCGACCTCGGCAGCTCGCTGATGTTCTTCGCCGCCTTCCTGGCGCTGCTCTACGTGGCGACCGGTCGCTTCTCCTTCGTCGTCATCGGCATGGCGCTGTTCCTGCTCGGTGCCTGGTTCTTCGCCTCGACCGTGCCCCACGTCCACGACCGGGTCGAGATCTGGCTCAACCCCTACAACGACCCGAGCGGCAACGGGTACCAGATCCTGCAGTCGATCTTCGCCCAGGCCGACGGCGGCCTGTTCGGCAAGGGGTTCGGCCAGGCGCTGATCGACTTCCCGGGCACGCACAGGGCGCTGCTGCCGGCGGCGCAGACCGACACGATCTACTCGCTGATCGTCAACGAGCTCGGCCTCTTCGGCGCCTGCGGGGTGATCCTCACCTACCTGCTGGTCTCGGCGCGCGGCTTCAAGGTCGCGCTGCTCGCCGACGACGGCTTCTCGAAGCTGCTCGCCACCGGCCTCACGGCGGTCTTCGCGATCCAGGCCTTCGTGATCGTCGGCGGCGTCACCCGGGTCATCCCGCTGACCGGCGTCACCCTGCCCTTCATCAGCTACGGCGGCAGCTCGATCGTCGCCAACTTCGTCCTCCTGGCGCTGCTGCTGCTGATCTCCGACCGCGCCCGGCGCGAGGCGGACCTGTGAGCGCGGAGCGACCAAGCGTGCATCTCTGGTTCTTCGCGCCGGGAGCGAAGCGCGAGGTATTCGAGTGAACCGGCAGATCGTCCAGCTCTTCGGCCTCGTCGTCGTGCTGTTCGCGGTCCTGATCGGCTTCACGTCCTGGTGGGCGGTCTTCGACGCGAAGTCGCTGAAGGGCAAGGAAGCCAACGCGCGTCCGCTGCTCGAGCAGCAGCAGATCAGGCGCGGCCGCATCCTCGCCGCCGACGGGACCGTCCTCGCCAAGTCGGTCGGCAAGGGCCGCGGCGCCGACCGGCGCTACGTTCGCCGCTACCCGCAGGGCTCGCTCTACGGCCACCCGATCGGCTACAGCTTCGTCCGCCAGGGCGACAGCGAGTTCGAGAAATTCCACAACGACGAGCTGGTCGGGGAAGAATCGGAATTCGGCTCGATCCTCGAGCAGCTCGCCGGGCGCAACCAGGAAGGCGACGACATCGTCACCAACATCGACCCCGCCGCGCAGCAGGTCGCGATGTCCTCGCTGCAGGAACAGGGCTTCGGCGCCGTGGTCGCGATCGAGCCGGCCAGCGGCCGGGTCGAGGTGCTGGCGTCCAACCCGCCGTATGACCCGAACCGCGTCCCCTACGAACTCGAAAAGCTCAACCTCAACACCCTTGAAAGGCCGCTCTACGACCGCGCCACCCAGGGGCAGTACCCGCCCGGATCGACCTTCAAGGTGGTGACCGCGGCGGCCGGTCTCGACTCGGGCCTGATCACCCCGGAAACCGCCTTCGCCGCACCCTCGCCGCTGGAAGTCGAAACGCAGCCGCTGGAAAACGACTTCAACCAGAGCTTCCCGCCGATCTCGCTCGATACGGCGCTGACCAACTCGGTCAACACCTGGTTCGCCCAGCTCGGCCAGAAAATCGGCGAGGGCACGCTGTTCGAATACATGGACCGCTTCGGCTTCAACTCGACCCCGGCGATCGACCTGCCGAGCGAACAGGTCTCCAAGAGCGGCGTCTACGACGAAGGAGAACTGCTCGGCCCCGGCGACCCGGTCGACATCGCGCGCGTCGCGATGGGCCAGGAGCGGCTGGCGGTGACGCCGGTGCAGATGGCCGAGGTCGCCGCGGCGGTGGCGAACGGGGGCAAGCTGATGAAGCCGCAGATCTGGAACCGGGTGGTCGACCCCGACGGCCGCGTGACCAAGCGCCTCGACCCCTCCGAGTACAGCCAACCGATCGACGGTCAGACGGCGGAAGAGCTGACGACGGCGATGGAAGGCGTGGTCAGCGAAGGCACCGGCACCAACGCGGCGATTCCGGGCGTCCAGGTGGCGGGCAAGACGGGCACGGCGGAAACGCCGGGCAACGAATCGTGCGGCGGCGGCGAAGCGGAGAACCAGGCCTGGTTCATCGGCTTCGCCCCGGCGCAGGACCCGCAGGTCGCGATCGCGGCGACGGTCGAGTGCACCGAACGGTTCGGCAACGACGCCGCGGCGCCGATCTTCCGCGCCGTGGCGGAACAAATCCTCGAAGACGAAGGGAGCTGAGCGTGTCGGCTGAAGTCGGCGAAGGGAGCGTCATCGACGGGAGGTACCGGCTGCTGCGCCGGCTCGGCTCGGGCGGCATGGCTGACGTCTGGCTGGCCGAAGACCCGCACCTGCAGCGCCGCGTCGCGCTCAAGGTCCTGCACCGCCGCTTCGCCCAGGACCGCGAGTTCGTCGAGCGCTTCGAACGCGAGGCCGAGGCGGCGGCCGGGCTCTCGCACCCCAACGTCGTCGCCGTCTTCGACCGCGGCGACGTCGGGGGCACCCACTACATCGCGATGCAGCTGCTGGAGGGGCGGACGCTGAAGGAGCTGATCGACCAGGGGCTGACCCCGGAGCAGTCGGTCAGCCTGATCCGCCAGGTGCTGGAGGGGGCCGGCTACGCGCACCGGCACGGCGTCGTGCACCGCGACCTGAAGCCGCAGAACGTGATCGTCGACGACGAGGGCAAGGCGACGGTGACCGACTTCGGCATCGCCCGCGCCGGCGCCTCGGAGATCACCCAGGCGGGCTCGGTGATGGGGACGCCGCACTACCTCTCGCCCGAGCAGGCCCAGGGCCAGGCGGTGACCTCGGTCTCCGACCTCTACTCGATCGGAGTGATGCTCTACGAGGCGCTGGCGGGCCGGGCGCCGTTCGAGGCCGAGTCGGCGGTGGCGATCGCGATGAAACAGGTCTCGCACACGCCGCAGCGGCCGAGCTCGATCAACCCCGCGGTGACGCCGGCGCTCGACGCGGTCGTCATGCGGGCGCTGGAAAAGGACCCCGGGCAGCGCTTCCAGAGCGCCGAGGCGTTCATCGCCGCGCTTGACGCGGCGGCGCGCGAGCCGGGCGGCGGCGAGGGCACGGCGAGCTTCGCGGCGCTGCCGCCGCCGGTCGTCGGCGCCGGCGAGGCGGTTGCGGCCGAGCCCGACGAGGAGGAGGAGCGACGCAGGCGGCGGCGCCGGACCTGGTGGACGCTGGCGGCGATCGCGGTGCTGATCGGCGCCCTGGTCGGCTTCTCGCTGACCCGCGACAGCGAGACCCAGGTCCCAGGGGTGACGGGCAACCAGCTCGGCGTCGCGATCGCGCTGCTCGAACAGAACGACTTCAAGGTCGGCGACGTCGCCCGCGTGCGCCGCGACGTCGCCGCCAACACGGTGCTCGAGCAGGACCCGCCGGCCGGCAAGGCCTCGCTCGACTGCGCCGTGCTCAGCTACTTCTGCTCGAAGCCGAAGGTGGCGCTGACGGTCAGCGCGGGCCCCGGCAGCGGCAAGGTTCCCGGCGGGCTCTCCGGCGTGCCGGTCGAAGAAGCGGTCGAACGGGTGGAAGAAGCCGGCTTCGTGCCGAAGGTCGAACGGGTCAACTCCGAAGCGGTCGAAGAAGGCCAGGTGATCCGGACCGAACCTGCGGGCGGCAGCACGGCGACGCGCGGCTCGACCGTCCTGCTCGTCGTCTCCAAGGGTCAGAAGCTGAGCAAGGTGCCGGTGCTCGTCGGCACCCAGCGCTCGGTCGCCGTGCAGCAGATCCGCGGCCACGGCTTCAGCCCCGGCGTCGAAGAAGAAGAAAGCGCCAAGCCCGCGGGCGAGGTGATCCGCCAGTCGCCGAGCGCCGGCACGGAGCTGCCGGGCGGCTCGACCGTCGGCATCGTCGTCTCCAAGGGCGTCAAGCAGGCGAAGGTGCCGAACGTGATCGGCGCCGAACGGCGCGAAGCGGTGGAAGCGCTGCGCGAAGCCGGGCTCGAACCGAGCGTGCGCGAAGAAGAAACCGAAGTGACGCAGCAGATCGGCCGCGTGCTCGACCAGTTCCCGCCGCCGGGCAGCGAAGTCGAACCGGGCTCGCCGGTGACGATCACGGTCGGCAGGCGGGCAGCGGAAGGCGAAGGCGAAGTGGAAGGCGAATGAGGGTCGCGGTGCTCAGCGGCGGGCGCTCCTCCGAGCACGACGTCTCGCTGCGCTCGGGCGAGGCGGTGGCGCGGGGGCTGGAGCAGGCCGGCCACGAGGCGCTGGCGGTGACGATCGCCCGCGACGGCGGCTGGAGCTGCGGGGGCGCGCCGGTCGAGCTGACTCCGGCGGCCGGGCTGCTCGGCGCCGACGCGGCGTTCCCCGCCCTGCACGGCCCCTTCGGCGAGGACGGCAGCGTGCAGGGAGTGCTCGAGTGGCTCGACGTTCCCTACGTCGGCTCCGACGTCCTCGCCTCGGCCGTCTGCATGGACAAGCTGACGCTGAAGCGGCTGTTCGCCGAGGCCGGCCTGCCGCAGGTCGAGTTCGCCGGCGCCGGCGAGCCGGGCTGGCGCGAGCGCTGCGCGGAGCTCGGCCTGCCGCTCTGGGTCAAGCCCTCGCGGCTCGGCTCGAGCGTCGGGATCAGCAGGGTCGAGCGCCTCGGCCCCGGGCTCGACCGGGCGGTCGAGCTGGCGCTGCGCCACGACCCGCGGGTGATCGTCGAGGCCTCGGCGCACGGCCGCGAGGTCGAGTGCTCGCTGCTCGGCAACGAGCAGGTCGAGGCGTCCCAACCGGGCGAGGTCGTCGCCCACGGCGAGTGGTACGACTACGAGACCAAGTACAGCGACGGCGGCATGGAGCTGATCGTCCCCGCCCCGCTCGACCCCGAGCAGACCGCCCGCCTGCGCGAGCTTGCGATCGAGGCCTTCCGCCTCGCCGGCTGCGCCGGCCTCGCCCGCTGCGACTTCTTCGTCGAGCCCGACGGCCAGATCCTCGTCAACGAGCTGAACACGATGCCCGGCTTCACCGAGACAAGCGTCTACGCCAAGCTCTGGGAGTCCACCGGCCTCCCTTACCCGGACCTCTGCGACCGCCTGGTCAAGCTGGCGATCGAGCGCCACGCCAAGGCGCGGTCGTACGAGTTCTAGCCGGCCTGCGTAGATTTCGCGGGCTCTCTCAGGCGTGGTTCAATGACTGGGATGTCGCGTGGGCTCGAGGCCGATTACCTGGTGGTCGGAGCGGGCGCGTCGGGCATGGCCTTCACCGACGCGCTGATCCAGCACGCGGACGTGCGGGTCGCCCTGGTCGATCGCCGGTACGGGCCGGGCGGCCACTGGCTCGACGCCTACCCGTTCGTGCGGCTGCATCAGGCGTCGTCGTTCTACGGCGTCGCCTCGACCGTGCTGGGCTCCGGATCGATCCAGCGCGAAGGCCCGGAGGCCGGCCTGCATGAGCGGGCCGGCGCCGCGGAGGTCTGTGCGTATTACGAGCGGGTGCTGAACGAGCAGCTCGTGCCGTCGGGCCGGGTGGAGTTCCACCCGAGCTGCGAGTACCTGGGCGACGGCTCGTTCGTCTCCCGCCTGACCGGGGCGCGTCACCGGGCCGGGCCGGATTGCAGGGTCGTCGACGCCCGCTACCTCGCCCCCGAGATCCCCGCGACGACCGAGGCGCCGTTCGGCGTCGCCGACCGGGCCCGGGTGCTGCCGGTCAACGAGCTGCCGAGGCTCGAAGCCGCACCGGGCGAGTTCGTCATCGTGGGGTCGGGAAAGACGGCGACCGACGCCTGCGTCTGGCTGCTCGAGAACGGCGTCGACCCGGACTCGGTCTGCTGGGTCCGCCCCCGCGACCCCTGGATGCTCGACCGCGCGGTCGTCCAGCCCGACCCCGCCGTGTTCATCGGGATGGCGGCCGACACGATGGAGGCGGCACAGGAGGCCTCCTCCCCGGATGACCTCTTCCTGCGCATGGAGGCGGCGGGAGTGATGCTCCGCATCGACCCTTCGGTGACCCCGACCATGGCGAAGACCCCGACCCTCGCCCGCTGGGAGCTCGACCTCCTGCGCAGCATCGAGCGGGTCGTGCGGCGCGGCCACGTCCGCGGGGTGGAGCCGGGCCGAATCGAGCTCGAGGACGGCGACGTCGCGATCCACAGGGACGCGGTTGTCGTCCACTGCGCCGCGGCCGGCCTCCAGTACCCGCCGCTGGTTCCGATCTGGGGCGAGGAGACGATCACGATCCAGCCGGTCCGGGCGGGCTTCCCCTGCCTGGCGGCGGCGCTGATCGGTTATGTGGAGGCGACCCGCGAAGACGATGCCGAGAAGAACCGGGTATGTCCGCCGTCGCCGCTCTCGGACACGCCCGCCGACTGGGCGCTGATGCAGGCTCTGGGGGGCCGGGCATCACTCGCCTTCAGCGCCGAGCCCGACATCAAGGAATGGATCGACGGCGTAGCGCTAAACCCCGCCCGCGTCCCACCCGACCACGCCGCCGACCCCGATCTGGCGGCTGCCCTCGAGCGCTTCCGCACCGCCGCCGGCCCCGGTCTCGCCGCAATGGCGAAGCTCGCGGGATGACGACATCACCACCGTCTCGGCGCGTGATGTGCGTGGTTGTAGGTATGTAACGGTCATATTCGAACGCTATCCTTTCCGCATGGGAACAGTCCAGCAACTGGCCGCGGACCTCTGCGCCGACGAGCGCACTCTGCGTGCGCGGTTGCTCAGGGCACCGTTCGCTGCCGTCGCCCCGGTCCACGCAGAATCAAGCTCCCGCCAGGAGAGACGGAGTACCTGCGGAATCACTGGGCGCTTCTCTCCGGGCTCAGGCGCGCCCTGCGAACGGAGCGCAACGTGCGGCTCGCCGTGCTCTACGGGTCGATGGCGCGCGGCGACGCCGACGCCGGCTCGGACCTGGACATCCTCGTTGCCTTCCGCGGCGCAGATCCATCGGCGACCCTGTTTCGTTCGGCGATCCCGACCCCGCACGTCCGTAACCGCCCACCGGCCGGTACTCTGCGCCGCTCCCCTTCCACGCGAGAGCAGTAACCGCGCCGGAGCTTCCCTCTACGAACCTTCGCGGACGCATGCTGGGGCGGCTCGGGTTCTTGTGTCAGAATCAGCACGTGGCGGATAAATCGGTCGCGGACCAACTCCGCACGCTCGGTGTGAAGGGTGTCCTCGTGCAGATGGCCGAGCGTGGCCAGCTCCTCGCCCTCAAGTGCGAGATGCCGCAGTGCTACCACCGCAAGGGGCGCGGCGCGTTCGATCCGGTCACGACGCCGCGCACCAAGTGGGCGCCCTCGCCCGACCACTACCCGATCCTCAAGTCTGCCGGCGGCCACCTCGTCCCCGAGAACGTTCGGCTGTCTCACGTCTGGTGCAACAACCGGGACTATGGATGGCGGAAGCAGATCGGGACGCTGCTCGCGAAAGGCAAGTCCCTCGAGGAGATCGCCGAGACCCTGAACCGCAAGGATGTCCCCCCGGCTCACGGCACGAACCGCTGGACGGCCGCCATGGTGCGCAAGGCCTACGTGTCCTAGTCCGGGTTCGGCGCTGGGTGCCGCTTTGCGCGAAAATCGGCATCGCCTGTCAGTCCCCGTCGAGCGCGCCGGGGCGATGCAGAAGCTCGAGCTTGACGCCGTCGGGGTCGCGGAAGAAGACTGCGTAGTACCCGGGGGTGTAGCCATACTCACGGGGCCCAGACTCAATCTCGGCGCCGCGATCGCGCAACCACCGAGCACGCTCGTCCACGACCTCACGCGAGAGGACGTCGAAGCAGAGATGGTGAATGCCGACCGCGTAGCGGTCGAACGGAACGGGGTGTGCGTCGGACTGTTTCTCGCGAAGTCCGAGTGCCGCAACTCCCGTCCCCTCGACCGAGAGGTACCACACGGTCTCGCCTTGCTCGCCGCGGATCTCACGGGGGCCGGTCCAGCCGATCGGCCCCAGAAGCTCACAGTAGAAGGGCAGGCTGCGCTCGATCGAGCTGA
The DNA here is from genome assembly GCA_963835315.1 of uncultured Solirubrobacterales bacterium. Lineage (GTDB taxonomy): Bacteria > Actinomycetota > Thermoleophilia > Solirubrobacterales > 70-9 > VRUE01. The sequence goes on along the minus strand of CAWIFA010000051.1, from coordinate 117,613 downwards.
CGACGAGATCGACGTGGCTGAACTTGGATTGGGGGATTGGGGAAGGCTATCTGCGACGAAGGGCCCCGAGTCGGCAATCAGCGTCGCGATCCCCGCTGCACAAGGTTTCGAGCTCCCGCTTTGCGCGAAAGGCAAGAGCGAGTGTCGAGCGTGATTCGTCAGGCGATCTGTGGTAGCTCGCCCCAGCGCTGAACCAGAAGGTCGGAGTGAGGGTCGGGGTGCTCGTCGGTTAGGCCGACACGGTCGCACAGCGCCAAGCTGCGCCGGTTGCGCCGGTCGACCCGGACGAAGGTGCGTGGGTGTCGACCGAGGGCGATCATCTGCATGAAGATCGCAAGAAGCATCAACTCTCCCAGCGAGACCTCCCGTTCTCCGGGCAACTGCACGAGCGTGCCGCGGGCTCGCAGGGAGACTGCCACGACCTCCGTATAGCCGACGTCGGGCTCAAGGGTCGGCTCGATGTGATGGGCGCCGATGACGAGGACGTTCCCGTCTCGGCCGGCCCCAATCAGGACCTCGTCGGACTTCACTTAACGTCCGGAAATGCCGTCCGGGACTGAGATCGTGGGTGCGCCAGTCACGGCCAGCGCCTGGGGGTCGACGTCGGCGAGCACCTTCCCCCAGGCCGTTCCGTAGACGTCAGAGGGCGTGGCCCCGGCGCGGGCGCCGACGACCAGCGCGAGGGCGTCGGCGGCCTCCTCCTCGCTCATCTCGGAAACGACCCGCTGCAGGCGTTCCTTAACGCTCATAACAGCATTCTACCGGGACGGGGTATGGGTCCGAGCCCTTTGCGCCCCAAAGGTTGCGATAGTTGTACTCGCCATCTGCCGGGCAGCTATTCGCCATCTGCCTCGATCCATCGATGGCTCCGACGGCTGACGTGTTCGTCCGCTGGACTCCGCAGACGACAGCTTGCGGGCCGCTGTTACCCCAGTAGTTCGATGTCGCTGATCTCTATCTGGTAGCGGCCTACCTGGTCGCGGGCGGGGGAGGCCTTGGTGAACCAGAGGAGGAAGTAGGTGGAGGGCTCGCGTACGTCTAGGGGGATTTCCTGGGTGCTGCCGGCGTTCTCGACTTCCCCTACGGGTTCGTCCCAGCCGGTGATGTCCGAGGGGGGGCCGGCGGGGGCGGCGAAGACCTGGGCGTTCCAGCCGGGGGTGGGGGTGCGGACGATCATCTTGCCGGGCGTCGCCGGCGAGCTCGCGGTGACGTAGATGCCGACGCCCGGGTCGGGACCGGTCTTCGTCCCGGCGAAGGTTTCGGAGTCGTAGTGCTCGGTTTCCCAGGCGGTGCCGGTCGGGTCGCCGTCGGTCGCCAGTTCGACCTTGCTGCCGATCTCTTCGCCGTCGCCCTCTGGGTCGTAGTCGGTGGCGCTGCCGATCGGCACGCTGCCGCCCTTGCCCTGGTTGGCGCCGCCCCCGCCAACTCCGCCGCTGGAGATCAGCTGCACGGCGACCAGCGTGCCGCCTCCCACCAGCAGCAGGATCGCGATCGCAGCCCACGACCAGCGGGCGCGGCCGGAGAGCTTGCGCTGCGGTGGCGGCACCGCGTCGAGCACGCTGGTCGCCTCGCCGGTGGTCGTCCCCGCCCGCGCCGCCTCGACCTCGAGCGCCGTCTCCAGGTCGTCGATCATCTCGGCGACGCTCTGGTAGCGCTCCTCGGGGTTCTTCGCCGTCGACCGCTCGACCGCCAGCGCGACCGCCGCCGAGCACTCGGGCCGGCGCCGCTGCACGTCGGGCAGTTCCTCGTTGACGTGTTTCATCGCCACGCCGACCTGGCTGTCGGCGTGGAAGGGGACCTGGCCGATCAGCATCTCGTAGAGCACGACGCCGAGCGAGTAGATGTCCGAGCGCGGGTCGGCCCCCTTGCCCATCGCCTGCTCCGGCGCGACGTAGTCGGTCGTCCCGAGCACCCGCCCGGTCGCCGTGACGCCGTCCTGTTCGAGCTGGCGCGAGATGCCGAAGTCGGTCAGCTTCGCCCGCCCCTCCTCGTCGATCAGCACGTTCTGCGGCTTGATGTCGCGGTGGACCATGTTGCGCGCGTGGGCGACGCTGAGCCCCCGGGCGACCTCGATCGCGTAGGCGATCGCCTCCTGCGTGTCGAGCGCCCCGACCCGCCCGATCCGCTGCTTCAGCGTCTCGCCCTTGACGTATTCGAAGACGATGTAGGGGTGGCCGCCGTCCTCGCCGGCGTCGATCACGGCGACGACGTTGGGGTGGGTCAGCTTGGCGACCGCGCGCGCCTCCTGGCGGAAGCGCTGCAGCTGGTCCTCCTGCTCGGACATCTCGCGGTGCATCACCTTGACCGCGACCGGCCGGTCGAGCGTGTCGTCGCGCGCCAGGTAGACGGTCGACATCCCGCCGCTGCCCAGCTTCGCCTCCAGCCGGTAGCGCCCGGAGAGAACGGTTCCGATCATCGAGCTGGAGGGGCGAGTGCTCATCTAGGTGCGGTCATTGTCGAACACGCTGCCGATGGCCGTTCTCTACCAGGCCGCAAGCAGCTCGTCGGGGCCGAACCTTGCATCCGCGGCGAGCCCTTTGGCGAAGCCGCTGCGGCTGACGGCGACGAGCTTTGCGCCCGCGGCGCCGGGCACATCGGCTCGGCTCGCCTCCAGCCGCTCGAGGTCGGCTCCAGAAAAGCGCCCGCGCTCGCGCCATTTGATCGAGCCGACGAAGCCGATCCGGGTCGGCTCGGGGCGGTCGCCGCCGACGAGGTCGACCTCGATCGAGTGGTCCCGCCGCCACCAGGCGCCGACACAACGCGAGTCGCCGAGGCGTTTGGAGGTCGCCGGCTGGTCGAGCAGGCGCTCGAGCGCGGTGCGCACCAGCGGCTCCACCGCCCGACCTCGGTATGTGGCCCAATCACGCTCGATCCGCTCGATCGCGAAGTCGGGCCGCCCGCGCGCCATCTCATCGATGTGAGGCCCGATGAAGCGGAGCCAGAAGCGAAGGTATGGGTCGACCACGACGTATCGAGGCGCCTTCTTGCCAGGAGGGACCGCGTAGGGGAGTTCCCGGGCAACCAGCCCCTTCTGCTCGACGAGAACCTCGAGCGCCTCGTTGAGCGTATTTCCCTTGACACCGCTGCGTGTCTGAATTCGACTGTAGGAGCTCTCGCCGTACCCGATCGCTTCGACGACACTTCGTATCTGCAGCTCTCGCGGGAACTCGGAAAAGAGGATCTGGCTCGCTGCCGCGACAAGTGGCGTTCGATCGTGGGCAAGCGCTTTTCTAAGGAACGCTTTCCAGCCGATCCCCCTGGGCCACGACGATGCCAGCTCAGGGAAGCCCCCGACGATCAGATAGCGGTCGAATGCGGCGGCAGCGTCAGGGGCGCCGGTGAGACCGGCCACGACCGCCGGATCCAGCGGCGAAATCCGGAGCTCCATGGTCGGCCGTCCGTGCAGCGGTGAGCGCTCGGCGAGCAGGCTCTCCATCATCCTCACATCGGAGCCGATGCAAATCAGAAGCAGCGGCGCTTTCTCCAGCATGCGATCCCAGGCCAGCTGGAGGTCCGCCGTGACGTCGGGGTCGCGCTCGGTCAGGTAGGGCAGCTCGTCGATTACGAGGATCGCCGGGCGTGCGGGGTCGATCCCCTGTGCGGCCGCGCGGATCGCTGCGGGCCAGGAGTCGTACGATGCGCCTTCGAACCCCGCGGCGACGGGAAGGGACGACCGGGCGACGGCGTCCACGAACGCCGCAATCGCCACGCGCATCCCCCGGCGAGGGGCCTGATAGAAGGCGTAAGGGGCGCCCATTTGATCGCAGAATTCCTGAACGAGCCGAGACTTCCCCACCCTCCTGCGGCCGCGCAGCCAGGCAAAGCCACCACCATGACCCGCCTTGACGCGGTCGTACTCGGCTTTCAGCGCCGCCATCTCTGTATCGCGGCCGACAAACTCCACGACGAGACACTACCAAACTAGACACTACTTAACTAGTGTCTAGTCAACTAGAGTTTGCTATGGCGGCTGCCCGGCCGACCCGCTTTGCGGCCGGGTAATGCTCCTGCAGCAGCTCCACCGCAGCCGCCTCGTCGTCCGCCGCGACCACGCAGCAGAAGCCGCAGCCCATGTTGAAGACCTCGTGCATCTCCTCGTCGGACACTTCGCCGCGCTCCTGGATCAGGGTGAAGATCGGCGGGACGGGGAGCGGTTCGTCGACCTCGTAGGCGACGTCGGCGGCGAGGCGGTCGAGGTTCTTCAGGCCGCCGGAGGTGATGTGGGCGAGGCCGCGCACGTCGACCTCGGAGCGCAGCAGCTCGAGCACCGGCTTGACGTAGATCTCGGTCGGCTCGATCAGCACGTCGCCGAGCGGCCGGCCGAGCCGGCCTTCCGGGTCCTCGTCGAGCGGCAGGCCGTCGAGCGCCCGGCGGGCGAGCGTGTAGCCGTTGGAGTGGAGGCCGGAGGAGGGGAGCCCGATGATCGCGTCACCCGGCTCGACTGCCGAGCCGTCGATTATCGCGTCGAGCGCCACGGTGCCGAAGCAGGCGCCGGCGATGTCGAAGCCGCGCACCATGTCGCCGAGCTGCGCCAGCTCGCCGCCGGGGATCTCGATTCCGGCCAGTTCCGCGCCGCGCGCCAGGCCGGCGCCGATCCGCTCGCAGACCTCGGGGTCGGCGCGCTCGATCGCGATGTAGTCGAGCATCGCCAGCGGCTCGGCGCCGACGCAGATCACGTCGTTGACGTTCATCGCCACGCAGTCGATGCCGACCGTGTCGAAGCGCCCGAGTTGCTCGGCGACCAGCAGCTTGGTGCCGACGCCATCGGTCGAGAGCGCGATCCCGAGCCGCTCGTCGATCCGGATCACGCTCGCGTAGTGGCCCGGCAGCGGCACCTGCCGCGACGGCCGCCCCAGCTCGATCGCCCCAAGCGCCCGCACCAGCCCGGCGACCGCGGAGTTCGCCGCCCCCTGGTCGACCCCGGCCTGCGCGTAGGCGTCTTCGCTCACGCCGGCGATTCTTTCAGGCGAGTCGGTAGGTCGGGGGCGGGCTCGAAGATGTGCTTGCGGCCTTTGCGCCGCTGCACCAGGAGCCCTCGCTCGGCAAGCCGTCGTAGATCGGAGCGAGCCGTCTCATGGGTCACCCGATGGCTGATCGCATGACTGTCGAAGGAGTAGATGGCGTCGGGTCTCCGGATCGCGTCCGAGAGGAGCGCGAGTTGCCGGCCATTGAGATCGTCGTCCGTCTGCAGGAGCCGCTCGACATCACGGACCTCGGCGGTCTTGCGACCCACATATGCGTAGGTGTCCTCAATTGCCCTGACAAGGATCTTGAGTTGATGTATCAGGAAGTAGGTGGTATCTCCCCCGTCGGTCTCCACCTCGACGAATGATCGCGCATATTTGCTGGGCGCATTTCGGATGAACCCCGAAATCGGCAGATACTCAGCCAGCCAATACCCGTGTCTCTTCATTGACCAGGAGAAAAGAATCCGCGCCGTTCTGCCATTGCCATCGAGGAACGGGTGGTCGTACGCAAGCCAGAAGTGCAGAAGGATCGAGCGGACGACCGGATGCACGAATTGCACAGTGTCGTTGGGCTCGTTGGCGAACGCGCAGAGTCTCTCCAGGCGATCGGGCAGCTCGGCTGCCGGTGGCGGTATGTGGATCGGACGCTCATCGTCGTCCCGGTCATAGACCGCGACCCGCTCTTCGCCAGGAGTCTGAAGCCGGCCGGCGGCGCCGGGATCGTCGAGAGTTCCCTCGGTGAGGATTCGTTGAAGCTCCAAGACGGCTTTGGGCTGCAGGGGCTTGTCTCCCATCTCCTCGCGCATGAACTGGAGTGCGCTGAAGTTGTTGACAATCATCCGCTCGCTTCGATCCCGCGGCTCCCGCCCGCTTCGCAACATCTCTTTGGCGACGCGCCGCGAGGTGGTCGCCCCCTCGAGCTGGCTGGAGCGAATCGCCTCCTCGATCAATGAATTGACGAGGAACCTCTGTCGCGCGCCGGTCTCGGACATGACAGCCTCATCCATCGCTACCTCTCCGCCAGCACGCTGGTCCACTCTGTGCAGCTGACGAAGCACGCTATCCGGAAGCGTGTAGCCGAAGGCATTTCCGTCAATATCGATGAGGGGCAGCGGGCGAAGATCGTCGGCGCGCGCCATTTTGATCTTTAGCCACCATTGCTCGCTGGTCAGCCCGTTTGGCGGCTCGAGCCGATGCAGCTTGTCCCAGTGGGGATAGCTGTCCCGGGGCAACACGTCCGTGGATGCGGTTAACGCAGATACAGCATCTGGCGGCTCAAGTTCTTCCAGCAGGCATTCGATGGACGGCGCTTTAGCTACGTACATCCCAACTCCAAATCAACTCCAAGTTTCTCCAAGATTTGGAATTGTAGCTCAACTCCAAATCAACTTCAAGTTTCTCCAAGTCCTGGAGTTCCCTGCTAACCACGCAGTTTCGCCAGCACTGCCGCCGCGAGCCCCGCCCGGTACGCCGCGTACGGCCACAGCGCCCGGTCGCGCTCGACCAGGCGGATCAGGCGCTGGGAGGCGAGAGTCGAGGCGAAGGATGCGGCGACGCCGATCGCCAGCGAGCGGCGCAGGCCGGGTGGGACGCCGCGGCGGCGCAGGCGCTCGCCCTTGAGCGCCGTCGCGCCGACGATGATCGGCAGGGCGATCGTGCGCGAGAGCAGGTTGGCCTGGTCGCGGGAGAAGCCGCGCCAGCGGGCCGCCGCGAGGGTGACGCCGTTGCGCGAGACGCCCGGCGCCAGCGCCGCCGCCTGGGCGATGCCGAGCGCCAGGCCGTCGGCGGGGGTCGCGTCGCCCCGCCCGCGCTGCTGCGGCCGCGTGTCGGCGATCAGCATCGCCGCCGCGCCGGCTAGCAGCCCGATCGCGGTCGCCCTCGGCCCGCCGAGCCGCTGCTCGATCGGCCGCTCCAGCGTGTAGCCGACCAGCGCCGCCGGCAGGAACGAGAGGCCGAGCGTCAGCGCCCGCCGTCCGTCGAAGGAGCGCAGCTCCTCGAGGATCGTCCGCCGCTGGCCGATCAGCAGCGCCGCCGCCGCGCCGCCGTGGACCGCTACCTCGAAGCTCTTGCGCACCTCCGGGTCCAGCCGCTCCCAGTCCCAGCCCGCGAGCCAGGGGATCAGCACGATGTGGGCGGAGGAGGAGACGGGCAGCAGCTCGGCCGGGCCCTGGACGATCCCCAGCGCCAGCGCCCGCCGCGCCGGGATCACGCCGTCGCCGGCTTGCGCCGCCGCCGAATCACCAGGTAGACGACGCCGCCGACGATCGCCGCGAGGACGACGTAGTCGAGTAAGCCGAGGTTGTGGCGCCAGTGTTCCCAGTTGTCGCCGACGCTGCGGCCGACCAGCGCCAGCATCAGCACCCAGGGGATCGAGCCCGCCAGGGTGAAGGCGGTGAAGCGCCAGAACGGCATCTTCGCCACGCCCGCCGGCAGCGAGATGAAGGTGCGGATGATCGGCAGCATGCGGGTGAAGAAGACGGTCGCGTCGCCGTAGCGCTGGAACCAGTCGTCGGCCCATTTGAGGTGCTTGGGGCTGATGTGGATCAGCCGGTTGCGTTCGAGCAGGTCGAGCCGGGCGAAGTAGCCGACCGCGTAGGCGATCCAGGAGCCGGTCAGGTTGCCGAGCACGCCCGCGGCGACGATCCCGAACAGCGTCATTTCGCCTTCCGAGACGCTGAAGCCGGCGAACAGCATGATCGCCTCGCTCGGCACCGGGATGCAGGCCGACTCGAGCACCATCAGCAGGAAGACGCCGACGACCCCCGCCGAGCCGATGAAGTCGGTGGCGACGTTGACGATCGGTTCGACGATCTTGTCGGAGATGCTGGCCAGGAGGAGAATCGGCATGCGCGAAGCGGAGATTGTAGGGAGAGCGGCGCCCAGCAACTAAACTCGCTCGTTCCGATGGGTCGCTTGAACCACCCGGTCTACCGCAACAGGGTCCTGCAGGCGGCGGCCGACGCGCTGCTCGTCGCGGCCGCCTTCTACTGCGCCTTCCGCCTGCGCTTCCTCGACGAAGGCGTGCCGCACCGCTACACGGTGCTGTTCTTCCAGTCGGTCGCCTTCGTCGTCGCGATCAAGGTCGCGGTCTTCGCCGCCTTCGGCCTCTACCAGAAGTGGTGGCGCTACGTCAGCGGCCGCGACTTCCTGACGATCGTCCGCGCCGTCGCCGTCGCCAGCGCCCTGCTGATCGTCGTCTTCACGGTCCTCAAGCCGTTCCACCACGCGGTGCCGCGCTCGGTCGCGGTGATGGACTTCATGCTGACGCTCTTCTTCATCGCCGGCGCGCGTCTCGCGGTGCGGCTGATCGTCGAGCGCCCCAGCCACGGCCACCGCCTGCCCAGGCACGAGGTGCTGGTGATCGGCGCCGGCTCGGGCGGCCAGATGGTCGTCCGCGAGATGCACCTCAACCCCAACCTCGGCGCGACCGCGATCGGCTTCGTCGACGACGACGCGCGCAAACAGGGGATGCGGATGCTCGGACTCAAGGTGCTGGGGACGACGGCGCAGATCGAGACGATCCTCGACGAGACCGAGCCCGACGAGGTCGTGATCGCGATCCCCTCGGCGCCGGGCACGCTGCGCGCGAAGGTCGTCGCCGCCTGCCGCGAGCGCGAGGTCCGCGTGCGCACGCTGCCGACCGTGTTCGAGCTGCTGCGCGGCGGCGTGCAGCTCAGCAAGCAGCTGCGCGAGGTGCAGGTGGAGGACGTGCTCGGCCGCGACCCGATCGTCGTCGAGCTCGACCGCGTCGGCGCCTACCTGCGCGACCGCATCGTCCTCGTCACCGGCGCCGGCGGCTCGATCGGCTCCGAGCTCTGCCGCCAGATCGCCCGCGTCGGCCCGCGCCTGCTGGTGATGCTCGACCACGCCGAGGACAACCTGTTCGAGATCGAGCGCGAGATGATCGACGAGCGCCACTTCTCCAGCGTCGAGGCGGTGCTCGCCGACTGCAAGGAGCCGCACCGGATGCTGGAGACGATGCAGCGCTTCAAGCCCAGCGTCGTCTTCCACGCCGCCGCCTACAAGCACGTGCCGCTGATGGAGGCCAATCCGCTGGAGGCGGTGCGCAACAACGCGATCGCGACGCGGATCGCCGCCGAGACGGCCGCCGCCTCCGACGTCGAGCGCTTCGTCCTGATCTCGACCGACAAGGCGGTCAACCCGAAGACCGTGATGGGCGCCTCGAAGGCGATGGCCGAGTGGATCGTCGAGGCGGCGGGGCACAAGCACCCGGGGACCCGCTTCGCCAGCGTCCGCTTCGGCAACGTGCTCGCCTCCTCGGGCAGCGTCGTGCCGATCTTCCGCGGCCAGATCGAGCGCGGCGGTCCGGTCACCGTCACCCACCCGGAGATGACGCGCTACTTCATGACGATCCCCGAGGCGGTGCAGCTGGTGATCCGCGCCGGCGACATCGGCGCCGGCCGCGGCGAGGTCTTCGTCCTCGACATGGGCGAGCCGGTGAAGATCGTCGACCTGGCGACCAACATGATCCGCCTCGCGGGCTACGAGCCCGGGGCGGAGATCGCGGTCGAGTTCACCCAGCCGCGGGCGGGGGAGAAGCTGCACGAGGAGCTTTTCGGCCGCGGCGAGGATCTGCGCCCGACGGCCGCCAAGCGGATCCACCGCGCGGTGCGCGAGACCGAGCTCGACACCGAGTGGGTGGACGCGACGCTGAACTCGCTCGAGCACCTGGTGATGGCCGGGGACGAGGCTAACCTCGCGCAGCGAGTCGTAGCGTTGATCACCGACGGTGTCTCGACGCCTGATGCCGGCGCCATCGAGTACCGTCCTCCGTCCAGGTAGCGCTGCTACCTGGACGTTCGGCCGTCACTCCCTGGCTTGGCCTCAGACGCCGAGACACTCGCCGGACCGGCTCTGGCCATATCCTGCTGCCGGCAGTGGAGTTGATTAAGGAAATCGGGGCCTTCGCCGGCCTGGTCGCATTCTTGGGCTTGGCCGTGCTGGCTTTGCTGTCGTTCGCCCAGGCGCGCGACATCCGCCGCCTGCGCGAGTGGGCCGGCTCGGCGCCGGAGCGCGACACGGAGCGCAAGGAGTCGACCTCGGCCGCCGCGGCGCAGCGGGCGGAGGAGATGCGGCGGCTGGAGGAGGCGCGCACCGCCGAGCAGCAGGCGGCCGAGCTGCGCGAGACGCGGCGCGAACGGCGCGAGGCCGGCCTGCCGGAACTGACCCGCAGCGAGCGGCTGCGCGAGCGCTTCGGCGGCGGCGAGGCGCGTGGCGGCGGTCTCGGCTCGCGGCTCGGCGACCCGCGCTACCTGGTCGGCATCTTCGTCGTCCTGATCCTGATCGGCGGCGGCGTCGCCTACGCGGTGACGCAGGGCGGCGGTGAAAGCAGCGGCAACGGCGGCGGCAAGTCCGGCAAGCACGCCGCGCAGGCCGCCCTCAACCCGGGCGAAATCGAGGTCACGGTGCTCAACGGCACCGCGGTCGACGGGCTGGCCGGCACGTACGGGAACAAAGTCGAGCAGCACGGCTTCCAGCTCGGCGCCGTCGGCAACAGCCGCGCGAGCTTCTCGGAAAGCGTCGTCATGTTCGAATCCGGCGAAGGGCGCGCCGCGCACCGGGTCGCCGACTCGCTGGAAATCTCCCGCGTGCGGCCGATGAGCTCGGAAATCGCCTCGCTTGCGGCCGGGGCCTCCGTCGCGGTCGTGGTCGGCGAGGACAATGCCTCGGCGACGGGTTAGCGCCTCGGCCGTCGTCTTCGCCCTGCTCGTCCTCGCCACGGTCGCCGCCTTCGCCTGGTCGCAGCGCCTCAAGCGCGACCCGCTGGTGCTCGACCGGGTCAGCTTCCGAGCCGTCCCCTACCCGAAGGGAAGCGCGCCGGCGCGGGCCTTCACCCCGAACGGCGACTGCCGCTTTGACCGAATGCGGATCCGCTTTCGCACGACGGTCACCGACCGCGGCGACGTGCAGGTGGTGAGGCCGGGTGGCCGACTGATCGTCACGCTCGCCCGCGACGCTTACCTCAAGCGCTACACGTTCCACACCTTCCATTGGAACGGTCGCACCCGCAACGACGGCATCGCCCCACCTGGGCGCTACAAGCTGCGGGTCAAGCTGCACGAAGAAGGTCGCACCCTGGTGCCCGGAGGTGCATTGCGCCTGCACCGGCCCGCGGGCGGACCGATACGGAGGTGCAAGTGACCGGGCGTGGCGCGTTGGTCGCTCTATGTGCGACTAACGCGCCAGTGGCGCGAGAGGACCAGCGTTGATCCTGGCCGCGGCAGGCGTTCTCGTCGCGGCCGGCGCGTCGGCGGCGTCGCTCCTCTTGCCGGCCGGCCGCCTTCGCGCTGCGACGATGCTGCTGGCGCTCGTCCTCTTCCCGGTCCTGATCCTCGGTGACCAGTGGCACTCGAGCCAGGTAGTCGACCTGCGGGACCACACCTCGCGCCTGGTTGCGCTCGGCATCGTCGGCTTGGTCGCAACGCTCGCGCTTGCGCTGGCCTTCAGACGCTGGCCGATCATGCTGCCGCTGGCGATCGTCGCGGCGCTCCCCTTCCGCGTCCCACTCCATGCCGGCGGGGACACCGCCAATCTTCTGGTGCCGCTTTATCTGGTGATTGCAGGTGGCGTGCTGGCTGCTGTGCTGGGCGAGTGGCGCCAGGGCCGGGGGGCCTCCCTGCGAAAACCCGCATTGGATCGGCCTGAAGGGGACTTGCCGGGAAGTGCTCACAAGTTTTCTCCGGGAGGCCCCCCGGCCCTGGCGTGGGCGCTGGCCGGAGTCGTCGTGCTCTATGCGCTGCAGACGCTCTACTCCCCGGACTTCTCGAAGAGCCTCCAGAACGTCTGCTTCTTCTTCGTCCCGTTTTCGTTGGTCTACGCATTGCTGCGCGATGTCACCTGGGACCGAAAGCTTCTGACTCTCGTTCTCTGGGTCATAGCCGTGGAGGCCGTGGCATTCGTGCTTGTGGGCACTGTCGAGTATGCGAGCCGCGAGTTGTTCTGGAACGACCAGGTCATCAGGTCGAATGAATTCCATACCTACTTCAGGGTCAACTCCGTGTTCTGGGACCCGAACATCTACGGGCGGTACCTGGCCCTGGTGATCGTCGTGGCGATGTCGGCGCTGCTGTGGGCGAAGGAACGGAGGACGCTTGCACTGCTCACCGCGTTGGTGGCGGTGCTCTGGTTCGGGCTGGCGCTGACCTTCTCGCAGTCGAGCTTCGCTGCGTTGCTTGCCGGACTCGCGGTGCTGGCGGCGATTCGCTGGAGCTTGAAGTGGACGCTCGCAGCAGTGGGCGCTGGAGCCGTCCTTGCCATCGTCATCGTCCTCTTCGCCGGCGGCGTCTCGAAGCTCAGCCCCGACCGCATCAACGTCGACACCGGCGGCCGCACGAATCTCGCCTCCGGCGGCGTCACCCTCTTCGGCCAGCGCCCCCTCTGGGGCTACGGAGCCGGCAGCTTCCCCAAGGCCTACCGCGAACACATAGCTACGAAGAAGGCCCCAGTCTCCGTCTCCCACACCGAGCCGATCACCGTTGCAGCCGAGCAGGGTGTCATCGGTTTGGCGGCCTACGCAGCTCTCTTGATCACCGCCGTGTGGACCATGTCCGCAGGACTGAGCTGGGGAGGACGTCGGGGTGTGCCCCTCCGAAAACTTGTGAGCACTTCCCGGCAAGGACCCGTCAGGCCGACCCAATGCGGGTTTGCGGAGGGGCACACCCCGACGTCCCCGCCGGTTGTCGCCCGCGCCGCCGTCCTTGCGGCCTTCGTGGCCCTGCTCGTCCACACGATCGCCTACGCGGCGTTCTACGAGGACCCGATCACCTGGGTCCTCCTGGCCGCCGCCGCGTCGCTCGCCGCCGTCCCGGTCCGCGCCGAGACTTAGGCTCAACCCGTGTCGGGCTACCTCCGCCGCCTAGCGACGACCGGCGCCGCCTACACCGCGGCGAGCATCTTGTCGAAGCTGATCGCGGTCGCCCTGCTGCCGCTCTACACGCGGTACCTGACGCCCGCCGACTACGGCGCCGCCGAGGTGATGTTCGCCGCCGTCGTCTCGGCCAGCATCGTCGTCCGCTTCGGCCTGATCGAGGCGGTGCTGCGCTTCTACTACAAGGACGGCGAGGACCCGGCCAAGGTCGTCGCCACCTCCTTCGCCGCGCTGTTCTGGGTCTCGACCGCGGCGGCGCTGATCGCGCTGCCCTTCGCCGGTCCGATCTCCGATGCCCTGCTCACCGAAAAGGCGTCGATGCTCGTCTCCGGGCCCGACCTCGCGCGGATCGCGATCGGCGGGCTCTGGGTGCTGACGATGGTCGAGTACCTGCTGACCCTGTTCCGGCTCGAGGAGCGCGCCCGGGCCTACTTCGTCACCACGATCGTCAACGTGCTGGCGGCGATCGGCCTCACCGTCGTGCTGGTCGTCGGCCGCGGCGAGGGTGCGCGCGGCCTCTTGCTCGGCAGCTACCTCAGCGGCGCCGCCGTCGCCCTGGCGCTGATCGCGATCCAGTGGCGGCGCCTCTCGCTGCGGGTCGACCGGTCGCTGCTGCGGCGGATGACCCGCTTCGGCCTGCCGACGATGCCGGCGGAGCTCTCGCTCTACGGGCTCAACTTCGTCGACCGGATCGTGATCGTGCATTCGCTCGGGCTCCCCGAGGCGGGCCTCTACTCGCTCGCGGTCAAGTTCGCCCAGGCGGTCAACGTGCTCGTCCGCGGCTTCCAGCTCGCCTGGCCGCCGCTCGCCTACTCGATCCGCGACGACGGCGAGGCGCGGCGCGCCTACGCCGCGATCGTCACCTGGTTCGTCGCCGGCTGCGCCTTCGTCGTCACCGGCATGTGGTTGTTCTCGCGCTGGATCGTGCGCATCCTCGCGGCGCCGCAGTTCTTCGACTCCTACGAAGCGATCGGCCTGATCGCCACCGGCGTCACCCTCTACGCCCTCTACATGGTGCTGGTGGTCATCCTCGGCCGAACGGGCCGCACCGAGTTCAACTTCCCGGCGACGATCGCCGCCCTCGTCGCCAACGTCGTCCTCAACGTCGTCCTCGTGCCGCCGCTCGGCATCGTCGGCGCCGGCCTCGCCCTGGTCGCCTCCTACGTGGTGGTCGTCGGCCTGATGTACGTGTTCACCCAGCGGCTCTTCCCGGTCCCCTACGAATGGTCCCGGCTGGCCCGCATCGTGCTCACTTCAGCCGGACTCGTTCTGCTCGGCGAATTCTTACTCCCGACCAGCGGCGCCGCAGGCCTCCTGCTCCGCATCGCGCTCTGGCTGCTGTACCCAGCTCTCCTACTCCTCAGCGGCTTCTTCACCACGGAGGAGCGCGGCTGGCTCCAGCGCCTCCTTCATCCCGGTGAGCTCTTGGTGGACCTCCGCTCCGCCGCATCCCGCCCGGCGGCGGTGGACGGCAACATCCCTGAGTCGTTCGAGGCAGAGATCGCAGATGAGGACTCCCGCCTGTAGGAGGCCATCCCGGTAGGCCTGGAACGTCTTGTACCTTTTTGTCGACTGCGACGGGCGCCAGCCCAACACCGAACCTTCAAAAAGGTTAAGTGGAAGGTCTACCGGGATGGCCTCCCCGCGCCGCCCGATCCCTCAGGCTTTCGCCCCTCGCAGGAAATAGAGCCTGTCGCGCATGCGCCCACATCACTCGCGCTGAGCGACCCGGCGTGACGGTCGCCGCGATCGCCCGTACGAGGTACGACCACGCGGTCAATACACGCACCGCAAAGGCCGCCGCCCCCCCGCCATGCTTCTTCATGTAGAGGTCGCGGTTGCGGTGGAATTCGACTATCCGGGGAAGCCCGGCCGCCAGGTCGGTGGAAAGCTGGTCGTGGTGGATCGCCCGGGCGGCGGGGACGAAGAGGGTGCGCCGGCCGGCTTCGGAGAGGCGCTTGCAGAAGTCGCACTCGTCGTAGTAGACGAAGAACTCCGGGTCGAGGTAGCCGACCCGCTGCGCCGCCTCGCGGCGCACCATCAGCGCGCTCGACTGCGCCCAGTCGACCGGCCGCGTCTCGCCGCCCTTGCTCTGCACGGTGAGGGGGCGGTGCAGGAACAGCGCCCCGGCCAGAGCCGTTCCGACACCCGGGAAACGCCAGGCGCAGGGAGTCGGCTCGCCGCTCGAGTCGAGCAGCTGCGCCCCCGCGGCGCCGGCGCGCGGGTCGGTGTCGAGCGCCGCGATCAGCGCCCCGGTCGCCCCCGGCTGCAGCTTGGAGTCCTCGTTGAGCAGCAGGCAGTAGCGGCCCCTCGCCTCGCGCAGCAGCCGCGAGTCGTTGGCCGCCTTGCCCTCGCGCCGCTCCAGCGCGATCAGCCGCTCTCCGCCTTCCCGCGCCCGTACCGCCTCGGCCGAGCCGTCGGTCGACGCGTTGTCGAGTACCAGCACCTCGCGCTCGACCCCGTCCGGGTGCGTGCGGTCGATCGCATCGAGGCAGGCGAGCAGGTCCTCGCGGCCGTTCGTGTTCACGACGCAGTAGGAGAGCGCGGGGGGCACCGGGGTCACCATAATCGCCCGCTATGCGTGTGCAGCTGGTCGACCCCTCGGCCTTCACGCCGCCCTACGACCGCGCCCTCGCCGCGGCGCTCGCCCGCGCCGGCGCCGAGGTCGAGCTGCTGACCAGCCGCTTCCTCTACGGACCGGTGCCCGCGGCCGAGGGCTACCGGGTGCGCGAGTGCTTCTACCGGCGCAGCTCCGCGCGCGGCCTCGACGCTCCCGCCCGCCGCGCCTTCAAGCTCGCCGAGCATGTCCCGGACATGCTGCGGCTACGGCGCGAGATCGATGCCGACGTCGCCCATTACCAGTGGCTGACCGTGCCGGCGCTCGACGCGAGCCTGCTGCCGCCGATGCGCCCGCGCGTGATGACCGCGCACTACGTGCTGCCGCCGCGGCCGAGCCGCCGCCAGCTCGTGAGCGCCCGCCGCGCCTTCGGCGCGATGGACGCGGTCGTCGCCCACTCCGAGCACGGCGCGCGGCGCCTGCGCGAGATCGTCGGCCTGCCCGGCGAGCGGGTCCGCGTCATCCACCACGGCGCCTTCGACTACCTCACCCGCCTGCCCGACGAGAGGCCGCTGCCGCCCGAGCTGCAGGGCGCCGAGGGCCCGGTGATCCTCTTCTTCGGCCTGCTCCGCCCCTACAAGGGAGTCGACACGCTGCTCGAGGCCTTCCGCCGGGTCGACGGCGCAGAGCTCTGGATCGCCGGCAACCCGCGCATGGACATCGAGCCGCTGCGCCGCCTCGCCGCCGAGTCCCCCGGCCGCGTCCGCTTCCTCCCCCGCTTCGTCGAGGACGCCGAGATCCCGGCGATCATGCGCTGCGCGGACATCGTGGTGCTTCCCTACCGGGACGTGGAGCACAGCGGCGTGCTGTATGCGGCCCTCGCATTCGGCAAGCCACTCGTCCTGACCGCCGTGGGCGGATTCCCGGAGGTGGCCGACCAGGGCGCCGCCCGCCTCGTCCCGCCCGAGGATCCGGCGACCCTGGCGGCGACGCTCGCCGAGCTGGTCGGCGACGACGCCGCCAGGGCCGAGCTCGCAGCCGCCGCCTCCCGAGCGGCCGCCGGCGCCTACTCCTGGGACGAGGCCGCCCGCCAGACCCTCGCCCTCTACCGTGAACTCCTCTAGCCGTTCCGGTGCGCCTTTTGCTTGCTGTGTGAGCAAAAGGCGCACTGGAAGCAGATAATTCCCATGATGCTGGCCGTGGCAATTGTGTTCTGGGGGTGCGCGGCCGCGATCGTCTACACGCACCTGGGCTACCCGCTGGTCCTGCGCATTCTCGTCGCCACGCGCCGCCGCCCGACCCTCAGCCCCGGCGCCTGGGACGAGCTGCCGCGCGTCTCGCTGATCGTCGCCGCATTCGACGAGCAGGAGGTGATCGAGGCCAAGGTCGCCAATGCGCTGGCGCTCGAGTACCCGCGCGAGCGGCTCGAGCTGCTCGTCGCCTCCGACGGCTCCGCCGACGCGACGGTCGAGCGGGCGCGCGCCGCCGGGGCCGACCTCGTCCTCGACCTGCCCCGCTGCGGCAAGGTCGCCGCCCAGAACGCCGCTGCCGAACGCGCATCGGGCGAGATCCTCGCCTTCTCCGACGCCAACAGCGTCTGGGCGCCCGACGCCCTGCGCCACCTGGTCGAGCCGTTCGCCGACCCGGCGGTCGGCTACGCCTGCGGGCAGGTCCGCTTCCTCGACCCCGGCGGCGGCAACCTCGAGGGCTCCTACTGGCGCTACGAGATGGCGGTGCGCGAGATGGAGTCGGGGCTCGCCGGGGTGACCGCCGGCAACGGCG
This sequence comes from uncultured Solirubrobacterales bacterium, assembly GCA_963835315.1. Lineage (GTDB taxonomy): Bacteria > Actinomycetota > Thermoleophilia > Solirubrobacterales > 70-9 > VRUE01. The sequence goes on along the minus strand of CAWIFA010000051.1, from coordinate 100,419 downwards.
CGATCTACGCCGTGCGCCGCGCCGACTACATCCCGCTGCCGCCGGCCGGCAGCCACGACCTCTCGCTGCCCTTCCTGCTCGCCAAGCGCGGCAGGCGCTCGCTCTACGTGCCCTGGGCACGCGCCGAGGAGAAGATGGTGCCGACGCTGGAGGGCGAGCTGGCGCGCAAGCGGCGGATGATGGTCGGCCTCTGGGACATCGTCGTCGGCGAAGGGATGCTGCGCCCCCGCGGCTACCCGCGGCTGTACGCGTTCGAGCTCGCCTCGCACCGGTTGCTGCGCTACGCGAGCCCTTTCTTGCACCTGGTCGCCCTCGGCGCGAACGTCGCCCTGCTCGGCCAGGGCTGGGTCTACGCCGTCACGCTGGCGGCGCAGGTCGCCCTGCTCGCCGCCGCCCTGCTGAGCCGGGCGCTGCCGCTGGCGCCGCTGCGCTTCGCCCGCTACTACGTCTCGACCACCGCCTCGATCGCGCTCGGCCTCTGGGACCGAGCGCGGCACGGCTCTCCAGGCGCCTGGAACAAGGCAGAAGGCACCAGGTGACGGTATGACCGGCGCATATCGTCGTCCTCGGTCGCTCGCGTGCAGAGCACGCCACGCGACCCCCGCCGAAGGCGGGGTGCGAGCGCGCCAGCGCGAGTTCCTAGATCTGCTTGGTCCTACCGCCCCCTGGTGAAGACATGCCGAGAATTTTCGACATCGTGATTTCGATCCTGGCATTGGTCGCACTTTCGCCTGTCCTCCTGGTCGCCGCGATCGCGATCAGGCTGGGCAGCCGCGGGGCGGTGATCTACCGGCAGACTCGGGTCGGCCTCGACGGCCGCGAGTTCGAGCTGCTGAAGCTGCGGACGATGGAGCTCGGCTCGGACCCGGTCGGCGTCGGCACGGTGGTCGCCCGCGACGACCCGCGCGTCACCGCGGCCGGCCGCTTCCTGCGCCGCACCTCGCTCGACGAGATCCCCAACCTGGTCAACGTGCTGCGCGGCGAGATGGCGATCGTCGGCCCCCGCCCGACGATCCCGGCGCAGGTCAAGGACTACACCCCCTTCCAGCACCGCCGCCACGAGGTGCGCCCGGGCCTCACCGGCTGGGCCCAGGTGCAGGGCCGCGCCGGCATCCCCTGGGAGCAGCGGATCGAGCTCGACGTCTCCTACGTCGACCACCGCAGCCTCGCCCTCGACGCCCGCATCCTCGCCAAGACCGCCTGGCTGCTCGTCACCGGCCATGGGCTCGCCCCCGACTGACCACCCGCGGTCGAGGTTTGAACCGCATACCGAACCAAAGCTCGACCACGCGTGGCGATTAGGGTTGAAACCATGAGTGAGCGACCGGAAGTCAGCCTGCGACCGTTCGAGCCCGGCGACGCCGCGGCGGTGCATCGCTGGTTCAACAACCCCGAGGCGACCAAGACGCTGATGGAGCAGCGCGAGGGCTTTTCGCCGGCCGAAGCCGAGGCCTGGGTGGGGCGGGCGATGGACGACTCGGGCGAGGACCGCAAGTACGCGATCGTCGTCGAGGGCTACGAGGAGCCGGTCGGCTTCACCGCGCTCTACGGCCTCTTCCGCCAGACCGCGCCGGAGCTCGGCGCGCTGATCGGCGACGACGTGCGCGGCAAGGGGGTCGGCCGCCGGGCCGAGGCGCTGACGATCGCCAGGGCCTTCGACCAGTTCGGCGCCCACCGCGTCTACGGCCGCATCCCGGCCCGCAACGAGATCGCCAAGAAGACCGTGACCGGGCTTGGCTGGAAGCACGAGGGGACGATGCGCGGCCACCTGAAGCGCCCCGACGGCACCGACGACTGCGAGGTCTGGGGAGTGCTGCCCGACGAGTTCCGCGCCGCTGCGGCGGACCTCCTGCCTGAGCGCGGAGCGGAGGGAACGTCCATTTCTGATTCCTCGTGACTGGAGCGAAGCGCGATTCTGATGTCTCCGCGACCGCCGAGCTGCTCGCCGACCGCGGCGCGGCGGCCGAGGGCGAGGAGCTCTTCCGCTCGCGCCCCTTCCTCGACGCCGAGGCCGTCACCCACACCCTGCGCATCGACGTCGGCGACTTCCAGCTCCTCGCTCCCCTGATCGTCCGCGACATCCCCGCCAGCGGCGGCGCCCGCGACGCGATCTCCCCCTACGGCTATCCGGGAATAGCCCCATCTTCCGAGCGCGGTCGAGGTTTGAACCGCATCCCGAACCAAAGCTCTACCGCGCTCGGGGAGGGACCGGTCGATCCGGCCGAAGTCGACTTTTCGGCCACCGGCCTGGTCTCGATCTTCATCCGCCACACGCTCGGCGAGCCGCCGCTGGCGGGCGCCGCCGAGCGCAACGTCGTCCAGATCGCCGACCCGGCGCTGCCGGCGAAGAGCCGCGGCAGCGACCGCAACCGGATCAACAAGAACCGCCGCGCCGGCTACGCGGTCGAGGTCGTGCCCGGCCCGGCGACGACGCCCGCGCAGCGCGCCGGCTTCCTCGCCGCATACGAGCAGACGATGCGGCGCACCGGCGCCGCCGAGCGCTACTTCTTCGGCGCCGCCTACTTCGACCGCATCCTCGAATCGGATCGCGCCTGGCTGGCGCTCGCCCACGCGCCCGGCGGCGAGGCCGCGGCCGCCTCGCTGACGCTGCGCAGCGACGGCTTCCTCCACTACTACCTCAGCGGCAGCGCCGACGCGCAGCTGCGCGACTCGCCGATGAAGAACGTGGTCGCGGCGCTGCTCGAGCTCTCCGCCGAGCTGGGCCTGCCGCTCAACCTGGGAGGCGGCCTCGCGCGCGGCGACGCCCTGGAGGAGTTCAAGCGCGGCTTCGCCAACCGCGAGCAGCCCTGGCACGTCTCCGAGATCGTCTGCGACCGCGCCGCCTACGACCGCCTCTCGGCCGGACGCGACTCGGCGGGCTTCTTCCCCGCCTACCGTTCCCAGTAGGACTACTGGGGTTGGATCGGCGTGGGGCCTTTGATGCTGAAGCCGTTGACCGGCTCGCCGCCGTACTTGCCCCACTCTTCCTTGCCGAAGTCGCGGATCGCGTCCATCGTGATCGCGCCCTTGTATTCGGGGCAGCCGAGCAGTTTGGTCCAGGCCGTCGCCGCCACCGCGTATTCCATCTTGTCGTTGGGGAACAGCAGCGCCCCGCCGTACAGCGTGTCGTAGAGGCCCTTCAGCGCTTCCTGGTCCTTTTCGGGGAGGTCGGGGCTGTACTGGATCTGCAGCCGGCCGTGCTCGAGCGAGTGGACGAGGAAGATTTCGCCGGGCATTTCGCTGTAGGCGCCGTCGGCCTCCTGATAGGGCGGTTCGGCGTGCGGCCCCGAGGTCGGCGGGCTGGTGCCGTATTCGGGCGTCGGCGCGGTCGGCGGGATGTGTTCGTGGCCCTCGTCCTTGAGCTTCAGCTTCAGCACGCAGCCGGCCTTCTTCGCCGCCTCTTTCAGGTTCGCCACCTTGACTTCGGCCACCGGCGTGCCCTGGCTTTCGTCGGGCTCCACCCCGTTGGTCGAGCCGCTCGCCTGGTTGATGTGCGATTCGCCGCCGCCGCCGCTCCCGCCCGAGGCGACGATCGCGACGATCCCGGCCACGACCAGCAGCCCGACCAGTCCCGCGACGCCGTAGACCGTGTACAGCCTGCGCCTGTCCGACTTGGCCCGGCCGGATTCCTTTTCCTGCCTGGCCTGGCGGAGCCGCTCCCTCTCTTCCTCCCGGCGGTTGGCCATGATCCCGCCCCTATCCTGCCACAGCCGCCGGGCCGCGCCCCTTGCCGTTGCTCCCCGCGTCCGCTCCGCCGGCCCCGCTCCAGACCTCGTCGAGGAACTTCGCCAGCTCTTCGTTCAGCCGCTTCGGCCGGGTGCGCCACTCGAGGATCGAGCCGGCCTCGACCATCCGCGCCCGCGGCAGCTCCTCGACCAGCATGCCGGAGTCGCTGAACGGGTGCAGCGGGTCGCCCGGGTGGCCGACGACGAGTGCGGGCCGCTCGATCAGCTGCCGCTGCTCGCGCCCTGGCGCGGTCTCGCCCAGCAGCAGGCCCTCGAGCACGGCGATCGAGGGCCCCGGCCGCCGCCGCGCCCAGTCGAGGCCGATGTCGAGCAGCCAGTTGCTGCGCGGGACGAGCGAGGCGAGGCGCGAGCTGAGCTCGATCGCCGGCCGGCCGACCCGCAGCCCCAGCAGCACAGGGGCGAAGATCGCGGCGACCGCGGCGAGCGCGTTGTCGAGCACCGGCATCTCGACGAACAGCGCCTCGAGCCGCTCGGGATGGCGGACCGCCAGCTCGAGCCCGACGTTGGCGCCGAGCGAGGTGCCGCCGACCACGGCGGTCTCGAGGCCGAGGTGGTCGAGCAGCGCCAGCACCTGCTCGGCGAACAGCGGCATCGAGTAGAGCCGCAGGTCGTCGGGCTGGTCGGAGCGTCCGTGGCCGAGCAGGTCGACGCAGATCACGCGGTTGCCGCGCCGCGCCAGCGCCGGCCCGAGCCGCTCGAACATGCGGCGGTTCATCAGCAGGCCGTGGACGAGGACGATCGGCCGTTCGCCCTCGCCGTACTCGTCGAAGTCGATCCGGTACCCCTGATAGCTCAGCGTTCCCATGGCCTACCGGTTTTTAGCGCACTGAGCACGGCGCGGGTCGCCGGCGCCCGGTTGAGCGCGTAGAAGTGGATGCCCGGCGCCCCCCCGGCGAGCAGCTCGGCGCTCTGCTGCGCCGCGTAAGCGACGCCGAGCGCGAACTCGGCGTCCGCGTCGCCGTCGACCGCGGCGAAGGCGGCTTCCAGCGGCGCCGGGATCGTCGCGTCGCAGAGCTCGCAGATCCGCTTCGTCTGGGCGAAGCTCGCGACCGGGATCACGCCGGCGATGATCGGCACGTCGATCCCCTTCGCCCGCGCCGCGGCGACGAAGTCGAAGTAGACCTGGTTGTCGAAGAAGAGCTGCGTGATCAGGAACGACGCCCCCGCCTCGACCTTGCTCTTCAGGTAGTCGAGGTCGCTGTCGAGGTCGGGCGCCTCCGGATGCACCTCGGGGAAGCAGGCGCCGCCGACCGTGAAGTCCCAGCGCTCGGAGGCGGCGATGAACGCGGCCAGCTCGGCGGCGCTGCCGAGGCCGCCCTCGGGCTGGACGAAGTCGGGCTCGCCGCGCGGCGGGTCGCCGCGCAGGGCGAAGACGTTGTCGATCCCCGCCGCGGCGATCCGGTCGAGCGTCGCCGTCAGGCCCTCGGTGGTCTCGCCGACGCAGCTCAGGTGGGCCATCGTCTCCAGCCCCAGGTCGTCCTTCAGCGCCCGCGTGATCTCGACCGTGCCGTCGCGGGTCGAGCCGCCTGCCCCGTAGGTGACCGAGACGAAGTCGGGCTCGAACTCGCGCAGCGAGCGCGCCGTGGCGAACAGCTGCTCGGTCGCCTCCTCGGTCTTGGGTGGGAAGAGCTCGACCGAGAAGACCGGCCGCTTGGCGTTGAGGATCTCGTCTATGTGCATCGGCGCAGCGTAGTAAGCCGGCCGCCGGGGAGCGCCACCCCGAGCCTTTTCCCGGAGTTTGCGGGAACGTCGCCGGGCTGCCCCTGGACGCCGGACGACCCGCCAGCTAGGTTGATCCTGCGACTGGGAAAGACAGGCCCCGCGGAAGCCAGCGGGACACCGTCTTGAAGGTGGCGCAAAGAGCTTCTACGTGCGAAGGCTACGCGCGGGCAGGCTTGAGCGCCATCCCCGGTCGTTTTTTCGTGCCCGGAACCACGCGGCGTCCGAGCCATCTCCTAGCGTGGCGGACGGTCATCCAGTGCCTGCCCTGATGACCGCAGCGCGCCGGGGCGTACCCGGGAGCTGGGCGTCGCCGGCGAGACCCGGAGGTACGCCGCGACTAGCCCGCCCACTCCCTACTCTTCCCGAGGATGAGCGACGAGCTGCGCTACGAGCGCGTCGGGGCGGCGGCGCTGCTGACGATCGACCGCCCGGCGCGGCGCAACGCGATCGACGCGGCGGCGGCGGAGGCTTTCCGCCAGGGGCTGACCGACTTCGAGGCCGACGAGGGCGCCCGGGTGCTCGTCCTCACCGGGGCCGGCGGCGAGGCCTTCTGCGCCGGCGCAGACCTGAAGGCGATGGACCTCGACGTCGACCACCCGCACGGCCCGATGGGCCCGACCCGGCTCACCCCGGCGAAGCCGGCGATCGCGGCGGTCGACGGCTGGTGCCTCGCCGGCGGGGTCGAGCTGGCGCTCTGGTGCGACCTGCGGATCGCCACGCCGAGCTCGACCTTCGGCCTCTTCGAGCGCCGCTGGGGCGTGCCGCTGGTCGACGGCGGCACGCAGCGCCTGCCGCGCACGATCGGCCTCGGCCGAGCCCTAGAGCTGATCCTCACCGGCCGCCCGGTCGCGGCGGATGAGGCCCTGCGAATCGGCCTCGTGAATGAGGTCGTCGACCAGGGTCAACACCTGGACCGAGCCCTAGAGCTCGCCGAGAAAATCGCCAGCTTCCCCCAAGAGACCATGCTGGCCGACCGCCAAGCAGCAATAGAAGGCTTCGGCATGCCGCTCGAGGACGGCATAGCCCTGGAGCACAAGCTAGGTCGCGAGACCCTCCACGTCGCAGTCGAGGGAGCTTCCCGCTTCGCCGCCGGCGAGGGCCGCCACGGAACGGGCGTCTAGCTCTCCCGCGTAACCCGCCGCATCTCGTCTTCCGCCCCCTCCGGCCCCAGGTAGGGCATCAGCACGGCGAAGACGAGGTCGGGCAGGATCCGCTTCAGCTCCGGCCCGCGGCCGGCCCGCACCTCGTCGAAGATCATCGAGGTGGCGCCGCCGATCGCGAAGCGGGCGGTGTCGGCGGGCAGTTCCTCGCCCTGGCCCGAGTAGCGCCGGCCCTGCTCGAGGAAGGGGGTGAAGCGGGTCAGCATCGTGCGGTAGCGCTCGCGCGCGTCGTCGCCCGCCGCGGTCACCTCGACCATCGCCAGGCGGGCGATGTCGGCCTCGGTCGAGAGCAGGTCGACCAGCGCGCCGAGCCCGGCGGCGATCTGCTCCGGCCAGGGCTCGTCCGCCGCCGCTTCGAAGGCCGCGGTCACGTGGGCGACGAGCACGTCGAAGACCGCCTCGTATGCCTCGAGGAAGCAGGCCTCCTTGCTCTCGAACATCTGGTCGAAGCTCTCGGGGGAGACGCCGGCGACCTCGACCACGTCGGCGACCGTCGTCGCCTCGTAGCCCTTCGCCGCGGCGGTCCTCACCATCGCCTCCAGCAGCCGCTCGCGCTCGGAGCGCACCGCATAGGCACGAGGCAGCTGGGGCGATTCCATCTACGCTCAATGTAGGGGAGTGCGGCCGCCCTGTCCAACCGCATCTTGCAGACAGAAGCGCTAGATGCGCGCGGCCCGCATCTCCGCGTTCGCCGCCTCGGCGCCGAAGTAGGGCAGCACGGCGAAGTACATGAACTCCGGCAGCAGCTCGCGAAACCCCTCGCCTGCCCCGGTGGAGAGCCGTGAATGGACGATCGCGTGGATCCCGGCGACGATCCCCTCCGGAGCGATCTGAGGCGGCGACTCGGACTGGTCCATTTCGGCCCTGGCCAGATCGATGAATTCAGCCGCTCTTTTCATCGCTTTGGCCCGTATCGCCAGCGCCTCCGGACCGGCCGAGTGGACGCCGACGATCACTCCGCGCCCGAAGTCGGGGTCGGCGTCGAGCGCGTCGAGCAACCCCCCGAGGCCGGCGCGCAGCCTACCCCTCCAGGTCTCCTGACTGATTGCGGCGCGGATCGTCACCGCTTCCAGCTGCGCGATCCCCTTCTTCAGCGCCTCCAGGTAGCAGGCGTCCTTGTCGGCGAACTCGTCGTAGAAGGCCTGCCTGTAGAGCCCCGTGCGGCCGAGAACCGTGCGTACGGAGGTCGCGTCGTAGCCCTCGGCGCCGACCGCCTCGAGCATTCCCACAAGAATCCTTTCGCGCTTGGGAGAATCCACGAGCTCGAGCATGGGGGAGTGGCAAGGCGCTGCCACTGCTCCTGTCACGCCGGTCCCCGCAGCCCCTGCCTGGACGTTGGTTGCGGCCTGCTTCCCCATCGTTTCCCCTCCTCCTTGATCCAGGGAACAGCTTGTCTAGGGCTCGGTACTGTAGCGGTATCCCGCCGATCCGTCCAGCTTGAATCTTTTGCCGCGGCGAGTAACTTGGATCTCGTGGCTGATCGGGTTCCTCAGGCGACGAGAATGCCCCCGGGGCGGCACCCGCTGCCGCGCGAGTTCATCGCCCGCCACCAGCGCTCGCGGATCATCGCGGCGCTGGCCGAGGAGACCGTGGAGAAGGGCTACCGCGCGGTCACCGTCGCCGACATAGTCAGCCGCGCCGGGATCGCCCGCAACACCTTCTACGAGAACTTCTCCTCCAAGGAAGACTGCTTCCTCGCCGCCTCGGAGTTCGCGGTCAAGGAGGCGCTGCGGCGGGTGGTCGACGCCGCCGCCAAGGTCGACGCCTGGCCCGCCCGGGTCAACGCCGGCCTCGCCGCCTTCCTCCACTACGTGGCGAGCGAGCCCGCGCTGGCCCGCACCTGCGTCGTCGAGGCGCTCTCCGCCGGCCCGGCCGCGGTCGAGCGCTACGAACGCTCGATCCAGGCCTTCGTGCCGCTCTTCCGCATGGGCCGCAAGGTGGCGCCGAAGGGCGACACCCTGCCGGGCACACTCGAGGAGACGATCGTCGGCGGCGTCTTCTGGATCATCTACCAGCGGATCGTGATGGGCCAGGTGGAGGAGATCGAGCAGCTCCTCCCCGAGCTGGTCGAGTTCTCGCTGACTCCGTACGTCGGCCCCGAGGCCGCCAAGCGCGTCGCGGCGGAAGCGCCGGCGAAGCACTCCGACGGCAAGTCTTAGCCAGGGTGGGGACCGGGGGCCCGATGCGGTAGTGCTCGAGACCGACACCCCGATACGCACCGGCGGCGGCGAGCGCGAGGAGATCGTCGACGCGCTGATCGAGGTCGCCGCCGAGCGTGGCTACGGGAGGACGACGATCGAGCTGGTGCTGGAGCGGGCCGGGCTCGACCGGCCCGCCTTCGACCGCCACTTCCGCGGCAAGTACGACTGCTTCCTCTCGGCCTGGCAGGAGGTCAACGAGGAGTGCCTGGAGACGATGATGCGGGCCTACGAGAGCCGCGAAGAGTGGCCGGACCGGCTGCGCGCTGTCGCCTCCGGGGTGATCGAGGGCCTCAGCCGCGATCCCAGCCGCGCCCATTTCGGGGTCGAGGTGCTGGCCGCCGGCGACGCCGCCCGGGCGCGGCGCGACATGACGATGCGGGTGATCGCCTCGCTGATCGACGCCGGCCGGCGGGAGATGGAGGACCCCGAAGCGGTGCCCCACACCACCGCCGAGGCGCTGGCCGGCTCGGCCTACGGCCAGATCTACTCGCGCGTCGTGCGCGGCGCGGCCGACGAGCTGCCGGAGCTGTTGCCGCAGCTGATGTCCGCCGCCGTCCTCCCCTATCTGGGTATCGAGGCGGCTATGTCGGAGCTGAGCCGCGAATCCGCCGCGCCGGACGGATATGCTCGCCCTGTGGCGCGCAAGAAATCAGGCAAGTCGGCGAAGCAGTCGCCCGGGGCCGAGGACTACCCGCCGGAGCTGGCGCGCCTGCCTCCGGGGCGGCACGGCCTGCCGCGCGAGTTCGTCACTCATAACCAGCGCGAGCGGCTGATCGCCGGAATCGCCGAGGCGATCGCCGAGTACGGCTACTCGAACACCACGATCGCCCACATCACGCGCGCCGCCGCGGTCTCGCGCCGCACCTTCTACGAGCACTTCGAAAGCAAGGACGAGTGCTTCGTCGCCGCCTACGACACGGTGATGAAGGAACTGCAGGAGCGGGTCAGCGCCGCCTTCGAGGAGACCGACGACTGGGCGCAGGCGATCAGGGCGGGGATCGACGCGATGCTCGAGTTCCTCGCCACCGAGCCGAACCTGGCCCGCCTCTGCATGGTCGAGGCGCTGGTCGCCGGCCCGGCCGTGGTCGAGCGCTACGACGCGGCGATCCAGAGCTTCGTCCCCTACTTCCGCGAGGGTCGCGAGGGCCGCCCGAAGGAGGTCCTCGAGCGCCTCTCGCCGACCACCGAGGAAGCGCTGGTCGGCGGCATGGTCTCGCTGATCTCGCGCCGCATCATCGCCGGCAGGACCGCAGAGCTCGAGGACCTGCTCCCCGACCTGGTCGAGTTCACCCTCACCCCCTACCTCGGCAGCGCCGAGGCGGCGAAGGTCGCCAAAGCGAAGTAAGCCAACCCGCGGTCGAGCTTTCGACCGCTATGCGACTCAAACCTCGACCGCGGAGCGAATTTCGGTGTCGAGGGAGTGTGCCGCGGCGCGGGCCGCGGTGGCGAAGTCGGGACCCGACGACGCGTAGATGATCGAGCGGGAGGCGGTGATCAGGTAGGCGTCGCTGCCGGCCGCGCGGTTGGCGGCGACGACCGCGGCGACGTCGCCGCCCTGGGCGCCGGCGCCGGGGATCAGGATCGGCATCGCGGCCGGCACGTCCTCGCGCACCGCCCGCAGCTCCTCCGGGTAGGTGGCGCCGACGACGAGGCCGCAGTTGCCGGCGCCGTTCCAGTCACGGGCGACGGCGCGGGCGACGTGGCGGTAGAGCGGCAGGCCGTCGGCGAGCAGGTCCTGGAACTCGCCGGCGCCCGGGTTGGAGGTGCGGGCGAGGACGAAGACGAGCTTGTCGCGGCGCTCGAGGAACGGCGCCAGCGCCTCGCCGCCGAGGTAGGGATGGACGGTGATCGCGTCGGCGCCGAGGCGCTCGAAGGCGGCGGCGGCGTAGCCGGCGTTGGTCGAGCCGATGTCGGCCCGCTTGGCGTCGAGCAGCACCGCCGCCTGCGGCGCCCCGGCCCGCACCGCCGCCACGGTCTCCTCCAGCGCCCGGAAGCCCTCGGCGCCGAGCGCCTCGTAGAAGGCCGAGTTCGGCTTGTAGGCGGCGGCGAGGCCGGCGGTCGCGGCGACGATCGCCCGGTTGAACTCGACCACCCGCTCGGCGGGCGACGCGCCGGGCGCCAGCGACTCCGGGATCCGCGCCGGATCGGTGTCCAGCCCGACGACCAGATGCCGCCCCGCCGCGAAGTGCCCCGCCAGCAGCTCGGCGCAGGAGTCGGGGCGGCTCATGGGCGGGAGGCTATACGCCCTCGCTACAGCTCCACGGCTCGCACGAGGTGGAGCCGTGGGTTCTCCTCGGCCTCCCGTTCGAGTGACTCCGCGAAGCCGGAGCGGGAGAAGAGGAAGAGCGATGGGGGCTCTCCGCCGGGGCGCAGGTGGGCGGCGGCCGATGCGAGCTTCTCGTGCTCGGCGGTGCCCATCCGGCCGGCGGTCCACTTGCATGCGCCGAGCGCGATCGCCTCTCCGTCGTCATCGATCGCGACGACATCCACCTCGCGGTCGACGTCCCGCATGCCGGCCTCGGTGCGCTCACGCACCTTGCCCCACCACCAGCCGACGGCTGCTGCGTCCGTCTCCTCCCGCAGCCATGTCTGGCACACCTCCTCGAAGGCCGGCGCCGAGACGAACTCGTCGAGCTGCGGCAGGACGCGCCCCTGGAGGTGCCGCCTGGCCCCCTCGGCATCGGCCAGGCGTCCCTGCGCCGGGAGGACAAAGCGAAACCAGAAGCGCAGGTACGGATCGGTGATCCGGTAGAAGCTCTTTCGCGAGCGCTCGGGGTTGCGAACGGTCACCGGCAGCTCCTTGCGGACGAGCCAGAGCCTCTGCAGGCGGTCGAGCATCTGGCTGACTCGTGAGGAGTCGCCGATCCCGGTGCGCTGGTCGATCTGGTTGACGCGAGTCTGCCCGGCGGCGATCGCGCGCAGCACCGAGAAGTAAGAGCTCGCGTCCGGCAGCTCCACGTCCAGCAGCAGCCGTGCCTCTTCGTGAAGGAGGCCGTCGCGCATCAGGATCAGATCGAGGATGTTCTGGCCGAGGTCGTCTCCGGCGCGAACATGTGCGAGGTAGTAGGGCATGTTGCCGAAGACGCCGTATGCGCGGATCCGGTCCTCGGCGGACCAATCGGGCAGGAAGAGGCCGACGTCCCGCGGCTTGAACGGCTCGAGGCGCAGCTGGCCCGCCCGGCGCCCGTAGGTGCTTGCCGAGTAGTTGACCACCTCTCGCTCGAAGAACCCGATCTCGCTGCCGGAGAGAACGACGAACACGGGGACCGAGCGGCCCCGCTCCCGCCACCAGACATTGATCGTCGTGCCCACCTCGGGGCTCTGCCGCGCGATGTGTTGGAACTCGTCGAGAACCAGCAGGACCGGTCCCTCCGCCGCGGCCCAGTCGGCGACAGCGTCGAGGGCGGTTGCCCAGTCGGGGGCGGTGAGCCCTGCCCTGCCGGTGACTTCCGCCAGGCGCTCCGAGAAGTCGCTCAGGTGGTCGGAGCGGGTGCCGCTCGTCGCCTCGAAGAAGAGGCATGGTCGATCGCGGCCGAACTCGAGCAGCAGCTCGGTCTTGCCGACGCGCCGCCGTCCCCAGAGGAGGAAGATCTGGCTCTCGCCACTCTCCCATCGCCGCTGCAGCATCCGCAGCTCTTCCATCCGGTTGAGGAAATCGGCGGCCATTGCCATAACTTATCACGGCATAAGTAATTGCGCCTTAAGTTAGCTGCTCGCCGATTCCCTTGTGGCTCTGGTCGCCGCTACTCCTCGCCGAACAGCTGCAGGAAGGCGAGGTGGGTGAGGTCGGGGAGCAGGCGCTCGATCGTCGCGGCGCGGCCGGCGGCGAGCTCGATCGCCAGCGATTCCTCGATCGCGCCGGCGATGAAGCCGGCGGTCATCGGGCTGGCGTCGGCGCGGGCGCCGGGCTGCTCGCGCGCCGTCTCCAGCGCCGCGACGGCCAGCCCGACCAGCTCCTTGTGCGCCGCCCAGGCGCGGCCGCGCGCCGCCCGCACCTCGAGCAGCAGCGCCTTCGCCTGCAGCGGCTGCTCGGCGGCGAAGCGCAGCAGCTCAGCCAGGCCGGCGCGGAAGGCGGCGCGCCAGGAGTCCGCTCCCTCGCAGGCCTCGGCGACCCGCCCGGCCAGGCGCTCCGCCGCCTCCGCGTAGGCCCGCGCGAAGCACTCCTCCTTGCTGCCGAGCCGGCGGTGGAAGCGGTCCTCGTTGATCCGCGCCCGCTCGGCGACCTCGCGCAGGGTCGCCTTCGCGTAGCCCTTCTCGCCGGCCGTCAGCAGCATCGCCTCCAGCACGGCGTCGTCCCCGCCGCGGTCGGGCGCCAGCTCCTCCCAAGACCTGACTGCGCGCAGAGGGCCCGGTGCATCCATTCCGGACACCATAGCTTATGTTTGGGAACTTTCTCTAACCCAAGTACCAGTTTCGTACCAATGGGAACTAGCGCTATCCTGCACCTGTGCGCGCCCTGCCCGGAAGAGAGAGCCGGCAGCCTCCCGGCCGCGAGCCGGTCGGCCGCGACGCCGCCGCGGCGGACCAGCGGCGCCGCATCCTCGCGGCGACCGCGGAGCTGATCGCCCGCCAGGGCTACCAGGAGACGACGATGGAGGAGATCGTCCGCCGCGCCCGGGTCGGCTACAAGACCTTCTACAAGCACTACGCCGACAGGGAGGCCGCCTTCCTGGCGCTGCTCGACGCGGCGACCGCGCACACGGTCGAGCGGGTCGAGGGGGCGTATGAGCGCGAAGAAGGCCCCTGGCCCGACCGGGTCGGCGCCGCGCTCGGCGCCCTCTTCGAGGACGTCGCCGCGCACCCCGAGGCCGCCCGCTGCGTGCTCGTCGAGGCGACCGCCGCCGGCGACGAGACGGCGGCCAGGCACGAGGCGGCGCTGAAGCGGCTGGCCAGGCTGCTGCGCCCCGGCCGCGAGCTCAACCCGCGCCGGGCGCAGCTGCCGGAGACGCTCGAGGAGACGCTCTGCGGCGGCGTCGTCTGGGTGCTCGGCCAGCGGCTGATGGCCGGCGAAGCCGGCAAGCTGCGCGCCCTCCTGCCCGAGACCCTCGAGTTCCTCCTGCGCCCCTACGTCGGTGAGCAGGAAGCCGCGCGGGAGGCCGGCGAGGCCGCCGAAGCGATCTCCGCGTAGCTCAAGGCATGCTAGCGCTGCCTAGCGGATACTAGTGAAATCTGGCTAGTATTCGCTAGTATTCGCTAGTATCGACTAGCCTATGGATCCGCTCCTCAACCCCTACCGGCCCGGAGCCGGAGTGCCGCCGCCGATTCTCTCCGGACGCGAGAGCGAGCTGAAGGCGATCTCGATCATGATCGGAAGGCTCGCTCTAGGACGCGGCGAGCGCAGCATCGTTCTCACCGGTATTCGAGGCGTGGGTAAGACCGCCCTGCTGTGGGCCGGGGAGGACATGGCGCAAGACCACGGCTGGATCGTGCAGAGCCTGGAGTCCCGCGCGGATGTCGGCTTTAGGTCTGCCCTCACCGAACGCGCGTGGGCTGCCGTGCACCAGCTGGAGCACAAGGGTGCGGTTCGCGAGGCTGTGTCGCGGCTATCGGAGATGATCCGTCGTATCGGCGTGCGGGAGCCTGAAACAGGGCTTGAGGTCAGCCTGGATCTCGGCTCACGCGAAGCCGCCAGCCTGGAAGTGGACCTCGTCGATCTCTTTCGCGTGCTTGGAGAAGCTGCACGAGACACCGGAACCGGCGTGTTGTTCCTGCTCGATGAGTTACAGCAGGCAGAGCCCGCTGCACTGGAGGCATTGTGTGCCGCCGCGCACGAATTGTCGAAGCGAGAGCTACCCCTTGCCTTGCTGATGGCAGGTCTTCCTCCGCTCCACGACCAGCTTCTATCGGCCAAGACCTACGCGGAGCGGCTTTTCAGCTACCGGCGGATCGGACCCCTTTCTGCCGAGGCGGCCGAAGCGGCGCTGCTCGAACCTGCGCGGGCGGCCTTGGCCGATTTCGAGGTCGAGCGCTCCGCGCTGGACACCCTGCTGAAAGCGTGCGAAGGGTACCCATACTTCATTCAACTCTTCGGACACGCGCTCTGGCAGGTGGCGAGCGGTCCGCGTATCGGCGCCGAACAGGTGGAGGCGGCACTTTCGCTGGGCAGGGACGAGCTCGAGGCAGACCTCTATCTGGGGCGCTGGAACCGTGCCGGCGAGAGGGCGAAGATGTACATGGCCGCGATGGCCGCTCTGGGCGATGGCCCGGTCAGCAGCGGTGAGGCCGCTGTCGGGTTTGGGGGGCACCGGGCGGCTGCGACGATTCGCGAGGGCCTGATCGACGACGGACTGATCTACAGCCCGGAACGCGGCCAGGTCGCATTCACCGTCCCCGGCTTTGCCGACTTCATCCGGCGCACGCAGACCTCGAAGGACCCGACGGGGTGACCTGACGATGCCCGCCGAAGAGCTGGGGCCGCTCCCCGCCGGCCGCCACGGCTACAGCCGTGAGCAGGTCGCCCACCACCAGCGCGAGCGGCTGATCGCCGGCCTCGCCGAAGCGGTGGCCGAGAAGGGCTACGCCGCGGTGACGCTGAGCGACATCGTCCGCCACGCCAAGGTCAGCCGGCGCGTCTTCTACGCCAACTTCGAGAGCAGGGAAGACTGCTTCCTCGCCGCCTTCGAGGTCGTCGTCGACCACCTGCGCGAGCTGATCGCCGAGGCCGCGGCCGGCGAGGGCGAGTGGCCCCGGCAGGCGATCGCCGCGCTGCGCGCCGGCCTCGCCTTCCTCGCCTCCGAGCCCGGCCTCGCCCGCCTCTGCCTGCTCGAATCGCGCGCCGCCGGCCCGGCGGCGACCGCCCGCTTCGCCGCGGCCGTCGCCGAGGCGGCGGCGCCGCTGGCCCGCGGCCGCGCCGAGCGCCCCGAGGGCGCCCGCCTCCCCGCCTCGACCGAGGACTCGACCCTCGGCGCGCTCGTCTCGCTCGCCCAGCGCAAGGTCGCCGCCGGCGAGGCCGCCCGCCTCGAGGAGCTGCTGCCCGACTGCGCCGAGCTCGTCCTCCTGCCCTACCTGGGCCCCGCCGAGGCCACCCGCCTCGCCCGCGCAGCCGCGTAGCCTCCTCCCCGCGCGCCGATTCCGGGAACTATCGTCTCTCTTTGGGCACACAAGCTTGACAAACGCGCGTGTGTCCGGCTACCCTGGGCAAGCGCAGGTACGTGCCCCCTTCATCGGGAACGCCACGCACCTACAGCGCGCAGGGAAAGCAGGGAGGGCCGCCCGGGAAGCGGCCCGCACAGGGAAACGGAGAGAGACCCGCAGTGACCACGGACTTCATCGCATCACCCGCCGAGAGCGCTCCTGCTCCCGTCGGCCCCATTGATCAACCAGCTCGGCCACGGGGCGGGACCCCGCGGCCGTCGTCAATCCGGCCGGCCGGACCACCCCCGGCGGGCGTTACTACACAAGGGAGATAACACAGTGAGACGAATGACCATCTTGCTCGGCGTCCTCGCGGCGCTGATGCTCGTCCCGGCCGCGCAGGCGATGGCTGGGACCTACACGATCAACATCGAAGGCATCGGTTCGGGCGAAGGGTCGGTCAATGCCGTGGGGGAATTCGGCGAAGGCTCGCCGCCCGTCGCCTGCGAAGGGCCGCCGAGCTCCGGCTCATGCACCGGGACGCTTAACCAAGAAGAAGGTTTCTATCCCCTCTACGTCAGCGCGACGGCCGGATCGGAATCCGAATTCCTCGGCTGGGAAGTCTTGAGTGGCAACGTTGCCACGGGTTGCGAAGAAGGCGCGGAATGCCTCGACTACGTGTTCTCCGAATCGGAAGACATCGAACTCACCGCCTACTTCGGCGAATGCGAAAGCGAAGAAGGCTGCGGACCGACCAAATACCCGCTCACCGTCAACAAGACCGGCTCGGGCGAAGGCACCGTCACCAGCGGTCCCACCGGGATCAACTGCGGTGAAACCTGCTCGCACGAATTCGAAGAAGGCGTCGAAGTCACCCTGACCGCAAAAGCCGCCGAAGGCTCGAAATTCACCGGCTACACCGGAGCGGGCTGCCCGGAAGGCGGATACTTCTACTGCGAATTGACGATGTCCGAAGCGAAGGAAGTGACGGCCAACTTCGAAGAAGAAGAAGTCGCCCCCGAACAACCCCTAACCCTCAAAATCAACGAAGGCGAAGGCACGGTCGTCTCTGACCCCGCGGGGATCACCTGCACGGGCGCATCGGGGACCGAATGCACCGAAGAATTCCCCGAAGGCGAAGAAGTAACCCTGACCGCCTCCCCGGCGGCCGGCTACCGCTTCCAGCAATGGCAGACCTGCCCCTCGGGCAACTTCGGCAACCGCCAGTGCACGGTGACGATGTCTGAAGCCAAAGAAGTCGGCGTCAAGTTCAAGCGCGTCTACGACCTGACGATCGTCAAGGCGGGCTCGGGCCTGGGCTCCGTCTACAACAACAAAAACGGCCTGACCTGCACCCTGCGCTGCCAGACGGTCACGATCCCCTTCCCCGAAGGGGTGAGCTTCACGCTCACGGGCGAAGCTCCCAACAAAGAATTCTATTTCAAGGAATTCACCGGGGGCACGGGCTCCGCGGCGGCCTGCTCGGGGATCGAATGCACGATGACGCTGAGCGAAGCCTCGACGGTCGAAGCGGTCTTCGAAGACCGTCCCACCGAGACGCTCAGCATCGACAAGGAAGGCGGCGGCACGGCCAAAATCTGGGGCCTGTTGTGGTGCAGCGAAAACTGCACCTCGACCTCGGGCGACTTCTTCTCCGGGGAGCCCTCGGCCAAGGAAGTCGTCGTCAACTGGGAACTCGCCCCCGGCACCAGCTCGATCGAGTGGACCTCGGGCGCGGGCACCTGCACCGGCACCAAAACCGCAGTCTCGGGCAGCTGCAAAGTGACGATGGACGAAGCCCACGCATTGGTGGCGAAGCTGGAATAGCCGCCTAGCAGCAAAGAAGCAAGCCGAAGTCCCGGGAGCCGCAGGCTCCCGGGGCGGAGGCCCGAGCGACACGACAACAAGACGAGATACACCGAACGACCACAAGACACCGACCACCATGCAAACCACCGACACCCAAACCTTCAAGACGCCCACCGAGACCCCCGCAGCCAAGGACGCAGGGAGGACGAGGCGTCCAACCCCCCGGCCGGGTCCGACTGGGGGCGCGACTGGCCAAGCAGGTCAAGGACGCAGGGCGCAGCCTTTGCTGGACGCAAAGGCAAGCCCGAGGACGCAGAGATGCGCCGTGTGCCAGGCGCGTCATCCATCCAGGCGGGCGCGGTCGGGGGGTTGGACCCTCAGCAGCGCTACATGGGCCGACCGAGGACAAAGCAGCGCGCCGGCCCGTCGCCGCCAGGGGCGTGCGGGGGTGAGGGGAGTAGGCACCCGAGGGCACCTGCACCGGTGTCAAAACCGCCAACGGCAGCTGCAAAGTGACGATGAGCGCCGCCAAAGAACTGGTGGCGAAGCTCGAATAGGAGGCATCACGCAGCACGGGTAACACAGCACAGAAGCAAGCCGAAGCCCCGGGCCACGCAGGTGGCCCGGGGCGCAGGCTCCAGCGAAGCAACCGACGGCAGCGGGCAGCACATAAGGCAGATTGCCAGGGAGAAGAGAAGCACGTGATCACTGACAGCTCGACCGACTTTCGAATCCGGCAGTTCGGCAGGCAGGCGCGGGGGCCGATGAGGACCGTCCGCGCCGCCGCCGGGACGCTCGCCGTCCTCGCGCTGCTGAGTGCCGCGCTGTCCCCCGCCCCCGCCGCGGGGGCCGCCGAACTGGCGCCGCTGCGCCAGTTCTGCCCCACCGGCTCGGCGGGCGGGCAGTGCAAGGGCCCGCGCGGGATCGCCACCGACGCGGCGAGCGGCGACGTCTACGTCGCCGACCAGTCCAACCAAAGGATCGAGAAGTTCGGCCCCTGGGGGCAGTTCCTGCGGGCCTGGGGCTGGGACGTGGTCCAAAGCGGCCCCGGCAACGACCCCGAAGGCAAGCTCGAGGTCTGCGTGCCGGCCGACGGCGACGTTTGCAAGGCGGGGACGACGGGGGCGGGGGTCGGGCAGGTGAACGGGCCCCAGGGAGTCGCGGTCGACTCCGAAGGCGATGTCTACGTGTTCGACCTGTACAACCACCGGGTGCAGAAGTTCGGCCCCGCAGGCCAGTTCCTGCTGATGTTCGGCGGCGGCGTCGACCAGGGCGGCGGCAGCCCGGCCAACCCGGGGAACGTCTGCACCGCCCAATACATCGCCAACGGCGACGCCTGCGGGGCGGGAACGGCAGGCAACCCCGGCCCCGGGGAAGGGCAGTTCGGGACCCCATTCGGTGCGAGCAGCTACATCGCCGTGCATCGGGGCACGACCCCGAGCGAAGACACGATCTACGTCGGCGACCAGGAACGGGTGCAGGAGTTCGACCGCGAAGGCCACTACAGCGCCCAGATCCCGCTCCCCGGCCTGCGGGTGCAGTCGTTGGCCGTTTCCCCCGCCTCGGGCAACATCTACATCAGCACCTGTGACACCCCGAGCACGGCGTTCTGCAGCCCGGGGGCGCTCAGAGACGGAGGCGGTGTGGCGATCAACCCCAACGTGCTTGAGCTGAGCCCTGACGGCGCCCCGATCGCCGAACTGAAAGCCGGCGAGCCCACTGCTCTCGCCGTCGACGCCGCCGGCAACCTCTACGTCTTCGACTACAGCCTGGCCCCGATCAACGAGGGCGTGCCGGTCGGCGCGCCGATCCTCAAGTACAGCCCCGCGGGGGCGCTGCTCACGAGCTTCGGGGCGGGGGAATTCATCAACTCGACCGGGCTGGCGGTGAGCTCGCCGCCGACCTGCGGGCTCGAGGCCGACGACCTGCTGGCCTCCGACAGCGGCTTCCCGCCCGCCGGGCAGAACGGCCCCAGCTTCGTCAACCTCTACCCGCCGCCGCCGGACCCCACGGTCTGCCCGCCGCCGCAGCTGGCGCCCTCGATCGCCGAGCAGTACGCGAGCGCGGTCGGCAGCGAAGGGGCAACCGTGCGGGCGCAGATCAACCCCCACTTCTGGCCCGACACCACCTACTTCGTGCAGTACGGGACCGGCAAATGCTCCGAAGGGGGCTGCACCGAGGAAGCGCCGGCGACGGCGATCGCGCTGAACGCCGGCGTGGTGGATGCTCCCGTGGCGAGCAAAGGGGTCTTCCTCGGCGCCGCCGAAGCGCTTCAGCCCGACACCACCTACCACTACCGCTTCGTCGCCGAGAGCTCGGGCGGCGGGCCGACCCTCGGCGAAGAAGCCAGCTTCCACACCTACCCGACCGCCCCCGCGCCGACGACAGACTGCCCGAACCAGCCCTTCCGCGCCGGCGCCTCGGCCCTCCTGGCGGACTGCCGAGCTTATGAGATGGTCAGCCCGGTCGACAAAAACAACGGCGACGTGTTCGCGGCCCGCTCCTTCACCCTCCCCCAGCAGTCGACCCCCGGCGGCGAGGGGCTCGCCTACGGCGCCCACAACGCCTTCGCCGGGCCGCAGGCCTCCGCCCTGGTCAACCAGTACGTCGCCCGGCGCAAGTCGGGCGGCTGGCAGAGCCACGCGATCACCGCCCCGAGGGCAAACCAGTCGCTATACTTTGGCGGCTATACGCAGGTCCCATACAAGCTCTTCTCCGCGGACCTCTGCGATGCCTGGCTGCTGCAGGACACCGACGTCGCCCTGGCCCCCGGGGCCCCGCCGGGCTTCGGCGCCCTGTATCGGCGCAGCGACTGCGGCGAAGCCGCCGGCTCCTTCGAGCTGCTGAGCGGCGCCGAGCCGCCGCCGGGCTTCGACCCCCCCGCCGAAGTCGGCTCCAGCACCTTCTTTCTGGCGCTCCAGGGCGCCTCCGCCGACGGCGAGGCCTCGGTCTTCCGCGCCGATGCGGCGCTCACCCCCGACGCCTCGACCGCCAACCCCCGCACCTTCCAGCTCTACGCCGCCTTCGACGGGCAGCTGCGCCTGATCAGCGTCCTACCCGACGCCGCCGCCGCCCCGACCCACGCCTCGGTCGGCAGCGCCGAAGGGGTGACGAACGAAATCGGCTCAAACAGCGTCTACCACGCGGTCTCCGCCGACGCGCAGAGGGTCTTCTGGACGGCGACCGAAGCGAGCGAACCGCCGACCTTCGCCAACGGCGGCAACTTAGCCGGCGGCCCCGGCAACCTCTACCTGCGCGAGAACGCGACCGCGCCGCGCCCGCAGATCGCCACCGGCAGCGGCGACCTGGCGAGATCCTCGGCCGAGGTCACCAATCTCACCACCGCCGCGGGCGCCTTCGAATCCGGCCAGCGGATCTACGGCACCGGGATCGCGACGGGGACGACGATCCTCTCGGTCGGGCCGAGCTCGCTGACCCTCTCCAAAGCCGCGGGCGTCTCCGGCACCGGGGTGGCGCTGCGGGCGAGCCGGGAATGCACCGAAGCCGCCCTGCCCTGCACCTACGAAGTCTCCGGGCTCGCCTCCAAAACGAAACCCGCGACCTTCCTCGCCGCCGACCCCGGCGGGGAACGGGCGATCTTCTCGCTCAAAGGCTCGAGCGGCGACGACCTCTACGAATTCAGCGCCGAAGAAGAAGCCGGCGCCCTGAACACCCACACCCGCCGGATCGCCGGAGAATTCATGGGCCTGATGGGCGCCAGCGCCGACGCCGAGCGCCTCTACTTCGCCTCGGGGCAGAACTGCAGCGGTGCCCAGCAGAACGCGCAGGGGGCCAGCGCCCAGGCCGGGGAGCCCAACCTCTACCTCTACGAAGCGGGCGAGAGCTGCATCGGGAGGCAGCTCACATTCATCGCCACCCTCTCGGACCTTGACGCCTCCAACGCGCTGACCGGGGCGTTGCCCTCGCCGGTGGCGATCCTGCCGTTCAAACGAACCTCGCGGGTCAGCCCCGACGGGCTATGGGCGGCGTTTGACTCTAACGCGGCGCCGACGGGCTATGACAGCACCGATGCTCAAAGCGGGGAACCAGACGCTGAGGTCTACCTCTACGACGCCCAGCCCGGCGGCCCCGGCAGCCTCATCTGCGCCTCCTGCAACCCGAGCGGGACGCGGCCGACCGGGCGCGAAGTGGCAGAGAGCGGCAGTCAGAGCACCGCGAACCTCTGGGCCGCCGCCCGCCTGCCCGGCTGGACCGACCAGCTCCACCCCGGCCGCGCCCTCTCGGGCGACGGCGAGCGCCTCTTCTTCGAAAGCTTCGACCCCCTGGTCCTGCGCGACACCAACGGCGCCGGAGACATCTATGAGTGGGAGCGCGCGGCGAGCAAGAGCCAGTGCCTCCAAGAACAGGGCGGGGAGCTGTACGTGGCTGAAAGCGGCGGCTGCATCAGCCTGATCTCCTCGGGCAAAAGCCCCCAGGACTCCGAGCTGATCGACGCCTCCGCCGACGGCTCCGACGTCTTCTTCACCACCGCCTCGAGCCTGCTGCCCCAAGACCCCGGCCTGCTCGACGTCTACGACGCCCGCGCAGGCGGCGGCTTCCCCGCCCCGCCCGCCCCGCCGGCGGGCTGCGAAGGCGAAGCCTGCCAGAGCCCGCCCCCCGCGCCGCAGGCGAGCACCCCCGCCAGCGCAGCCTTCGCCGGCCCCGGCAACGTCAGGGAAGCGGCCACCGGGCGCTGCGCGAAGCCCGCCCGCAGGGCAAAGGCCCTCAGCGCCCGCGCCAAGCGCCTGCGCCGCGGCGCCAGGAAGCTCGCCCGCAACGGCAGGCGCGCCAGGGCCGGGGCGCTTCACCGCAGGGCCGCCCGCTCCGCCAAGCAGGCCCGCCGCCAGAGCCACCGGGCCAGGCGCTGCCGTATCCGCAAGAACAGGAGCTCCAAGTGATCCTCAGGCGACGAGCTCCCCGCGCTCTCGCCCTCGCGGCGCTGCTCGCGCTCGCGGCGCTGCTCGCCGCCGCCCCTGCCTCGGCCTCTTTCGGCCTGTCCGAATTCGACCTCGCCTTCACCAACCCGCCCCCCGACGGCTCCGAGCTGACCCAGGCCGGCGCCCACCCCTATGAGATGAGCACCACGCTGGCCTTCGACACCGCCGAAGACCCGATCCTGGGCGTCCTGCCCGACGGCGACCTGCGCGACGCCACCGTCGCCCAGGTCCCCGGCTTCGTCGGCAACCCGACCGCCACCGAACGCTGCTCCAACGCCGACTTCTTCGCCCTGCTGTGCGGCCCCGGCGCCGCGATCGGCACCGTCGACGTGAAGACCAGCGCGGTCGGCGGCGAAAACCACGTCCTCCTCTACAACCTGATCCCCCCGCCCGGGGTCGCGGCGAAGATCGGCTTCGCCGTCCTCGGGGTGCCGACCACGATCGAACTGCTGGTCAACCCCGCCCCCCCTTACAACGTCCTCGCCAGGCTCGCCAACACGATCCAGGCGCTCTCCATCTTCAGCTCCAAGCTGACCGTCTGGGGGGTCCCCGCCGACCCCCGCCACGACGCCGAGCGCGGGCCGCTTCCCGAAGGCGGCACCCCGGCCCCCTTCCTGACCGCCCCGCGGGCCTGCCTGGGGCCGCTGGCGACGACGATAAGGGCCGGCTCCTGGCAGGGCGAGAGCTTCGCCGACTCCGTCCTCACCCACGGCGACGGCGGCGAACCGCTCGGCTTCGCGGGCTGTGAGAAGCTCGGCTTCGGCCCGACGATCGAGGCCCAGCCGACCGCCAAGGCGGCCTCGGCCCCCAGCGGCCTCGACTTCTCCCTCGACGTCGCCGACGAAGGGCTCACCAGCTCCAAAGAAGGCGCCGTCGCCGACTCCGACATCGAAAGGGTCGAAGTCACCCTGCCGCGGGGGATGACCGTCAACCCCTCCCAGGCCGAAGGGCTGGAGGTCTGCGGCGAAGCCGCCCTCGCCCGCGAGTCGGCCTTCTCGGCCCCGGGGGAGGGCTGCCCGGAGGCTTCGAAGATCGGCACGATCGAAGTCGAAACCCCGCTGCTTGAAGGGGAGATCCTGAAGGGCTCGCTGTTCGTCGCCGAGCCCTACGAGAACCCCTTCGGCACCCTGCTCGCCCTCTACTTCGTGATCCGCGACCCCGAGCGGGGGATCGTCGTCAAGCAGGCGGCCAAGGTTACCCCCGATCCGCAGAGCGGCCGGCTGGTGACGGTCACCGAAGACATGCCCCAGCTGCCCTTCTCCCACTTCCGCCTGCACTTCCGCGAGGGCGGGCGCAGCCCGCTGATCACCCCGCCGGGCTGCGGGTCCTTCGAGACCCTCGCCAGGCTCTACCCGTGGTCGGGCGGGCCGCCGGTCAGCTCGACCTCGGCCTTCGAGATCGTCTCCGGCCCCGACAACGGCCCCTGCCCCGCCGCCGCTCCCTTTGCCCCTGGCTTCGAAGCGGGCACCGAGAACAACCAGGCCGGCTCCTACTCGCCCTTCGACATGCGCCTGACCCGCCAAGACGGCGAACAGGACATGGGCCGCTTCTCCTTCGTCCTGCCGCCGGGAGTGGTTCCCAAGCTCGCCGACATCCCCTACTGCCCAGACGCCGCGATCGCCCAGGCGCGGGGGCGCCAGGGCGAGCACGGGGGCCGGGAAGAGCTAAGCAATCCGAGTTGCCCCGCGGCCTCCCAGATCGGCACCACCCTGGGCGGCGCCGGGGTCGGCTCCCAGCTCACCTACGTGCCAGGCAAGCTCTACCTGGCAGGCCCCTACAACGGCGACCCGATCTCCGCGGTGGCGATCGTCCCCGCGGTCGCCGGGCCCTTCGACGCCGGCTCGATCGTCGTCCGCGAGGCGTTGCGGCTCAACCCGGTCACCCACGTCGGCGAAGTCGACGGCTCGGCCTCTGACCCGATCCCCCACATCCTCAAGGGGATCCCGCTGAACGTGCGCGAAGTGCGGGTGAGCGCGGACAAGCCCGAGTTCACCCTCAATCCGACCAGCTGCGAACCCTTCGCAGCCCAGGCGACGATCTGGGGCGACGGCACGGCCCTGGAACCCCTCCCAGAGCACCCGGTCGACCTCTCGAGCCGCTTCCAGGCGGCGGGCTGCGCCTCCCTGGCCTTCAAGCCCAAGCTCGGCCTGAAGCTGAGAGGCGGGACCCGCCGCGGCAAGTTCCCCGCCCTGCACGCCGTCTACACCCCGCGCACCGGCGACGCCAACCTCTCGCGGCTGGCGCTCACCTTCCCCAAATCGGAGTTCATCGAACAGGGCCACTTCCGCACGATCTGCACCAGGGTGCAGTTCGCCGCTGGTCAGGGCTTCGGCGCCGAGTGCCCGAAGGGCTCGATCTACGGCCAGATCAAGGTCTGGACGCCCTTGCTCGACGAACCGCTCCAGGGCCCCGTCTACCTCCGCTCCTCCAACCACAACCTGCCCGACGCCGTCTTCGCCCTGCACGGCCTGGTCGACATCGAGCTGGCGACCCGGATCGACTCCACCCACGGGCGCCTCAGAGCGATCGTCGCAAACTCCCCCGACGCCCCGGTCTCCCGGGCGGTGGTCGACATGCAGGGCGGCCAGAAGGGCCTGTTCGTCAACAGCACGAACCTCTGCGCCGGCAAGCACCGCGCCCGCGTCAACGCCGGCGGACAGAACGGGAAGCGCGACGTGACCAAGCCGGTGATGCGGGCGGTGGCGTGCGGAAAGCACAGGGTGAAGCGGCACAAGCACCACCACGGCCGCAGCGCGAGGTAGATGCTCGAGGCGGCCCTTCAACTTGTCAGCCGCGGAAGCCCTCCAGCGCGAACGGGTTGAGGAACTGGCGGTGCCAGTGATATCGCTTACCGCTCTCGGCGGTCAGCGCCAAGCGCCCGAGCAGATCCCTCCGTGGCCTGGGTGAGCCGGTAGCTGTCGGCACCCTCGGTGACGTGGCCCTGCGCTTCGAAGAAGCCGAGGGTCGGGTGGCGGACACGATCTGGCAGGATTGCGCGCCATGACCCTCGGCAAGCCCGGGCAGGGGAGGAGTCGCGATGGGGCCTGAGATCCTTGGCTCGCCCCTGCCAGACACCGTGCTCGGCTGGATCGGCCTGCTGATCGCGATTCAGGCGGCCCTGCTGACCACGCTCTCGGCGGTCGAGAAGTTCGTCGAAAGATTCAGCGGCCGCAACGAAGTGCTGCGCCCCTACGGAGGTTTGGCGCTGCCGGTCGGGTGGGTAGTGTGGTGCATAGCGCTGCTGGTGGCCCACCGCGACCCGGCGTCCGTCCTGATCGTCTCGCTGGGGACGCTGGCGATTACCGCCACGGGGCAGATACTCGTCCGTAAATGCAGGGCGTGATTCGCAGCGCCTAGACAACTGGCCGCGCCGACCTATACTTGGAGTCGATGAGTACCAAAACATACGCCAAGAGCCATTCTCGTGTGAGCCGCTTCTGGATCGGGCCGCTGGCTGGCGGCGCGGGTCGGTTGGAGCTGGCCGTGCTTGCGTTCACCGTGCTTGCGGGCATCCTCATCGGCGTTCTCTTGGAGAGCTTCCTGCTCGGCTTCGCCGTCCTCGCCGTCCTCGCGATCCTCGCCCGCCTGATCCTTGAGCTGCTCGACTCCGACCGGCGCGGCGGGCACCGAGGCCGCGACGAGCCGGTCGCAGCGGCCACGGGGCATCGGCGCGAACGGGTCCATTCCTGAGCCGACGCGCTTCGCACCGCCGTCGTTCGCGCGTACTACTCGTACGGCAGCTCCTCGGCCGGCGGCGCTCGGGCGGTCAGCCAGGCGGAGAGGAGCCCGCTGGCCCCCGCGAGGGCTGATCGGCGTGCTTGAGGATCTGCCTTCCGAGCTCGACCGCGGTCCCGCTGGACCCGGCGCGGATCTTCGCCGCCTTCGAGCGCCACGAGGTCGAGTACCTGACGATCGGCGGCGTCGCGGTCAACGCCCACGGCCACCTCCGCAACACCCGCGACGTCGACATCCTGATCGAGTGGACGGCGGGCGGTCGCTCGGCGGTCAGCGTCAGGTGCCGAGCAGATCCTGAGGCTCGAGCCGGATGTCGAGCGGGACGCTCTTCTCGAAGCCGTTCGAGCTGACGCCGACCAGCAGAGTGTCCTCGGTCGCGCCGGGGACGCTCGGGCGCTTCGCGGCCAGGTCGAGCGCATCGGCGCGCCCGAAGGGCCGGCGCTGGCGCCACTTGATCGAGCCGACGAAGGCGACTCGCTTGGCGACGGGCCAGGCGTCGCCCCCGACCAGGTCCACCTCGATCGTCCCGGTGCGGTTCCAGTAGCCGCCCGCGTAGCGGGCGGCGCCGAAACGGCGCTCGTCCGGCAGCAGCCGCTCAAGCGAGTCGCGCGCGACGGGCTCGATCGCGCGGCCGCGGAAGCCGGGCCATGCCTGCTTGAGGTCTTCGGCCAGCAGCGCTCCCCGGCCGCGCTCGATCAGCTCCACCCGGCGGTTGACGAAGCGCAGCCAGAAGCGCATGTAGGGGTCGACGATCTCCCACAGCGCGGTCTTCGGCGCGGCGCGTGACGAGTACGGCGTGAGGCGTCGCACGATCCGCTTGCGGGCCAGCAGGTTGAGCGCCTCGCCCGCCGTCGTCGCGCTGAGGCCGGTGCGGTCGAGGATCCGCGAGTGCGCCCGCGCTCCCTCGCCCATCGCCCCCAGCACGGCGCGCGCATGGGCCGCCGCCGGTAGCTCCGCGGCCAGGGTGCGCTCGCCGCTGACGACGAGGAACGAGGTCGGGTCGGCAAGAGCTTCGCGAAGGTAGGCGTCGAGGGTGCGGCCGCCGCCCCACTCCAGCGCCAGCACCGGAAATCCCCCGATCGCGACGTAGGCGTCGAGCGCCTCGCCGGGGTCGAGCCCCAGCAGCTCGGCGACGTCGGCCGGGCTGAGCGGCTCGACGATCATCTCGCGCGCCCGGTCGTACAGCGGCCGACCCTGCTCGGTGAGCGCCTCCATCGTCGCCTCGTCGGAGCCGATCAGGACCACCAGGATGGGTGCGCTCTGGAAGCTCCGGTCCCAGGCCATCTGCAGAGTCGCCTCGAAGCTCGGTTCCTTCTCCGCCAGGTAGGGGAGCTCGTCGATCACCAGGATCGTCGGCTTCGATTTGCGCGCCCCGTCCGCCGCGAGGGCGAGCGCCGCCTCCCAGGTCTGCGGGAGCAGCCCGGCGCCCACGTCCGCCGCCCGCGGCGCGTCGGAACGGGCGATCGCCTCGACGAAGCGCCGCAGCTCGACCTCGCCCTCCTCCTGGATCGCGGTGTAGAAGACGCAGGGGCAGCCGGAAGATTGCGCGAACTCCTCGACCAGGCGCGACTTGCCGACGCGTCGCCGGCCGCGCATCGCGAGCAGCGCACCGCTCCCGCTGCGTTTCACGCCCGCGAGCCGCTTGCGCAGCAGCGCCAGCTCCCGTTGTCTCCCTGCAAATCTCATGGTTGTGCACTGGACTTTACAACGTAAAACTTTACAACGAACCTACGGCCTTAAGTTCTCTCGCTCACTCCCCGCAGCCAGCCGCTCGATCAGAGCTTCAAGCGAGTCGTTCTCGATCATGAAAACGCCTACGTTTAGGGCTGGTTCCTCCTATTTTGTATACCTTTTCGGGTGAACGACGGGCAGCTCAGGAGGCTATGAGCGGCTGCGACCGTCGGAGCCGTTCAAGACCTACCAGGGCGGCAGGATCTCCTCGAGGCGCACCAGGCGGAGCCCGGCTCGCTGTTTCGCTGCGCGCTCGAGGCCCGCGGTGAAGCCGGAGCGGGAGAAGAGAAGCGTCGCCGGCTCGCGGTCGAGCTTTGCGCCGCTCTGGACCAGCGCCGGCAGCTTGAATTCGTCGAGCTCGTGCAGGATCCGCACGCTGAGCGGCTTCGCGGTCCACTTGCACTCGCCGACCACGGTCACGCGGCCGCGGCGGGTTCCGACGACGTCGATCTCCTCGCTCTCGCGCTCACCGGTTCTGCGCAGGCGGTTCAGCGCCGGCCCCCACCACGAGCCCACGCGGCTCACCGTCTCTCCGAGCTCGGTCCGCACCCAGCGGCGGCAGAGCTGCTCGAAGGCCGGGGCGATGTGCTGGGCGAGCGCCGGCGCGACCTCGGACTCCCAGAGGTCGCCGGCGCTTATCCCGGTTTCCAGCTCGTCCCGGTAGGGCCTGACGAAGCGGAACCAGAAGGCGAAGAAGCCGTCGGCCAGCCGGTAGCGGTAGCCGACGGAGCCGGGGCGTGCCGTCACCGGCAGCTCTCGCTCGACGATCCGCATCTCCATCAGAGTGCGGAGGTACTCGCTCAGCGACTGGCTCGTCTCGCCGATCGGACCGGCTATGCCGTCGATACGGGTCGGCCCGCGCGCCAGCCGCTCGAGGATCGAGAGGTAGAAGCCCGGCTGGCGCAGCTCCTGCTGCAGAACGTACGGCGGCTCGTTGAAGAGCGCGCCGTAGCGGTCGAGCACCTGCTCGCGCAGTCGCCGGGCGAGCGATCCGCCGCGCCCGAGGTCGGCGAGGTAGAGGGGGATCCCGCCGCTCACGGCGTAGCGCTCCACCCATTCGCGGGGGGAGGCCGCATCGATGAAATCGGCGGCGCCCTCCGGTCCGAGCGGGTCGACCGGGAAGCGCTGCAGGCGGCCGTGAAGCGGGCTGTCGCCGCGCAGGAGGCCCTCCATCTGGCCGATCTGGGAGCCGCAGAGGATGAGCTTGGCGCGCGACGCGTCCTGCTCATCCTCGATCGTCGCCTGGATCGCGCTGAGCGTCGCCGTGGCCTTCGCCCGGCTGCCCGGCAGCAGGTGCGGGAACTCGTCGATCACGATGAGGACTTTCTGGTCGCGACCGAGTCGAAAGAGGAGGCGGAAGAGGTCCGCGACATCGGCGATCGACGGCCGCAGGCCCAGCGGCTGCTCGAGCGCGGCGGCGAGCTTGTCGAGCTGGTCGCCGGGCGTCCCCCGCTCGGCCACCAGCACGATCGCGGGCTTGCCGTGCGCGAAGGCGCGGAACAGCCACGACTTGCCGACCCGTCGCCTGCCGAGCATGGCGAGCAGCCGCCGGTTGCCCCCGTCCCACCAGCGCTCGAGCGCGGCGAGCTCCTCGCGGCGGTTGAGAAAGCGATCGCGGGAGAGCCAGCCGTAGGGGGCGACAGTCATATAATGCAGTTTAACTAAATCTGTATTAGACGCGCTGCCAGCGCGGAAAACGTCGTCCTTCCTTCGGGTACGGGAGTAACCTCTGTCGAGTGGACGCCGAGGAGAGAGGCATGGCGCGGCGGCTGCCGCCCGGGTCCCACGGGATCCCGGCGGACCTCGTCGCCCGCAACCAGCGCGAACGGCTGGTCGCGGCGATCGCCGAGGAGTGCGCGGAGGTCGGCTATGCGGAGGCGACGGTGGCGGCGGTGGCGAAGCGGGCCGGCGTCTCCTCGCTGACCTTCTACAAGCAGTTCGAGGGCAAGCGCGAGTGCATGCTCGCCGCGCACGAGGAGCTGCTGGGGCGGCTGCTCGAGGCGGTCGACCGCGCGGCCGGGGAGGAAGGCGGCGCGGCGGCGCGGGCGCGGGCGGCGCTGCGCACGGCGCTCGCGATCTTCGCCGCCGACCCGCCCTCGGCGCGATTGCTGACGGTCGAGGTCCTCGCCGCCGGGCCGGAGGGGGTCGAGCGCCACGACGCGATGGTCGCGGCCTTCGCCGAGCGGCTCGGCTGCGGCTGGGTCCCGGCGGCCGGCGTGCTCGCGCTGGTCGGCAAGCTCGCCGTCGCCGGCGAGGCGGATCGCCTGCCGGGGCTCGAGGACGAGCTGGCCGGGCGGAACCTTTCGTAGCTTGAAATCGGCGCCCAGTCATACGAACATACGTTCGTATGACGGCTCTCGTCTCCGACCTCCCCGTTGCGGCGCTGCAGGAGCGGCTCGGGCTGCCTGAGCGCGAGGCGGGCAAGCTGGTCGCGACGCTGGAGCGGCTGGGGATCGGCACGCTGGGTGAGCTGGCGCGGCTGGCACCCGGGCACGTCGCCGACCGCTTCGGCCTGCCCGGGCTGCGGGCGTTGCGGATCGCCCGGGCCGAAGAGGAGCTGCTCGTGCTCGGCGTCCACGGCGCCTGGGAGGAGTTGGCGGAGGAGATCGAGCTTCCCGAGGGCACGGCCGGCAGCCAGCTCGAGCGGGCACTGGAGCTGCTGGTCGATCGGTTGCTCGCCGCGCCGCGGCGCAGGGGGCGGACGTTGCTGGGGCTTCGCCTCGGCGCCGTTCTCGGTGACGGCGGCAGCTGGAGCGTCGCGCAGGGCCTCGGCCGGCCGACCTCGTCGGCCCGGGTCCTGCGCACCGTGCTCCTGCCGCGACTGGATGAGCTGCCGGCCCCCGCCGTCTCGCTCTCGCTGCGCGCCACCGGCCTCGGCCCGCCCGCCGCCGAGCAGCTCGAGCTCACCCGCCCCGGCGAGGACTCGCGCCGCCACCGCCTCGGCGCCGCCCTGCGCGAGGTGCGCGCCGCGCAGGGCGCCGAGTCGCTGCTCAAGGTGCTGCCGGTCGACGCCGACTCCCGAGTCCCCGAGCGCCGTGACCTGCTGACGCCGTACCCGGTGCCGGCGAGATGACGGCGTCGCCGCGATGACGCCGGGGATTCGGCGGCTTTACGCGCCGCGGCGGGTGGCGGTCGAGGTCGATTCCGAAGGGGCGCCGCTGGCGGTCGCGGGGGTCGAGATCGTCGCGGTGCGCGAGGAGTGGCTGGTCGAGGACCGCTGGTGGACGCTGCGGCGGCTGTGGCGCCACTACTTCGAGCTCGCCCTGATCGACGGCAGCGACGCGGTCGTCTTCCGCGACAGCCGGGGCCGCTGGTACCGGCAGCGCGCCTGAGGCCCTCGCGGTGAGCGCTCCGTACATAGAGCTGCACGCCCACTCGGCCTTCTCCTTCCTCGACGGGGCCTCGACGCCGATGGAGCTCGCCGCGGCGGCGGCGGAAGCCGGCTACCCGGCCTTCGCCCTCACCGACCACGACGGGGCCTGGGGCTCGATGGAGTTCGCCCACGCGTGCAGGGGGCTCGGAGTGCGAGCGATCACCGGCGCCGAGGTAACTGTGGACCGACGGGCCGAAAACCCACCTATAAGGGGGGAAATCGGCCCGTCGGCCCATCTGACGCTGCTGGTCGAGGACGCGGCCGGCTACCGCACCCTCTGCCGGCTGCTGAGTGAGGCGCACTCTCATACTCGTGACAACACGGGGCGCACGGCGGGGCAGCCGTCGGTGACGATGGAGCAGGTGGAGACGCACGCCGATGGGTTGGTGTGCCTGTCGGGTTGTGCAGGGGACGGAGCGGTGGCGGGGACGTGGGCGCGCGGCGATTCCGCCGGGGCGGCGTCGCTCGCCCGCCGGTTGCGCGACGCCTTCGGCCGCGACCGCTTCCGGATCGAGCTGCAGCGGCCCTACTGGCGGCGTGACCGGGCTCGAAACCGCTGGCTCGTCGGGCTCGCCGAGCGGCTCGGCGTCCCCTGCGTGGCGACCGGCAACGTCCACTCGCACGCCCGCGGCCGCGCCCGCCTCCAGGATGCCTTCGTCGCGATCCGGCTGGGGACGACGCTGGAGGCGAGCGAGCCGCGGCGGCGCGGCAACTCGTCCTCGGCCCTCGCCTCGCCGGCGGCGATGGCGAAGCGCTTCGCCGAGCACCCGGCGGCGGTCGCCGAGACGCTGCGGCTCGCCGAGCGCCTGCGCTTCGACCTGACGGCCGAGCTCGGCTACCGCTACCCGGGCTCGGAGAACCCCGGCGCCGACCGCGAGCTCGCTGAGGTCTGCCGCGCCCGCCTCGACGAGCGCTACGGCGGCGCCAAGGCCGGCCGCCGCGGCGAAGCGTCGAGCCGGCTCGAGGCCGAGCTGGCGACGATCGGCAAGCTCGGCCTCGCCGGCTTCTTCCTCCTGCACCGCGACCTGCTCGAGCTCGCCCGCGAGGTGGCATGTGAGGTGCGCGGCCCGGAGTCGGCGCGGTCGGTCCTGCCCCCGGGGCGCGGGCGCGGCTCCAGCGTCAGCTCGATCGTCTGCTACCTGACCGGCCTCTCGCACATCGACCCGGTCGAGAACGGGCTCTTCGCCGGCCGCTTCCTCAACGACGAAGCGACGGCGATGCCCGACATCGACCTCGACTTTCCGCGCGACATCCGCGAGACGCTGATCCCGCGCGTCCACGAGCGCTACGGCGCCGACCGCTCCGCCCTCGTCGCCGCCTTCCCCACCTACCGCCCGCGCGGCGCCGTGCGCGACCTCGGCAAGGCGCTGGCGCTGCCGCCGGCGGAGATCGAGCGGGTGGCGAAGACCGTCGGCTTCCACGAGCGCGGCGGCGAGATCGAGCGCGACGTCGTCGCCGCGATCGGCCGCGAACGCGCCGCCTCGCGCGGCTGGCGGGTGCTGGCGTGGCTGGCCGCCGAGGCGATGGGGCTGCCGCGGCACGCCTCCCAGCATCCGGGCGGGATGGTGATCTCGACCCGGCCGCTGCTCGACGTCTGCCCGGTCGTCCCGGCGGCGATGGCGGGGCGGCAGATCGTCCAGTGGGACAAGGACTCCTGCGCCGACGCCGGCTTCCTCAAGATCGACCTGCTCGGCCTCGGGATGCTCTCGGCGGTCGAGCGCTGCGTCGAGGAGATCGGGCGGGCGCGCGGCGAGCGGGTCGACCTCTCGCGGATCGACTTCGGCGACGCCGCGACCTTCGAATCGATCCGCGCCGCGCAGACGACCGGCGTCTTCCAGATCGAGAGCCGCGCCCAGATGCAGATGCTGCCGCGCACGCAGCCGCGCACCCTCGACGACCTGACCGTGCAGGTGGCGCTGGTCCGTCCCGGCCCGATCCAGGGCGGCGCCGTCCATCCCTATATAGAGAGGCGCAAGCGGCAGCGCGAGGAGCCCGGGTTCGAGATCCCCTACGAGCACCCGCTGCTGGAGCCCGCGCTGGAGGAGACGCTCGGCACGATCGTCTACCAGGAGCAGGTGATCGAGGTGGCGATGGCGCTGGCCGGCTTCAGCTCGGGCGAGGCCGAGGGGCTGCGGCGGGCGATGAGCCGCAAGCGCTCCGAGGCGGCGATCTCCGAGCACCACGACCGCTTCCTCGCCGGCGCGGTGGGAAACGGGGTGCCGCCGGCGACGGCCGAGCGGGTCTGGCGCCAGATCCAGGGCTTCTCCGGCTTCGGCTTCCCCAAGGCGCACTCGGCCGCCTTCGGCCTGCTCGCCTACCAGTCGGCCTGGCTGCGCATCCACTACGCGCCCGAGTTCCTCTGCGCCCTGCTCAACGAGCAGCCGATGGGCTTCTACCCGCCCGACGCGCTCGCCCACGAGGCGCAGCGCCGCGGCGTCCGCCTCGCCCCGCCCGACGTCAACCGCAGCAGGGTCCTCTGCCACGTGGAAACACTCCGCCGACGGGCCGATAACCCACGATATAGGTGGGAAATCGGCCCATCGGCCCCGGTGGTGCGGATCGGGCTGGGGTACGTGAAGGGGGCGCGGGAGGAAGAGATGGAGGCGCTGGTCGCCGAGCGCGAGCGCGGCGGGGCCTACCTTGGGGTCGCCGATCTCGCTTCGCGCTCGGGCGCCGGCCGCGACGGCCTCGAGCGCCTCGCCTGGGCCGGCGCCCTCGACTCCCTCCAGGGCGAGTCCCCAACCGACCCGCGGTCGAGGTTTGAGTCGCATAGCGGTTCAAACCTCGACCGCGCTGCGGGAAGCAGGCGCAGGGCGCTGTGGGACGTGGGGACGGTCGGGACGGCGCGCCGGCTGGAGGAGGGGGCGCAGATGGCGCTGCCGCTGGAGGCGCCGGGGGCGCCGGAGCTGGCGCCGCTGGGGGAGTGGGGGGAGGCGATCGCCGACTACCGGATGACCGGGATGACCCTCGGCGAGCACCCGCTGGGGCTGATGCGCCGCGAGCTCGGCGACGAGCTGAGGCGCAGCAGCGACCTGGGGCGGATCGAGGACGGGACCGTCGTCGAGGTCGCCGGGATGGTCGTCGCCCGCCAGCGCCCCGAGACCGCCAAGGGGATCGTCTTCATGCTGCTCGAAGACGAGCGCGGCACGGTCAACCTGATCGTCCCGCCGCCGGTCTACGAGCGCCACCGCGCCGCGGTCCGCGCCTCGCCCCTGCTCCGCGCGAAGGGCCGGCTCGAGCGCCGCGAAGGGACGATCAACGTCCTCGTCTTCGAGTTCGCCGAGCTGCGTCGCACGCAGATGGACGACGTCGCGCCGCCCGGCCACAGCTTCGGCCGCCGCGGCTACACTTCCGTCGTCGGCGGCTCGCGCGCGCCGGCTTCGCCCTCGAAGATCTCTACCACCGATGAGTTTCGGGATCGACTCCGGTCTCATCGATCGGACCCGACGGTCCGCCCAGACCCGACCTCCCCCTGGAAGGAGACGCCATGAACCCCTCGCAGAGCGACGAACGCAACCGCTGGCTGGCCCTCTACGTCCTCTGCGCGGGGATGCTGATGATCGTCCTCGACATCACGATCGTCAACGTCGCCCTGCCCTCGATCCAGGACAGCCTCGGCTTCTCGCAGAGCAACCTCGCCTGGGTGGTCAACGCCTACCTCGTCCCCTTCGGCGGCCTGCTGCTGCTCGCCGGGCGGCTCGGCGACCTGCTCGGCCAGCGGCGCGTCTTCCTCGTCGGGCTCGCGGTCTTCACCACGGCCTCGCTGCTCTGCGGCCTCTCGCAGACGCAGGGGATGCTGATCGGCGCCCGCTTCATCCAGGGGATCGGCGGCGCCCTGACCTCGGCGGTGATCCTGGGGATGATCGTGACGATGTTCCCCGAGCCGCGCGAGCAGGCGAAAGCGCTCGGCGTCTACGCCTTCGTCGCCTCCGCGGGCGGCACGATCGGCCTGCTGATCGGCGGCGTGCTGACCGAGGCGATCGCCTGGCACTGGATCTTCTTCATCAACCTGCCGATCGGCGTCGCGACCGCGGTGATGACGCGGCGGCTGATCGCCGACCGGCCGGGCCTCGGCTTCGGCGCCGGCGCCGACATCCTCGGCGGGGTGCTGATCACCGCCGGGCTGATGCTCGGCGTCTACACGATCCTCGAGGTCTCCGAAAACGGCTGGGGCTCGACCCAGACGCTGGTCCTCGGCGCGATCTCGCTGGCGCTGGAGGCGGCCTTCGTCGTTCGCCAGGCGCGGATCGCCAACCCGCTGATGCCGCTGCGGCTGTTCCGCTCGCGCAACGTCTCCGGCGCCAATGCGCTGCAGATGCTGCTCGTCGCCGGGATGTTCGCGACCTTCTTCCTCGGCGCCCTCTACATGCAGCAGGTCCTCGGCTACAACCCGCTCGAGGTCGGTCTCGCCTTCCTGCCGGCGACCCTGGTCATGGGGACGCTCTCGCTCGGCTTCTCGGAGCGCTTGATCATGCGCTTCGGGCCGCGCAACGTGCTGATCCCGGGGATGGCCCTGGCCGCGGCCTCGCTGCTGCTGTTCGCCCGCACGCCGGTCGACGGCTCCTACCTGCCCGACCTGCTGCCGCCGTTGCTGCTGCTCGGCGTGGGCATCGGCATCTCCTTCTCCTCGCTGATGACGCTGGCGATGTCGGGGGCGACGCCGGAAGACGCCGGGCTCGCCTCGGGCGTCGTCAACACCAGCGCCCAGGTCGGCGGCGCGATCGGCCTCGCCGTGCTGGCGACGCTGGCCGCGGAGCGGACGAGCTCGATGGAAGACGCGGGCGCTTCGGTCCACGCGGCGCTCAACTCGGGCTTCCACCTCGCCTACCTCGTGGCCGCCGGGCTGGTCGGCGCGGCGCTGGCGATCGCGATCTTCGTCCTGCGCTCGGTGCCGATGCCCGACCCGGCCGCGATGGCCGAGGCCGCGCCCGGCGAGGAGCCGCAGGGCGCCCCCGAGCCCGCCTACTCGGAGGCTGGGTAGTCCGCGTATCTGGTTTCGCCTGACTGTCTGCACGAAATAGTCACATCTGACGCACCACGCGTGCGTCTCTGTCGCCTAGCGTCGGCGTGCCGCGAGAGCGGCGGTCGCCCCCGCCGGTGGACGCCGGCTCCCAATCTCGCAATTGGGGAAGAGAGGGTTCGATTCCCTCCGGGGGCACTGACCCGAACGGTGGTCGAACCGTGGGCAAAGAGAAAGACGGGTAGATCGCCGCGCGGCTGACGACCCGGATCTCGTCGACCAGCGATTGCAACAGCGCCTTGCGGGTCGGCTGGTCGCCGCCCTCGATCACCTCGCGGACCTGAGCCTGCAACAGCGCCAGGTCGTCGTCGCTGAGCGGCTCGCGCTCGGCGGGTTCCGCGGCACGCAGCTCCTCGCGCCGGGCTTCGAGCCCGCGCAGTCGCTCAGTCAGCTCGCCGATCCGTGGGCCGCAGGCCGACTCGGGCATCGTGCCCTCCTCGAAGGCGCGGAAGTAGCGGTCGAGCGACCCTTCGGTGCTGCGCAGATCGCCGTCGATCCGCTCCAGCTCCTCGACGCGCCGGGGCTGCTCCGCGTCCAGCTCGGCGAACGCCTCTGAGATCGCCTCCCGCACCAGCGGCTCGCGCTCCAGCACGCCGAGCAGTTGACCCAGGATCGCCTCCTCAAGCTGATCGGCCGGCAAGCGTTCCCCTTCGCAGGCGTTCTTGCCGTAGCGCTGGCGCGAGAAGCACACGTAATAGCGGTAGCGACCGCCATTGCCGTTGGCCGATGCGCCGACGTAGCGCTTGTCGCAGTGCGCGCACTTGATCAGGCCGGTGAGCAGGTACTCGGAGGAGTTGGTGCGCCGCAGCGAAATGTCCTCGCTTCGCTCCCGCAGCTTCTGCTGGGCGCGCTCGAAGAGGTCTTTGTCCACGAGCGGCTCGTGCGGCGCAGGGTGGTGGTTGCCGCGGAAGAAGATCTCGCCCACGTAGGCGCGGTTGCGCAGGATGCTGAGCACGGCCTTGACGTTGAACGGCTTTCCGCCTTGCGTTCTCAGGCCGCGCTCGGTCAGCCATTGAGCAAGCGCCGAGGAGCCCTCCAGGCGCTCGGCGTAGCGGCGGAAGATATCGGGCACTACGGAAGCCCCGACCGGATCGGGAACCAGGAAGCGCCGCTCGGAGTCGAGCCGGTAGCCGAACGGAACGTTGCCGCCGGTCCACTCGCCCCGCGCGGCCTTGCGCTCCATGCCCGCGATCGTGCGCTCGACGATCGTCGCCCGCTCGAACTCGGCGAAGACGCCCAGCATCTGAACCATCATCCGCCCCGAGGAGCTGGCGGTGTCGAAGGGCTCGGTCGCCGAGCGGAAGAGAACGTCGGCCGAATCGAGGCGATCGAGAACCTGCGCCAGCCCGCGCACCGAGCGCGAGAGTCGGTCGACGCGGTAGACGAGCAGCAAGTCGAACCGACCGGCCTCGGCCTCGTTCAGTGCCCGTTCAAGGCCCGGCCGCTCCAGGGTCGCGCCGGATGCCTGATCAGTGAAGCGACGCACGATCCGCCAGTCCTCTTGGCTCGCTGCGTAGGAGTCAAGCCGGGTCGCCTGCGCTTCCAGCGAGTAGGGCTGGGTCTCCTCGTCGGTTGAGATCCGCGTGTAGGTGGCGATCTTCATCGTGGCCTCCTCGGCTTGCCTGGCTTGCGCTCACGTCGATGACACCTCGACGCGCGCAAGCAGTCAAGTCCGCCACCGGCGAGGTAGTCGCGGTAGAGCACGCGCAGCGCCCCGTGGAGCCGATCGGTCTGCTCGCCGCCGCGGCGGACGAGGCGGGCTGGGCGGACGCCGAGCCGATCTGACCGCCCCGAATGGCCGCCACCTTGATCGCGGCTTCGTTTCCTGGCTGAGCTGCTCGCCACCGAGATCAAGCCTCGCCTCCCTCGTCGATAGACGGCTCGATCTTCGCCAGCGTCTCGGCGCCGCAGAAGTGACAGCGCCCGGCGACGTCGCTGCGGGAGCCTCGTTCGTGGCTTGCCCGCTCCGGATCGGGATAGGCGATCTCCTCGCAGCTTCGGCAGAAGCGCAAGGCGCGGCGGTCCACCTCGGCGAGGAAGGCCTCCGGGCCATTGCGAAGCCGACCGGCGATGCCCTGGGCCTTGGCGAGCCGCCGTGCCTTCTGCGGGCGCCAGCCGAGGTAGTCCTGGCGCAGGCGCTCCTGCCTGGTGCGAGCCTCGCCGTCGCGCTTGGCTTCTCCGGCAAGCCCCCAGCTCAGCTCGTGGCGGTCGAGGAGATCTTCACCTTCCAGGCGTTTGCGCGCCCTGCGCAGCGCCGGGCCGTCGCCATAGCGCTCAGCCAGTTCGCCGGCCAGGTCGAGCTGCCTGGCCAAGTGGTGTCGGGCCAGCCCCTCGAACGCGCGGCGCTCGTTCGGCGTCAGCTCCCGCTCGTCGAGTTGAAGATGAAGCGGGTCGGCGAACATTGCGCCGAGCGTTCTCAGCGCTTCGCGCTCGGCGTCGTCAAGCGGGTCGTCCAGTTCCTGGGTGCGCTTCAGCGCCGCTGCCGCGGAGTCGCCCAGCCGCTCCATTCCCCAGTCGCGGTGTGACCAGGACCGCAGGTGCGAGCGCAGCGCCTCGGGGTCGGAGCGCAGTCGCTCGCGCTTGGCTTCGTCTCGCTCGCGCTCGGCCTTCAGTCGGGCCAGCTCTTCGTCGTGCGGCCGGCGTGCCTCGCGCAGCGCGGCGATCAGGTCGACCCCCTGCTCGTCCTCGTCGTCGATCAGCCAGCGAGCCTCGGTCGCGCAGCCCTCCAGCCGTCGCGCGAGGTCGCAGGCGCAGGTCAGCAGCAGTGACTCGCGCCCCACTTCCTTGCGCATCGCCGCGAGGAAGGACCGGCCGCGCTTCTCGGTGGTGGTGACGAAGAGCAGCGCAGGGCAGAAGCGGTGGCGCTCGCGCCAGGCATCGGCCTTCGCGTACTCGGCGTAGCCCGCCGCCTTCTGCTTGAGGCGGCGGTGCGACATCGTGCCCATGTCCAGCTCGACGAAGGCGAGCAGGCCTCCTCCGTCAGCATCGGCGATCTCGATGAAGGCGTCGGGTGCGATCGCTCGCTTCTCCCGCGTGATCGACGTGGAGAACGGCTCGCGGGCATCGGCCTCGCGCTCAAAGCGGACGAGCTTCGCCTCGCCGGGCAGCGTCGTCTTCAACGCCACGTAGATCTCGCTGAGCCCAGCGGCATGAGCGAGGAAGAGCGGGTTGGGCTCGCGCCGCTCGCCTCCACGGGGCGGCGGACCTCCGGTGACGATCGCCTCGCCCCTACGCGTCGGCCAGAGGTGGTGCGGCGCCGATCCCCGTTCGCGGTAGGGGCGGGTGCGGCCGGCGAGGCCCTCCCGTGCGAGCCGGGCACAGCGGTAGCGGAGCGTCCTGGCCGGCGTCTCGGGATCGATCGCGGCGAGCTGGGTCTGGGTCAGCACCCGGTGGGAAGCAAGGAGGTCGAGGATGCGGAGATCGAGATCGGAGAGCGCCGGGCTCCGTGCCGAAGACCCAGTGCGGCCAGCGCCAGTCCGTGAGGTTCGGCCTCGCGTCACGCGGCCTCCTGGCGGCCGGCGGCGCCGTCGCTGGCGCGGTGGAGGGGAGCCGCTGCGTAGCCAGCGCGGAGGCGATAGCGAAGGCGTCGAGAGCGAAGGGCGCGAGCCGGTCTGCGGCGGAAGGCATGAGATCGAGATCGACCCACCGTCAATTGAGCGCGAGCCGAGTGGGGAGAGAGTCGGGCGCGGGGGAGGGGCGGCGATCCCGCGACGCCATGCGAGAACAGGCCGGGGCCAGCTTGCCAGTTGGAGTCAGACCGACTGGCAAGGCCAGCATCGCGTTCCGAAACGACCCTCATACGACTACAGACGGTCGAGCGGCGATTCTGGCCCTTCTGTAGCTGCCGATCTTAATAATTGCCCTCACGTAACTACGGAGCGCCGAACCCCGAAATTGGTCCCCCCAAAAGTCGATTTCGGATTTGCTTCCCACACCCCTACAGGGGAACGAGGAGCGAAAGTGGACCCCTCTGTGTGACGAATCCGACATTCTCGCCTCCCTGGTCCGCGAGCCCTGGAAGGGCTATTCGTCAGCGACCACGTACTCGGCCGGCCCGGAGCCCTCGACCCAGCCCGGCTTCCAGGTGACGCCCTCGACCAGCTCGCCCACCGACATCGAGTAGACGCCGGCGAGGCGGATCAGGGCGTCGAAGCTGGGGAGCGCCTCGCCGCCCTCGATCTTGTCGAGGCGAGCGCGGGTCAGGGCAGCGCGAGCCGCCGCGTCCTTCTGCGAGAGGCCCGCGCGCTCGCGGGCGCGGTAGAGGTTGTCGGCGAAGCGCGCCTTGGCCTTGAAGCTGAAGGCAGCGGCGGGTTCACCCATCAGGGATCGCCCGCCGGCTCGCCGTTCTCCGACCCCGGCCGTTCGACCACATCCCACTCGCCAGGCACGACGATCGAGTAGCCGGGCTTCCACTCCAGGCCGACGGCGAGGTCGGCGAGCGGCACACCGAGGCTGCCGGCGATACGCACCGCGGTGTCCACGCGAGGCATCCGCTCGCCGCGCTCAAGCAGGCTGATCTCGGTGCGGTGCAGCGAGGCGCGGAAGCCCAGCTCTTCCTGGGAGACATCGGCTCGCTCGCGGCAACGTGTCAGGTTGCGCCCGAAGCGGGCCTTCAGCTCCTCGGTCGGCGGCGCCAGCGTAGGAGGGCGGGGGCTCATCGCTCACCTCCCGCGAGGAACAGGGCGTGGTCCGCGGGCGGCGGTCCCGCCTTGAGCAGTGTGGCGACGACCACGCCGCGCTTGCTCGTATGGCCGTCCTCGATCATCCAGCGCTCGCTGAGCTGGCCAGCGGCGAGCACCGAGGCGCCGCCGTGCAGCCCCTCGATGTCGCGCTTGGACCGATCGCTCGGCACTTCGACCAGGCAGCTCGCCCAGCTCCACAGCGCCTTCGGATGGTCGGGATCGGCGACCGGGAACTCGATCCGCAGCAGGGTGACGCGCTCGCCCAACGGGCTGCGCGCTTTCTGCGGCTGCGCGCTCAGCCTCCCGGTGAGCACGGTGTGGTTGACCTCCGGCGGGATCGAGGTGGGGAACGGCGCCCGGCACCCGTTCCCCGGCCGACTGAGCCAGGGGCTCATTTCGGCCTCGCCTCCGCGACCGCGAAGGTCCGCGGTCGTTTCTTGACCTGCCGCACCTTCTTGTCCTTCGTCAGGCGGCCGAGGCAGTTAGCGACCGCTCCGGCCGAGCGGCCGATGCCCTTGCCGATCGCCGTGGCGGTCAGCGGGCCGTCGTCGCGGTGCTCTGCCAGGTAGGCGAGCACAAGACCGTCCAGCTCGCCGGGTCGCAGGCGTTTGGCTTTCCCCGCGCTCATGCCCGACCCCGATCCTGAACCTCAAGCTCGGCGAGGACCTGGGCGGCGGTCTCCTCGATCAGCCGGTAGCGGCGCCGGTCGGCTTCTTCGAGTTCGCGGTTGCTGCGATCTTCAGGAGACTCGGTGAGCCCGCCCCTGGCGTCGGCGCGCAGGCGGGCGAGGGTTTCGGCCAGCTCCTCGGTCGGCATCGTCACCGGCACCTGGGAGCGCCCGTCGTCGCCCAGGCCGAGGTCGTCCAGCAGGCGCAGATCCTGGCGGAATTCCCGCGAGAGCCGCCGGGCGATTGCTACGTCGCCGCGGCGCAGGCAGAGGTGCAGGTCGGGCAGGAAGGTGAGCCGCTCGACGATGTGCTCATAGATCGCGTCGCGCTGCTCGCCTGAGATCGTTGCGATTGAGCCGTCCCGGCTTTCACGGAGACCTCGAAGCGAGGATTTCGCGTCCTCGCGAGAGGAGAACCTCCGCGAATGCCAGCCAAAAGGAAATATCCCGACGAGTTGCGAGCGCGAGGCGTCCGCCTCGCGCTTGAATCCAACCGCCCGATCTCCCAGGTCGCCAAGGACCTCGGCATCCAGCGCGAGTCGCTGCGCCGCTGGGTCCGCCTGGCAGAAGCCGACGAGGGTAAGAGGGCCGACCTGCTCACCAGCGACGAGCGAGAGCGCCTGAAGGAACTGGACCGCGAGGTCAAGGAGCTGCGGCGCGCCAACGAGATCCTCAAGGCCGCCTCGGTTTTTTTCGCCAAGGAACTCGACCCGCACCGGCCGAAGTGAGCGCGTTCATCGAAGAGCGCCGCTCTGACTTCGGGGTCGAGCCGATCTGCAGGACCCTCGAGGTGTCGGCCTCGGCCTACTACGAGCGGGCGAAGGGCAACCGCTCGGCGCGCGAGGTCTCCGACGAGCGCCTGCTCGCCGAGATCAAGCGGGTCCACGCCGCCAACTACGAGGCCTATGGGTCGCGGCGCACCTGGAAGGAGCTGCGCCGGCAGGGCATCGAGTGCGCACGCTGCGCGGTGGAGCGGCTGATGCGCAGGAACGGCATCCAGGGCGCCAAGCGCCGCGGCAAGCCGTGGCGCACCACAACGCCGGATCCCGAGGGCAAGCGAAAGCCCGACCTCGTCGACCGAGACTTCACCGCCGAGGCCCCGAACCGCCTCTGGGTGGCCGACTTCACCCACCTTCGCACCTGGGAGGGCGTGGTCTTCTTCAGCTTCGTGATCGACGTCTTCTCCCGCAAGGTCGTCGGTTGGCAGCTGGCCACCAACATGCGCACCGACCTCGTCCTCGACGCGCTGCGGATGGCGCTCGGCCTGCGCTCCCCCGGCGCCGACGTCGCTCTGGTTCACCACTCAGACCGAGGCTCGCAGTACACCTCGGCGGAGTTCACCCAGGAGCTGGACGACAACGACGTGCTCGGCTCTCTGGGATCGACCGGGGACGCGTTTGACAACGCCCTCGCGGAGTCTTTCGTCGACTCCTTCAAGACCGAGCTGATCGCCGACCGCACCTGGCGTTCGGTCGAGCAGGCCGAGCTGGCGATCGTCGAGTGGGTGAGCTGGTTCAACCACGACCGCCTGCACTCCTCGATCGGCGACATCCCGCCGGTCGAGTTCGAGCAGAACTACGCCGAGCGGGTCGGCGCCGCCCCGCCGCCCGGCTCCTCTCGCCCTACGGGCTCGCTCCGCCGGGCGGCGGGCGAGCACCCCAAGCCTCTACCGGATAGCGTCATGTTGCAGGACACCGAAGCCACATAAACCGGTCTCCGTGAGACTCGGGATGGTCCAGATGGCGTTGGGCATGGTGCCCTCTCCTTTCGGTCGGGCACCGAAGGAGCCGCCTCAGATCAGGGCCACTCTCGCCCAGCGCACCGAAGTGCTCTGGGAGAATCGCTCTCGCATCGAAGGCTTGCTCTTCGGTGCCAGGCCCCGGGGCGTTGGTAGCGCCGCCGGGGCCATCTATGTCTTGGTCGGGCGACGTTAGCTCGGCGGGCGCCACAAAGCGAGCCGATTGCGGCTCGTTAGCATCGCGCCTCAATGTCGCAGGCCAAGCCAGTCGCGCACTCGGATCGTCGTGCCTCCGCAGGCGTTGAATTCGAGGCAGAGATGCTGATGAACATCCGCACCGCGATCGAGAGCCATGCGGCGGAATGTGCTCGCGAGCCGAAAGTGATCCTGCTCAACCCGGCCAACCATGAGCTGCTCGGCTGGGACGAGGTCCTCGGATTGCCGGTGCTTCCGAGCGAGCGCGCCGACCCCATGCGCGCCCGGCTCGTCTGCGGTCCGGGCAGGGCTGGCTATTGCGAGGATGGCGAAGTGCTTTGGGACGAAGATGGCGAGGCATGGGTGTTCGTGCCAGCGGCGGATTAGCCGGCGACGTCCGCGAAATCCTCATGCCCGAAGCGAGTACCGCTGAATAGGGTCGCCAGCTTGTACTTGAGATGAACCGCGGCGACCTCTGATAGCTGAGCTATCCGATTCTCCTCCAGGTAGTCGTGATGAAGCGTGATCGACGCGTAGAGAAGCGCCAGGCTCTCTGGGAGGCCTACCTCCTCGATTGGCGGCAGATAGAAGTAGTTGACTAGGTGATCGTATTTGCGTAGGTCAGCCAGAGAGGCTTCTTTTACGGCTCCGGCTTCGATCAGGTGCTCAACGCTGAGCACGGGCGCGACCATTCGGACGGGGTGGGCGTAGCCCTCCGCTCCTTGAGCGATAAAGCTGCAAGTCGGGCTGAGGAGCATCCCGAAACCCGACTCGAAGGGGCCGGCAAGAAACTTCCGCTTCCCCTCTTCGTGATCGATCGCCTCGGGTGGGAAGGGGTAGCCGAGAGGCACGTTCGCGAACAGATCACCCTGCCGCAGATAAGCGGTGCGACTCGTGTAGTAATCGCCGTTCTTCGGGCGCCGCTCCCAGTCCTTGACTGCCACCGGACCACGCTACCGCGCGGCCCGGCGAGATGAGTCAGGCGTCGTAGTCGTCGTCGGTCAAGATGT
The DNA here is from genome assembly GCA_963835315.1 of uncultured Solirubrobacterales bacterium. Classification (GTDB taxonomy): domain Bacteria; phylum Actinomycetota; class Thermoleophilia; order Solirubrobacterales; family 70-9; genus VRUE01. Next base: position 55,619 of record CAWIFA010000051.1, on the reverse strand, counting down.
CGCGTTTGGACGGCTCCTGGCGCTGGGCCGGGAGCTCGGTGTCAGGAGCGAATTGACTCCACATCTCCTCGCGCATCCGGTCGACGTCCTCCTTGCGGAAGCGCCGGAAGCCCGAGCCTGGCAGGCGAACAGCTTTCAGGATGCCTTTTTTCTCGAGGTTGCGGACCGTGTTCTCGTGGACTCCCAGTTCCTTGGCGGTCTCCCTGACGTTGAGGAAGTCGGTTCTAGCCATGAGCCCTTCCTTTGGAGTTCATTTGTAGCCACTATAACCACATTGGACTCTCTATAAACCTTGTCGAGCTAAGACAATTTCAGAGCTTAATTGATTTTGTGGACTTTGTGCTAGCCTTTTCGGCATGTTCGAGCCGATCCTTGAGCGCAGGTTGAGCTGCCGGTGACCGTCCAAGACGAGATCTTTGCGTGGGTTCAAGGGTTCGAACTCTGGAAGCAGGAGCTCTTCAGGCGAGCGTCTGCCTCACCGACGCTGGCCGCGGCGGACAGGCAAGAGGTGATCGCGATGCTGCTTGGCGACAGCGACGGCGACTCCTCCCCTCGCGAGGTCACCCGCGACGATCTTCCCGGCGCTGAGGGCGGCGACGAGCCAATGCTGGTCAAATCACTCTCCGACCTACGAGCCGTCAACAAGATTCACGATGGACAGGAGATCGGCTTCGAGGAGGGCCTCAACGTGGTTTACGGGGGGAACGGCGCCGGCAAGACCGGCTACTCCCGCGTCCTCAAGCACGCAGGGAGGACGCTGCGCCCTGAGTCCGTTCTGGCAAACGTCACTTCGTTCGGCTCTGAGGGGCCGAGCGCGACAGTCAACATCGTGGTTGGTGGCAAGCCCCAAGCGGTCCAGCTCGACCTCGAGCAACCCGGCCCGGCGATGTTGGGGCGCATCTGCATCGCCGACTCCGACTCCGACGATCGGTACTTGACCAGCGAAACCGAGGTCGACTACGTACCCGCGTCGCTGGCCAGTGTCAGCCGCCTCGCCGACAGCCTGAAGGTGATCGACACGGAGTTAAAAGAGATGTTGGCCGATGTCGAGCCACCTGAACTCGATCTCAGGCCCTATACGGAGGGGACCGAGGTATTCCGTCTGCTTAACGGCCTCGACGCAAGGACGCCCGACGACCTGATCGTCGCGTTGTCGACGCTGAATGAGGCCGAGCACAAGCAGCGCAAGCAGCTGAGGAAACAGCGCGCGGCGATGGAAGCAAGCGAAGCTCCTAAGCTACGCGCGACGGCCCAGCGGGAGGCCGACTCTGCCGAGGCGTTGAAGGCCGATCTCACCGAGGTTGCCGATCAACTCAGTCAACCGAACATCGAGGAGCTGCAAGCGCGCCGCACGGGTGTTCACGAGTTCACGGAGGCCGCTGAGCTCGCCGCGAAGGAGTTCGCCAGCGAGCCGTTGGGCGGCGTCGGCACGGAGCCTTGGCGCAGCCTATGGCAGACTGCCGTCGATTTCGCAGCACATCTGGAGCAGTCGCTTCCACCTGATCACGAGCCGGGGCAGTGCCCACTCTGTATGCAGGACCTCGAACCGGCCGCGCGCGAGCGGCTCCAGCGTTTCGATCAGTTCGTCCGCAATGACCTGAACTCCAAGCTGCGCCGGGCGAAGGATGAGCTCGCGCAGGGGCTCGACGCCCTTCCGGAAATCGAGACGAAGTTCGCTCGTCACCAAGAGGCGATTGAGCGACTGGGGGCTGAGCCCGGCGAGACTGGCGCGCTGGTTCGGGCATGGCTTGCGAGCGCCGAGAAGCTCGTCGCCGGCTTGCGCAATGCAGGCGGAAATATCGCGGCGGGAATCGATCCGCCGCCCGAGAGGATCGACGAGTGGATCGCGGCCCGCCGCAAGGAAGTCGGCGACTACGCGGCCCTCGAGGATGCAGAAGAGGCGAAACGCGTCCGCAGCGAGCTGGCTGAGTTCGACGATCGCGGACTTCTAGGTGAGCGGCGCGAGGAGATCCTCGACCGACTAGCAGCAGCGAGGCGGGTCGAGAAGCTCGAGGCGGCTAGGAAGAAGCTCGATAAGGCTGGTGCCAGCCGTAAGGTCACCGAGCTGTCCCGCGAGCTGATCCAGGCGAACCTCCAGGGCGCGCTCAACCGACAACTGGAAGCGCTTGGCTTCAAAGGGCTCGAGATCGAGGCAAAGTCAAAGAGCCCCGGCGGGACGCCAAAGATCTTGCTCCGCTTCAAGACTGTCGACGACGTGCCGCTCAAGTCCGTGCTCAGTAAGGGTGAGCAGCGGCGCCTGGCGCTGGCGATGTTCCTCGCGGAGATGGAGGTGATATCCGATCCAAGCCCGGTCGTCTTCGATGACCCGGTCAGCTCGATCGACCAGGAGGGCCGCCGCCACATCGCCCGCACGTTGCTGCGGCTGGCTGAGCAGCGTCAAGTCATCGTCTTCACGCACGAGTTGTCCTTCGTCTACGAACTCGATCGACTCGCTCCGGCGAGACGCGCGGCGCATGTTCAGCAATTGCGCCGCGAAGGACAGACGGTTGGCCACGTGCATCCGGACCTTCCCTGGCAGGGATTGTCTGCAAAGCAGCGCCCCAAGGCGCTCTACGAAATGCTTGCTGGGGCAACTGAGCTAGACGCGGTAGGGAACGAGATGGAATATGAGGCGGCCGCTGCGGATTTCTGCCGTCACCTGCGTGAAGCATTCGAGCGAACGGTCGAAGAGTGCGTCCTCAACGACGTCGTGACCCGCCGCCATGACACCATCCGCATCTCGAAGTTGCGCAAGATCGCTTGGAGCGAGGAAATCTGCGACCTCGTCGACCGTGGGACTGACGAGAGCTCTCCGTGGATGCATGACCGCCCACGTGCCGATGGCTCCGAGCCACCGACCCCGACAGAGCTTCGCGAGGGACTCGAGATCTTCGAGGCTCTGCTGAAGGCGATCAAAGAGCACCGCCGCTCCGGCGAGCCCACCGATTCGCCCAAGGCCAAGCTCGAAGCTGTGAAGGACGACGCCGACGCAAATAGTCCACCGCGGCAACTCGAAGTGGTTGATAGCCCTGGCAGCGAAGACCGCACCTCACACTGACCGCGTGGGTGGGCCGCGCTCGCCAGAGCAACCCCAAGGCAAGCCTGGTCGAAGTCGATCGGGACGGATGCGCTCACGGTAGATACCGACCCCCTCGCTGCGGCGGGGGCTACGCGGGATGCCTCACCGCCGCTTGCGCTGGCAGGGCAGCCTTTCCTTGAGGGAGCCGCGTGCGGGACGAGGGAGGCGGGATGCTGTCTGAGCTTGGTGCACCTCGCGCAGCTCGCGGGCGGCGGTCTTTATCAGCGGCTTTTCGTTGCTGAAGATGACGATCGTGGTGCGGCTGGTGAAGATCTCCATTGGTGAGATTTCAAAGCGGCCGCCACCCCCGGTCGCTTTCGCCCCCCGGAACCCATACAGGTGGCGCTTGCGGAACTTGATCGAGCTGAACGATCGTACGCAGGCGCTCCAGATCTGGACCTCGAGAGGCGGGGCACAGCCGCCCTCGGTCGGTGGAGGGGTGCAGTCGCCGTAGATGAAGGTCCAGTAGATCGCTCGTCCGCCCTGTTGGCGTGCATGCCGGTTGGTCGCCCTGCCCTGAGTTACGGCTTCGAGCGGGAGGCCGGCTACTTCCGAACCCGAGTAGTAGAGGCGGTAGGCATCGAACGCCTGCGCGTCGGCCAGGGTCACGTCGTCGTCCGCAGCGCAGCCTGCGGGTAGCGCGGCGAGCAGGGCCAGGCTGGAGACGATGGCGACGGCGCGGAACTTCCTTGGAGCAATAGTCCACCGAGCGTATAGCTACAACGTCGAACTCGTCGACCGGCCGGGCAACGCCGCCAGGAGGAGCGGCCGGGAACAGGCGGACGATCCCCTCGCTTGCCGCTCGACGATCAGTATCCAGTCCCGGCGGCGTGAGCTAAGCCGCCTTCTTCGACCCCTTCACTCGCTTGGTCCCTGCCCTATTCGTGGGCAGATAAAGCGAGGTGATGTAGGTGGTTGAGGGATCCTCCACCACCGGCCGTTTCTTGAGGATCACGTCGAAGCGCCCGCGTCGACGAAACCGGAGGTAATCACCGGTCGCTCTTGGACGAACCATCTCCGCTTTGCGCAACTCCCTGCGCAGTCGCCGGCCGGCCTCAGCCATCGAGGCACCTTTCGCGAACCGGCGTCGATAGAACTTGATGCAGTTGGGCGAAAAGGTGAGCCGATCGATGAGATCGTCGTGCTCGACCGAGACAACTCCGGCGGGCTCCCGAGGTTCGGAGGTATCGAGCGATTCCTCTTCGTACGGGTCTTCCGCCCAGCCCCCCACTTCCTCGGCGCTCTTGAGCTGCCGCGCGACAGGAGCCAGCTCGATACGAGGAGCCTTGTACTCCTCCATGACACCGAAAATTCTGCCTCGGACTTCTGCCACTTCGGCGTCGGAGTCGTATGTCAGCACCTCAAGGCGGATCTCACCGGTTTGACTCCACGTAACAGTCTCCCCCAGCTTCGGATCCCAGTCATCGGGTGCTCTGAGCCAGAGGGCCCTCTTTGTCTTCTTCAAGCGCGGCTTAGGAGCTTCGGGTTCGTTACCTGGCAACGGGGCTACGGAACCACAGAACACCCGCGCCTTTTCCCCCGCCTTCACTCCTTCGTGAAATTCGACTTCGACGTATCCGCGACTCAGCGTTGCAGAGGTCTTGTCAAGCAGGGTCACGCGCCGCCGGCGATGACCACGCATGACGAGGTACTGCTTACCGACGGTCAAGTCCTTGCGCTGCACCCGAGAAACTTTAGGGTGAGACAAGGACATATCTCCTATGAGTGCTGGGCCGTAGGCCCTATCGAGGGCCCGCCTCGCTGTCTACTCTAGTGCGGCCCACGAGGGCCCGACTTGCGGTCTGGATAAACTACCTCCGACCCCTCGGGCGGTTCGATCAACGGGCAGTCACAGACTTTCGCGGCGTCGTAGGCGCGCACCATCTGGTCGAGAGCCTCGATGTCGGTGGGGGCACCGAGGATCAAGGCGGAGATCATCTTGACCTTGGACGGGCGCGCCCTGCCTTCGGCGTACAAGAGGTCGCAGAGTTCCTCGATTCTCTCATGCAGGGGCTTGGGCAGCCTTTGACCGAGAATCTTCGGATCGGCCTCGCTGAGGCGAAGTTCGGCGTCGAAGCGGGGGGTCATTTTGGCATCTGAGGAAAAAGCTAGCTTTAAGCAGCTGAAATGTCATCTTTAACTAAGCTGATAGCCCATATATTGGCAGCAGGGGGCCCGTCGGTACAGCTCGCGAGGGTGAGGTGGCCGATGCATCGGGCGCTGGTCGAATCGGCAGCGGAGTCATCTCGGCAGGGTCACGCGAGCTGTTGGACCTCGATCGAGGTCAAACCTTCTTCGGAAGTCGGCAACGCCGTCGTAGGGGCCGACGCTGCTTTCGATGAGTTGCTGGCGCTGGGCGTGCTGAGGAGGGATGGGCGAGGTCGGCACGCCCTTGCCGTAATCGACGACGAGCGGGCCGTCGCGCTGCGCCGCGAACTGATGGCGATGCCGCCTGAGGAGGTTCGAGCGTTTCAGCGGGCAGGGGAGCGCTGGGCGGCCTTCGCTTCGACCGCGCTGAAGAATCGCTCGATCGCACCGCGGTCGTCTGCGGGCACGGTGTCGTCATCGACGCCGAACCGCGCGAAGTTGTCGCTTCCTGGCAGCGCCTGACGGGCCTGAAGCCGACGTTGACCGCGCCGGCGTCCGCCGGCGAGGATCGTCGAGATGATCTCATAACGTCTGCGGCGATGCTCGGGTTCTCCCGGCGGCCAGGACCCAACCCAGCGCCCCTCGAGATCGTCGCCGTCGGCATGGATCCAGTCGATGCACGCGATGCGCTGCAGAGCTGCGATGAAGGCCGACGCCGACTGCCAGCGAGAACGCGGATCCGAGCGGATTCCCTTGGCCACAACCGTCCTCAAGGAGGCTGGGATGTGCGGGGCGAACTGGAATGCCGACTCGGGCAGAGCTTTCCAGCCTCGGGTCAGGCGCCGGTCGACTGCCTGGGGGTCGATGTCGGCATAAGGGAAGGGCCCGCTCAGCATCTCGAAGGTCGTGATCGCGGCCCCGTAGACGTCTCCGGTGACGTCCATCGAGCCGTCCGGCGGGCCGGCCTCGGGGGGCGTGTAGAGCGGCGAGCCTTCGATGCCGGCGACGGTCCCGTCTGCGTCGATGTGGGCCGCAGAACCCCAATCGCCGAGCCTTGCGCTGCTCCTGCCGGCCTCGAGAAAGACGTTGCCGGGCTTGACGTCGCGATGGATGACGCGGAGATCTTGATCGTTGTGCACGTGGGCGAGGGCATCGAGGAGGCCGAGGACGATCCCGATCGTCTGGTGGATCGAGAAGCGATAATCCTCGTCGAACGCGGTCGCGACGCAACGTCCCTCGTAGTAGACGGTGACGAAGGTGATCGCGTCGTTGACCTCCGGGTCGTACTGAGCCTCCAAGACCTCCGCCACGTGGGGATGCTTGATCTCGTACAGGAGACGTGGCTCGTCATGGGCCGCGGCGTCTTCGAGCCCGATCGTCGAGTAAGTCTTCTGGACGCACTTCTTGCCGAAGACCAGGTGCTTGGCCTCGTGGACCTCACCCGCCCCGCCACCCTTGATCGACCTCAGGATCGCGTAGCTGGGCTTGTCGATGCGCTCGCCTTTGAGGGCCATCTACTCGATCGCCAGCGCGGCTGCGGCCGCGAGGTTCCGACCTTTGTTCCAGTACTTACCGCTGGGAGCGACACTGGTGGAGAGGTGGGTCGTAAACGTTCCACCTCGAGGGAGACCCAGCCGGGCCCGGGCCGATGAGCGATGGAGCATCTCCACCGGAGTTCCTTTGGCTGCGCAGGCAAGGCGGACGACCGTCTCCAATGCTGCTCGGGGGGCGATCCGGGCGTAGGAGTCCTTATAGGTCTGCTCCGGCCGCAGAATGCGGGCCCGCTCCGGGTCTACCTCGGTCAGGATCCGCCCGAAATTCGCGAGCATCGCCTGGAGGGCATCGGTCTCCTCGAGGATCGACGCGATCTCCAGACGTTCGGGGGAATCGTCGATGAGGCTGCCGCCTTCAGCCACAGCCAGGTAGATCGTGTCGTTTGCGCAGGCCACGCCCAGGTCAGCGCCCATGTCGCCCGTTTCCGTTTAGCGACCCCTTGCGGAGGCGTGGCGACGTCGACACGAGATGGAGACACATCCGGAGTAGGTTAGACGACTGCGTATCGAAGCGGAAATTTTGGATTACCTAGGAGGGGTTCAGAGATGGGTCGCGAGCCCGCCAGCCTCCCGTGACTATCGACCCTGTCCATAGGGCGACGAACGAGCGGGATCAAAACGACACGTGCCGTTCAAAGCTGGGAGTCCGGCTCGTCCATGGTCGGACGCAGAAGCCGCCTCAACGGTTCCCGTCCGACGGCAGCGACATCTTCGGGCTGGCGATGCGAGCAACGTGGTTCGTCTTCTGTCCCGCCGGGGGCATCGACGCTCGTCACCTCCCGGTGGTCGAACCAAGCCAGGCGAGGAGGCCAAACGCTCCACCCCGCCTGCTACGCACGATTGTGAGTGCCCGCACCGGGCTTTCCCCCTACACCACGGTAGGTGGGCCAGGTCACGCGCTCCCTGATTACCTGGCCGCGCCGGAGGCATCTACGTCCCCCGACTTCGCGAGTGTGTCCGACCGCTCGCGCCACGCCAGCGGCGCATCCGTCTCCAACGCGCCATCGGGAAGTGGAGTCTCTCGAAACCGTCCCGGCGACGACCTCGGCGACGGGTGATGTCGTCGAGCCCGCGCTCCGCGAAAAGCGGGACCGGAAGCATGCAGAAATCCGAGCGGTGGGCGGCAGAAATGCGATGTGCCACTCGCTCGCGAGATACTGCTTCGCCATGAGCAGAAGCTTCCGCCTCAGTCTCGTCGCGACAATCGCCCTTCTCGCCGTCGCGGTCACTGCTTTCGCCATTATCGGCGGGGGCGACGCGCCGAAGAAGCGGTACCCGTGGGTGACACAGGTGAGGCTTGATCGCCATTTCTGTACCGGGTCGCTGGTGGGAGTCGAATGGGTCGTCACCGCCGCCCACTGCGTCACCGACGAGGACACCCTGCAGCCGGTCGCGGGCTCGCGGCTGACCGCGCGGATCGGCAGCAACGAGCTCGACAGCGGAGGCGAGACGCGCTCCGCCAGCCGGGCCATCCCCCACCCGGCCTACGATGACAGCGGCGGGGCAAGGGCGTTCGACCTTGCGTTGGTTCAGCTCGATGGGCGGGTCTTTCAGACACCCGTGCCACTGGTGCAGCGCAGCAGGGCCAGGGGCCTGCGCCCCGGCAGCCAAGCGTTTATCGCGGGCTGGGGGACCACCAAGACCATCGGCTTCTTCAAGCCGCACCCCCAGCCCACACGCGAGCTGAAGGACGCGCTCGTCAGGCTCAAGTCGGACTCCTTCTGCCGCGAGGAAGCCACCGAGAAGCCCTTCGAGCCGGCCACCCAGATCTGCAGCACCGCCAACAGCGGGGAGGCTTGCCACGGCGACAGCGGTGGCCCTCTGTTCCTGGACCTGGGCTACCCCAGAAGTCAGCTGCTGGGAGTGATCACAGGTGGAGAGCGACACTGCAAGCCGGGCCATCCGGGCCTCTACGTACGTCTCACCGACGGCCCCATGCGTACGTGGCTCGCCGTGCAGCTCGCGGCCGTCGCGCGGCCGATGACAGCCTGCGCCGACCTAGTCGTCCGCGGCTACGCCACCGTCACCGTGCGTCGCATCCGTGCCAACGTCGACTGCGCCATCGCCAGGTCGACAGCCGCAAGCGTCACGCGCCGCGACGACTGCGTCGAGGAGACGCCGGGCGGCGCCAACGAATGCGAAGCCAACGGCTTCCTCTGCGCGACCCGGCTGAAGAACGGGCCGGCCGGCATGGAGTTTGCCTCGATTTGCGAGGAGGGCACCCGACGCATCCGCTTTCGACAGGGCTCAGCTGAGTTCGCGAAGAAGCCACCACATAGAAGCGGGTCCACCTATCCGCTCACGTTCTCAGACGACGGTCGCCCGACGGGAATCGGGCCCTTCGACATCGAGGCCGGCGACCGCTCGATTCGGGACCTGATGCGAGCGTTCGGTCGACCCGACTCGCTCAGCGGCGACGCGACGCTCTGCACGGTGCGCTGGGACGCGCTCGGGCTCAAGGCCTACGCGGTCGACTTCGGCACGGCCGACGCCTGCGACCCGGATCAGGGTCTGATCAACGCCACCGTCATCGCCTCCCCCCTGTTCGCCACCGATCGTGGCTTGACCGTCGGCATGAGCCAGGACGAACTCCTCAGTCGCCACCCCCAGGCGACCACTCGGAGTCTTGGAGACGTTGGCGCGTTCGACAACGAATCCCCGCCTCAGCACGGCGACCTCTACTCGATCCACCGCGTCTACAGCCCGATCGGACCGGGCGGCCTCTACGCCACGCTAAAGGCCCTGGTCAAGAGGCACACCGTTGTCGGCCTCGAGGTGGTTCCGCTGCTCGGCGGCGACTGAGTACAGCCGCCGCTGTGCTAGAGAACGGACTCCTGTGACGGACGCTGCAAGTCTCGTGGAAGCCACGGAGCGGCTGTATCGCTCGCTTTTCACGGCGGCGATTGGGCTTGCCCTGGGCACGGCCCTGTGGGGCATGGTGATCACGCCCTTCAACGGCTACAACGACCACCAGCTTCTCAGTCTCGGCCTAGGCGTACTGCTCGTCGCCCCCTACGGCGTCGCCATCGCCCGCCGCCAGCAGATGTTTCGGCTACTCCGCCGATATCCGGCGGGACTACTGGTGGTCGTGATCCTGTCGGTTTCCGTGCTCTGGCTGGATGGCGGATGGCGGAGCTCCTATTACCTGGCGAGCTATGCGGCGATTGCCCTCGCGGCGGTGGTCGCGGGGCTGCGCTGGGCGAGCGCTTGCGCCCTCCTGCTCGCTGCCGGCTATGCAGCCGGGCTTGCAATGAACGGCTACTCCTGGGCGGAGCTGCAGACGCTGAAAGACGCCGATTCCGTCGTCGCCAACGCGGGGGGCTACCTAATCGCCGGCTATTTCTTCGCGGCGCCGGTTGGATGGCTGGGCGGCTACGTCGCTCGCATCAACCAAGTGATTGAGGTCGATTCGGGCGGGCATGAGGACGACGAGACATCCGACTCCAAGCGTGACGGCCTCGTCACCGACAGCCTCACCGCAAGGGAGATCGAGGTGGTCCAGCTGATCGCGGGCGGCGCGACGAACGAGGAGATCGCGGCGCGGCTCGTAATCTCCGCGCGGACGGTCGATTCGCACGTGAAGAACGCGATGAGGAAGACGACGGCACGCAATCGAACCGATCTTGCCGTGATCGCGGTTGGCGATGGCTTGGTCCCCGATCGCTCGCCGGTTTCGGCCTGAGAACCGGCTAAGAAGCCAAGATCCGTATTCCTACGGATTGACATTTGGCACCCCGGCCGGTTGGCTGCCCTCAGCAGTGTGGAAGGGGAATGAAACGCCGGATCCAGTCGAGTTTGAGAAAGGGAGGGAGATGTCCGCATCGAGCAGGGGAAGGACCGCCGGTTCTAAGAGAGTCAAGGTCTCGATGGGGATGGCCACCGCGCTGACCGCGGCAGCCCTCGCCGTTTCCTCGGGGGCGATGGCCGACTCCTACGAGCCCAACGACTCGCGCGCGAGCGCCAAGCGGGTCAAGCTGGGTGGCTCGTACTCCAGCGCGATCTCGACCGGCAACGACGTCGATCTCTACCTGCTTCGGGCTCGTGCAGGTACCCGGGTCCGGGTGGGCTTATCGAAGGCACCAGGGATAGGTGAAGAATCCGACGGCGACGTTGTCGGCATCGAGTTGCGCCAAGGCAGGAGACTGATCGCCAGCGAGCTCGTGGCTTCCGATGTGCCATTCAACTACGGCCATACGATCCGCGGCAACCGGAAGAAGAAGCGAGCCCAGCGCTTTTGGATTCGGATCAGCGATGGCTGTGCGCCGCCCTGCGGGCCGATGTCCTACAGCCTGACGATCGGCAGGGCCGGATGACGCGCGTGACGGCTCTCGCCTTCGCCCAGGTGGCGATCGTCACCTTTGTGGCCTTCGGATGCGGTGAGAGCCAGAACTCGGCCATGCTCGAGGACGTCACCTTCCGGTCCGAATCGGTGTCGGACGACGTACGAGAAGCCGCGGCCGCGGTGGTGGCCTTCTACCGAGCCACCGACAGCAGCGAGTGCCCTGATCTCGTCACCTCCGAAGTTCAGAGTCTCTGCGCACAATACGTTCCCTTGGGGACCGCCTCTCCCGATCAAGTCGAGGACACGGCGATCAACGAGGCAGGCGATTGCGCTCAAATAATCGTCGGTTTCTCCGGCGCCGAGGGAACGAATTCCTGGAACGTCGAGAAGCACGACTCCGAGTGGAGAGTGGGCGTGAGCGACGACTTCGGCGACGATCAGCTGGAGCCCTGCGACGCCTACGCTGGTCTCTAGCCCCGATCGTGCAACAAGCGCCCGAAAGGTGAGTTGAGCGGAGCAAGGTGGGTGTGTGTCGCCGGATTGGCCTGCGCGAATGTCCAGTGGGATCGCTTGCCGGGTTGGAGTCGCCCGGCAGCCGAGTTTCGGGCAGGCCGGAGCCGATGGTCCCGGAGGCGAGTCGAGAGCTCAGAGACAGAGCAGGGAGTCAGCCGGCGGGCGCCGGCAACGCCTTGAGCCGGGCAAAGGCCGCGGCGAGCTCACTCGCCCAGGGCCAGCTCGCCTGCAGGCGCAGCTTCGCCCCTCGCCCCGAGAAGGCCAGGCGTGCCGCAGTGTGCAAGAGGCGGTAGCGCAGCCGCTTGGGCTCGCATTTCGCCAGCTCGCCGGCGAGCGCCAGCGCCTGGGCCCAGGCGATCAGGTCGTGGGCGATCCCGATCAGCTCCAGCCAGACCGCGTTGAGGGCGAACTCGCGGAAGGGCAGCCGCGCCAGGCCGGTGTCCTTGTCGGCGCGGATCTGGTCCTCGGCTCGCGCTCTGGCGCGGTGGCGGCACTCGAGCTGGGCGATGTCGTCTGCGTCCTGATCGGTGAGGATCGCCTGGAAGCGGTGGCCGTCGGCATCGGTGAAGCGCAGCTGGGCGCCGGGGTGGGCGCGCTCGCGGCGCACGATAACCCGCGAGCCCTGCGGCCAGGCGGAGAGGTCGAGCAGAGCGCTGACCTCGGCGACCTCGCCGTTGGGACGCGGGCTCCCGTCGGCCTCAAGGGCGGGCCTCCAGGCCCGCTCGGGAAGCGCCTCGATCGCCTTGCGAAGCCCCTCGTGGATCTCATAGCCGACCGAGAAGCCGATCTGCCCCTCCCGCGCCCAGTCCAGGAGATCGTGGCTGGCGCCGGCGGAGTCGGCCCGCAACAGGACCTCGATCTCCTCGATGCGATCGGCCGGGATTTGCTCGATCGCCGCTTCGGCCACCGCGATCTGATCGGCGGCGGTGTTGGCACCGGCGTTGCCGGGGCGCAGCATCCCCGCAGCGGCCTCGGAGGTCTCGTCGAAGTAGGCGAGCAGCGGATGAAAGCCAAAGCCGCCCTTGAAGTTTCCCGCCGCCCCCTCCTTCTCGGAGTGGGAGCCGATCAGCGTCGCGTCGAGGTCGATCGTCAGCCGCTCGGGGGCCAGGCCCAGCGACCAAGCCCGATCGCGGGCCTTCGCGCGGGCGCCGGTCAGCGCCTGAAGAAGGTCAGGGTCGGCGGCGATCTTCTCGATCGTCCGAAAGGCGGTGGAATCCGAGGCGACCTTCCCGAACAACGGCGCCTGGTCGCGCAGCGCGCGCAGATCGCAAAGCGCCTCACCGCCGTCGGCCAGCATCACCGTCAGGTCAGCGACTACCCGGCCCGGGTCGTGGGGTGAGCGGCGCTCACGCATTCCCGTCAACCCTCTTGAGAGCGCCTTGGTCAGCCCGGTCTTCTCGGCCATCTGGGTCAGCAGGGCAGCGCCGGCGTGAGAGACCATCCCCTCTCCGTCCGCGCTGACTTCTACGGTGAAACTGCGGCCATCGCGCTGCACCTTCAAGGTGATCCTCCCGGGCTCGGTTCTCGACTCTCGACAAGCCGAAGAATCCCTGCTCAGGTGGACGTGATCGCGCCCCGGAGAGTCCGGGGCGCGATTGCTTCATGAATGATCGGGGCTAGCAGCGCCGCCGGGTCCGACGACCTAGGCTGAACTGCGCATCGCTATGCCAAACCAGGCACGACTTCCCTTAGAAGCTGTCTCAAAACCCTTGCCACGCCGATAGCCTTCCCTGTAGGTGGCGCGAACCTGGCTTCAGATCCAAGTCGATCTGCTCGGTGGCGGCGGAATTGACCTAGAGCCCCCACCGGGCCGCATCCTGATCGTCGGCCCCAGCCACACCTTCGAGCAGCTCGCCGGCGCGATCAATCAAGCGTTCGCGCGCTGGGATCTCTCTCATCTGCACGAGTTCGAGCTCTCCGACGAGCGTCGGATAGGCTACCCGAACGACGAATTCGCTCCAGACCTGATCTGGGAGGACCACGCCGCGCTCAAGGTCTGCCGAGAGCTGAAGCCGGGCGATGAGTTCGAGTTCACCTTCGACCTCGGTGACAACTGGCGCCACCGCTGCACGGTCGGCCCCGAGAAGGCCGACCCGGTCGAGGAGTATGGCGAGAAGCCCTCGCAGCCGGTCGCGATCTGGGGATGGGGATCGATCCCCGACCAGTACGGCCGCACCTCCCCTGGGGAATGAGCTTCAGCCAGCCGCCAGCGCCCGCTGACAGAGCACCGCGCAGCCCAGCTGCATGAAGGCAAAGTGCAGCTCGGGGAGTCGCTCGTAGCGGGTTCGCAGGCGGCGGAAGTTGTGAAGCCAGGCGAAGCTGCGCTCGACCACCCACCTCTGCTTGCCCAAACCGGAGCCGTGCTCAGCGCCGCGACGGGCGATGATCGGCTTCACGCCTCGCTTTCTCAGCTCGCGGCGGTACTTGTCGTGGTCATAGCCGCGGTCGGCGAGCAGCCGGTCGGATCGCTTGCGAGGGCGACCGACCTTGCCGGCCACCGGGCCGACTCCATCCACCAAAGGCAGCAGCTGGGTGACGTCGTTACGGTTCCCGCCGGTCAGCGAGATCGCCAACGGCACCCCCGCGGAATCGGTGATCAGGTGGTGCTTTGAGCCGGTGCGGGCACGATCGACCGGGGAGGGGCCTGTCAAGCCCCCCCTTGCAGAGCACGAATGTGGCTGCCGTCGATCACCGCGGTGTCCCAGTCGATCCGACCCGCGCCGTTCAGCGCCTCCAGAGCATGCGGTGCAGGCGCTCGAAGACCCCGGCCTCCTGCCAGGCCGTCAGGCGCCGGTGCGCGGTCGCCGGCGAGCAGCCCATCTCGCCCGGCAGGTGTCGCCAGGCGATGCCGGTGAACAGCACGAAGACGATCGCGTTGAAGCAGACGCGGTCATCCACCCGAGGACGACCGCCCTCGGGACTCGGCTCCGTGACAGGAAGCATCGGCTCGACCGCCTCCCAGAGTTCGTCTCGCACCTTCCACATCGAAGCGGCCACCGAGTACCTCCGCGGTCGGGTTATGTCTACCGCGGAGTGTTCGTCAGCGGGTGGTCAAGCCCTGCTCGAACGGGTTTTGAGACAGCTTCTTAAACAGAGGGTCTGAGCAGTGCTTTAATCCGCGCGGCGCGGATTCGAATCCCGCCGGGGGCGGTGGTAGAGGCGCGGGCGATCCTGCGTACCCGGGTCTGCTGGTTCGCGTTTGATGTTGGCCGTGAAGTAGTCGATCTCCACGATCTCGTCCTTGGGCAGCAGCCTCTGGGTAAGCGCCAGGGGGTTCATCCAGCGCCGCCCCGGTGCCCTGCATGCCCCGTAGTAGAGGTTGAATCCGTCGATGTAGACAATCGTACGCAAGCCTGCAACTTAGACGTTGCTGCGGCCGGCCGATCATCCCGCTGACCCCGATCCGCTAAAGAGAGCTGCGCTACCGTGTCAGCGAAACCGGGTCAGCCTCGATCCGCGCCGCATGGTTCGTCTTCTGTCCCGCCGGGGGCGCTGACGAAAGGACTCGCCATCGGCTATCCTTGTCTTGCGAGATTGGGAGTGCGTTCACACGGCTTCCCCAGAATTCGCAGACGGCCCGCTTCGGCGGGTCGTTTGCATTCAGCCCGCCGTTTCGGCGCGCTTGAGGCCGCCGCGGCCCCAGAGGCTGCATCAGCGGGCCGCCCGGCCGTTCGGCTTGCCCGCGCTTCGCTCGGTCTCCCCATGATGACGTCGAAGCCCACTTGAGCGCCCGCGCGTCGCGGCGTACTGTGAACGCAGCGATGCCACCGCAGACCCGATACGCGCGCAGCGGCGACATCGGCATCGCCTACCAGGTGGTCGGCGAGGGCGAGTTGGAGCTCGTCGTCGCCTCGCCCTTCGTCTCCCACCTCGACCTGCTCTGGGAGAACCCGCTGCAGGCGAGCTTCGTGCGCCGGCTCGCGTCGTTTGCCCGGGTGGTCCTCTTCGATCGCCGCGGCGTCGGGCTCTCCGACCCCGCCGGCGAGTTCCAGGCCCGCTTCGAGCGCCAGGCGGCGAGCCCGATGCGCGTGCAGCAGCTGTTCGAGATGTTCCTCGACACCGACGTGCGCGACGCGCTGCCGCTGGTCCAGACGCCGACGCTCGTCGTCCACCGGCGCCAGGACCGCGCCGTCAACTACCGCGCCGGGCGCTGGCTGGCCGAGCAGATCGAGGGCAGCCGCTACGTCGAGCTCGAGGGGGAGGACCACTTCCCCTGGGTCGGCGACAGCGAGACGGCGCTGGCGACGATCGAGGAGTTTCTGACCGGCGTGCGGCCGGGCCCGGCGCCCGAGCGGGTGCTGGCGACGGTGCTGTTCACCGACATCGTCGACTCGACCCGGCTGGCGACCGAGCTGGGCGACCGCCGCTGGCGCGAGCTGCTCGGGCAGCACGCGGAGCTGACCCGCGAGCAGCTGCGGCGCTTCGAGGGCCGCGAGATCAAGAGCACCGGCGACGGCTTCCTCGCCACCTTCGACGGGCCGACCCGGGCGGCCGAGTGCGCGCGGGCGATCGCCGAGGCGATGCCGGGCCTGGGGATCGAGGTGCGCGCCGGCCTGCATACGGGCGAGGTCGAGCTGATCGGCGAGGACGTCGGCGGCATCGCCGTCCACGTCGCCGCGCGGATCGCCGCCCTCGCGGGGCCGCACCAGGTGCTCGCCTCACGCACCGTGCGCGACCTCGCCGCCGGCTCGGCGGTCGACTTCCAGCCCGCCGGCGGGCACGCGCTGAAGGGCGTCCCCGAGGAGTGGGACGTCTACAGCGTCGCCGCGAGTTAGGTCGGCCTATGCGTAGCTGAGCTGGAAGGCCTGATATCTCAGGTGTTAATGGCTATTATGCCTGGTATATGCCAGGTAATAGGAAAAGGCGGCCTGACGGACCGGTGCCTCCCGCGGTGCGCAGAGCGCTGCGCGGGGTCGCCGATGACGTCGCCGTCTGGCGGCGGCTGAAAGGCCTGACGCAGGTTCAGCTTGCCGATCGGGCCAACGTCTCGCGCGACACGCTCGCGCGCCTCGAGGGGGGCGACGGCGGGGTGAGCACCGAGAACCTGTTGCGCATTCTCCGCGGGCTCGGGATCCTCGACGGCCTCGAGGCGGCGCTCGATCCGTACGCGAGCGACATCGGTCGGATGCGCTCCGAGGAGCGGCTGCCGCAGCGTGTGCGGCCTCGCCGGCTGGGTGGTCGCGATGACTGAGGTCGACGTCGTCATTCAGATCGAGGGTGAGGACAGGCTCGCGGGCCGCCTCTGGTCACATCGCCGTCGGGGCCGTGAATCGGCCACCTTCTCCTATGCTCCCGAGTACCTCTCCGGGCCGGATTCCTATGCGCTGGATCCGGCGCTGCCGTTGGTCGCCGGCCCGCAGCAGACCCCGTTGGGTCGGGCGATCTTCGGCGCCTTCTCCGATTGCGCACCCGATCGCTGGGGTCGTCGATTGATCGAGCGAGATGAGCGCCGGCGCGCCGATCGCGAGGACACGGCTGCGCGGAGCTTTGGTGAGGTCGACTTCCTGCTCGGGGTCCGCGACGATCTCCGGCAGGGCGCCCTGCGCTTCCGTGACCCCGACGACGGCACGTACCTGGCCGAGGAGCAGCGAGGCGCGCCGGACCTGATCCAGCTGTCGACCCTGCTCGACGCGGCCGAACGCCTGGAGCGCGACGAGGCGAGCGACGAGGAGCTCCGCAGGTTGCTGCGCGGCGGGAGCTCGCTCGGTGGAGCGAGGCCGAAGGCACACGTGCTCGATCGGCGGGGAGAGCTGGCGATCGCGAAGTTCCCGAGTCCCGCGGACGACTGGGACGTGATGCGCTGGGAGTTCGTCGCGCATGCTCTGGCTCGCGAAGCGGGCATTCGGGTCGCCGATTCGACGCTGCACGAGATCGACGGCCGGGCGGTGCTGGTCGTCGAGCGCTTCGACCGGCAGGAGAACCGCCGCGTCGGCTATGTGAGCGCGATGACGATGCTCGAAGCTACCGACGGGGACTCGGCGAGCTACCTCGACATCGCCGAGGCGATCGAAGCAAACTCGCCTCGCGCGGGCGCCGATCTGCATCAGCTCTGGCGACGCGTCGCCTTCTCGGTGCTGATCTCCAATACCGACGATCACCTGCGCAATCACGGATTCCTCTGGGACAGCAGCGCGGGCTGGTCCCTCTCGCCGGCCTTCGATCTGAATCCCGATCCCGCTCCGGGCATCAGGCGGCTGAGCACGTCGATCGACCACGGCGCCGATGCCGCCCGGGTCGATCTGCTGATGGAGGTTGCCGAGTACTTCCGGCTCGATTCGGAGCAGGCCGCCGCGACACTGGGCGAGGTGGTTGCCGCTACCGGGGAATGGCGCTCCGCCGCCCGAAAGGCGGGGCTGGAGCGGACTGCGATCGAGCAGATGAGCCCGGCCTTCGAGCATGAGCAGGCCGAGGCCGCCCGCGCACTGGCTGCCTGAGTCAGCCCGTGTAGGGGTGGGTCGGGGTGACGCCGTTGGGCGCAAGGAGGTCGAAGCCGTCGGGGGTGTTGAGGTAGTCGTGGGCGCGGCCCGGTTCGTCGGTGTGGCCGTACTGCCAGACCACCCTGCGGGTCTTCGGGTCGACGATCGCGAGGCGGTGGCGGTAGTCGTCGTTGACCGCGATCAGGCCGCCGGGGAGGCGCTCGGCGAGGCTCGGGTGGTCGAGCATCCCCGGCCCGGAGGAGGGGTGGTATGACCAGAGGATCTTGCCCGCGCGGTTGAATTTGTAGATTCCACCGGGGGTCGTGTAGTCGGCGACCAGGTAGCGGTCGGGGCCGAGCTGCTGGGGGTCGGAGGGGTATTCGATCGGCAGCTGGACGCTCCAGAGGAGCTTGCCGCCGGGGGTGATCTCGTCGATGTAGGAGCCGTTGACCTCGGAGACCAGCAGGTTGCCGTCGGGCAGCGGCGTGTCGCCGTTGGGCGAGCCGAGCAGCTTCGGCGGTTCGTGCGCGCAGGCGCTCGGGCTGCCGAATTCGCGCAGCACCTTCTTCGCGTGCGAGATCAGCAGCACGCGGCAGTTCTGCGCGTCGGCGACCGAGATCGTCCCGTCGCGCCACAGGTAGGCGTCGTCGGGCTCGTGCAGGTAGCCGGGTTCGGAGCCGGCGACGCCCGCGTGGCCGTACGACCAGAGCAGCTTGCCGGACGGGTAGGCGAGCCGGACGATGCGCTCGTTCTGCTCCTCGTTGGCGATGATCTGGGTGCCGTGGTTGGTGAAGAAGGCGTCGTCGGGGAAGTAGAAGCCCTGCGCCGGCCCCGGGTGCGCGTGCGACGGGTAGTGCCAGAGGACCTTCTTCTGGGCATTGACGACCAGCAGCCGGTCGTTGCCGCGGTCGGCGATCATCAGGCTGCCGCGGAAGGGCGGCGGGTTGTGGTGGGACGCGGTGCTCGCGGGCTTTTCGCCGCTCGCGGCGGCGGGCGTCTTTTCGCGCCGCAGCTCGATCCGCACGACGCTGTCGAGCACCGCCCCGTCGCTGCCCCTGCCGCCGATCAGGTAGCCGCTCGAGCCGACGACGGCCGCGGCGCCGCCGGCGACGGCCGCGGGCAGCCGTCCCGCGGCGGCGGCCTTTCCCGACGCCGGGTCGAAGCGCCAGATGCGGTCGCTCGCCGTCCCGCCCGCTTCGCCGCCGAGCACGTAGATGCGCCCGCCGAGGACGATCGTGCTCGCGTGCGAGAGCGCCCGCGGCAGGTGGCCGGCCACGCGCGCCGTCCCGGCTCCGGGGTCGATCGCGCGGATCGCGTCGCTCGCTTCGCCGTTCGCGAGCTCGCCGCCGAAGGCGTAGATCCTGCCGCCGAGCGCCGCCACGGCCATGTACCGGGCCGGCTGGGGAAGGGTCGCGACTTCTTCGAAGCTGCCGCCGTCGGCGGTCGCCAGCACCGAGTCGAGCGGCGCCGTGCCGTCGTATCCGCCGAGCACGTAGGCGCGCCCGCCGAGCGTCACCGCGCTGAGGTCGGAGCGGACGCTCGGCAGACGGCCGACGCTCGCGGCGCTCGCGTTTTGGGCCACGGTCCCATCGCTCAGCGGCAGCGCCTGCACTTCGTCGCTGCTCGCTTCCGCGCCGCCGCCGAACACCAGCACCCGGTTGCCGAGCACGGCTGCGGCGGCGTCGTGCAGCGGACCGCTCAGCGAGCCCGCTTCGCGCAGCCTGCCGCTCGCCGGATCGAGCTGGAAGACGCCGCTCACCGAGCTTTCGCCCGAGTCCAGCCCGCCGAGGATCAGCGGCCCCCCGGGCAGCCCGACGACCGACTCGGCCGAGATCGGCGCCGGCAGCCGGTAGGGCGCGATCCGCGCGACGAGCTTGGTCCGCGCCGCCGCCGCCCGCGGGTCGGCGCCGCCCCCGGATCCATGCGATCCGGAGCGCGCCAGCGCGAACACGGCGACGATCAGGACCGCGGCGCCGGCGAGCGCCGCCAGAAGTCGCAGCCGGCCCCGCCGCCTTGCCCGCCGCCGCGCTCTGCTCTCGGGCCGCCGCGGCCGCCGCTCATTCACGGCCGGAGCATCCGGGCGGGGCGTAAACCCCGGCTAAGCGAAGCTTGAGAGGACTCTCACCGCTCGGCGACCGCCCAGATCGCGAGCGGCGGCGGGATCAGCAGGAAGGCCAGCGAGGCGATCTGCGCGATCGCGTCGCCGGTCGCGAAGCCCTCGAGATGCGTGGCGTGGAAGGCGAGGTGGATCGCCGCCCAGAGCAGCCAGCCAACGCTTGCCGCCCGGACCAGCGTCGGTTGCACCGTCCATGCCGCCCAGGCGAAGAGCACGGCGAAGCCGAGGTAGAGGCCGCCGACGTCGGTGACCAAATGCTCGTTGTACGGGGGCAGCAGGTCGACCCAGTGGCGGAGGAAGGGGAAGTCGTCGTAGAAGGCGTGCGGCGCCAGGGTCGCCGGCAGCCCGACCGCCAGGGCCGAGAGCAGCAGGACCGCGAGCGCCGCCCGCGCGACGGCCGGCGACCTCATTCGCGCGATGGCGAGGTCATCCACCGGCGAGCCATTCCTCGAAGGTCGGGCCGCCGGCCGCCCCGGCCGGGTCGCAGAGCGCGGCTTCGCGCAGCGGCCGGCCGATCTTGCCGACCATCGGGATGCGCAGCGGCAGCAGCCGCCGCCCGTCGGCCGCGCGCCAGGCGCGTGCCAGCTCGCTCAGCGTGCGGACCTCCGGACCGGCGACGTCGGGCAGGCGGCCGCCCGGCTCGGCCTGCGCGGCGTCGGCCAGGCGCGCGGCGACGATCCGTACGTCGACCGGCTGCAGGCGAGCGCCGCCGGTCGGTAGAACGCGCCGGCGCGCGGCGGCGCCGAAGGCCCAGTCGAGCAGATCGTGGAACTGGCTCGCCCGCAGCAGGCTCCAGGGCACCCGCCCCGCGGCGATCGCCTTCTCCTGCTCGACCTTGGCCTTGTAGTAGGGCATCGGCACGCGGTCGCAGCCGACGATCGAGACGCCGACGAAGTGGCGCACGCCGGCCTCGGCCGCCGCGTCGAGCAGCCGCCGCGTGATCGCGACCAGCTCCTCGCCCCTGTTCGGGGCGGTATTGGCGGCGTCGACGAGGATCTCGACCCCGGACAGCGCCTCGGCAAGCCCATCATCGGCGCCGAGGTCGACGCGCCGGTGCGCGGCGCCCGCGGGCAGCCCCCCGGGTTCGGTGCGGCTCAGCGCCAGCACCTGCTCGCCGCGCCGCGCCAGCTCGGCCACCAGCGGCGCCCCCAGGGTGCCGGTTCCGCCTGCGACGGCCACCTTCATGCCACGACCACCTCCATTCCGATCGTCTCCAAGTCTCCATCAAGGAGACGATCGGCGCCCTACGCGTGTGACATCGAGCCGAAGAGCTCGGCGGAGGGGATGCCGATCAGCTCGCCGGCAAAGCGCTTCTCACGCCCGTAGACGACCCAGGTCGTGTCGATTTCGCCGATGTCGAGGTCGAGCCGCAGCTCGCCGGCGTGCTCGGTGACGTGCTCCATGTGGGTCAGGCCGGAGTCGTAGTCGCCGCGCATCAGCCCTTCGGCGACGAGCGGCTTGGAGGCGACGTCGATCACCTCCTGCCAGCCGGAGAGGTCGACGTAGCCCTTGGTCGCCGGGACGATGCCGAGCGAGCGCGGCCGCTCGACCTCGCGCCGGCTGAGCAGCACGAGGTGCTTGGTCGGGTAGATGAAGGTGTCGACGACCCAGACCTCGGTCCAGTACTTCTCGGTGATCTCATGGACCTTGGGATGCGCGCTGCACTGGACGAGGAAGGCCCCGGGCGTCTCGCGCAGCATCTCGAGGCCGTCGAAGAAGTCGACGATCAACTCGATCCCGTAGCCCTCGACCCCCTGGAACTCGGCGTAGCGCCTCACGGCCCGCTCGTGGCAGGTCCCGGTCGGGCCGAGCGTGATGAAGGTCGTCCGCGCCATTCGCCGCTAAAGGATACTCGACTATAACGCCGATTACTCCCGAAACGCGGCGCGGTAGAGGTTTCAACCGCATAGCGGCGCAAACCTCTACCGCGGTGGCTCAGGGGGGCGGGACCTGCGAGGCCATCTGGGTGTAGCCGGCGGCGCTCGGGTGGATGCCGGTGTCGCCGCTGATCACCCAGGGCGGGCCGTCGAGCGGGCCCGAGCAGAAGGACAGCGGGTGGGCGGCCAGCAGCTCGTCCTGGGCCGGCGTCGACTGTACGCTGGGCCCGTCGACCTTGTAGCCGAGGCGCGAGCAGGAGTAGTTCGACGGGTAGAGGGGCGAGAGGTCGACGCCGACGGCGAAGTGCGGCGGCGTCACTACCTGAAGCTGCGGCGAGCCGACTTCGGCCGCGACCGAGGCGATTTCTTCGTTCAGCAGGCCTCCCATCTCGGCGATCTGGTCGACGCTGTAGGCGAGCGCCGAGGAGGGGATCGAGAGGTGGTACTGCATCAGGTAGACCGTCGCTTCGGTGTTCGCGACGAGGTCTTCGTAGAGCTGCTTCAGCCGCGCCCGCAGGCTCACCCCTTCGAACGCTTCCTCGATGCAGTCGCGGTACCGGCCGAAGAGGTCGGACCAGATCGCGCAGCCCATGTTGTCGACGCCGAAGAGCATTTCGGAGAGCAGCGGGTTGGCCCCCATCGTCATCAGCACGTAGTCGGGTTCTTCGGCCTCCATCTGGTTCAGCGTCGAGTAGAGCTGGCCGCCGGGCAGCCAGGTCTTCGGTTCGGAGCCGCTGACCGCGAGGTTCTCGTAGTCGGTCACGCCGTGTTCGTTCGACCACTGGGCCGCCCAGGAGACGTTGTTGGAGAGGCCGTAATCGGGGGCGTAGGTGACTTCGGTTTCTTCGTTGCTGCGACTGACCGAGTTCGACGAGCAGGAGTCGTCGAAGAACCTTTCCGCCGGCTTGCACCAGAGCAGGCTGGTGAACGGCATCGGCGAGCCGTCGTCGTAATAGCCGAAGCCGGCGGTGACCGAGTCGCCGATCGCGCGGACGACCGGGCCGGCGTGGCTCAGAACCCTGATCTCGACCGGCGCCGAGCGGGGCTGCGCCGAGCTGCGCGCGCCGCGGCCCCGCCGCTGGCGCAGCCTGACCGACTCGGCGCCGCGGAAGCTCCTCGACGAGCGGTAGATCAGACGGCCGCCGCGGATCCGCGCCGAGCCGTGGGCCGGCCGTCTGGCGATCCGCCAGCGCACCGGCGCCCCGCAGCGGGGCAGCCGCAGGACGACACGCTTGCCGGGACGGGTGTGGACCAGCGGCAGGCTGCTGCACAGCCGCCGGCCGGCATGGCCGCGGGGGAGAGTCTGCTGCTCCTCGACCGGCGCAGCGAGCTCCGGCTTGCCGTCGTGGTTGATGTCCAGCACCGCCCCCGCGTCGATCTGCACGAGCGGCCGGGCGCGGCCCCGGTGGCGCCCGGTGCCGACGCCGAGTTCGAGCTGCCGCGTCAGCGTGGGCCCGAGGGCGAGGCGGTGGACGAAGGTGAAGCGCTCGCGTCGCTCGGGAGCGCGCAGCTCGCCGCCGTTCGCCCGGGCGCGCAGGCGCCAGGCGCGGATCGCGCCGCCGCGCCCCGGCCGGCGCAGCGTCAGCCGCAGCTCGACCGGCTGCCCGAGCAGCTGGACCGGGTAGCGCACCGGGACGAGCAGCGAGGCGCGCCCGTCGGCCGCCACCGTCATCCGCACCCGGCCGACCTTGACCGCAGCCGCGGCCTGCGCCGTGTCCGCGGCCCTCGCCGAGGGTGCGAGCGGCAGGGCCGTCAGCAAGACAAGCGCGAAGCAGGCCGAAACGGCATGTCGCGGGCCGGGCCCGCCTGGGCGTGCGACGTCAGCCATGCGGGCGGCACGTTACTAGCGGCGGGCCGCGCCGCCCTGCCTCAGGCCGGCGCGAGGCGCGCCACTTGCCGCGAGGGCAGCAGCAGGGCCGAGCCGCAGACCATCGCGAAGGCCGTCGCCTGCAGCACGAGGCCGAGCGGGTCGGCGGCGAGCGGGTCGCCGAAGACGAGCACTCCGCCGGCGATCTGGGTCGCGTTGGCGACCAGGCCGATCAGACCGATCGTCTCGACCGCCTGCCCCTGCTGCAGCGCGCCCACGGTCGCGTACTGGGCGAGGGCGCCGCAGAGGACGGTCAGCGCGATCCACGGTCCGAGCACGGCGAACGAGACCCCGCCGGCGCCGAGCAGCCCCTTGATCGCGACCCCGGCGAAGGCGATCAGGATGCCGGCGATCGCCGCCAGCAGCACGCCGCGGCGGGCGGCCAGGCGGGACGAGCGGTGGCCGAGGGCGAGGCCGCTGGCGAGCAGCGCCAGGCCGCCCTCGAAGCCGAGGATCGCCGCGGTCGAGAAGGCGGAGTCGCTGCCGTGCAGCGAGGGCAGCGTCAGCGCCAGCAGCGCCAGACCGGAGCCGCCGAGCAGCAGCGCCAGCCACTGCTGGCGCTCGACCGGGTCGCCGAAGACCCGCTGCGAGATCACCGCCAGCGTCACCGCGCCGCCGGCCAGCACCGCCTGCACGAGCGAGATCGGCGCCAGCGAGAGCGCCGCGACGTGGACCAGCCAGGCGAGCGCGGCAAGCCCCCAGCCCGCCGCGAACCAGCGCGAGCGGGCGAGCGAGCGGACGCTGTGCAGCGGCTGCCGGATGCGGATCGGCTCGACCCTGTGGCAGCCGCGGTGCTTGAGCAGCGAGGCGAGGTTCGTCATCAATGCCGCGACGAGCGCAAGTGCGATGCCGACCTCCACGGTCGTTCCTATCGGCGGGCCACGGCCTGCCGCGCAGCGGCGACCGCGGAAGCGGACGTATGGCAGGCCTTGGCGATCGCGTTGTCGGCGCGATCGGGGGCGCGGCGCAGCTCGAACTCGAGCAGGCCGGAACGGCGGGCTTTTGCCTTGACCTGGCTGCTGCAGTCAGCCGGCGCCGCCTCGAGCGCCGCCTCCGCGGCTCGCTCGCGCCTGCAGGTGAGGCAGAAGAGGCCGTCCGCGCCCGTGGCCCAGCTCGGCGGCAGGGGCGCCTCCCCGCCGTCGATGCGGCTGAAGGAGACGCGGCAGCGATCGCAGGTCCAGCTCGAAGCGGTCTGGGCCGCGGCGCTCATCGCGCCGCCTTGGGCCGGCGACGGCGCCGGCGCGAGCGTCCCGAACCCGGTGGGCGCCGGCTCTGCCCCTGCGACTCGGTGCGCGGCCGGTCGCCGCGCCCATGGTCGAACTCGCGCACGAGGCCGAGCGCGAGCGCCATCTTGCGCACCTCGTCGGCCTGGTCGGCGAGGACGAAGCTGATCCCGGTGCCGCTCCGCCCCGCCCGGCCGGTGCGACCGACGCGGTGGACGTAGGCGTCCTGGTCGCCGGGGGCGTCGAAGTTGACCACCTGTGTGATCCCGTCGACGTCGATCCCGCGGGCGGCGACGTCGGTCGCGACGAGGGCGTCGACGTCGCCCCGCTCGAAGCGGGCGAGAGCGCGTTCGCGCTGCCCCTGGCTCTTGTCGCCGTGCATCGCCGCGGCCTCGACCCGCTGGGTGCGCAGCCGCTTGACCAGGCGGTCGGCGCCGCGCTTGGTGCGGACGAAGACCAGCGTGCGCCCGCCCTCGGCGCCGCGAAGCTGCTCGACCAGGTGATCGAGCTTGGCGCTCTGGGAGTCGACGTGGAGGAAGCGGTGCTCGATGTCGGCCGCCGCGGCGGGGTCGGCCTCACGGGTGTGACGGCGCGGCTCGCGCGTGTAGGCGGCGGCGATCTTGCCGGTCGCGCCCTCCAGGGTGGCCGAGAAGAAGAGCGTCTGGCGCTCGCGCGGGGTCTGGGAGACGATCCGGTCGACGGCCGGCTTGAACCCCATGTCGAGCATCCGGTCGGCCTCGTCGAGGACGAGGATGCGGACGCGGTCGAGCGAGATCGTGCGCCGCGCGATCAGGTCCTCGAGCCGGCCGGGGGTGGCGACGACGATGTCGGCGCGCTTCGCCGCGGCGCTCTGCGGGCCGAAGCCGACGCCGCCGTAGACGGCGGCGATCCGCAGCCGGCGCGCCTCGGCGATCGACTCGAGCTCGTCGACGATCTGGCTCGCCAGCTCGCGGGTCGGCGCGAGCACGAGCGCCGTGGGGCCTTTCGCCCCGGGCTCGAGCCGGTCGGCAAGCGGCACGCCGAAGGCCAGCGTCTTGCCGGAGCCGGTGGGGGACTGGACCAGCAGGTCATGGCCGGCGAGCGCGTCGCGGACGACCATCTGCTGGACGGGGAAGGGTTGGTCGATGCCGCGCTGCGAAAGCGCGCACACGACAGCTTTGGATACGCCGAGTTCGGCGAACGACATGTGTAGTGAGCTCCTTTTTGAGCGAATGAGGGAGATCCAGCGACCCCTATTCGCAAGCTCAGCGCACGGAGGAAACGGAACCTCTCGGGAGCCCTTAGGCCATTCCCGACCCATCCACGGTAGCAGCCGAGCCCGAAAGCCGAGCCCGGCTGCCCCGCGTGGCGCTACTTGTGCCTGAGCTGCCCGACCTGCGTCGTCAGCGTCGCTTTCGGCGCGCCCGAGCCGACCTTGAGCGCTTTCACCTTGAAGCGCAGCTTGCCCTTCTTCAGCTTCGAGACCCTGAGGATCGTGAAGGTCGAGCTGGTCGTCGTCGTCACCTTCAGCTTGCTCGGCTTGCGGTGGTGGCGCTTGCGCGAGGCGGTCGCCAGCAGCCCCTGTTTGCCGAGCAGCCGCAGGCCGACGAGCTTGAATTTGTCGAGCGGGCTGGCCCAGGTGAGGGTGATCTGGATCGATTTCGTTTTCGCGCCGATCGCGAGGGCGTGCAGTTTGCTCTGCCCCTGTTTCAGCTTGTCGACGAAGGAGCGCGGCGGCGTCTGGCAGGTCAGCGCCGCGCCGACGCTGTTCATCGCCGCCTGCAG
Source organism: uncultured Solirubrobacterales bacterium (assembly GCA_963835315.1). GTDB lineage: Bacteria > Actinomycetota > Thermoleophilia > Solirubrobacterales > 70-9 > VRUE01. The sequence continues at coordinate 28,841 of CAWIFA010000051.1, read as the reverse complement.
CTCGCTTGCGTCGCCGACCGGGAAGTACCGGCCGCCCGTGTCCTTGGCGATCTTCTTCAGCCGCGCCACGTCGGGCCCCGCGGAGACTCCGGAGCCGAAGCCGATCACGTAGGTAGGCACCTTGTGCGCGAGGTGCGCTTCGTTGTATTCACCGACGTCGTGGCCGCCGTCGGTGAGGAAGACGCGCGCATTGCTGTTCGGGTTGTCGGCGTCGGCCTTGGCGAAGGCGGCGTTGTAGTCGGTGGCGCCGTTGTCGGCTTTGATCGCGGCTTCGAGCGCGCTGCGCATCGAGCTCGCGTTGGGCCCGACCGGCCCGGGGGAGAAGACGGTGTTGGCGGCCGGTTCGGAGATGATTCCAGGGAATTCGAAGCCCGAGCCGAACTCGATCGCGCCGAGCTGCGTGCCCGGCGAGAGGTCGTCGATCAGCAGGCTCATCGCCTGCACCCGCAGCTTGTCCGGGTCGGTGACGTCCATCGAGCCCGAGTCGTCGACGATCGCCTCGATGTTCGAGGCCGGCTTGCAGGCCGAAGCCGTCGCCGCGGGCGCGGCTGCGGCTCCGGGGGCGGCGATCAAGGCCATCGTCAGCAGGAGCCCCACGGCTCCCGCTCCCAGCGACTTCGCAATGCGTCTCATCAAGTCTCTCCTTCGGCAGGGGTGTGATTGCAAGATAGCGCCGCAAACGCCGATGTGAAGGGTCTTCGCGGACAACTGTTGCGCTCAATAGGATCGTCGGGATGAAGCCGGTCAGCGTCGCCACCGGCGGTAAAGGCCACGCAAGCCACTGCCGATGGAGGCGTATGGGCGCCGACGGCGAAGTGGGCAGGATGGGCTCTCTACGCGGCAAAGTGACGACGGCGCTCGCGGCGGCCTGTCTGGCGCTCGCCTTTGCGGCGCCCGCCGGCGCGAGCGGCGCCGGCAAGGGCACCGTGATCACGGTCAAGACGGTCACGGTCGGCGCGCCCGGCAACCCCTCGGTCGGGATCGTCCCCTTCAGCGACGCGATCTACAAGTCCTGCGGTGAAGCGCCGCAGTCCCAGCCGGCCTGCCAGCTGGTCGGAGACGTCGGCTACCGCTATGGCATCGGCCGGCTCGAGGTCACGGTCGGCCAGTGGGTGGCGTTCCTCAACGCGGTCGACCCGCGCGGCAAGGACAGGCACAACCTCTACGACCCGACCGAGAGCGCCTCCGGCTGGCCCAAGTACGGCCAGATCGAATTCGCCGGCCGCGCGCGCAACGGCCGCCACTACTCCGTCGCCTATGCGGAATGGGCCGACAAGCCCTACGGGTTCGCCAACTTCCTCCGCGCCGCGCGCTTCGTCAACGCACTCGACAACGGCCGGCTGCTCTCGCGCAGGGCGAGCCGCAGCGGCGCCTTCAGGTACGTCACCTACCGCGTGCGGCTCTCCCGGCGGACCGAGCGCGGCATGTACGACCTGGCGCGCGAAAAGCGCAGCGGGGCGACCCGGGCGCTCGCCCGAGGCTTCGTCGTCCCGAGCCAGGACGAGTGGATCAAGTCCGCCTATTACGACCCGAGCGGCGGCGGCACCTACTCCTACTGGAAGTACCCGACCAACCCCGGCGTCTTCGGCGACGGCACCGCGACCGCGCCGAGCCCGACGGCGCTCGACCCGACGAACGGCAACGTCACCAACGCCGCGACCCAGCCGCTCGCCACCTACCGCGCCTCCGACGCCCCCGCGCCGAGCTGGTGCCCGGCGGCGATCTCCGTCGAAGCCTGCGCCGCCGTCAACCCCTTCGGCATCGACCCGACGACCTACGCGACCCTCTACCAGGGGAGCCTCGGCACCGTCGGACAGGCGAAGACCCCGTCCCCCTGGGGCACGCTCGACCAGGGCGGCAACGCGGTCGAGTGGACGGACACGATCACCCCGCCGCCGACCGGCCGCAGCGGCGGCCGCGTCTGGCGCCGCCTGCACGGCGGCATCGCCAACGCCCCCGCCTACCAGCTCTGGCTCTCGGCGGTCGGCCTACAGCCCCAGGACAACGTCTTCTACACGACCACCTACCCCTGGCTCGGCTTCCGCGTCGGCGCCGTCGGCAACCTGCGGCCGGGAGGCGGGCACGGGCGCGGCCGCTAGCGGCCGGGGCTCAGGTCGCGGCTGCCGTGGCCCGAGAGCACACATCGATCTCGACTTTTTCCACCCTCTGGTGTGGAAGAAGTCGAAAACGGCGCGTCCGGAGGTGCGCGCCAGGTCATCCCATAGCCGCCACCACGCCCAGCTGCGCCATCGTCTCTCGCAGCACCCTTCGCACGACCTGCGGTTTGCGCCCCACCTGGTAACGGCTGAAGCGCAGGGTGGTGAGCCCGGTCGCGGTGTGCGCCTGGTCGCGTTCCAGATCGCGTGCCTGCGTTGAAGCCATGCGGTGGTAGCGCAGGCTGTCGGCCTCGACCACCAGTCCCAGGTCGGGCCAGTAGAAGTCGACTTCGTGGCCGTTCACCCATTGTTTGCTCTGCGGCATCGGCAGCTTCGCGCCACGCACGATCCGGCGGAAGAAGATCTCCAGGTCGGAGTCCGAGAGCAGGAAGCCGTGCCGGTCGAGCAGCTCGCGCAAGGGTCGCACCCCCGGCTCCCCGCGCCGCCCCTCGAGCCGCGTCCGGAGCACCTCCGGATCGACCAGTTCGAGCTTGTTTGCCTCGCTGATCAGTCGCTCCAGCACTCGCTCGCGCCGCTCGCCGTCGGGCGATTGCCGCCGCAGCCGCGGCGGCAGGAGTTCGGCCGCCTGATCGAGCAGCGTCCGCGCCGGCGAGGTGACCGGAATGCCGTCTCTGACGAGCACGTCCTCAGCGGGCAGTTGGGGTCGGCTCCGAACTCGCAGGCCCGCTCGTCTGCTCTCGAACCGGCCGCGCACGGTCACATCGACCGGACCGCCCGCCGTGTCCTTTCCGAACCCCCACAGGGCCGCCGCGCTGCGGTGGCTCAGCGCCGCTCCTGACCCGCATGCGAGAACTGCCGCCATCCAGCACCCTCTTGGCGTCGCCTCGGGACGCCCCACCACGTACACCCCCTGCCCAAAGCGTCCCATCGGGTGCAGTCGCCCACTCCGCAGGCGGTGTTCGATCGCCCGCCGGCTGAATCCCAATCCCAGCAGTTGCCGCCGGGTCACGATCCCGTGTTGTCGGCTGCTCAGCGCCCACGCCGCCGCGTCCCTCCTGTCGTTCGTCATGCTTCATCCAAGCCCTCAGCGGCCGATTCTCTCCCCCCGCCCACGTCCGCACATCGATCTCGACTTTTTCCACCCTCTGGTGTGGAAGAAGTCGAAAACGGCGCGTCGGGAAGGCGCGAAGGGCTACGACGGCTTCACAGTCGGCCTGGTAATCGCGGCCGGTTGACGGCGCCGGCGCCGCTCAGGACCCGCCGGGCTCCGACTCCCCGACCGTCAGCTCGGCGGTCGGGAAGGCCTCGAGCCGCTCGTCGGGGATCGGCTCGCCGCTGCGCACCGAGAGGCCGTAGGTGCCGGCGGCGAGGCGCTCTTCGGCCCGCTCGACGGCGGCCAGCCTCCCCTTCAGGTCGGCGAGCCGCCCGGCGTCGAACTCGTCCTGGTAGAGGCCCTCGGAGTCCTGGTCGCCCGGCTCGACGCGAGCATCCCCCTCCTCGGGACCTTCGCGCTCGAGCGCGGCGATCGCCGCTTCGACCTCGCCTCGCTCGGTGGCGAGCAGCTCCCTGGCGCGTCCCGAATCCACGCGGACACCGTACAGCAGGCCCGCGACATCGCCCTCGATTTCGTCGAGCGCTTCGCCTGGGCGCCGTCTAGGTTCGGGTGCCGGCGAACGCTCTCCGGCCGTCGAGGTCACTCCGGTGCCGGCGCGGCAGGCGCTTCTTGTAGTAACAGGGGCACCGATTGTCCTCGCAGGCGACGCCGTCGTTGTCGCCGTCGAGCCGGTCGGGGTCGTAGCGCGGCCCGCCCCTTGGGCGTCAGAATCAGGAATGTGACCGTCCAGATATGGCTTTCGTCGGTCGACGACGTCGACCCGGCGCCGGCCCGGCGTTTGCTGTCCGCCGAGGAGCTGGCGCGGGCCGACGGAATGGGGTCGCCGGAGCTGCGGCGGCGCTTCTCAGCCCGCCGCTGGATGCGGCGGGAGCTGTTGCGAGAGGCGCCGGAGGACGTCTGGTGGTCGGCGTCCAGCTCGAGGGACCTTGCCGCGCTCGCGCTGTCGCCCTGGCGCGTCGGGCTCGACATCGAGCGTCGTCGCGAGCGCACGCGCTGGCAGGGGATCGCCCGCCGCCGCTACAGCGAGGACGAGCAGCGCGCCGTCGCGGGGTCCGCCGAGCGGTTCCTCGAGTTTTGGACGCTCAAGGAGGCCTACCTCAAGGCGCTCGGCCTCGGCCTCGCCGGGGGGCTGGAATCGCTGGAGTGCACGGGCCTCTCCCGCTCGCTCGGCGACTGGATGGAGAGCGCGGCGCACCCTGGGTGGCGGTTCCGCCGGCTCCAGCCGGCGCCCGGGGTCATCGGGGCTTTAGCGGTCGAGGGGTCGCCGCAGCGGATCGAGATTCGCCGCTGGGCTCCCGACGCCGACGGCGCGAGCGCCGGGCCGGCGGGTCCCTAAACCGCCGCGGAGTCCTGCCGCGACGCCAGCGATGCGGCCCGCTCGACCGAGTCGACGTCGCGCACCGCGCCGGTGTCGGCCGAGGTCGCCATCGCCGCGTAAGCGCGCAACGCCGGCGAGACCTCGCGCTCGCGCGCCAGCGGCGCGTAGCCGCCTGCCTCCTCGAGCCGGCGCCGACGGTCGGCCAGCTCGTCGCCGTGCACTTCGAGCTCGATCGAGCGCGCCGCGATGTCGATCGCGATCGTGTCGCCGTTCTGGACCAGCGCGATCGCCCCGCCCGCCGCGGCCTCGGGCGAGACGTGGCCGATCGAGAGGCCCGAGGTGCCGCCCGAGAAGCGGCCGTCGGTGATCAGCGCGCACTCCTTTCCGAGCCCGAGCCCCTTCAGGTAGGAGGTCGGGTAGAGCATCTCCTGCATGCCCGGCCCGCCGCGCGGGCCCTCGTAGCGGATCACCACCACGTCGCCCGGCTTGACGCCGCCGCTGAGGATCAGGTCGACCGCCTGGTCCTGGGACTCGACCACGACGGCCGGCCCCTCGAAGGTCATCAGCGACTCGTCGACGCCGGCCGTCTTGACCACGCAGCCGCGCTCGGCGAGGTTGCCGTAGAGGATCGCCAGGCCGCCTTCGGCCGTGTGGGCGTGCTCGACGTCGCGGATGCAGCCGCCCGAGCGGTCGACGTCCAGCGACTCCCAGCGCTCGGACTGCGAGAACGCGGTCGCCGAGCGCTTGCAGCCGGGCGCCGCGTGGAACAGCTCGACCGCCTCCTCGGAGGGGCTCGCGCCGCCGACGTCCCAGGCGCCGAGCCACTCGTCCATGCTCGCGGCGTGGACGGTCCCGACCGACTCGTCGAGCAGGCCGCCGCGGCGCAGCTCGCCGAGGATCGACGGGATCCCGCCGGCGCGGTGCACGTCCTCCATCAGGTACTCGCCGCTCGGCGCGACCTTGCAGATGCAGGGCACGCGGCGCGAGAGCTGGTCGATGTCGTGCATCGCGAAGTCGACCTCGGCCTCCTGCGCGGCGGCGAGCAGGTGGAGGATCGTGTTGGTCGAGCCGCCCATCGCGATGTCGAGCGTCATCGCGTTCTCGAACGCCTCGCGGGTCGCGATCGAGCGCGGCAGCACGCTCTCGTCGTCCTCGTCGTAGTAGCGCGTCGCGATCTCCACCGTCGTCCGGCCGGCGTCTTCGTACAGGGCGCGGCGCGCCGTGTGCGTCGCCAGGGTCGAGCCGTTGCCGGGCAGCGCGAGGCCGAGCGCCTCGGTCAGGCAGTTCATCGAGTTGGCGGTGAACATGCCCGAGCAGGAGCCGCAGGTCGGGCAGGCGGCCTCCTCGATCCGGTCCATGTCCTCGTCGCTGACGTCCGCGGCGACCGCGTCGGTGATCGCGGTGATCAGGTTGAGCCGTTTGCGCACGGTGCCGTCGACCAGCTCGGCGCTGCCGCCCTCCATCGGGCCGCCGGAGACGAACACGGTCGGCACGTTGAGCCGCAGCGCGGCGTTGAGCATGCCCGGCGTGATCTTGTCGCAGTTGGAGATGCAGACCAGGGCGTCGGCGCAGTGGGCGTTGACCATGTACTCGACGCTGTCGCTGATCAGGTCACGCGAAGGCAGCGAGTAGAGCATCCCGCCGTGGCCCATCGCGATCCCGTCGTCGACGGCGATCGTGTTGAACTCGCGCGGCACCCCGCCGGCGGCCTGCACGGCTTCGGCGACGACCTCGCCGACCGGCTTCAGGTGCGTGTGGCCGGGGACGAACTGCGTGTAGGAGTTGGCGATCGCGACGATCGGCTTCTTGCCGATGTCCTCGCGGGCGACCCCGGCGGCGCGCAGCAGCGCGCGGGCGCCGGCCATGTTGCGACCGTGGGTGACAGTGCGTGATCTCAGCGGCGGCATGGCTTCCTCCAAGGATAGAGATAGGAGTGAACGCCGGCGGAGCTTGATCCGGAACATCCGTCCCCCTCATCCGCGGAACGGCATAGGGTGGGACGAATTGAGCTCTCGGGGCACGCACGCAGCCGCTTTTCCGGCGGCAGTCCTTCTCTCCGCGCTCGTGGCGTTGCTGCTGCCGGTCGGCGCTCTTGGCGCGAAGGCGCCGAAGCCGAAGCCGGGTCGTCCCTCCGTCGCGGCGCACGGGCGGCTGGTCCAGCTGCCCGGTAGGCGCGGCTGCCTCGTCGACCGCTCCGCCAAGCCCGGCCGCTGCGGGACCGCCCGGGCGCTGAAGGGCGCGGGGCCGTTCATGGGCTCGCGGGCGATCGCGGTCAGCGCGGACGGCCGGAACGTCTACGTCGCCGCCTCGCGCAGCGACGCGATCGCGGTCTTCGTCCGCAACCGGAGGACCGGGGCGCTGATCCAGCTCCGCGGCCGGCGCGGCTGCGTGTCGGCCAAAGGCAAGGGCGAATGCGCCAGGGCGGTCGGGCTGGACGGCCCGAACTCGGTCGCGCTCAGCCCCGAAGGCCGCTTCCTCTACGCGACCTCGCGCGGCGCCGACTCGGTCACGGCCTTCCACCGCAACACCAAGACCGGCGCGCTCACGCAGCTCGCGCCGGGCAGCGGCTGCCTCGCCGGCGTCCCGATCCCGGGCTGCGGCGCCGGCCGCGCCCTGGTCGCCCCCGACGTCGTCGCGGTCAGCCCGGACGGCGCGAACGTCTACGTCGGCTCCTTCTTCGGCAACGCCGTCGCGATCTTCCAAAGGGCGAAAAACGGCGTCCTCTACCAGGCGAGCGACGCGAGCGGCTGCATCGCCGAAGCGATCGCCGGCTGCGCGCCCGCCGTCGCGCTCGGCGCCCCCGAGGGGCTGGCGGTCAGCCCCGACGGCTCCAGCGTCTACGTCGCCGGCGCGCTCTCCAACTCGGTCGCCGAGCTGGTCCGCGAACCATCGACCGGCGCCCTCTCCCAGCCGGCCGGCGGCTGCATCGTCGACGCCGCCCTCGGCGGCTGCACCACCGGGGTGCAGCTGAGCGGCGCCAACGCGATCGCGGTCGCGCCCGCCGGACGCGATCTCTACGTCACCTCGCTGTTCAGCAACTCGATCACCTCGTTCGCCCGCTCCGCCGCCGGCGTCCTCAGCCAGAAGCCGGCCACCCACGCCTGCATGGTCTACCTGCGCGCCGTCGGCTGCTCGTTCGGCCGCGCGATGATCGCGCCCGAGGGGCTGGCGGTCAGCCCCGACGGGTCCAGCGTCTACGTCGCCTCGTTCAAGAGCGGCGCGATCGACGTCCTCGACCGCGAACGCGAATCGGGCGTCCTCGCGCAGAAGGCCGGCCGCGCGGGCTGCCTCGCGGCGCGCTCGCTGCCGGGCTGCGGCCGCGGGCGGGCGCTGCGCGGCGTCAGCTCGATCGCGGTCAGCCCGGACGGTCGCTTCGTCTACTCGACCTCCTTCTTCAGCAACGCCGTCGACGCCTTCAGGAGGAAGCGATGACCGAGTCCGAACGCCGCAAGAGTCCATCCGAAAACCAGCGTGTGCGGCTGACGAGCGCCGGACCAAGCGGGGAAAGGACGCAGGGAGGCCGAATAGCAGCGCTATTTGGCCGACTGAGGACGCCGCACCGCGCGGCGTCCGCCGCCGTCAGACGTGCGCGGGGGTTTTCGGATGGACTCTAAGGCGGGCCTGACCCGCAAAGAGCTGCTCGGCACGGGCGCCGGCGCGGCGGCGGCCGCGCTGATGGCGCAGAGCGGGGTGGAGGCGCTGGCCGCCAGGGGCAAGGGGCGCAGCGTCGCCGGGATGAACATCCTGCTGATCCTCACCGACCAGGAACGGGCGATCCAGCACTTCCCGCCCGACTGGCTGCGCAAGAACCTGCCGGGGATGCGGCGGCTGCGCCGCCACGGGGTCAGCTTCGAACGCGCCTTCACCAACGCCTGCATGTGCTCGCCGGCGCGCTCGACCCTGATGAGCGGGTTCTTCCCGGCCCAGCACGGGGTCAAGTACACGCTCGAGGAAGACATGCCGTACCCCGAATACGAAGCGCAGGTCGAGCTGCCGCTGCCGTCGACGATGCCGAACCTCGCCACGGTGATGAAGGCCGCCGGCTACAACGTCGTCTACAAGGGCAAGTGGCACTGCTCGAAGCCGGCCGAAAAAGAACACGCGGTGCCGGCGGACCTCGAAAAGTACGGTTTCGACCGCTGGAACCCGCCCGACGCGGGCGCCAACCAGACGGTCCCCGAGGCCGGCGGCGGCTACGTCGACAACGACGGCCGCTTCATCGTCTCCGAGGGGGAAGGCGCGGACGAAGGGGCGCTGCAGTACCTCAGCTCCAACGCCGCCCAGGAACAGCCGTTCTTCATGGTGATCTCACTGGTCAACCCGCATGACGTTCTCTTCTACCCCAGCCGGACCTTCGAAGAAGCCGGCTACGACGGGACCTGGCTGGAGGGCGACATCCCCGTCCCGGCGACCAACGGCGAAAGCCTGAAGACCAAGCCGACCGCCCAGGAGGAGTTCCTGCGGATCTTCAACCTCACCGGCAAGCCGACCAGCGAAGCCGAAAAACGCCGCTACCTGAACTTCTACGGCAACCTGATGCGCTCCTCCGACAGCTACATCGTCAACGTGCTCGACAAGCTCGAAGCGACCGGGCTGCTCGACGACACGCTGATCGTGCGGACGGCGGACCACGGTGAGATGGGGCTGACCCACGGCGGGATGCGGCAGAAGAACTTCAACTTCTACGAGGAGGCGATCCGGGTGCCGCTCGTCTACTCGAACCCGAAGCTCTACCCGCGGCCGCTGAGCACCGACGCGATGGTCTCCCACGTCGACTTCCTGCCGACGCTCGCCAGCCTGGCGAAGGCGCCGAAATCCGCCCGCGCGAACTGGCAGGGCGTCGACTACTCCTCGCTGGTCCTCGAGCCCGGCAGGGACGGGGCGACCCAGGACTACATCGTCTTCACCTACGACGACTACCAGTCGGGACAGAAGAGCCCGCCCTACCCGAAACCGCCGAACCACATCGTCAGCATCCGCGAAGGCCGCTGGAAGCTGGCGCGGTACTACGACGTGGCGAAGGAAAACCCCAAACAGCCGCAGTGGGAGATGTACGACCTGAAGACCGACCCCGAAGAGACCGAAAACATCGCCCACCCCGACTTCGAACGCTCGCCGACCCAGGAGAAACAGCTGCAGCGGCTGAAACGCAAGCTGGCGCGGGTCGAAAAGACGCGGTTGGCGCCGGCGGCGAAGGCCTAGCCTGGCCTGGCAAAAGCCAGGTGTAACTCCTGTGAGTTACACTGCGCTGGCGATGCCTTCCAAGCACCCCCGAATCGCCGTGACCGCAGACCCGGAGCTGGGGGAGGCGCTGGCGCGGGTCCGCGCCGCCACCGGCACCCGCGAGGCCGATGCCACGCTCCTGCGCCGGCTCGCCGTAGAGGGTGCGGAGGCCGAGCTGGAGGCCGGACGCAACCGCCGAGCTGCCGCCGAGGCCCTGTTCGAGGCGATGGACTCCGAGCGGTTCAACCTCGACCTCGAAGCCGTCGATCGCCTCAACGAGCCCCCTGCGGCCTGATGTCGCTCAAGATCTGGGACGGCAACGGGCCGATGCTGGTGGATACCTCCGCCTGGATGCAGTCCCGCAGGGATGTCAAGGCACGCGATTTGCTGTTGGGGGCGGTGGAGCGCGGCGATGTCCGCTGGTGCTGGCCGGTGCGCTACGAGCTGATGGTCGACGCGCGAGGGCCCGATGGAATCGCCGCGGTCGAGCGAACCCTGGATGGCCTGCGAGAGGTGCCAGTGGATCGCGCCGTGCAGCGAGCGGTCCTCGCGACGATGCGCGAGCTGGCGGCCGATGGCTCGCACGGCGCCCACCGCTTCCCCCTCGCGGACCTGACTGTCGCCACCGCAGCCCAGCAGGCCGGTGTCGGCATCCTGCATTTCGACCAGCACCTCGAACGCCTCGGTCAGCACCTCGGCGTCGAGTCGAGCTGGATCGCCAGTCCGTCGCTTACAACCGACCTACCCGGCGGCTGAGGTCAGCTCCTCGAGCCTCTGCCTGAACACCCGCCAGCGCCGCTCGTTGGCGTGGACGAGGGCGGCGCTCTGCGCCGCCAGGTCGCTGGCGTGGTCGATCAGGTCGCAGGCGGCGTGCAGGAAATCCGGATAGGTCCTTTCCCCTTCGAGGTCTGCGCGGACCGCGGTGGGCGAGAAGTCGAGCGCCTCGAGGACGGCGAGCGCTCGTCCCAGGTTGCGGGCGAGGATGCCCATCAGCGACGCCGCCTGCCAATCGTTGGAGATGATCCGGTGGCGCTCGGAGATCAGGTCGGCCAGCTCCGGGAACCCCAGCAACGCCTCGGCCACGCCCCAGCTCGCCTCCATCGCGTTGCCCAGCCACTCGCCCGCTTGCCCGTTGTCCTCCGATGCCGCGCGCAGCTCGGCCTTGATCCGCGCGATCTCCGCCGGTTCCCCCTCTCCCTCCATAAAGAGAATCCCGGCGAGCTCGATCGCTCGCTCGTCGTTCAAGTCCTCGGCCCCGGAGTAGGGGCTGGCGACGTCGGGCTTGCTCGGCTCGGCCGTCGACCAGCGCTCCGCCAGGGCCCGTAGCGCGGCCGACGTCCGCTGCAGGGACGCCGCTTCTTCGAGCGGCGCTCGCGCGTAGAACTTCTCGTGCTCGCGGTGGTAGCGCGCCAGGTTGGCCGCCATCTCCAGGAAAGGGTCGTGCGTCACGCCACTGGCAAGTATCGCCGACCTCGGGGCGCATGCACGCTGCATATGCCCGGGAAGGTGAAGGCGCCTGGCCATACGATTGCCTGAGATGGACAGCGCGCTCGACTATGCCCCGCTGAAAGGCGACCGCCACAGCCACGGCCTGATCGACCCGAGCATCAAGCGCTCGCGGGCCGGCCTGCGCGCCGTCGCCCTCTCGCTCGGGGTGCTCGGCCTGACTGCCCTCGCGCAGCTGGCCATCTACCTGCTCAGCGGCAGTGTCGCCCTGCTCGCAGACCTGATTCACAACTTCGGCGACGCCGGCACGGCGATCCCGCTCGCGATCGCCTTCCTGTTGCGATCTGAGCGCGCCGAGCGGGTCGCCGGCCTCTTCGTCGTGCTGGCGATATTCGTCTCGGCGTGCGTCGCCGGCTTCGAGGCCGTCTCGCGTCTCATCGACCCCCGCGAGCCGACCGACCTCGCTGCCCTCGCTGTCGCCGGGTTTATCGGCTTTGCCGGGAACCGGCTCGCGGCGATCGTCCGCACTCGCGCCGGCAGGCGGCTCGGCAGCCCCGCTTTGATCGCCGATGGCAACCACGCCCGCGCCGACTCCTACGTCAGTCTCGCCGTCATCGCCACGGCGGGCTTCGTCGCCCTCGGCCTTTCGGTCGCCGATCCGCTGATCGGCCTAGGCATCACCGCTGTGATCCTCAAGATCACCTGGGACTCCTGGCGGACCGTGCGCGGTCACGACCATCGCCATTAGCTCGTTACACCACAACTCGCGACTTGACTATCGAGGGCCGTGTCGTGGGAGAGGGCGCCGCGTCGATTCGCCCAGAGCGTCGCCTCGGCCAGCTGGCCGAGCTCCGGATTGGGCTCGAGGAGCGGGAAGCGATAGACGCCCCGAGCAACGCGCTCGATCGTTCCCCGGCGCTCCATGTCGACGAGCGCCCATCGCGCCGACGAGAGCGATCCGCCCACTTGCCTCGGCCGCCTTGCGCAGCTCGCGCTCGGTCCTCCCCTCGCTGAGCAGGTCGTCGAAGGGGACATGCAGCGCCGCGAGATCTTCCGGCAACGGCGTCGCGTCAAAGGCCGCCGCCGCCCGCAGCGCCTCGATCAGCTCCCTGCTCATGCAGCTCCCTTCAGCTCCGTCTTCAGCGTGTAGACCTTTCTGCGCCCTGAACCTACCCGCTCGTTGCTCACCTCGGCCAGCCCGGCCTGCTCGAGCTGGCGCAGAACCTGAGTGGCGCGGCCCCGGGTCCAGCTGAGCTCGGAGAGCATGCGGGCGTCGGAGGCGCTGACGGGGCCGTTCGCTTCGATGTAGTCGACGAGGCGGCTCGCGGCGTCGCCGAGCTGCTTCGCTCTTTGCATTCGCTCGTCCTGGGCGCCTTGTGCGTCGTTCAGGCTCCGGCCTTCGAGCAGCGTCTGACGTGCGAGCAGGATGAGCAGGGCCGGCTGGCCATCTGCCGCGGCTGCGATTTTGCGAAGCAGAACGCCGTCGATCTCGGCATCGGCAGTCCGCTTCTTGAGCAGCTGTATCGCGGCCTTCTCCGGCAGCGGCTCGACAGCGACGACCGACTCGAAGAAGGCGCTCGCCGGCGGGCGCAGGTAGGCGGCCTGCTCGCTGGTCCGGGCGGCGACGACCCAGGTGGCGGGAAGGCTCCAGAGCTCGTCACGAAGTTGCCCGAAGAGGGCATGAGCGGTCTCCCCGGAAGGAAGCTCGTCGATGATCAGGACGGCTCGGCGCTCTCGCTCGGCCAACGCCTCGCGGATGGTTCGCAAGGTGGCGAGCAACTGCTCCGTCCCCGTGCGCGGCGGCCGACGCCCCGCCGACCGCATCGCCTCTCCCATGTAGGAGAGCCGGGCTCGATCTTCATCGAGCCTGTAGGCAATGAGCGAGAGCAGCTCCTCCGGGCTTGCCGCGCGCCCGGCGCCGTCGACGAAGATGGGCTCAAGCTCTGCATGGCCATCGAGGCGGCGCTCGAGCTGATGCAGAAGAGAAGTCTTCCCGATCCCCGGCGGGCCGACTACGAGGCTGTTGAGGCGGCTCTCGGCGTTGCGCTCGAGCGTTTCGAGCTCGGCCTTGCGATCGACGAACAGCCGCGCATCGAGCGCCGAGGCAAGGAGAGGTCGAGCGGGTAGTTCCATGCCCTCAACATCCTAACAGTTAGGATAGTTAGGACACGCTTTCGGGGTCTGACCCGACTCCCCGCCCCGCAGCTTCGGGGAACCGCGAATCGAAAAGTTTCGTCAACGATATACGCGGCGATTAGCGGGGAGTACGGGAAGCGCCGTAGGGTTCCCGCCTCGTCGCTCCCGCCCCTCGCTCTCGGCGCCTTCGCTATCGCGTCCGCCCGCGCCGCCGTTTCTTCTGGCGGTGGTTCGAGTGAGGGCATTCCAGTGGAGCTAGCCGGACTCGAACCGGCGACCTCCTGGGTGCGATGACCAAGCTCTGGCCGGGGATTCGGTGTTAGAAGGCGGGGATTAGCAGGGGATTCGCGCGGGCCGCCGAGAGTCGCCATCGGCGCGATGTGCGGCGATTAGCGGGGATTGTCGGCGTTTCGGGCACTTCTGGCGTCGAGTGCCTGGGTGGACGGATCAGCACGAAATGTTCTATTTCATCCTTCGCCGGCCGCGGCGATCTCTTCTATGAAGGCCCGGACCTGCGAGGCAGCGTCTTCGACGTCGTCCACCGGGAACCCCTCCTCCTCCGCGATGGCCCTGTAGGTCTCGGCCCAGCCCGGGTAGACGATCAATTTCGGTGGCCAGGGATGCTTGGCGCGGTTGGCGAAGATGGCCTCGCAAGCCTCGCGAACTCTGCTCAGGCTCGCCGGTTCGAGCAGATCACGAGCGAGGAGCAGGTCCATCAGGTCGTGCACCCTCTCGTTCTCCTGGCCGTCGAAGACCTCGGTGCAGGCGTGGAGCTTCTGGGCGATCAGATACGGCAACCCGACGACGCTGATCTGGCCGGGAGACTCGAGGCCGAACTGGCCGATGTCGAACGGTTCGACCCGATCGATGTCGAGGACATCCTCGACCTCCACCGGCGCGACCTCAAGCTGAACTTTGCCCCAGCGTTTGCCCTTGAAGTCGATGGCGACGTTGACGCGGAAGGTATTCGTGCCACGAATCCGAGCCGGCTCGTCGCGGGAGTAGGAGAAGTCGTCGATGTCCTCCGCAAGCGCCCCGTCGAGGGAGCCGAGCCAGTGCTCGAAGGTGCCGCGGTAGACCGTGTCCAGATCCTTCGTCGTCCTCGCTCGCATCTTCAGGCGAAGCTCCATCGAGACGCCGCCCTTGACCAGGAAGAGCGGGTCGCCCTCCTCGTCGAGCGAGCGATCGAGCGGGAGGGCGACGAGCATGAACGACACGGCGCGGCGGACGCGGGACTGCGGCAGCTCCTCCTGGTCGGCGTAGTGGCGAATCCACTCTTGTAGGACTCGCCAGCTTCGCGGCTTCTTCTGCTTCGGGAAGCTCACCCTCGGCCCCTGGCAGCGAGCATCTTGCGGAGTCGGCTCAGCTGTGGGCCGCGAACCAGGCCGCGGCGCCGAGCTGTGTCGATCGCCTGGCGCAACAGGTCGGCGCGAACGCCGGTTTCGATCCCCCCGGCGATCGCGCGATAGGGCGTGACGATCGGGATGCCTTCGTAGAAGGTTCGCTCGCCTTTTTCGAGATCTCCCTGGTGGATTCGGTAGAGCTTCGGCACCGGCTTCTGAAGCCTGTACGCGGTCGGGATCGTGATGTGGATCTGGGCAGGGTTGATGTCACAAAGCTCGTGCAGATCGAGGGCCGTGTCGTGGGAGAGGGTGCCGCGTCGATTCGCCCAGAGCGTCGCCTCCGCGAGCTGGCCGAGCTCCGGATTTGGCTCGAGGAGTGGGAAGCGGTAGACGCCCCGAGCAACCCGCTCGATCGCCCCCCGGCGCTCCATGTCGACTAGACGATGAGGATCGAGGCCGGCCTCCCGAGCATCGGCAGGCGTGACCAGGCCCTGCTGCTCGGCAGCGATCGTCGCGAGCGCGTTGTAGTTCCGTCCAGGCATGAGTTCCTTAAAACGTTGCTTATTGCAACTTAATCAGCGGATAGACCTTAGCACGGCGTGTCGATTCATCAGTTGCATTTTGCAACATTTCAAGTCAAGTCAACGCCGATGAGATCGTGCCCTGCCTGTGCGCCAACGCCCCTCGTTTCGGGATGCACCCCGGCGCGCCCCAAATCATATGTCCGCGAAAACAAAGTTATACTTTGCTTATGCATGACAAGCCTGACCTCCGGGGGCTCGAGGCAACCGCCTACGCGCAGCACGGCTACTTCACCACCAGCCAGGCCCGCGAGCGTGGAATCAGCAGTCAACTCCTGAGCCACTACGTGCGCCGGAACCGGTTTGAGCGGGTGCGACGCGGGCTCTATCGTCTTCCCGGTTTCCCCCGCCCGGAAGACGATGAGATGCGTGAGAAGTGGATGGCGGTCGGGACCGAGAAGGCCGTCCTCTCGCACCAAAGCGCGCTCGCCCTACTCGATCTCAGCGACAACATTCCCAACGCGGTCCACCTGCTTCTCGGACGCCGATACCGCGGTGTGCGTCGTCCAGCCGGCGTCGTCATTCACACCCGCCCCGACGAGGAAGAGGTCGACACGGTCTGGCGCGAAGGACTCCTCCTGACCGCCCCCGCCCGGACGCTCATCGACGTAGCCGGGGAACTTCAACCTGAGCAGCTGGAAATGGCCTTGTGGCAGGCGCTCGGCGGCGGGCTGCTCACCCTGCGGCAACTCGAAGAGGAGGCACGACGGCGCGGTCGCCACGACGCGGTGAGCGGCGCCCTCACCGAGCTACGGGCGCGCGGCCAAGATCGCGATTGGTCACAGGCGGTCGTCGATTCCCTGCACGATCGGCAGGCTCGCAAGAGCAGCGCTGTGCAGAAGGGCATTGCCCAGCTCAAGCGCGGCCAGCTCGAGCCGGCCTGATCGTCGGGAGCCGACCAGCGTTCCAGCTCATGTTCAAGCGTGTCCCTGCGTGTCGCTCGCAGCCGTCACTGAGGTGAGCATGTCCTCGAGCCCTTCACCGGCGAGGAGGCGGCGCTCCGCCTCGCGCAGGTCGGTGTCCGAGGCCTTCCCTTGAGTCCAGAGATCGGCGAGCTCACGAACCGGGCCGGTGGGCTCAAGCCCGTCCAAGCGCAGCGATCCGAGGACGTTGGCAACGGCCTGAGCGCGATCGATCACGGCATTGATTTTGCCTGATACGACCCGATCCGGCGCGAACGAAGAGGCCAGCCCACAATTGGCCGGCGCGCACTGCTGGCGGCCGCGAATCTAAAAGTTTCGTCAACGAAATACGCGGCGATTAGCGGCGATGCGCGGCGATTACGGGAGGCGCCGCAGGGCGATTTGACTTCCCTCGCGAGCGGAGTTAGTCCAGGGGGCATGAAAATCTCGCACGCTGTTTCTCCCCGAGTCCGCGCGCGGCTGAGACCACGCCCGGCGCACCTGCCGATGCGCCGAGGCAGACGGTCCCCGCTGCGTCCATCCCTTCGACCAAGGCTGCGTCCGTCTCCTCGTTCAACCCTTCGGCTCGTGACGGCGCCGGACCGCCGCCAACGCCGATGGCAGCGCCGTTTCCCGGCTCGCCGTTTTGCCGACATCTCTACGCTGCATCTAGGTCGGGACATGAAGTGCAATCTCGCCGCCCCATCGCTGCTCTCGATCGTTCCCGCCTCGTCGCTCGCGCCCCTCGCTCTCGGCGCCTTCGCTATCGCCTCCGCGCTGGCTCCACAGCGGCTCAATACCGAACCGCGGCGCGGCAGCCGGCAGGGCCGGCGCTCGCATGGCCGTCGCGATGCGCGAACCGATAGCCGCGCCGAGAAGGACGCCCGCCGCTCGGCGCCGAGTGCCGCCGTCGGCCTGCCGGAGGCGACTGCCGAGATCATCGCCTCGCTCGGCGAGCACCGCGTCCTCTCCACCGAGCAGGCGCGGACGATTCATCTGCCGGGCCGCAGCCTGCGGCGCACGCAGCAGGTCCTCGCCGGCATCGAGGAGGCCGGGCTGATCCACCACGTCGACTCGCGGATCGCGCCTCGGCGGCTCTGGTTCGTCAGCGAGCGGGGCGCCGCGCTGGCCTTCGAGCTGGTCGGGCTGGAGACGCAGCCGAGGGTGCTCCAGGCCGCCGACGCGGCTGGCCCGCTGAGGGCGCACACCCTCGCGGTCAACGACGCCGCGATCTGCTTCCTGAAGGCGGCGCGCGAGCGAGGCGATGAATTCAGCCCGTTCTCCTGGCGCCAGGAGGTCGCCCACCCGATGAGCCGCGGTCGCGGCCGTCGCCGTCGCACGCTCTTCGCGGACGCCGTCCTCGCCTACCAGCGACACGAGGAGGACGGGACGGCCCTCGAGCTGCGCTTCCTCGAGCTCGACCGCGCCACGCTCTCGGTCGATCGCCTGGTCGCGGAGCTGAGCCGCTATGCCCAGCTCTACCGGGCCACCGACGCGGAAGGCGAGCCGCTCTGGCGCAATCGCTATCCGGTCTTCCCACGGGTGCTCTGCGCGCTGACCGGCGCCTCTCGGAAAGCGCTGGCGACGCGGCGCACGTTTGCGGCGATGCTCCTGAACGAGCACCCTGCGATGGAACAGGCGCGCGGCGAGGTGTCGATCGGCTTCTGCCGCCTCGAAGACCTGCAGCGGAAGGGGCCGTTCGCGCCGATCTTCCGCGAAGCGCGCGACTACGAGCGCGCGGTCGACTGGCTCGGCAATTCGCCCGAGGACGAGGAGGAGCGGTAGGCATGCGCAGGCGCTCGCTTCCGCGGCGACGGAGAGCTATTGTCGTCGGACGGATCAGGAGGTGACAGAAGTGGCTCGTAGACCGGAAGGCCAGGTGCTGGAGCGCCACTGGAAGAGCGGGCGCGGCTACGCGTTGCGCTTCCGCGCCTACGGAGAGCGTCTGTACCTGACGCTCGGCCTGGAGACCGAAGGCTGGGACCGCAAGCGCGCCGAGGAAGAACTGGCGAACGTCATGGCCGACGTGCGGCGCGGTATCTGGACGCCGCCGACGCGGCGACCTCGCCGGACCGGGGCGGAGGAGGCATCCGACGCGATGCCGACCTTCGGCTCCTTCGCCCGCAGCCTGATGGCAGCCCGCAAGAGCGAGATGAGCGAGGCGAACTACGCCTACAAGGAGAACGCCCTCGCCCACGTCCTGCCCTACTTCGGCGGCTGGCCGCTACACGAGATCGACATCCAGGCGGTCGACGCCTTCCGTGGCCACATGGTCGAGGTCTCCGAAGCCCGGCGCCGCGCGCGGGACAGCGGCGAACCGATGCGAAACGAATGGGACCAGGCGCTGCGACCGCTCTCGCCGGCGACGATCAACAAGACGATCGACACGCTGCAATGGGTGCTCTCGGTGGCGGTCGAGTACCGCTACATCGCCGAGAACCCCGCCGCGGGTCGCCGACGCCGCCTCCGGGCGAGGAGGCCCGCTCCGGTGCATCTGGACTCGGTCGAGCAGATCGCGACGTTGCTGGAGGCGGCCAGCCAGCTTGACCGCGACAAGCGCTGGCTGACGAACGACCGCCGACCCATCATCGCCACGCTGCTTCTCGCCGGACCTCGCGCGGGCGAGCTGTGCAACCTGCGCTGGCGCGACGTCGACCTCGCCAACGGCCGCATCCGCATCGGCCGCTCCAAGACCCAGGCGGGCCTGCGGGAGATCGTCCTTCTGCCCCTCCTGCGCGACGAACTCTCCGCCCACAAGGCGCGCGCCTGCCGCAGCGGCCCCGACGATCCAGTGTTCCCCACCGGCACCGGCGGCCACCGCGACAAGGACAACCTCCGCAACCGCATCCTCGCCTCGGCCGTCAAGCGGGCCGACGAGCTGCTCGAAGAGCGCGGCCAGACGCCCCTGCCGCACGGCGTCACTCCCCACAAGCTGCGCCACACCTTCGCCTCGATCCTGATCGCCACCGGCGAGGACCCGGCCTCGGTGATGGCCCAGCTCGGCCACACCGACCCGAAGTTCACGCTCCGCGTCTACACCCACATCATGCGCCGCGACCCGGCCGAGCGCGGCCGGCTGAAGGCGCTGGTTAACGGCGATCCGGTCGCGCTGTCGGAGATGGCGACATCCGAGCGAGAGGCGCAGCGATGAGCACCACTGCAACTGGACGTTGAGTTCACTTCCATCGTTGCCTCATGTCAGTCTTGGAGACGCTGTGTTCGATCCGACCGACCCACGCAACATTCTCCTTGAGCGGGATCACTCGTTCATTGTCTTCATCTCTTCGAAGATGGCCGACGGGAAGCTCGCCGATGAGCGACAAGCGGCGATCGCGGCAGTTGAAAATTTCCGGCCGGCCCGGGCTTGGGCCTGGGAGCGCGATGCCCCTGCTGGCGCTTTCCACTCGAAGGAGGAGTGCATAAGGCGGGCGGGAACGAGCGATGCTCTGATTCTGGTCATTGATGACGAGCTAACGCCGATAACCGAGGCAGAGTTCGATGCCGCCCGGGCCGGGACGGCAACCGTCATTGTCTTGGCCCGTCGGAGAGTCCGACGCAGTAAGCGCGTGCGTCAGTTCATTACAAGAACTCGCAAATGGGCAATCACCAAAGAATTTGCCGACCTTGAGGAGCTGCGGAGCGAGATAGACCTGGCGCTGTGGGAGTGGTTTGTACGGGGCGGCCGAACTCTTGCTCTCCAAATGCGCGAACAACGCCAGGAGACGCCGGATATCTCGCTCTTGGAACAGGCCGAGATAGTCGACCAGGACGGCAAGGCAATTACTCTCAAGGAGGCTATTGACAGGGTGCAGACGGATCTCGATCCGGCGCGCCCCGATGAGGCGCTCTGGGACCTCTACGCGTGGGCAGCGACGGCGACCGATGAGGACCACTTCCCGCTTGCCCGGGTCGTCCTAGACGAGCTGCAGAAGATCATCCCGGCCGAGGCGATCGACGAAGTTGCCCGAGGCTGGATTCTCAACCTAGAGGGTCAGATTGCGAGCGGGGAAGGCAGAGGGGATGCAGATCGGTATTTCGAGCAGATGCGCCAGATCGGGGTGGCGACTGGCGAGAAGGACCTGATTGCCACGGCTCACCAGAATCTAGGGATACAGGCGGTTATTGCCGATGACCACGAGCTCGCCAAGAAGCACTTCAGAGAAAGCTTCAGGCTGAAGAACGAGATAAAGGACTACTACGGTGCGATGCAAATCGCCCTCAATATGTGCAACGTCTTCATGGGTGAAGGGGCCAATAGGACGGCTTGGGAGCTACTCGCTGATCTCGACCCTTATCTGCAGGGCCCAGACAGTCATGGATTGCGAGCTGGCCTCTATGGACAGCGCGGGATGGTGTTGACGAAAGAAGACCGGTTCGACGAAGCCAAGCAACAATTTCAGGAGTCTCTGCGCTTTGCCCGACGAGCGAACTCGGGGGCTCGACAGGTAGTTGCGTTGCAAAACCTTGGAGCGAATTCCATGGCACGTGGTCGGCAGAGGGAGGCCCTGCGCTGGTATCGAAAGGCGGCGGAGATTGCAGAGGCCCTCGGTGATCGCAATCGCGTCGGGACGTTGAACGCTGCGAAGGGCTCCGCCCTTGCGGAGCTTGATAACTGGGAGGAGGCAGCCGAAGAGTTCGCCGGCGCCGCACGGATTGCGGGGGAACTCGGAGATGTCGCCGCCGAAGCTCAGGCGTGGGCGAATGTTGCTGCCTGTTGGTCCCAGATCGGTCGTCGGGAAGAGGCTCGCAAGCTGATCCACCAAGCGCTCGCCAGCCCCCACGCGAACCGAGATCCTGACTGGAGAGCAGGCCAACTGCGAAACCTAGGTGAAGTCCTCGAGCAACTAGGGAACTCTGAAGAGGCGATTCAGCGCCTGGACGAAGCCTCGCGTCTGGCTAAGGATGTCAAGCTGAAAGACCAGACCCTGCAGCGCGCCGCTGAGATCGCGCTGGCGCACCCAGGTCTCGCTGATCGAGCCCTTCAGTTCCTCAAACGCTCGCTTGACATGCAGCGCGCACTCGGAACTCGAGCTGATGTCGCTTGGCGTGCGGCAAATATCGGTGCCCTGTTGAGTAACTCTTCGCAAGTATCTCACGCCACCGACTACTTTAGATTGGCCCTTCAGACTTTCGCTCGAAATGGAGATCGCCGCCGCACCTTCTATGTCCGCAATGATCGCGCCATCGCCCTCAGTCGGGCTGGCGACGTAAATGCGGCGATCAAAGACATCAAAGCGGCACTCAAGATCGCGCGGGAACTTCGGGATCGACGCCTTGAGTATCAAGCTGAGTTGAATCTCGGTGAGTTGGAGCGTCAAAGGGGACGCTTTTCACAGGCCGAAGCCCACGAGCTACGGGCCTTGGATCTGGCGCGGAAATCATCCGACGAAGGCGATCAGGCCGCCGCTCTGAACCTGCTCGGCCTGATAAGAGTCAATGAAGACCGGCTCGATCTTGCAGGACAGGCCTATGACGAAGCTTTGGAAATCGGTCGACGGACTAAGGATGACCAGCCACAGCATGAGGCCCTTGGTGGGCTGGCCGGGATCGCCTTCCGTCGTGGTCATTTCGGGGAGGCTGCCAGGCGCTACAAGCAAGCCATAGGTCGCCATGGCGACGTCAATACTGTGGCCCTAGCTGAGGACCTTGGTGGATTGGCGCTCAGTCGAGCAGCACGAGGTCAGGTAGTCGATGCTGAGATCCAGCATCTCGTTGATGTCAGCGGAGTGATCGGGTGGGACATCGATGCGGCAAACGAGCTTGCCGAATGCGCTCAACTACTTGCCCAGAGGGATGGCGATATTGAGGAGGCCGTGTCTATCGCAGCGGGCGCGGTGACGTGCGCACTGCGTTCGACGTTCGTTCACGGGGAGTCGGAGCATCCCATGGATAACGAGGTAATGACCCTCGCTCATGTACTGATGAAGGGTGTTTTATGGATGCGCAGGCATCCTAGATACTCGAATCTCAAACAGCAATTGATGCGTGACGTCAGGGAAAGTTTTGAAGTTGAAGGAGGGGAGCTCGACTTCATCGAAACCTTGATCGAGAAAGCAGAGGAGGAGTTGAGATGTTGGCAGGCGGCGCATGCAAGCGGATGAGATGGCTCAGGTGCAAGCCGACTTAAACGGGCCGACGAGGCGTTACGGGGCACTGCCCGCCTCCCCTCGAGGACTACCATGAGCGCGACCGACATAACCTTCTACGCGGCAGTTGCGACCGTGATTCCGGTATTCCTTGTCGCGTATGTCGTCGTAGTACGAGAAACCATGGGTTCGCTCGGGGAAGGCTATTCGAAGTCCTCGCAGCGGTACCTCGAGCGGCTTCTTTATGCAGTAAAAAATGAGGATGGAAAATTGAGCAACATCCTCGACGCCATGTGGAGCCTTATTCGTGCAACTGCTTACCAGATTGCCAGCGTTACCATATTTAGTGTGGCGGTTGCGATGCCGGCGGCTGCGGAGTATGCGTCACTCCACGGTCTGTACGTCGGGCACGCAACATCAAGCTCGAAGACCATCGGCCTAGTCGGTGCGCTAATTGCCGGTGGGATCGTGGTGGGACCGCTGGTTATTAACGTACTCAAAGTCTACAACCCCTTCGGTAGCTCCATCAACCTTTTTCGCGCTCTTGCCAAGGAGTTGCGGGCGGCAAGGTCGGCTAGCGACGGGGATGACTGTCGTGGGGACCACTGATTAGAGAAGCGGACGCCAGACTGTCACTCGATACTCCTGTGCCGCCCAGCGAGCGTCTTGGTTCAGGTTTAGTCGTCGTCGGAAACTAGGTACTCCGCCGGACCCGAGTTCTCGACCCAGCCGGGTCGCCAGGTGACGCCGTTGACGAGGTCGCCGACCGAGGTGGAGTAGGTGCCGGCGAGGCGGATCAGGATGTCGAGGCTGGGGACGTATTCGCCGCCCTCGATCTTGTCGAGCCTGGAACGAGTGAGGGCGGCGCGCTTGGCCGCCTCTTTCTGGTCGAGCCCGGCAAGCTCGCGGGCGCGGTAGAGATTGTCTGCGAAGCGGGCCAGGGCCTTGAAGGGGAATGGGGTCTTGGAGCGCGATCCCGTCGTCATCGGGAGCCGTTCGGCGTCTCGACAGGGACAGGGCGATCCGCCGAGGCCTCGTCAGGGATCTCGAGCGCGCCGCGGTCTCGCTCGACCACCTCCCACGACCCCGGCACGACGATCTCGTAGCCGGGCTTCCATTCCAAGCCAGCGACGAGATCGTCAAGCGGTACGCCGAGGCTGCAGGCGATCCGCAACGCGGTGTCGACGCGGGGCATCCGCTCGCCGCGCTCCAGCAGGCTCACCTCGGTGCGATGGATCGAGGCGCGGAAGCCCAGCTCTTCCTGGGAGACATCGGCGCCCTCGCGGCAGCGAGCCAGGTTCTGGCCGAAGCGGACTTTCATCTCCGGGGTCGGTGGCGCCTTAGTCGGAGCGCGGGGAGTCACGGCATGTACCTCGCGCCGAGAGAGCCCCCGGCTGCTCGGGCGGCCGGCCGGGGTGGATCAGGTTGGCGACGATGGCACCGCGACAGTTCGCGCGGCCGTCCTCCAGCGAGCAGCGTTCGCTGAGTCGGCCAGCCACAAGCACCGGGGTGCCTTTCCTCAGCTCTTCAACGCGCCGTCCGCCAACATCTCCCGGCACCTCGACCTTGTAGGTCGCATGCGTCCACAGCAGTCGCGGATGCTCGGGGTCGGCGACCGGGAACTCGATCTCCATCACGAGGACTGGGGTGCCGCCCGGGCCGCCGCCTTGCCTCGGCGCGTCGAGCAACGTGCCGGTGACGACCGCGTAGTTGAGCCCGGGCGGCATCTGCTCGGGGAAGAGACGCCGGCCGATTCGGCTGTCGCATCGACCGCACATTGCTACTTCGCCTCCTTCACGACGTAGGCACGCGGCTTGCGCTTGGCCTGGTGCACCCTCTTCTCCTTCGCCAGCCGGGCGAGGCAGTTGCTGACGGCGCCGGCCGAACGCTCGATGCCCTTGCTGATCGCGGTGGCGGTCAGCGGGCCGTCGTCCTTGTGCTCGGCCAGGTAGGAGAGGACGAGGCCATCCAGCTCGCCCGGCCGTAGGCGGTTCGTCTTCGCGCGGCTCACGCCGGCTCACCCTCTCGACCGAGACTGACGAGCACTTGCTCGCAGGCGTCGAGGCCGAGCTGGAAGCGGGCGTCCGTCTCGGCATCTTCCTCTTGTGATTCTCGCTCGGTGCCGGACCCCGAGAGCACCGTTGCGGCTTCGCCGTGCAGGCGCTTCAGCACTTCCATCAGGTCGTGGGTGGGCATTGTCAGCTCGAAGGACTCGCGATCGTCTTTCGGCTGCCAGCCGATGTCGGCCAGCAGGTGGAAGTCTTCGCCGAACTCGATGCCGAGCTGCTCGGCCTTGGCGAAGTCCTCCTGTTGCTCCAGCGCGTCCCAAAGATCGCCCACCGAGCCGAGGTGGTTGCGGACCAGCTCGTAGAGCCCGTCGCGCTGGTGGCGGTAGATCGTCGGGGTGTCGTTGGGCATGGCGCCCCTCCTTCCGGTCGAGGCACCGCAGAACCACCCCCGATCAGGGCCGCCGATCTACCCGAGCAGCCGAAGTGCTCTGGGAGAATCGGTCGCGCATCGAAGGCTAGAACTTCGGTGCCGGGCCCCGGGGCGTTCCAGCGCTGCCGGGGCCGCTATGTCTTGTCGGTCGGCGACCGTACCTCTGCTCGCGCTCGAAAGCGAGTCCGGAGTCGGCGTGAATCCCCGCTAATCCCCGCGCATCGCCGCCGTTTCAGGCACTCGTGCCTGAAACGGAGCGCCCATTGCACCGGCCGTCGTGCCGGGCCACCAGCCGAAACCCGGCCGTGTGCAGGGACATCGAGCGATGGAGCTAGCCGGACTCGAACCGGCGACCTCCTGGGTGCGATCCAGGCGCTCTTCCAACTGAGCTATAGCCCCGCGGGCGAGGCGCCGGGGGTTGGCGACCTCGGGGGCAAGGATAGCCGTCTGGGGGTCGGGGTCGCTCGGGCGGCGCCGTCAGCGGGTGGGGACGAAGGCGGCGGTGCGAATGCGGGAGGCGGCGTCCGGGGCTTGGCCGGATCCGAAGTCTTCCCATGCCGCCAGCGCTTCGCCGCTGGGGGCGAAGGAGAGGCGGATGACGCCTGTTCCTTCGCTGCGGGCGATCGTGCGGGGCTTGCGGAAGCGGCGGCCGGCCGGCCGGTAGGCGGCCTGCAGCAGGGTCCCCCGGTCGTGCCGGAGCCGCAGCGCCCAGATGGCGAGGGCGTTGCCGCGGCTGTCGAATGCAACCTGGACGCCGCTGGCGCCGGCCGAGCGGCGGGAGAGCCTCTGCGGCTTGCCGAACCGGCCGCGGACGGGACGGAAGGCGGCCTCCACCCAGTTGTCGTGGCCGTTGCGGTCGCGGCGGCGCCAGATCGCCAGCGCGTTGCCACGGCCGTCCAGCGCCCCCTGGGTTTCTTCGCCGGCGTCGGAGCTCGAGATCCTCTGCGGCTTGCCGAACCGGCCGCCGGACGGACGGAAGGCGGCGAGCACACGGGCCTTCGGGGGAATGCCGAGCCGCCAGACGGCGAGCGCGTCGCCGCGCGGATCGACGG
Organism: uncultured Solirubrobacterales bacterium; assembly: GCA_963835315.1. Taxonomy (GTDB): domain Bacteria; phylum Actinomycetota; class Thermoleophilia; order Solirubrobacterales; family 70-9; genus VRUE01. The sequence continues at coordinate 3,084 of CAWIFA010000051.1, read as the reverse complement.
CCAGCTGGGGGATGTCGCCGGGGCCGACGAAGCGCACCTTGCCGAAGCGGCCGCCGCGGCGCGCGAACGCACCCTCGATGTGGACGCCGCGCGACCAGATGGCAACCGCGCCTCCGCGCCGGTCGAGGGCGACCAGCGGTTCGCTCGTCTGGCCCCCGGCGAGCGTTCGCACGGCGCCGAAAGCGCCGCCGGCCGGCCGGAACACCGCCCGGATCGGCTTGGCGAAGCCGCCAGGGTGGCGCACGAGGACGAGCGCGTCCCCCGCCGGGTCAACGGCCAGAGCCGGGTACGCGCCCTCGACCGGGACCAGCTGCGGGAGGCCGAAGGGGCCGCCGGCGGGGCGGTCCGAGACTTCCACACAGAGGCTGCAGCCGCCGCCGATTTCGTCGCCGCGGCGCAGCCAGAACACCGTCGCGTCGCCGCTCGCGTCGAAGCCCACCTGCGGGCTATCGCCGGCGCCGAGCGTCTGCGGCGAGCCGAACCCCGCGCCTGGGGGTTGCAGCGCCGCCTGGACGCCGCCCGCCTGCCGCCAGACGACGAGCGCGACGCCGCGGCGGTCGAAGGCCAGCTCGGGCTCTCGGGCCCGCCCGCCGGGCGCCGACAGGGTCGCCGGCGGCTGCCAGCCCGCCGCGGCGCCGGCGGTCGCCGGAACCGCCAGCCCGAGGACGACCGACGCCAGCGCCAGCGCCACGCGCGGCAGGGCGGCGGCGCGACGGGTCTCGGCGGAGAGGCTCCCGAGCATCGTCCGACAACCATAATCGACTCTGACCGACGCCTGGGAGGATCGTCCCAGAGGCTCCGCACGCCCACCGATAACCCCATAGGCTTTAGCTTCCCCGGGGATCGACATGGGAATTCTCGACGACGCGATCAAAGAGCACCTGGACCTGAAGCGCCAGCACGGCGCGGCCGAGGACGAGCTCAAGAAGCTCGAGGACGAGGCGTTCGGCGCCGCGGAACGGCCTGGCGAGGAGGAATCGGCCTCCGACCCGCTCGCCGAGGCGCCGACCGAGTTCATGGCGCAGCCCGATCTGGAGGGGGAGGAGGACGCGCCTCGCTCGCGGCGTCCCGACGTCGCCGACCTGCAGGAGGCGCCGCCGCAGGCCGAGCCCGAGGCGGGCGAGCCCGCCCCGGAGCCCGAGCCGCCCGCCGAGGAGGAGGCGCCGGCGATGGAACACGAGGCGATCTCCGAGCCGCCGGCGGCAGAGGCCGCCGCGCCCGAGCCGCCCGAAGTGGAGCCGGAGATCTCCAGCGGCCCGAGCACCGATGAGCGCGAGGCGATCGCCGAGCAGCCGACCGAGATGTTCGACGTCGAGGCTGAGCTGGGCGGCGCGCAGGCCGAGCACGCGCCTGCCGAGCCAGAGGCCGAGGAGCCGGCTCAGGCCGAGGAGGAAGAGTACGAAGAGGACGACGACTTCTGGGACGAGAAGCGCCTCTCCGACGAGCTCGACCAGGCGCTCGAGGCGCCGAGCGAGACCGAGGATGAGGAGGCGCTCTACGAGGACACCGCCACCGAGGCCGAGGAGCCCGAGGCGGACGAGTCCCAGCCGGCCGAGCCGGACCAGCCCGAGCGCCTCGCTCCGTCGGGCGAGGAGGAGGACGTGCTGGAGGAGACCCCGGACTTCCTCGAGGAGGCTCCCGAGGACGACCAGCTCTGGTTCGAGCAGAAGCCCCCGAAGGACTTCGACTTCGACGACTGAGCCCGCTGGCAAGCGGGCTTCACCCGTCCTACACTCTCAAGCGAGGGGCCATAGCTCAGCTGGAAGAGCGCCGCCTTTGCAAGGCGGAGGCCGCGGGTTCGAGCCCCGCTGGCTCCACTTCCCTAACCGGCCGCTACGCGTTCCGGCAAATTCTGGTCCGCGTGGTAGCTGCTGCGCACCAGCGGCCCCGACGCCACCGACTCGAAGCCCATCGCGTAGGCCTCGCGCTCCAGCGCCTCGAACTCGTCGGGGTGCCAGTAGCGCTCGACCGGAAGGTGGTTCTCGGTCGGGCGGAGGTACTGGCCGACGGTCAGCACCTGGACCCTGTGCTCGCGCAGCAGGCCGAAGGTCTCGACCATCTCTTCGAACGACTCGCCGAGGCCGACCATCAGTCCGGACTTGGTGACGACATCGGGGCCGCCGATCTCCTTCGCCGTCCTCAGCACCCGGGCCGAGCGCGCGAACTGGGAGCCGCGGCGCGCCTTCGGGTAGAGGCGCGGCACGGTCTCGACGTTGTGGTTGAAGACGTCGGGCCGCTCGTGGATCACCTTCGCCAGCGGCATCTCCTGGCCGCGGAAGTCGGGCGTCAGCACCTCGACCTTGCAGCCGGGCGCCTGCATGCGGATCGAGCGGATCGTGCCGACGAAGGCGCCCGCCCCGTAGTCGGGCAGGTCGTCGCGGTCGACCGAGGTGACAACCGCGTGGCGCAGGCCCATCCGCTTCACCTGGTTGGCGACGCGCAGCGGCTCCAGCGGGTCGTGCCAGGTCGGCACCCCCGTCTGCACGTTGCAGAAGCCGCAGCGCCGCGTGCAGACGTCGCCGAGGATCATGAAGGTCGCCGTGCCGCGCTCCCAGCACTCGCCGACGTTGGGGCAGTTGGCCTCCTCGCAGACCGTGTTCAGCCCCTCGGCGCCGATCTCCGCCTTCAGCCGCCGGTAGGTCGGCCCGCCCGGCGCCGGCACCTTCAGCCACGGCGGCTTGCGGGCGCGGCGGAAGGGGACGGCGCCCGAGCCGTCGGCCACGGTCCCGCCCGGCTTGGCGCGCGAGCGGGTGACGTGGACGCGCTCGGCGGCGTCGGCCGGTGGCGCGTCGGTCGTCTCGGCGGGGCTGCTCACGGGACTCCGAGCCTAGCGAGGTCGAGTCCGAGGGCCGCGGGCTCTCTCTCCACCGCGGCGCGTTCGAGCACCGCGGCGTAGCGTGCCGCGACGGTCCCCGCGAAGCCGTCGAGGTCCTGCTTGGCGCCGAGCTCGCGCGAGAGCGAGGTGACGCGGCAGTCGTCGATCCCGCAGGGGACCACCCACTCGAACGGCTGCAGGTCGTTGCTGACGTTGATCGCCAGCCCGTGCGTGGTCACCCCGCGGCTCACGTGCAGCCCGATCGAGCC
>CAWIFA010000050.1:0-127283 GCA_963835315.1 uncultured Solirubrobacterales bacterium | reverse complement strand
CAGCGGCGCGGTCAGCGACCAGCGCCCCTGCACGGCGGAACCGGCGCCGGAGCGGCGGCGGGCGAAGCGGCGCCCACCGCGCTCGTTGCTCGGCACCGCGCGCAGGCGTGGCGCGCGCAGCGGGGCGAAGGCGTCGTTGGTCACCTCGCCGCTCCAGGCGAGGTCCCAGAGCGCGTTGTGCAACTCCTCGGCCGGGAAGTCGAGGTCGGCGAGCAGGTCGAGCCAGAAGGACGGCCCGGCGGCGAGGCGCTCGCGGATCGCCTCCTGCGGCGCGCCCTCGCTGCGCTCCAGCTTGGCGTTGGCCGGCGGCGGCCCGGCGAGGCGGACGTCCTCGCGGAAGTAGAGCGCGACGCGACCGTCGCTGCGCCCCCGCGCCCCGGCGCCGATCCAGACCAGCTCGCCGCTCGTGCAGAGCTCGTCCAGCCAGGCCGGCGAGTAGGCGCCGAGCCGCCGCGGCAGCACGTCCCCCTCCCAAACTTTCGGCGTCAGCGCGACGCCCTGCAACGGCACCAGCGCATCGCGCAGGCGGTCCGGGCCGGCGCCGGAGGCGCGGTGCGCGTCGACGTTCTGCCAGCTCGGCAGGAAGCGGGCGAAGCGGTCGCGCGCGGCGGGCTCGACTTCGCGCCGCAGGTGGGCGAGGCTGGCGCGGCGCACGCGCCGCAGCACGTCGGAGTCGCACCACTCGCGCTCAGTGCCGCCCGGCAGCAGCTCGCCGCGCACCAGCGCCCCTTCGCGCTCCAGCTCGCGCAGCGCGGCCGTCGGGTCGACGCCGTAGCGGGCGGCGAGCTGCGCGGTCGGGAAGGGGCCGTGGGTGCGGGCGTAGCGCCGCACCAGGGCGCGCATCGCGTCGGGGCGGTCTTCGAGGAAGGTCTCGGGCAGGCCGGGCGGCGGCGGCACGCCGAGCGCGTCGCGGTACAGGCCCGCGTCCTCGCCCGCCAGGTAGCGCTCCTCGCCGGCGACGCGGACCGGCGCGACGCGGCGCTCGGCGACGAGCTTCTCCAGCATCGAGGCGGCCGAGTAGCCCTCGGCGACGCGCTCCTCGCACTCCGCGGCGGTCAGGTCGCCGACGTTGCGCAGCAGCTGCTGCAGCGCGTCGCGGTCGCCGGCCCGGCCCGCCTCGGTCCGGTGCTGGAGCTGCGCCTCGACCTCGGCCAGCGCCTCGGGGTCGATCAGCTCGCGCAGCTCCTCCTGGCCGAGCAGCTCGCGCAGCAGGTCGCGGTCGAGCGCCAGCGCCGCGGCGCGCCGCTCGGCGTTCGGCGTGTCCCCCTCGTACATGTAGGTCGCGACGTAGTCGAAGAGCAGCGAGGAGGCGAACGGCGAGGCGGTCGGCGTCTCGACCTCGACCAGGCCGAGCTTGCGCGATTGCAGGTCGCTGAGGATCTGGCGCAGCGAGGGCAGGTCGAGCACGTCGCGCAGGCACTCGCGGTAGGTCTCGAGGATCACCGGGAAGCGGGGGAAGTCGCGCGCGACCTCGAGCAGGCTCTGCGACTTCAGCCGCTGCTGCCAGAGCGGCGTGCGCTTGCCGGGGTAGGCGCGCGGGATGAGCAGCGAGCGGGCGGCGTTCTCGCGGAAGCGGGCGCCGAACAGGGCCGAGCCGGAGAGCTCGCGCACGACCAGGTCCTCGAGCTCGTCGGGATCGACCAGGACGAGGTCGGCGGGCGGCGGCTCGTCGGCGTCGGGCAGGTGGACGACGATCCCGTCGTCGGACCAGATCGCGTCGGCCTCGAGCTCGAGCTCCTCGCGGATCTTCTGCCCCAGCGCGAGCCCCCAGGCGGAGTGGACGCGGCCGCCGAAGGGCGAGAGCACGCAGAGCCGCCAGTCGCCGATCTCGTCGCGGAAGCGCTCGACGACGATCGTCTCGTCGGAGGGGACGACGCGGGTCGCCGCCTGCTGCTCGCGCAGGTAGGCGACGAGGTTCTCGGCGGCGCGCCGGTCGAGGTCGTACTCGGCGGCGAGCTCGGCGGGCTCGCGCGAGACCGCCTCGCGCGAGAAGGCGCCGATCGCCCGCCCCAGCTCGGCCGGGCGGCCGATCCCGTCGCCCTTCCAGAAGGGGACGGCGCCGGGCAGGCCGGGAGCCGGGGTGACGATGACCCGGTCGCGGGTGATCTCCTCGATCCGCCAGGTCGTCGCGCCGAGCAGGAAGGTCTGGCCGGGACGCGCCTCGTAGACCATCTCCTCGTCGAGCTCGCCGACCCGCCGCCCGTCCGGCAGGTGGACGCCGTAGAGGCCGCGGTCGGGGATCGTGCCGGCGTTGGTGACGACCAGCTGGCGGGCGCCTTTGCGGCCGTGCATCGTCCCCCTCGTGCGGTCCCAGACGATCCGCGGCCGCAGCTCGGCGAAGCGGTCCGACGGGTAGCGCCCGTCGAGCATGTCGAGCACGTTCTCGAGCTGCTCGCGCGAGAGCTCGCCGAACGGCTCGGTCGCCGTGACGAGGCGCTCGACCGCGTCGATCTCCCACTCGTCGAGCGCCGCCATCGAGACCAGCTGCTGGGCGAGCACGTCGAGCGGGTTTTGCGGGATCACCGTCTCCTCGATCGCCCCTTCGCGCATGCGGCGGGCGACGACGGCGCACTCGAGCAGATCGGCGCGGAACTTGGGGAAGATGCGGCCGCGGCTGACCTCGCCCAGCGAGTGGCCGGCGCGGCCGACCCGCTGCAAGCCGCGGCTGACCGACTTCGGCGACTCGACCTGGATCACCAGGTCGACGGCGCCCATGTCGATGCCCAGCTCGAGCGAGGAGGTGGCGACCAGGCAGGGGAGCTGACCGGACTTGAGCATCTCCTCGACCACGAGGCGCTCCTCGTGGGACAGAGACCCGTGGTGGGCCCTGGCGATCTCCGGCAAGGGATCATGGGGTTCGCCCGCGGGTCCTGTCGGGGCAGGGGACCCACCGCCCCTTCCGGTAGCTAAAGCTTCCTCAGGGGCGGTCCCCCCTACCCCGCCACCCGCGGGAGAGGCGTGGCCTCCGTGCTCAGTCGCTGGAAGCTCTTCGGGGCCCTGCTCCAGTGCCAACTCGTTCAAACGCTTGGCGAGGCGCTCGGCGGCTCTTCTGGCGTTGACGAAGATGATCGTCGAGTTGTGTTCGCGGACCAGCTTCAGCAGCTCGGGGTAGATCGCCGGCCAAATCGAACGCACATGAGCTTGTGGCTCCCCCTCCGCCGGGTTGCCGTCGGCGTTGGGAAAGCTCGGAGCTCCCGGTTCGCTCATGTCCTCGACCGGCACCACGATCTCCAGGTCAAGCTCCTTGGCCACCCCCGCATCGACGATCTCGCAAGCTCTTTTCGGCCCTACGAGGAACTTTGCTATCCGCTCGAGCGGGCGCTGCGTCGCGCTGAGCCCGATGCGCTGCACGAGGGTGTCGGGGGAGGCCCCGGCGGAGCCTCCCCGCTGTTGCTCCGACGGGTCCTCCCCCGACGCCCTCACCAACTCCTCGAGCCGCTCCAGGGTCAGCGCCAGGTGGGCCCCGCGCTTGCTTTGGGCCACCGCATGGATCTCGTCGACGATCACCGCCTCGGTCCCCGTGAGGATCTCGCGGGCGTCTGAGGAGAGGATCAGGTAGAGGGACTCCGGGGTGGTGATCAGGATGTCGGGCGGGGTTTTGCGCATCGCCCGGCGCTCTTTCTGCGGCGTGTCCCCGGTCCGCAGGCCGACCGAGATGTCGGCCCCGATCCCCCGCAGCGGCGCCCGCAGGTTGCGCTCGATGTCATACGAGAGCGCCTTCAGCGGCGAGACATAGACGATCTTCACCCCACCAGAAGGCCGACGGGCCGATTTCCCACCTATATCGTGGGAAATAGGCCCATCGGCGGCGTTGCGGGAGAGCTTGTCGATGCCCCAGAGGAAGGACGCGAGGGTCTTGCCGGAGCCGGTGGGGGCGCAGATCAGCGCGTTGGCGCCGCCCGAGATCGCCGCCCAGCCGCCCACCTGGGCGGGGGTCGGACCCTCGAAGGAGGCCTCGAACCAGCGCCTGACGGGGGCGCTGAACGGAGCCAGCGGGTCGGAATTCGCGCTTTTATCCGCGTCGGTGGTCAACCCACCGATCTTACGTCCCGTCCGCGAGCGCGGTAGAGGTTTGGACCGCTACGCGATTCAAACCTCTACCGCTGTCAGCCGCCGAGCGCCAGCCGGGGGACGGTTTCCGCGTCGCCGCGCGTCCAGGCGTTGAAGCGGTACCAGGACGGCTTCGCTTCGCGGTTCGTGTTCAGCAGACCGGCCGAGTCGCAGAACTGGCAGGAGCCGTACGCGTCGGCCCAGGAGAACCACCAGACGCCGCCGATACGCCAGGAGCGGCGGTGCGAGGCCAGCATCGCGAAGGCGCGGTCGAGCTCCCGCGCCTGTCCTCCGTACCCACGCTCCCAGCGTGACTCATGGCTCGCCGAGCCCCAGCCGAGCTCGGTCACGTAGAGCGGCGTGCGGGCGTCGTGGTGGACGCGCATCACCCGCCGCAGGTTGCGGATCTGGCCGCGCATCGCCCCGGCGTCGGCGACGTAGGGATGAAGCGCCACACCGTCGAAGTACGGCCTGACGCGGCCGGTGCGGTAGACCCGTGCCAGGAAGGCGCCGGACCCCACGTTGGGCGGGATCTGCAACGGACGGCCGAAGAGCCCGCCGAGGATGACCTTGGCGCCACGGTCGGCCCGGTGGATCGCCCTGCCGCTGATCCGCAGCAGTCGCGCGAACCCGGCTGGCTTGGCGCGCCCGAAGGTGACGATGTTCTCCTCGTTCCAGATCTCCCAGGCCTCGACCGGCAGGTAGGGCAGACCGGAGTTGTCGCGCCAGAACGTGCCGCCGTCGCCGTAGCGGCGCACGGCGCGACGCAGGAAGCCGGCCCATGCCTGACGCTGCCAGCGGTAAGCGATCGGTTCGGCCCGCGGCGCCGCCGCGATCCAGGACGGAGAGTACGAAACGAAGGGCATCACCCTCATCCCATGCCTCGCCGCAAGCGCCAGCGCGGCATCGAAGGCCCCCCAGCGGGGCGCTGCGAGAAAGGGGCTGATCGGCTCGACCTGACTCCAGGCGAGCGGCAGGCGCAGGCTCCTCACTCCGGCCCCTTCCATCAAACCGTAATCGGGCTCGTTGGGCACGTTCTGCGGCGAGACGCCGAAGAACCCCGGAGGCACATAGGGACGTGCGGCCGCCGGCTGGGGAAGCGCCAGCAGCGCCAGGCCGGCCAGAACTATGGATAGCTTCGATCTCATCGCACCGGATTCAACCGCCGGCTGACTCCAAGGTAGCGTTCGCCGAGCGCCTACGGGCGTCCGCCGGCAAAGCGCACGTAGGCGTACCAGGCCGGCTTCGGTCGAAAGCCTTCGCCGAACAGCCCCGAGCCGTCGCAGAAGTTGCAGCTCCCCGGGTGGTCGTCGACCGAGAACCAGTAGACGCCGCGGATATGCCATCTGCGCTGCCGGGCGCGCAACAAGCGGAATGCCCCCTTCAGCTGCGCCGCCTGGCCCCGCAGGCCCTTTGCAAAGCCGTCGCGTTCGGTGCGGCGCGGCTCCGAGCTCCAGCCGAGCTCGGTGATCCACAGCCCCTTGCCGGCGTCGTGGTTCGCCTTCAGCACCCGCCGCACTTCTTCGATGTAGGGGGTGAGGCGCTTGTAGTTGCCGGTATACGGGTGCAGGGCGACGCCGACGAACTTGCGGCCGATGCCCGGCGTGCGCCGGTACATGATCTGGAGGAATTCCCGCGCCGTATATGCCTGCCGCGGCCGACGCCTGATCCGCGCCTCGACCGGGTTTGAGAACAGTCCCCCTAGGACGATCCGGGCACCCGGATCCGCGGCCCTGAGGGCGCCGTAGGAGAGATTCACCAGCTTGCCGTACTCGACCGGGTTGGGACGGGCGACGAAGTACTTGAAGTTGGGCTCGTTCCAAATCTGCCAGATGCGGATCGGCCGCCTGGGAAGCTCCGGATGCTCCGCCCAGAAGGTCCCCCGCGGGCCGTAGCGCGTGACCGCCGCGATGACGAACCGCCGCCAGCCCGCGCGCTGGACGCCGTTGCGCACCGGCAGGAACCTGGTCACGCGAAAGCCCTCGCCTCCCGGCACAGGCGCGAGCGGGACCGCCCAACGGGGCGCATCGAGCAGGAAGGGAAGCACGTCTATCCGCGCCGCTGCGGCCTCGCCGACGATCGGATCGGTGCCCGAGAAGTCGAACGGCCCGTTGCGCCGCGGTTGCACCGAGCTCCAGGACATGCCGACGCGGACGCTGTCCACGCCGCCCCGCTTGAGGCGCTGGAGTTGTTCGAGGCTCGGCGTCGCCTGCGGGACCACGCCCCAGAACCTGGCGGGGGTCGCGCCTGCCGGCACCGCGGTCACCGCGGCGAGGAGCAGGGCGAGAGCGCACGCCGGGACCAGTCGGCGCAGCCGCGATCGCAGCCGTGAAGGGGTGCGACCCATCGGCTAGCCGGCCTCGGGCGAGACCGGTGAGCCCGGCTCGTCGCGACGACGGCGTTGCCGTATGACCGCGACGGCCAGCGAGATTCCGGCCAGCACGGCGATCGCGATCAGGATCGGAACCAACGGCGAGGAGCCACCGGACGAAGAGGAGGACGGTTCGGCTTCGCCGGCGACCGCTTCGCCCGCGCCGACCGAGCCGTTTCCGGCGCTGTTGCCTTGGCTACCCTGCTTGCCGGCGCCCGTGCCGCCGGCAACGCCGGACGCGCCCGACTTCTTGCCTGAGCCCGACGATGACCCGCCAGCCGCAGAACCCCTACCCGCCGCCCCGCCGCCCGCGCCACCGCCGGTACTGGAGCCATTGGACGATCCGTGGCCGCTAGAGACCTGTCCGCCGGTTACCGTGGGTGGCGCATCGGAATACTGAAGCCCGCTCGAATCGGCGTGAGCGAGAAGCGGAAAGCAACTGCCCAATGCGAGCAGAGCAAGCGTTGACAGAACGAGTATCGAGCGACCCCCGCGGGGGGCCCGTATCCATTGGGTCCCAGGCATGGCGCGCAAGGTTAGAGCAAAGCGCGGCGCTGCTCGCCCCGATCCTGCTGATCGTCGGCCTGGCGCTGGCCGGAGGCGGCTACGACACGGGCGATCGCCACATCGCCGGCCTTGCGGTCTGGCTGGTCGTGGTGGTGCTGATCGTGCTCGGGGGCGCCTCGCGGGCGGCGCTGGGGCGTCCGCTCTACCGGGCCGTCGGGCTGATCGCGGGTCTCTCGCTGCTGTCTGCATTCTCGGCTTCCTGGTCGGGATCGACTGAGCTGAGCCTCGTCGAGGCGGACCGCGTGCTGGTCTATCTCGGGTTCTTCCTTGCCGCGTTCCTCATCGCTCAAACCGACCAAAGGCGCCAACGTTTCGCCGAAGGCCTGGCGATCGCGGTCGCCGCCGTCGCTCTTCTCGGCTTCGCCAGCCGCCTGGCGCCGCATGTGCTCGAGGTCGGCAACTCGCTCGGCAGCGGCCCGCGGCTGCGCTACCCGCTCGGCTACTGGAACGCCAACGGGGCGATGTTCGGGACCGCCGCGGCGCTGCTCCTCTGGACCAGCAGGCACGCTGTCTCGTCCGTCCTGCGCCGGCTCTCGGTCGCCGCCCTGCCCGCCGTACTGCTCGCCCTCTACTTCACCTACTCGCGCGGCGGCCTGCTGGCGCTGGCGATCGCTGCCGGGGTCACGCTCGCCCTCTCGCGGGACCGGCTCTGGCTGCTGGCGACGCTCGCGATCGGCGCCCTCGGCGCCTTGCCGGCGGTGCTCGCGATCCAGGAACGACGCAGCCTCGCCGACAACCTCGCCGACCACGCGGCCGTCACCGAGGGCGCCCACGTGCTGCTCGTCCTCGCCGCCGGGGTCGTCCTGGCGCTGGCGCTCTTCGCCGTCCTGCGCTGGGTCGAGCGCCGCGAAGGCCGGCTGACCGGCCGCGCTCTGGAACTCTCGCGCAACCCGGTGCTGCTGCGCGGCGTCGCGGCGGTGGTCGCCGTGATCGCGATCGGCGTCGCGATCGCGATCGGCGGTCGCGCCTGGGACCAGTTCTCGAGCCCCGACGTGCAGTTCCCGAACAACCCGGCGAGCCACTTCTCGCAGTTCAGCGGCGCCGGCAGGCACGACTTCTTCCGCGTCGCGATCGACGAGCTCGGCGAAAAGCCGCTGCTCGGCAGCGGCGCCGGCACCTACCAGTTCGCCTGGGACCAGCACCGCTCGATCGCGATGCCGGTGCACGACGCCCACTCGCTCTACCTCGAGGCGTTCGCCGAGCTCGGCGTGGTCGGAGGGCTGCTGGTCCTGGCGCTGGTCGGGACGCTGCTCTGGACCGGGTTCTCCACCTGGCGCGCCGCCGGCCACCCGCAGCGCGAGCGCTACGCGGCGCTGTTCGCCGCGATGCTCGCCTTCGCCGTCACCGCCGGCCTCGACTGGTTCTGGGAGATCGCCGGCCTGGGCGCCGTCTTCTTCCTCGCCGCCGGGGTGCTGGTCGCGGCGCGCTGCCGCCAGCTCGATCCGGCGAGCGGGATCGAGGGCGGCGAGCGCCGCTTCGGCCTCGCGGTCGCCGGCCTCGCGGTCGCCTGGGTCGCCGCGATCGCGCTGATCGGCCCGCTGCTGGTCCAGCGCGAGGTCGGCGACAGCCAGAGTGCCGCCGCCCACGGCGACCTCACCTCCGCCGTCGGCCACGCGAACACCGCGCGCTCGATCGAGCCCTTCGCCGCCTCGCCCTACGTGCAGCTCGGGCTGCTCGCGGAGAGCCAGGGCGACTACGCGACGGCCGCCGAACGGCTGACGCAAGCGATCGCCCGCGAGGATCGCAACTGGCAGCTCTACTACCTACGCTCTAGAGTCGAGGAAGGACTTGGCGACCAGGCGGCCGCCGCGGCCGACATTCGGCGCGCCCGGCGGCTCAACCCGCTGGAGGAATGCCTCCAGGGAAAGCCGGAATGCGGGTGACCCGACGATGACGAGCAAGGCGCGGGAGACGGCATCGCGCGCGCGGGCCCCGGCGGAGGCGCCCGAGCAACAGCCGCGGCCCGGCGGCCGCAGCGCCGCAGCGACCCGTCTTGGCCTCGCAGGCGCGGGCGGGGCGCGCAGGCGCGGCTCGCTGCTGCGGCGCGCGCTCGCCGGCGGCGACTGGCTGACCATGGTGGCGACGCTCTGCATCGTCACCGCGGCGAGCTCGAAGACGGACGTCGGCACGCTCTTCTGGGCGACGATGTTCAGTCCCGTCTGGATCGTCGTGTTGAAGCTGCACGGGCTCTACGACAACGACCACCGCCGCATCCGCCACAGCACCCTGGACGAGCTCTCGACCCTGATCTCGGCCGCGGCGCTGGGGACGCTGGCGCTCGACGGCCTGCTGGCGCTCAGCCCGGTCGGTCCGCTGGCGGCGCCCAGCGCGATCGCCGTCGGCGTCGGCGCCTTCGCCGGCAGCTTCTGCTCGCGAGTGATCGTGCGCTTCTTCTGGCACCGCCTCGCCGGCGCGGCGACGGGCCTCGTGATCGGGCCGGCGGCCGCGGTCGAGGTGGTCGCCCGCCGGGTCGCCACCCACCCCGAGACGCGACTGCGCCTGGTCGGTTATCTCTCGCCGGGCAGCGACGACCGGGGGGGCGCCGGAGGCCTGCCCCGCCTCGGCTCGGTGGGCGACGTCGCCCGCGTCGCCAGGGAAGAGCCGGTCGAGCGGGTGATCGTGACCGAGCAGGAAATGGGCGAGCCGGCGGCCGAGCGGCTGATCGAGCAGTGCAAGGCGGCGGGCCTGGCGCTCACCTTCCTGCCCCAGCACTACGGGCTGCTCGGGCCGGGGATCGAGCTCAACCGGCTCGCCGAGCTGCCGGTTCTCGACTTCCGCTTCTCCGACCCGCCGCGCTCGACCGAGGCGCTGAAGCGGATGACGGACGTGACGCTGAGCGGCGCGATGCTGATCCTCTTCTCGCCGGTGATCCTGGCCAGCGCGCTGCTGATCCTGCTCGACACCGGCCGGCCGGTGCTCTTCCGCCAGCGCCGCGCCGGCAAGGACGGCGAGGCGTTCACGGTGCTCAAGTTCCGCACGATGGAGCAGGGCGCCGAGCAGCGCCTGCCCGAACTCGTCGACCTCGAGAAGCTCGAAGAGCCGGCCTTCAAGATCGCCGACGACCCGCGCGTGACCCGCGCCGGCCGCATCCTGCGCCGCTTCAGCTTCGACGAGCTGCCGCAATTCGTCAACGTGCTGCGCGGCGAGATGTCGCTGGTCGGCCCGCGCCCGGAGGAGGAGGCGGTGGTCGCCCTCTACGACGAGCGCCAGCGCATCCGTCTCGCGGTCAAGCCGGGGATGACCGGCCCGATGCAGGTCTACGGCCGCGGCGAGCTGACCTTCGAGGAGCGCCTGGCGATGGAGCGCGACTACCTCGACAACATCTCCGTCGCCGGTGACCTGGCGATCCTCCTCCGCACCCCCGCCGCGATCCTGCGCGGCGAGGGCTCGCACTGAGCCGAGCATGAGCTCGGCCCCCGCGCTCGAGACGATCGTCGTCAGCCACGGCGCGGAAGCGCTGCTGCGGACCTGCTTGCGCTCGCTCGAACAGCACCCCCCGGCAAGCGGCCGGATGCGGGTCACGGTGGTCGACAGCGGCAGCCCGGACGGCACGCCGGAGATGGTCGCGCGCGAGTTCCCCGAGGTCCGCCTCATCCGCGAGGACAACATCGGCTTCTCGGCGGCCAACAACCTGGTGCTGCGCGAGAGCGAGGCGGACGCGGTGCTGCTGCTCAACCCCGACACCGAGGTCCATGCGAGGGCGCTCGACGCGGCGCTGGCGCGGCTCTGGAGCGAGCCGCGGATCGGCATGGTCGGGATCAAGCTGGTGACCGAGTCGGGCGCGCTCGACCACGCCTGCAAGCGCTCCTTCCCGACGCCGCTCGCCGCCCTCGCGCACTTCACCGGCGTCGGCCGCTCGGCGGGCGCCGCCGGCGCGCTCAGCCAGTACCGGGCGACCGGGCTGGGAGACGACGAGCCGGGCGAGGTCGACGCCGTCAACGGCGCCTTCATGCTCTGCCGCACGGAGGCGGTGCGCGAGGTCGGCCTGCTCGACGAGGGCTACTGGCTCTACATGGAGGACCTCGACTGGTGCCACCGTTTCTGGGACGCGGGCTGGAAGGTCTTCTACGAGCCGGCCGGCACGGCGCTGCACGTCAAGGGCGGCTCCAGCGGCGCCCGCCGCGCCTTCCGCCAGGAGGTCGCCTTCCATCGCGGCATGGCGCGTTTCTACCGTCGCTTCGAGGCGCCCGCGCGCAACCCGCTCGTCAACGCCGCCGTCTACCTCGGGATCGGCGCGAAACTGCTCACCAGCCTGGCGATCACCGCCGTACGCGGTCGGTAATTGGGGGTCGCGTGCGTGCATCTCCCCCCTCTCAAGGGCCGGCGGAAGAACCCCCGGGCCGCCACCCTTGTCGTCGCTTTTCGCCGAAAAATGACGACAAGGATGACAAATATCTTGCCGCTTAGAAGGGCAGCGACTCGGCGACCTCAACGAGGCGCGGGGCGGTCTGGTCGCGCTCGCTGAGCAGTGGCTCGTCGACCGGCCACTCGACGCCGACGTCGGGGTCGTTCCAGGCTATGCCGGACTCGGTGTCGGGGTCGTAGAGGCTGGAGAGGAGGTAGGTCACATCCGCTTCCTCGCTGAGCACGGCGAAGCCGTGGGCGCAGCCCGCGGGGACGAAGAGCTGGCGGTGGCGCTCGTCGTCGAGCTCGTGGCCCTCCCACTGGCCGTAGGTCGGCGAGTCGCGGCGCAGGTCGACGGCGACGTCGAAGATCCGCCCGCGCGGGCAGCGGACGAGCTTCGCCTGGCCGGGCTCGGTCTGGAAGTGCAGGCCGCGCAACGTCCCCTGCGAGGAGCGCGAGTGGTTGTGCTGGACGAACTCGACCCCGACCCCCAGCTCGGCCCAGGCGTCGCGGCGGTAGGTCTCGACCATGAAGCCGCGCGCGTCGCCGTGCACCTCGGGCTCGAGCAGGACGACGCCCTCGAGCTTCGTCTCCAGCCGGCGCGGCATCAGCCGAGCGCTTTGCCGTACTGCTTCTCGTAGTAGGCGCGGTACTCGCCGGAGCGGATCGGCCCCCACCACTGCTCGTTCTCGCGGTACCACTCGACCGTGCGCTCCAGGCCCTCGGCGAAGTGGACCTGCGCCTGCCAGCCGAGCTCGCTCTTCAGCTTCTCCGAGGCGAGCGAGTAGCGGCGGTCGTGGCCGGGCCGGTCGGTGACGTACTCGATCTGCGACTCATCCGTCCCGGTCAGCTCGATCACCCGCTTGACCACCTCGATGTTCTCGCACTCGTCCGGGCCGCCGACGTTGTAGGCCTCGCCGGCGCGGCCCTTGGTCAGCACGGTGTGGATGCCGCTGCAGAAGTCCTCCACGTAGAGCCAGTTGCGCACTTGCCTGCCGTCCCCGTACACAGGCAGCGAGTCCCCATGGATAGCGTTCAAGATCATCAGGGGAATCAACTTCTCTGGATATTGGCGCGGCCCGTAGTTGTTCGAGCCGCGGACGATCGAGGCGTTCGTCCCGTAGGTGTGGAAGTGGGCAGAGACCAGCAGGTCGCCGGCCGCCTTGGTCGCCGAGTAGGGCGAGGAGGGGTCGAGCGGCGAGGTCTCGGTGAACGAGCCGGAATCGATCGAGCCATAGACCTCGTCGGTCGAGACCTGCAGGTAGCGCTCGACGCCGAGCTCGCGCGCCGCGTCGAGCAGCGTGCCGGTGCCGATCACGTGGGTGCGGGCGAAGGCGTCCTGGTCGTCGATCGAGCGGTCGACGTGCGACTCGGCGGCGAAGTTGACCACCGCGTCACAGCCCTGCATCGCCTCGCGCACGACCGCCGGGTCCTCGATCCCGCCGACGACGAGCTCGGCCCCCTCGGGCAGGTTCTCGCGCCGCCCGGCGTAGGTGAGCTTGTCGAGCACGCGGACGTCGTGCTCGTCGCCGATCAGCCGCACGTAGGTCGAGCCGATGAAGCCGGCGGCGCCGGTGACGAGGATCCTCACGCGCGCGCCTCGCTCTCGGCGCGGCGCTGCGCCAGATAGGCGGCGAGGCCGTCCTGCCAGGAGGGCAGCTCGATCGGGTGCTCGCGCTGGCTCGCCAGCGCCGAGTAGGCGGGGCGGGGGGCGGGGCGGCCCAGCATCTCGGTCGTCGCCGACATCACCTTGCACTCGAGGTTCGCCTGCTCGAAGATCTCACGCGCGAATTCGTACCAGGAACAGGCGCCGGCGGCGGCCATGTGGTGGATGCCGTACTCGACGCCCTCGATCAACCGGACGATGCCGTAGGCGAGGTGCCAGGTGTAGGTCGGCGAGCCGACCTGGTCGCGCACGACCAGGACCTCGCCGTGGTCGGCGGCGAGCCGCAGCATCGTCTCGACGAAGTTGCCGCCGCCGACACCGAAGAGCCAGGCCGAGCGGACGATGAAGTGGCGCTTGTTCGCCGCCCGCGTCGCCTCCTCGCCGGCCAGCTTGCTGCGCCCGTAGGCGGAAAGCGGCGCCGTCTGGTCGGTCTCGACGTAGGGCGTGCCCTTGCTGCCGTCGAAGACGTAGTCGCTGCCGACGTAGACGACCGAGGCGCCGACCGCCGCGGCCGCCGCGGCGACGTTGCCGGCGCCGGCGCCGTTGATCCGCGTCGCCTCCCCCTCGTGCTCCTCGGCCCCGTCGACGTCGGTCCAGGCGGCGCAGTTGATCACCACGTCGGGCCGTTCGGCCTCGATCTTGGCCCTCGCCCCAGCCTCGTCGGCGACGTCGAGCTCGCTGTGGCCGAAGCCGACCACCTGATGCCCGGCGTTGCCGGCGGCGAGCATCACGTCGCGGCCGAGCATCCCGGCGGCGCCGGTGACGAGCAGCTTCACTCGGAACCGACCATCAGACGATCTTGATCTCGCACTTGTCGCCGACCAGCATGCGCAGGGTCTTCGGCATGCCCTCGCTGCGGGTCAGCTTCACTTCCCGCCCCAGCAGGCTGGCCTCCATGCGCGTGCCGAGGTCTTCGACCACCGAGCCGGCGAGGACGATCGAGTGCTCGATTTCGGAGCGGCAGATCCGCACGTCCTCGCCGATCGAGGTGTAGGGGCCGACGTAGGCGCCCTCGATCCGGGCGCCGGCGCCGATCACGGCCGGGCCGCGCACGGTCGAGCCGCTGACCACGGCGCCCGGCTCGACCACCACCCGGCCCTCGACCTTCGATGCCTCGTCGACTTCGCCCTCGATCCGCGTCTCCAGCTCCTCCAGCACCAGCCGGTTGGCCTCGAGCATGTCGGCGAGCTGGCCGGTGTCCTTCCACCAGCCGCGCACGACCTCCGAGCGGACGTTGCGGCCCTCGTCGATCAGCTTGTCGATCGCCTCGGTGATCTCCAGCTCGCCGCGCCAGGAGGGCTTCAGCGCCCGCGCCGCCTCGAAGATCGCCGGCTGGAACAGGTAGACGCCGACCAGGGCGAGGTTCGACGGCGGGTCCTTCGGCTTCTCGACCAGGCGGACGACGCGCTCGCCGTCGAGCTCGGCGACGCCGAAGTGCTCTGGCTCCTCGACCGGCGTCAGCAGGATCAGCGCGTCGGGCTCGGACTCGCGGAAGGTCGCGACGAGGCCGCGCAGGCCGTCGGCGAGCAGGTTGTCGCCCAGGTACATGACGAAGGGCGAGTCGCCGAGGAACTCCTCCGCGGTCAGCACGGCGTGTGCGAGGCCGGCCGGCTCGTCCTGCAGGATGTAGGTGATCTCGGCGCCGAACTGGGAGCCGTCCCCGGCCGCCTCTTTGATTTCCTCGCCCGTCTCCGGCGCGATGATGATCCCGATCTCCTTCACCCCCGCGTCGACCAGCGCCTCGATCCCGTAGAAGAGCACGGGCTTGTTGGCAACCGGCACGAGCTGCTTCGCCGAGGTATGCGTGATCGGCCGCAGCCGCGTCCCGGCGCCGCCGGAGAGGATCAGTCCCTTCAAAGCCTCCATCGCAGGGCCGCGACTCTACTGGGCGCGCCCCTCAGGGGCCGAGCAGGGCCGCGGGCACGACCGCGACGCCGTCGCGGCGTCGATACGCCTGGCTTCCCGTGGTAGACAGAATCGCGGTAGCGAACTAGACAGATTCTCGGCCGCCTACTTTACATTTTTACGGTCTCCTGCTTTACATCTCGTCGGCTGATCCCTGCGTGTCCCCCGCTGCGCGGCCTGTGAGAGATTGACGGCCGTGCGACCCGCCATCTACATCCCCACCTTCGACGGACGCGAGCCTCTGCGGCGGGCGCTGCGCAGCCTCGAGGCGCAGAGCCGCCCGGCCGACGTGGTCGTCGTCGACAACGGCTCCGACGACGGCACGGCGGAGATGGTGCGGAGGGAGTTTCCCGAGGTGGAGCTGGTCGAGCTGGGCCGCAACCTCGGCTTCGGCCCGGCGCTGAACCGTGCGATCGAGCGACGGCCGGCCGACCCGCTGATCCTGCTCAACAACGACGCCGAGGCGGAGCCGCGCTTCGTCGAGGCCCTGCTCGACGCCGCCGTCGACGGGGCCGAGTGCGTCGCCGGCGTGCTGACCCAGCAGGCCGCACCCGGCCTGATCGACTCGGCCGGCGTCGTCGCCGACCGCACGCTGATGGGCTTCGACCACCTGCACGGCGAGCCGCTGGAGGCGGCGGCGCGCGCGGCGGCGCCCCTCGGCCCGACCGGCGGCGCGGCGCTCTACCGGCTCGGCGCCTTCCGCGCCGCCGGCGGCTTCGACGAGCGCATCTTCCTCTACTACGAGGACCTCGACCTGGCGCTGCGCCTCGCCGCCGCAGGCGGCCGCTGCGAGCTCGCCCCCGGCGCGCAGGCCCTCCACGCCTACTCCGCCAGCCTCGGCGCCGGATCGGGCGACAAGTACGCCCGCACCGGCTGGAGCCGCGGCTACATGCTGCGCCGCTACGGCGTCATGCGCAACCCACGCCTTGCCTTGCGCGTGCTCGCAGTGGAGGGGGCGATCTGCG
Source organism: uncultured Solirubrobacterales bacterium (assembly GCA_963835315.1). Classification (GTDB taxonomy): domain Bacteria; phylum Actinomycetota; class Thermoleophilia; order Solirubrobacterales; family 70-9; genus VRUE01. The sequence goes on along the minus strand of CAWIFA010000050.1, from coordinate 111,415 downwards.
CCGGCCAGCTGCTGCGCGACCGCACCGCCGCCGGCCTGCGTGGCCGCCTGCACGGCTGGCGCGAGGGTGGCGGGGCGGAGAGGCTCCCGATCCCCGAAGAGGCGCTGCTCGACCTCCCGGCGCGCGAGGCGATCGCGATGCGCCGGCGGCGGCGGGCCTAGCGGCGGCCGAGCCAGCGGCGGGCCGCGGCAGGATCGCCGGCGGCGGAGAGGCGGCGGCGCTCGCGCAGCAGCCGCGGCAGCCAGGGCAGGACGGCGAGCTTGCCGCGCAGCGTCGCGAGCAGGCGGCGCTCGCGGGCGGCGCGCCAGAGCGAGCCGCACTCGACCGCAGCGATTCGCGGCGCCGCCGAGAGCGGCATGAACTTGGCCTGGGTGGCGAGACGGTTGCGGGCGACGAGCCGGGCGTTGTCGGCGCCGGGGCGCTTGAAGCCGGCCTGCCACGAAGCGTTGCCGACGTGCCAGACGACCGCCTCCGGCACGTACTCGAAGCGCCAGCCGGCGATCCGCGCGCGCACATTGAGGTCGACGTCCTCGTAGAAAGCGAAGTAGCGCTCGTCGTAGCCGCCGACGCGCTCGAAAGCCTCGCGCCGCAGCAGGCAGGCGGCGCCGCAGACGCCGAAGACCTCTCGCCGCTCGGCGCTCCACGGCGCCTGCGCCTCCCCCATCCCCAGCTCGTAGGCGCGGCCGTCCCGGGTCAGCGCCTGGCCGGCGCTGTAGAGGCGGGCCCCGGCGACCGACCGCCCACCTGCGCCCTCCTCGGACTGGAGGATCCGCGGCTGCACCCCGGCGAGAGTCGGGTCGGCTTGGAGCGCGGCGAGCAGCTCGGCGACGCAGCCGCCCTCCAGCACCGTGTCGGCGTTGAGCACGAGGATCGCCGGCGCCCTGGTGCGGGCGGCCGCAAGGTTGACCGCCGCCGCAAAGCCGCTGTTGTCCGGCAGCGCGACGTGCGGCACGTTCTCACGCTGCAACAGGTCGAGTGACCCGTCGCTGGAGCCGTTGTCGACGACCAGGGTCTCAAGCTCGGAACCCTGGTCGGCGAACGAGGCGAGGCAGCGTGGCAAGAGACCGGCGGAATTCCAGCTGGGGATGACAACCGCGACCGTCCGGGACCCTTGTGCCATGTCGCCGAAGCCTGACACGATGCCGTCCCGGTAGCGTTCCGAAGCGTCGAACCCGCGAGAAGCAGACCGCCACAACCAACTCCCTCATGTCCGCCAACCACACAATCGCCCAGACGAGCGCCAGGAACCGTCCCCTCCCACCGGGTCCCTCGACCCCACCAGCGATCCAGGCGGAAGAACTGAAGAAGACCTTCCACATCCCTACCCACCGCGTGGATTCTCTTAAAGAGCGCTTCGTACGCCCCTTCGCCGGAAAGGACTTTCGGGAGCTGCGCGCTCTCGACGGCGTCTCCTTCGAAGTCCGAAGAGGAGAGTTCTTTGGGATCGTCGGCAGGAACGGCTCTGGCAAGAGCACCCTGCTGAAGCTGCTTGCCAGCATCTATCGAGCTGACGCCGGGCAGATCCGGATGGCGGGCCGCCTCGCCCCATTCATCGAGCTCGGAGTCGGCTTCAACCTCGAGCTCTCCGCCCGCGAGAACGTCGTACTAAACGGGGTGATGATGGGGCTGACGCCGAAAGAGACCAGGGCGAGGCTGGATTCGGTACTGGACTTCGCCGAATTGACCGACTTCGTCGACCTCAAGCTGAAGAACTACTCCTCCGGAATGCTGGTCCGGCTCGCCTTCTCAGTGATGATGGAGGCAGATGCGGACATTCTGCTGATCGACGAGGTGCTCGCGGTCGGCGACGCCGCCTTCCAGCAGAAGTCCGCCGATGCCTTTCGCGAGATGAAAGCACAGGGGAAGACCATCGTCCTGGTCACCCATCAGATGTCGACGGTGGAGGAATACTGTCACCGGGCGATGCTGATCAACCAGGGCCAAATCGAGTACCTCGGCGACCCGGAAGAGGTCGGTCGCCGCTACCTCCGGTTGAACTTCGAGCGCGGAGGAGAGCGGGGCAACGCACCGGCGCAGGACAGCGAGGAGATCCGCCTGCTTGACGCTTGGGTGGAGGATGCCGATGGCAAACGGGTCGAGAACATCGAGCACGAACGCGAAATGCGCCTTCGCGTCGAGCTGGAATGCCTGCGAGATCTGGCAGGGATCGGCGTCGGGTTCATCGTCGCCAACGCGGACGAGATCGGGGTCTCCCAGTTCGGAACCGAGGTCGCACGGGAGGACGATTCCTCAGAGTTGCTGGCCGGGGAATTGGTCGAAATCGTCGTTGACATCGACAATCTTCTCGCGCCAGGGCGCTACTTCGTCCACGTCGGAGTCAACCGCATCCATAACGGCGGGGTCGCGTTGTACCTGCACGCGGCGACCGATTTCGTCGTCTACGGGGGCGAACCCCAGACGCACGGCGTCGTCACCCTGTCGCGTGAGATCAAGGCACGGATCACTTCCGGGGGCCACGTGTGAGCGCTAATGCGGCGGAGCCGCAGCTGAGGGAGGTAACGGGCCCCTCGGCCCTCGGCGGAGGGTTCCGGCGCTTCATCGACCTACTCTGGCTGATCTCGGTGACCGAGTTCAAACGCGTCTACTTCGGGACTGTGCTCGGCTACTTCTGGTCGCTGATCCGCCCGTTGATGCTGTTCGGTGTGCTGCTCTTTGTCTTCACCAAGATATTCCGCGTCGGCAGCGAACAGGTTGAACACTATCCCTCGCTGCTGCTCCTAGGGATCGTCCTGTTCACGTTCTTCCAGGAATCGGCGACCAGCGCGGTGAGCTCGGTAGTGAATCAGGAGGGAGTGGTGCGCAAGACGCAGTTCCCCCGGCTGGTGATCCCGCTCTCGACGGTAGTGACCGGCGTCTTCAACCTCAGCCTCAACCTGGTAGTGGTCTTCGCCTTCATGTTCGCTTTCGGGGTCGATCCCGCCTTGACCTGGCTGCTGTTCCCGGTGGCGCTGACGGCGCTCTTCATACTCACCGCGGCCACCTGCATGGCGCTTTCGGTTCTCTACGTGCGCTTTCGCGATGTCGCAATCATCTGGGTGGTCGTCGGTCAGGTGCTCTTCTACGCGACGCCGATCCTCTATCCGGTCACGGCATTCAACGAACCGGCGGTGCAGGAATTCAAGGGCATTCCCTACGAACACATCCTGATGCTCAACCCACTTGCCGTCATCTTTGAGCAGATCCGGGTCTGGGTACTTTCAGAACCGAACGCGCCGAACGCGGTCGAGGCGGCCGGAGGGGCGCTTCACCTGATACCCGCCGCCGTGATCTTCCTGGGAACGTGCGCGTTCGCAGCATGGATCTTTCGGCGCGACGCCCCGCGGATCGCCGAGAACCTATGAGCCGGTTGGGACTCTAGTCGCGCGCGTCACCGCCGGAACGTTGCTCGAGCATCGCCTCGAAGGCCGCCTCTCGCCCCCTTCTCATCGACCGCAGGCCGGGCAGGCCACGGAGCGTCGAGTAGAAGCGGAAAGGCCGGCTGGCCGAGATGCGATCGAGCCGCATTTGCAATCGCAGGTTTGCGGCGCGGAGATCCTCGATCTCACCTCGAAGGACCCCTAGATCGGCCTCAAACTGACCGGACTGCCGCTGCGACTCATTCAAGGTAGCGCTCATCTGCGCTTCCCGAAGACGAGCCTCAGCCAGCTTGCGCAGGCGAGTCTGAATGCCGCGCAACCCCCCGAAATGCATAGGAACCACTCGTACTATGAACTGATAGGTGCGAGCGTCGGGTTCCTGTTCGAGCTGCTTGACAAGCTCGGTGGTCACAGCGGTTTCATCAAATCCGACCTCGGAAGCTGCGATGTCGACCTCGTAGCGCAGGAACTCGTCGAAACCGAGCTCGGCGTCGAAAAGCAGCTGTTCGAACGTCTCCCTGGTGAAGAACCGAAGATGCGTCGAATCGAGCAAGCCGCGCGGCTGATATTCGAACTGGCCGAGCAGCAGCGCGAGTCGGATGCTTCCGTGAGCCACGTTGGGAATTGAAATGACGAAGCAGCCATCCGGCTTGAGGAACGCACGCAGACGCCGCAACGCCCCGAGCGGGTCCTTCAAGTGCTCGAGCACGTCCGCGGCGACGATCACGTCGAATCGGTCGTCCCCCAGCTCGTCCGCGAGGTCGAGGGAGTCCAAGTCGCCAACTATCACCCTGTCGCATGACTCGGCGGCGCGCTCAGCCATCTTTGGATCGAACTCAATGCCGACGACCGTGCAATCGCGTTCGACAAGGACGCGCGACATGTAACCCGTGGCCGGGCCCAACTCAAGCACCCGCCGGGAAGGCCCGACGAGCTTGACGACATGGGCGTGAACGCTTCCCGATTCGAGATCGATCCCCTCGAAGTCATAGCGCGCATCGGGCATCTCCTCAGCCCCTGCGACGGTCTCCGTCATCAGCGAGACCCTAGCAATCGACTGGGGAAATCGACATAAGATGGGATGGATGCCTTTGCGCTCGCCGAAAAGCACGCCCATCGTGATCATCTCCCGCGATCGCCTCGAACCCCTGCAAGAGCTGCTCAAGTGGCTTGACGGGGCCGGCTACAACAGGCCGATAATCGTCGACAACGCATCCACGTATCCTCCACTCGTCGAGTTCTTCGATCGAACGCAGGACATCGAGATACTCCGGCTGGACCACAACCTCGGCCATCGCGCCCCGTGGATCTCCGAAGAGCTTTCGGCGATGCTCCCCCCCAATGCACCTTTCGTCGCAACCGACTGCGACGTCATCCCGGACCGCGACTGCCCAGCGGACGTGGTCGAGCGCCTCGCGGAGATCTTGATCGGCTTTGCAGACATCGACAAGGTCGGCCTGGGTCTGCGCATTGACGATTTGCCCGACCACTACGCACTCAGGGACGAGGTGATCGCCTGGGAGTCGCAGTTCTGGGAGCGCGAGATAGCCCCAGGGGTATTCGACGCGGCGGTGGACACCACGTTCGCTCTCTACAGGTCGATCACGGTCCCGCACGGCACGGCGCGGGCACTGCGCACCGGGGCGCCCTATGTCGCTCGCCATCTCTCCTGGTATGCGGATACCGCAAATCCGACCGACGAGCAGCACTACTATCGCGAGCACGCCGCACCGGAAACCTCGCATTGGGAGACGGACGAAGCGAGCGACCATCTTCGGATCCTCCTGGATAGACGCAGCGAGGAAATGGCGCCGCCGGATCTCGGCGCCGGCGCTGACGATCCTCTGGTGAGGGCTTGGTCGCGCGAGCCCCCGCCTCACGACGAGAGGACGCACACGCCGTGGGCCGATCCGGGCTGGTCCGCGTGGAACGAGATGAGTCCAGAGCTCGAGTTCTGCGAGCTCGCCGGCGCGTTGGTGCGTTTCATGTCCCCACCGCTGGTGGTGGAAACCGGGGTCGGCCAGGGCTTTCTCGCGAGGCGATTGAGCGCCCACCTGAGCGCCGACCAACGGCTGCTCAGCTTCGAGAGCGATCCTGTCATTCGAGCGAAGCTCGAAGGTGTGCAGTTCTTTCAATCCCCCAATCGCTCGCTCGGATCGTATGCCTCCCCTTCCGCGGACGATATGTCGCGGGCGGTGCTCACGGTCCTCGACTCAGACATCCCACTACGGGTGGAGGAGCTGGGCCTGTGGGCCGCGATCGCCCCTCCCGGGGCAGTGCTCCTTATCCACGACGCCGGCAATGGCCATGGACCCGATACCGCGCACAACGCCATCCGCCGGAAAATCCAAGAGCTCGGCATCGCAGGCGCATACCTACGCAACCCCCGCGGTGGCTTTCTCGGCGTGAAGACCTGAGGGCGACCGTGGACATCGAGGCCCGAGCCCTCGACGCCAGGGCCACTCGTTAGGCTTGCGCACGATGACCATGCCGGCAACCATCGTGGTTCACCTCGAAGGCGGTCGCGAGCAGGCGGCGAGCTGCCTGCGAGCGCTCGCCGCGCTCAGGACCGACCCGGAGCACGAGACGATCGTCGTCGACGACGCAAGCGCTGGATCGAATGATCTCTTCGATGAGCTGTCCGCAGATACGCGGCTGCTGCGCAACGAGCAGCGCGAAGGACTGGTGAGCAGCGCGCTTCGGGCATCCGCTCAGGCGAGCGGAGAGGCGATCGTGCTCTTGCGGGGCGCGCCTGAACTCAAGCCCGGGGCGCTGGGCCCACTCGTCGCCGCGCTCAGCGATCCCGACATCGCCGCCGCCGCGGCGAGTCTGCCGCTGCGGCCCGACAGCCATCCGGTTTGCACTCATGCGCTGGCGCTCAGGCGGGGCGACGTGGGGGGCCTCGGGCGCATCGTGGGCACCGCGCCCGGTTTCGAGCTTGCGGCGATCTGCGCGCAGCTTGCCTCAGGCGACCGCCGTCTCGCCACCGTGCCCGACAGCGTGGCAGCCCCGCCCCGGCCCAGCGTCTCCGTGGCGCGGGCAACGCTCGGCCAGCCCAGCGAACTCACCGTCGTGATCCCGACTCTCGACGCGACGTCCGAACGAGTGCGGACGTGCGTCACCGCTATCCAGGCGAGGACCGACGTTCCACACAAAATCGTCCTCATCGACAACGGCGCGCCGCCCCAGGGGTTCACGGCGCCAGTCAACGCTGGACTGCGCGCCGCCGACACTCCCTACGTCGTTGTGATGAACGACGACGTCGAACCGCAAAGCGGCTGGTGGCCCCCTTTGAGGGAGGCGCTGGACGGGGGAGAGGCGGTCGTCTTCCCACTCACTGAAGGATCATGGTTTCGCACCGACCTTTCGGCTTGGTGCTTCGCTCTCGCACGGACAGCGGTGGAGGAGATGTCACACGCTCCCAACGAGTTCTTCGACCCGCAGCTGCGCATCTGGTTCCAGGACACCGACTTGCTTGCCCGCCTGCGCGCCATCGGCCGGCCTCCGCGACTGATCCGCGCGTCGCGGATTCGCCACGGGCTCTCCGAGACCGTGGAGAGCGGGGATCGTGAGTTGAGGGCCTGGGTCGAGGAGACCATTGAGGAAGACCGGGCCGCGTTCAAGCGCAAGCACCCCTCGATTCCGGTCGACCCAGAAGACTGAGTTCTAGGCGCTTGCCCACGGCACGCTGCGCGGCTCGCCGTTGGAGTCACTCGTCGCGGCGAGCTCGAGGATGAAGCCAAGCAGACCATCGGGACTGTAGCCGAGCCCTACGGCCTCGCTCGGATTGGAGGTGACGAGCTGGTCGCCCGTAACCAGGTGGGTCGTGCTGTACAGCGGTCGGGAGCCATGCCGCGCCTCCCGAATCAGCCATCCCAGCGTCTCGCCCTCGTCATCGCTCAGGCGACGGCGCAACCAATGCCGCACCAGGTGTCTGGCCCGCGCCTGCGACGACCAGTAGGGAGCCGAGTCGCCGGCCCCGGGTGGCCTCGCCACCCATTGCGCCACCTTGCGTGGATCCCGCGTGGCCCGCCCGGGAATCGCGAGCTCGGTGACGAGGCGGCCATCGCGACGCAGGCGCAGGGCGACCAGGTCGCGGCCACCGGTCGTGAGGACGGAGCCGAGGGGCACTCCGCCCTGGCCACCGTCTGACGAGTCGACGCCGTAGCGGTGCCGGCCGGCCTCGATGTCCACCGCTCGGCGGAGCGTTGCCGCCCGCCACGGCTCGGACCGAAGCGCCTCGCCACCAGGGGGCAACGCATGCGGCTCGATCCAGCCGAGCTGCGCAATCACCTCGACGCTGCCACGGAGCGGGTCGGCATCACCCGCCACCAGCACGCGTTCACCGCTCTGGGGAAACTCGCACAGCTCCAGCGACTCGCAGGCCGGCAGCGGCTCCGTCTCCACATAGCCGAGCGAGCGGCCTTCGGGCAGGGCGTTCTGATTCTCGCTCAGCTCAAAGGTGCCGGCCCTGCAAACGAGCCGCTGGGCTCCGGGCAGAGCAAACTCGCGAGTCAGGCCCAGCTCAAACTCAAGGCGGAACCCGGAGGGAGGGTTGCGATCATTCGTGATCAGGCGCGCCGAGCCGTTGACCTGGCAGTGGCGACAGAGCGGCTGCGTGTCAACCGGAGTCCAGTTCGAGGAGTCCTCCCAGCGCCTGGACGAGCCGGGCGCCCGCCCCGGCAGGCGCGGTTCCAGCTGCGAGATCAGGCGACCTGCGGCGAGCTCGGCGGCGTCCTCGGCCGGGCGACGGTTGAGGTCGAGGTGGGACCGGCGCCTATCCGCCCCGACGGCGATCTCACCTGCCGGACGAGCTGGCGCCGGGGCCAGCCGCCACTGCACGGCACCGCGTGCCTGAAGCCCGACGGCGAGACCGTCCAGCACCGAGTCGCCCTCGGCCAGCCCGATCCGCGGCAGCCACGCGCCAGGGGTTCGCTCGAAGGCGATGCCGCTCAGCCCGCCGGTGCGGCGCTCCTCCTCGCCGATCCGGGCGAAGGCCTGGCGCTCGAGCCCCGGCACGTCGCACAGCGCAATCGTCGCCAGATCGACCCGGGCCTCGAAGCCGCGAAGCAGCTGCTCGACGAACGAACGCCTCTCCAGGAAAGGCGCAGCCGCAGGAGAAAGGACGCAGACCCACCGGCCGCGAGCTTCGCGCAGCGCCTCCTGCAACCATTCGACCGGCGAGCGATCGTCCGCTGCGACCGTGCGCACCCCGTCCGCCAGCGGCTCGCTTCCCAGAACCTCGAAATCACGGCACGTCTGTGGCTCCAGGACAAAACGGTCAAGCGCTTTCCAATCGCCGCCTCCCGCCAGCACAATCGAGAGCGCCGGAGCCCAGGCCGCCTTGATCCCATCGGCGTCGAGGTAGAGAGCGCGGTGGCGAGCTTCTATCTCGGCCCGGAAATCCTGCCCGGCCTGGTCCACGGCGCTGACCCGGCTGAAACCCTGCTTTCGATAGAGGAAGGTGGGAGAATCGGCAGGCACTCCATAAATGCCCCTTTCCGCCAGCTGGAGCATCAGGTCCCAGTCCTCGTGACCGAGAACCATGTCCTCCGGGTAGGACACCTCGGCCTCGCGGAACACGCGGAGGTCGAACATGCAGGGAGAGGGACAAAGGTTGTGTTGCATCAACAACCAAAGGTTGTACGCGGGCATCGGGATGTCGTCCGTGCGGTTGCCGGTGTGCGTGACGTGGGGATATGCGAAACCGACCCACTCGGGAGACTCCTCGAGCTTCGCCACCATGCTGTCCAGCGCGCCGGGCAGCAGTTCGTCATCAGCATCTATCCAGAGCCCATAGTTCGTGTCGAACTGCTCGAGCGCCCGGTTGCGCGCCGCGCTCGGACCGAGGTTGCCCGGCTGGCGCAAGACGGTCACCTTCGGATCGCGTTCGCAGCGCCTCAGCGCCCTGATCGTCTCGGGATCGTCAGAGCAATCGTCGACGACCACGATCCGTTCCGGTTTCAGAATCTGGTTCTTAACCGAGTGAATGCAGCGCTCGAGGAAGATCCCGTGCTTGAAGCAGGGTATGCCGACACTGACCGTCGGCGCAGGGCAAGGGCGGCGCGCCAGCCTCAAGGGTGGCGGCAGTCCCACCCCACGGTGGTCGTCCTCGGCGGCGGCGGGGGGCCTGTCAGGTCGGCGACCGGGCGTCGCGCGGGAGGCGAGCAAACGCTCGTACAACTCCGCATGGTCCCGACCCCCGTCGGGATCGACGATGCTGATCTTGCTTCGCGGGATCTCATGTCCTGACACGGCCTTCTTCAGCCTCCACTCCGTCACCGCGAAAGCGTCGATCAAGTTGCCGTACCGCCGCGCGGCATAACGAGCAAAGTCGACCTCGCCTTTCTCACCGGGGTTAAGTTCCGCGACGACGGCCGGCGGCCTCGCCAGAGAGGCGATGTCGGGCAGCAAATCGAAGCCGAGCCGCGAGTCCATGATGTGCAGCAGGCGAATGCCGCGGTTCTCAATGTGCCCGAGGATGAACTCGGGGATATCGACACCGGTCATCTGGTCCGGCAGATCCCAGACCTCCTCGGCGAACGGCTCGACCATGAACAGCCCGCGATTGGGGCCAACGTCGGTGGTCAGTAACGATGGGGCCCAGCGATCGCGATCGATGCTCTCGAACCACCCGATCGTGGTCCTGTCGATCCTGCCTAGGTCCACCCGCGACGCGAGATAGAGAATTGGAACCCGTCCGTCTTGCACTTCCGCGGATGATATGTAGGAGCGCCCGCCGGTGATGGGCAGCGACCTACCGGCAGATCCGGATTTCCTGCGCGGCGTCCACATGCAGGTACCAGGGCTGCGGCGCGGCGTCCCGGGGAATCCGCAAATCGGTGACCGAGTTCCCCGGCGCCCCTTCGGTCACCACGGGATATTCGCCGGTCGCGAAACGGCGCAGGGAGAACCGGGCGTGGGGACCGGGGGCGAGCTCGATCCGGGTCAGACCGGCGGCAACCCGGAGCTCCGACTGCGGCGTCGCGCTACCCGCCGGCAGCACGGTGCAGCTCCGCTCCGCCGCGCCCGCTTCGTAGGCGCCGAGATGGGTCAGGGTAGAGAGCGGCAGCGCCTGTCCGAGGATGATGTCGGCCTGCTTGCGGGCGTAGGCGGGCTCCGCGGCGAGCTCCACCGGCGTGTCGGCGGGCGAGCCGTATGCATCCACCGCCGCGAGGTACTGACCGGTCTGGACGTTGACCAGGGTCGGCGTCCCGGCGACGACGCTGTTCAGCCAGAAGCCCGGATCGATCGTGCGCTTGGAGATTTCGATCGCGCCGAGGTCGGAGCGCGTGTAGACCGACTGCACCATCAGCGTGTCGCGGCCGTCCTTCAGGTAGATCAGGTTGACCGAGACCGCCATCGCCGTCACCACGCCGGCCACGGCGAGGGCGCGGCGAGTGAAGCGCTCCCCCTGGAGCAGATTGGCAAGCAGCAGGAGGATCATCACGGCGCTCATGTACTGGTAGCGGCTCGAGACCGGAGCCCGGCCCGCGGTGGCATTGAACGCCGTCAGGAACCAGTTGGTCGCCGCCACCGTGGCAACGGTCCAGAAAGCCGGCGAGAACACGCCGCGCCGTCGCCACAGTCGGTACACCAGGGCGGCGACGAGGGCGATTAGAAGCGGCCGCCCCCATGAGGGTTCGATCGGGCCCGCGAGCGGGCTTTCGGCGAGCCCGAAGAGACTGGCGACGGCGACGGCGATCGAGTCAACGACGAAGCGCGGCGAGGTCATCAGGTTGCGCAGCGCGAGGTGCGTTTCGGCCTTGTGTCCCCAGCCCATGTACCAGCCCGCGTAGAGCAGCAGCGGAAGCGCGAACAGGTAGGCCCGGCCGAGCCCGCGGCGGCGCCGTTTGACGAACACGTCCACAGCGGCCCCGACCGCGAAGGCGATACCGAGGCTGGAGAAGCCGAAGCAGAGCGCCAGGAAGGCACAGGCGGCGATATCGCCGGTTTGGTCTTCGCGGTCGAGCGCCAGCAGCATCGCGAGGCCGAACAGCACCGAGCCGGAGAAGCTGATCTCGAACGGCCACAGCAGAACCTCCCAGGCGGGTCCGAGGAAGAGGACCAGCAGCGCGGCGAAGAGCGCCGGCCAGTCGCCGACGCGGCGCCGCACATAGACGAACAGCAGCGCCGCCGCCGCGGCGAGGAAGAGCGCCTGCAGCACGTATTCCGGCGTCGCGTCGCCCATCCCGAACAGCCGCAGGAGAAGCTCCTCGATCGCCACCGGGATGACGACGATGTGCTCGTTGTGCGGATTGAGCAGCGCGTCCACCGTCGGGTCGCGCCGGTCGATCAGGAAGTCCCAGGTGTCCTGGAGGAACGTGAAGTCCCGCGTCAGCCGCAGGATCAGGACGACCGAGCCGAGCAGTCCGATCCCGAGCAGCACGACGGGCGCGTTGCGTCTCACCCATGCCATGGAGGTGCGGGAGTGTATTGGCGCCCCCGGCCTTTTCAGCGCGCGCCGGGGCGCAGCGCCAGGTAACCGAAGCCGGCCAGCGCGAGGCCGGCCAGCGCGGCGCCGAGCGCCGAGTAGGAAGTGCCGGGGGGCGGGCCTATATAGGGCACGTAGAGGGCCAGCACGAGCAGCACGTTGGCCCCCGTGAGGACGATCCCGAACGCTCGCGAGACGGCGAGAGCGCCGGCGACGCAGGCGCAAACCGCGAGCAGCGGCAGCGCCAGGGTGCCCACGTGCATCGTCGCCGTCGTTTCCGGGCTGCCGAACAGGAGCAGGGCCCAGCACGCCGCGACCAGCGCGCAGAAGCCGAGGGCGGTCACCGCGAAGCGCCATTCGGGACCTTCGGGCCTGCCTCCGAGGAGGCGACGGACGAGCATCGCAATAGGTGCGATCAGGAGGATGCCGAGGAAGAGAAGCAGGTTGAAGAAGCGCGGCTGCCGCAGCGCGGCCACGGCTTCTCCCGGGTGCCCTTCTTCGAGGTCGTCGATCGCTGCCGGCACCGCGCCTTCCTCCGCCTGCTGGCCGACCATCGTCGTCACGTTCCGCCACTTGTTTTCGAGCGCGCCGCCGAGGCCGGCTTCTTCGTATCCGTCGACGATCGTCTCGAAAGCCCCGCGTTCGTCGATCGGCAGGTAGCCGCCGAGCTGCCACTTGACCAACCGATCGCCGGGCGGGTCGGCGTAGCGCTGGTAGGCCGACCACGGGGCGAGCAGCGCGATCCCGACCGCGATCGCGATTCCCAGCCAGCGCCGGCCCGAGACCTGCGCGGTAGAGCTTTGCGTCGCATCGCGGCGCGAACCTCGACCGCGCAAAGCGGCGAAGAGGAGAAGCGGCACGATGCCGAAGGCGCTGGCGCCGTGGGCGAGCATCGCGAGGGCGCAGAGGGCGGCGAAGAGGGCCGCGCCCCAGGGGCTGCGGCGCAGCGTCGGCCAGTCCGCGGAGAGGACCATCGCCAGCGCCGCGAGCAGAAACGCCGCCGCGATCAGCTTCGGCCAGACGAAGAAGCCGTTGACGATCGTGACGTCGCTGACGGTCGCCGCGACGATCGCCATGCCGCGGGCCAGGGGCCGCAGGCGCGCCGCGCAGAGCACCGCCCACATGCCGAGGATCCAGAGCTGCTGCACGATCACCGCGAGCACCTCGTAGTGGAGCCCGAGGTCGTCCCAGCCGAAGGGACGCTGGGACAGCGCGTAGCCGACCTGCAGCGGCGGCCGGTCGCTGGAGAGCCAGTCGCCGAACGGCGGCGGCGGTCCGTCGTGCCCGTGGTGGAAGAACCAGTCGGCGAAGAAGTTGGGAATCTGGTTGTCGCCCGGCAACGGGTGCGAGAAGCGCGTCGTCGCCATCATCAGCGGTTCGCCCTCGCCGCCGTGCACGAAGCCGAGGTAGACGAGGAAGACGCTCGCCAGCGCCCACAGCGCGGCCGGCAGCGCGAGCTCGCGCAGGACGCCACGGTCGAGCCGGTCGGGACGGCAGAGCACGATCCCGTAGACCGAGCCGATCGCGACGAGGAAGGCGAAAGCCTGGCCGGCGGTCGGGTCGGCGTAGAAGGCCCAGAAGGCGAGGATCGCGGTCAGCCCCGAGGAGGCGAGGGCGACGCAGAGCAGCAGCGGCACGCTGCGCAGCCCGCGCCGCATCGCGACGAAGGCGCCGAGCGCCCCGGGCAGCGCGGTCAGCGCCAGATGCTCGGCCAGCATCCAGAGCAGTTCGAGCTCAGTCATCACGCCGCCTCCGGCGCCGCGCCGCCAGCCCGGCCGCGACGAGGCCGAAGGCGGCGAGCAGCGAGGCGACGCTGAGCCACCGGCCGACTGTCATCGCCGTCCCCCACCCCGCCTCGACCTCGACCTCGCGCGGGCGGCGTGAGGCGGCGAGCCGCACGACCATCTTGCCGTCGCCGGTGCGTCCGACCGGCCGCGCCCCGTGGACGTCGACGAAGTATGCGCCGGTGGCTACGTTCGTTTCCGCGGTGCCCGCCGGGCCCGGCGGGTAGCTCGCCCGGTACCCGTCATGACGCCCGTCGAGCGGGAATTCCAGCGGCGCAAGCGTCGGCTGCACGAGCGCCGCCGAGCCGTCGGCGAACTGCAGCGGCGCGTACCAGCTCGGCGGCGGTTGGAGGGACGACGCCAGCGCCTCGCTTCGACCCGAGAGCCACGAGCGCACTTCGAAGTTCTGCGCGATCGAGAGGCCGAAGTTGAACAGCGCGATCACCGCCAGCGCCAGCGCCGGGACCAGCCGCGTCGCCCGGTCCCGCTCCATCGCCGCCAGCGCGAGGGTGAGAAGGCCGACGACGCAGAGGTCGACGTAGGTCACCACCCGGTAGGGAAACTGGATGAAGCGCAGCAGCTTCGGCAGCTCGTCGATCAGCGAGGGCGAGAGGACGAGCAGCAGCAGGGCGCCGCCGAGGCCGAGCAGGCCGAGCGCGACGCGGCGCAGGCCGCGCGGGGCGAAGCGCCAGTAGGCGACGCCGCAGATCAACGCCCATAGCAGCGCGAGCACGGGCAGCTGGGCGTTGACGTCCGCGGTCACCACCGGGTAGGGATTTCCGGCGTCGCGGAAGAGGCTGAAGAGGCGCGAGGGGTCGGTGTAGGCGGCGAGGCCGATCGGGTCGGGCTCGTTTTCGATCAAGCGGGTGTGGAAGAGGACCAGCGGCGTCAGGATCCAGGCGTTGATCCCGGCGCCGAGCAGGGCGAGCCCGGCGAGCGCCCAGCCGCGCCGCACCCGCGCCCGGGCAGCGCTCCAGTTGCATCCGATCGCCAGCGCCGCGAGCAACAGAAGGAAGGCGGCGCCCCAGACCAGCGTCAGCGTGTGCGTGCCGGTGAGAACGACGATCCCGAGCACGTAGGCGGCGCCGTCGCGCAGGCGCAGTCGCGGCTGCCGCGCGATGCTCAGCGCCGCCGCGAAGATCAACGGAATGAACGAGGTCGCGACCGCTTCCGGGATGTCGCCGCGGCCGTACAGGTTGGTCACCGCCAGCGGCGCGGTCACCGCGAGGGCGCCGGGCAGCTGCATGCGCCAGCCGCGCACGCCGAGCTGACAGGCGATCCAGGTCCAGCCGAGGTATGCGGCGGCGAGAGCCGCCGCATAGCCGGCGACGACAGCCGCCGTGGGGTCGATCAGCCACGAGACCGTGCCGAGCACCGCGTACATCGAGCCGCCGTAGAAGGCGTAGTAGGGGTAGAAGGCGCCGAGGCTCGATTGCAGGAAGTAGCTCGGCCCGCCGAGGTCGCGGATGTCGAGCCCCTGCACCCAGATCAGCCAGAGGTGATTGCCCCAGTCGGTGGAGAAGGTGCGGTCGGTGAACAGCAGCGGCAGCAGCAGCCCGAGCACGACCGCGACCGGGATCAGCCAGTGAACACGGCTACACTGGCCCACGGATGTCCGAGCAGGCGACTTCGACGGATCCTCGCGCATCGGCCGAGCAGAGTAATGCCGAGCTGCGGCGGCAGCTTGCTCGCAAGGACCAGGAGATCCTCAGGCTGCGCGACATCCTGATCCGCAAGGACGCCGAGTTGGGGGCCGCGAAGGGGCGGCTGGCCGAGCTCGACGACCGCTCCGCCCGGGTCGCCAGCCTGGCGGCGCGCGCCGAATCGGCGCTGCCCGGCTTCGGCCGCCTGGTCGGCACCGCTCTGCGCATGCTCCAGCGCCAGCACCGGCCCTGACCTTGGCCGCGCCGCGCTTCTCGATCCTCACGCCGGTCCACGAGACCGACCCCGACGTGCTGCGCAAGATGCTGCGCTCGGTGCGGCGGCAGAGCTTCGCCGACTGGGAGCTCTGCCTCGTCGACGACGCCTCCCCCTCCTCGCACGTCGGCGAGATCCTCGCCGCCGCGAGCGCTCGCGACAGCCGCATCCGGGTCGAGCGCCGCGAGGTCAACGGCGGCATCGTCGCCGCCTCCAACGACGCGCTGCGGATGGCCCGCGGCGAGTTCCTCGCCCTGCTCGACCACGACGACGAGCTGCATGCCGACGCGCTCGCGCACGTCGCCGAGGCGATCGAGCGGCAGCCGGAAGCCGACTACGTCTACACCGACGAGGACAAGATCGACCTGCGCGGCCGCCACTCGAGCCCCTTCTTCAAGCCCGACTGGTCACCGGAGCGGCTGCGCACGCAAATGTACACCTGCCATCTCAGCGTCCTGCGGCGCTCGCTGGTCGAGCAGGTCGGCGGCTTCGACTCCGAGTTCGAGGGCGCCCAGGACTGGGACCTGGTGCTGCGGGTGACCGAGCGCGCCCGGGCGGTCGTCCACGTGCCGCGCGTCCTCTACCACTGGCGCCTGCTGGAGACCTCCGCCGCCTCTGCGGCCACCGCCAAGCCGTGGGCTTTCGAAGCCGGGCGGCGCGCCGTGCAGGCGCACTGCGAGCGCACCGCCCTGCCGGCCGAGGTGGAGATGGACGCGGCCGATCCGGGAGTCCTCCACCTCAACCCGAAGCTGCGCGAGCAGCCGCTGGTCAGCATCGTCATCCCCACGGGCGCCCAGCGGCGCGACGTGCGCTTCGAGCCCGTCGTGCTCGTCGTCAACTGCGTGCGCAGCATCGTCGAGCGCTCCAGCTACGAGAACTACGAGATCGTCTGCGTGACCGACGGCGAGCTCGACCCTGCGGTCGCAGCGGAGCTGCGCGAGCTCGCCGGCGAGCGCCTGCGCCTCGTCCCCTATGAGGGCGAGTTCGACTTCTCGGCCAAGGTCAACCTCGGCGCCGTGCACAGCGCGGGCGAGCACCTGCTGCTGCTCAACGACGACATCGAGGTGACGACGCCGGAATGGCTCGAGCGCATGGTGATGTACTCGGCCCAGGAGGGCGTCGCCGCGGTCGGCGGCAGGCTCGTCTGGGGCGACACGCGCCTTCAGCACGTCGGCGTCTCCTTCGAAGGCGGCCTGCCGGGCCACCTCTACTACGGCTTCGCCGGCGACTACCGCGGCTACATGAACGCAGTGCTGGTCGCGCGCAACTGCCTCGCGGTTACCGGCGCCTGCCTGATGACCCGGCGCGAGGTGTTCGAAGAGCTGGGCGGGCTGACCGAGGAGTTCCCGGTCAACTTCAACGACGTCGACTACTGCCTCAAGGCGCACGTGAATGGGCTGCGGGTCGTCTACGACCCCGACCTGATCCTCTTCCACTTCGAGTCCTCCAGCCGCTCCCCGGAGGTCGAGGAATGGGAGTTCAACCGACTCGGCCAGTACTGGCGCGGCGTCGCCGCGGTCGACCCGTTCGGCAACCCCAACCTGCACCTCGGCAACCCGCGCCCGAAGGCCCACTTCTCCTGGGCGAGACGGCGGCTGCTGCCGGCCCTCAGGCGTCCCGCCGGTAGTCGCCGCGGCTGAGCGCGCTCTCCAGCCAGACGTAGAGGACGATGAACAGGTAGCGGCTGCCCATCTCTTTCATCGCCAGCTTCGCCTCGCCGCTCGTGCGGTTGGTCCAGTTGGTCGGCACGACCTTGAAGCTGTGGCCGCGGACGATCGCCTTCAGCGGCATCTCGACGGTCAGGTTGAAGTGCTTGGAGAGCAGCGGCTGGATCGTCTCGATGACCTCGCGCCGGTAGGCCTTGAAAGCGTTGGTCGTGTCGTTGTAGCGGTGGCGGAAGAGGACGCGGATGAACTGGTTGGCGAGCCGGTTGATGACGTACTTGACCCGCGGGTAGTCGTAGACCCTTGCGCCGGGCATGAAGCGCGAACCGAAGGCGCAGTCCCAGCCCTGCTCGAGGATCCGCTGATACATCACCAGGTCCTCGGGGTTGTCGGAGGCGTCGGCCATCACGATCGCCACCGCGTCGCCCTGGAAGACCTCGAGCCCGGCGCGGATCGCGTTGCCGAAGCCGCGTTCGAGGTGCGAGCGGTGGACGCGCACGCGCGGGTTCTCGGCCCCGATCGCCGCGACGACCGCTTCGGTCGAGTCTTCGGAGTCGTCGTTGACGACGACGACCTCGTAGTCGACTCCCTCCCGCCCCAGGGCAGCGACCACGCCCTCGACGGTCTCCCCCACCGACCCCTCCTCGTTCTGGGCCGGGATGACGACCGAGAGCTTCACGCCGCGGCCGCCGTCCAGCGCTCGGCGTTCTGCTCGTACATCTCCTGCAGGATGTCCTCGATCCCGTAGCGCAGCTCGAAGTCCGGGTAGTCGGCTTCGAAGGGCGCCAGGTCGGAGATCCACCAGCGGTGGTCGCCGATTCGCGGCTCCTCACCCATCTCCCAGTCGAGCTCGCGCCCGGCGACCCGCTCGCAGACCTCGATCGCCTCGAGCATCGAGCAGTTGGAGAAGCGGCCACCGCCGATGTTGTAGACGGCGGCGGGGCGGGGCGCCTTGCGGAAGGCGTCGAAGGCGGCGATCAGGTCGGCGCTGTGGATGTTGTCGCGCACCTGCTTGCCCTCGTATCCGAAGACGGTGTAGGGCGTGCCGGTGGCGGTGCACTTCATCAGGTAGGCGAGGAAGCCGTGCAGCTTGGCGCCGGCGTGCTGGGGGCCGGTCAGGCAGCCGCCGCGAAAGGCGACGGTCGGCATCTCGAAGTAACGCCCGTACTCCTGCACCAGCAGGTCGGCCGCCGCCTTGGAGACGCCGAACAGCGAGTGGGTCGAGGAGTCGATCGACATCGAGGTGTCGATGCCCTTGAAGTAGGGATGGTCCTCGGGAAGCTCCAGGCGCTTCTCCTGGTCCAGGAGCGGCAGCCGGTTCGGCGTGTCGCCGTAGACCTTGTTGGTCGAGCAGAAGACAAAGGGGGCGTCGGGGCAGTTGGCGCGGGCGGCCTCGAGCAGGTTGAGCGTACCGTTGGCATTGACGCCGAAGTCGGTCTGCGGATCGCTCGCGGCCCAGTCGTGCGAGGGCTGGGCGGCGGTGTGGACGACCAGCTCGATCCGGCCGGCGTCGCGGAAGATCCGCTCGACCGCCTCGGTGTCGCGGATGTCGGCGTTCTCGACCCGGAGCTCGGAGTGCTCGGCGAGGAGCCGCTCGGTCACGTGCGAGGTCGAGGACTCCGGCCCGAAGAACCGCGCCCGCATGTCGTTCTCGATCCCGACGACGTCGAACCCCTCGCCGACGAAGTGCTCGACTGCCTCGGAGCCGATCAGCCCCCCGGAGCCCGTGACGATCGCTACCGGCATCCCTCCTACTCCTTCTCCCCCACGGGGGTGTCGATGTTGAGCGCCGCGGCGATCCGCTCCTCGTCTCCGGCGATCCACGCGTGGATGTCGGCGAGGACCTGCTCCGCGCTCCGCCGCGGGCGCCACTCGTCCAAGCCGAACAGTCTCTCGCAATCCGAGAGGTATATGGGGACATCGCCGGCGCGGGTCTCCGCCAGCGGCTCGATCGGCACCTCGTTGCCGCTCAGCTCACGGCATATCGCCGTCGTCTCCAGCAGCGAGAGCGAGCACTCGCGGCCGCCGCCGACGTTGAACGTGCGCCCGTCCCAGCGCTCAGGGTCGAGCAGCTGGCGCTCGACCAGGTCGACCAGGTCCTCCACGTGCAGCAGGTCGCGGACCTGCTTGCCCTTGCCGCCGAAGCCGATGTACTTGAGCGGCTTGCCGAAATGGTGGGCAAGCATCCAGTGCGTGAAGACGCCCTGGTCGACCTTGCCCATCTGCCAGGGGCCGGCGATCACGCCGCAGCGGTCTACGACGGCGCGCAGGCCGAAGGCGGCGCGGTACTCCTCGATCAGCAGCTCGGCAGCGAGCTTGGTCGTGCCGTAGAGCGTGCGCGCGCCACCCAGCGGAAAGTCCTCCGAGATGCCGGCCGGAGAGACGCCCGGGACGTCCTGCTCGGGCGCGATCTCGAACCGCGTCTCGGCCTCCTCCAGCGCCAGCTCGACCTGCGGCGCCACCGGGTAGACGCGGCTGGTCGAGAGAAAGAGGAAGAAGGCGCCGGCGCGGCGCGCCTGCTCGAGGCAGTTGTAAGCGCCGCTGAGGTTCGTGTGGACGAGGTAGGAGGTGTCGCCGTCGACGCCGCTCATCACCGAGGGCTCGGCCGAGCACTCGATCAGCGCGTCGAGCGAGCCGAAGCGGGCGAGGTCGTCCGGCTCGCGCACGTCGCCCTTCACGAACTCGACCCCGGCCTCCTCCAGCCGCGGCAGGTTGAGCTTCGAGCCGCGCCGGTAGAGGTTGTCGAGCGCGACGACCTGCCACTCGGGATGGCGCTGCGCGAGAGAGACTGCGAGGTTGGAGCCGACGAAGCCGGCGCCGCCGGTGATCAGCAGGCGGCTCAAGAGCCGCGTCCTCGATCCGGCAGCTGGAACTGGAAGTCGTTGACCTCGTCGACCGTGTGGAAGTCGTTGAGGATGTAGTGGACCAGCGGATCTTCGACCGGCACCGGGGAGCTGCCGAGCCAGGGAGTGGCCAGGCCATCGTTGCGGATCGCGCAGGGGCGCGGCGAGGCGCGCAGCTCGTCGACGACGCGCTGCTGGCGCTCGTCGTCCATCGCCTTGATCCAGGCGCCCGGGGCGTCCGGTGGCGGCGGTTCGATCCCCGACCACAGGTAGAGGCTGTTGACGTTCGGATAGCCGATGAAGGCGGTGCAGCCGTAGCGGTGCAGGTCGTCGACCAGGCGGGTGTAGTTTTCGTAATCTTCCGGCTGCAGGTGCAGCTGGGTCGCGCCGGGGAACGGAAGGGCGATCGCGTCATCGTAGTTCTTCGCGTTGTCGGCGATCGAGCGCAGGATCGAATGGATCGCGAAGATCCCCGCGAGGGCGACGAGACTGACGGCGACGACGGCGCCGTAGCGCTCCAGGGCGAGGCCGCCGCGGGCGGCGCTCCACGCCTTCAGCGAGGCCAGCCCGTCGGCCAGGCACAGCGCCCCGACCGGGACGAAGGTGAGCGAGGCGATGCCGACCTGGCTGCCGGCGACCGGGTACACCTGCAGCACCTCGGCGATCCCCAGCGCCGGCAGCATCACCCTCAGGAAGCGCTTGTAGGGCGGCTCCTCGACGCCTGCCGGCGGGATCGCCGCGATCCAGGCGAGGATCAGCGGCAGCGAGTCCTGGTTGCCGACCGAGGGGCCGATCGAGACGGGCGTGATGCGGGCGATAGTCAGCCAGATCGCCAGCCCTGCTACCACGCGCAGCACCCCTGGCCAGACCGAGGGCGAGCCACCGCGGCCGGCCCGCAGGCGAAGGCTGACCGCCGCGCCCGCGACCGCCACGACCGCCCAGTCGACGACGGCGATCGACATCGGGAATTCGCTCATGTTGACGTCGCGCACCCGCAGCGCCTCGGTGACCATGCCCTCGTAGACGTCCGGCAGCGGCGAGCCGGCGAGCAGAATCGCGACCAGGATCGCGACGAAGGCGACGACGAAGCCGGCGAGCGCGCCGAGCAGCCAGCGCGGCACGGTCTCGTCGCGCTCGCCGGGCGGCGGCGCGAGCGGCCAGGCGGCGATGACCAGCGCCGTCATCGCCAGCGCCTGCACGACGACGAATTCGCGCACCCAACCGGTCGAGAGGTCGCGCTCGCCGATATAGAGCGGCAACAGGATCGCGGCGGCGAGGACCGGCCAGCAGATCCAGCGCCGGCGGCGCAGCGGCTCGGCCGTGAGCACCGCCCCGACTGCGACCGCGGCGACCGCATAGGCGCCGAGGTTGATCTTGGTCATGACAAGCGCGGCGATCAGCGCCCCGGCGGCCGCGCCCAGCCACGACGGCCGCCGGCCCGGCCCGAAGGCGGCGAGCAGGACGAAGAGGCCGAGCAGGGCGACGCAGAGGACCTGCGGGTGCATCGGCTCGTTCGCCAGCACGTAGAGGGTCGAGAAGGCGGCGATCATGCCGCTGACGCCGAGCAGCAGGCGGCCGGTGATCCGCTGCGTGGCGAGGCCGAAGCAGAGGCTCGTGCCGACCCAGAGCACGATCACGATCGTGCGGCTTGCGTCGGTGGTCACGTCGGCGCCGAAGAGCGAGAAGAGGCCGCCGAAGAGCTCGTAGTAGAAGGGCCCGTAGATCGTGTAGATGTCGCTGTAGAGCGTGCCGCCGTGGGAGAACGACTGCACGGTGACGAGCAGCGTGCCCTCGTCGTCATAGCCCGCCCAGACGGTGAAGACGGTGAAGTAGGCCGCGATCGCGGCGAGCATCGCGACGATCGAGTAGAGGCCGATCGACGCCACGAGAGGGTCGGTCAGGGTGGCGCGCCAGCCGCCGCTCCGCGGCTGCCGCGTCGATCCGGGACTCTGGGTGGCCGGGCCTCCGTTCAAGGCCGGCGCACGATACCGGGCATCGCGGCCGCGCCGGTCCCGCGGCCCCCGCGAAAGCGCATGCGGTAGGCGAGCCTGCCGACGTCCTTGAGCATCTCCACCGAGGCCGAGGCGACGTGGACGCTTGAGCGCGAGTCGTGCAGGTAGAGGACGGGGACCTCGGCGATCCGCAGGCCGGCGCGGTCGGCGCGCATCAGCAGCTCGACGTCGAAGGCGAAGCCGGGACAGGTCTGCTCGGCGAGCAGCTGCCTGGCGGCCTCGGCGGGAAAGAGCTTGAAGCCGTTCTGCGTGTCCCGCAGGCGCAGCCCGGTGAGCACGCGGACGGCGCCGCTGAACGTGCCGCCGGTGATCTTGCGGAGCAGCGGCCCGCGCTCGACCACGGCGCCCGGCACGTGCCGCGACCCGATCGCCACGTCGGCCCCACCGCGAACCGCCGCGGTCAGCTTCGGCAGCTCCTCCAGCGGGGTCGAGAGGTCGACGTCGGCGAGCAGCACGTAGTCGCCGCGCGCCCGCTCCACCCCGGCCGCCACAGCCGCCCCCTTGCCGCGGTTCCCCTCATAGGCGAAGAGGGGCTCGACGAGCCCGTCGCGCTCCCCCGCCTCGCGCAGCAGGTGGCGCGAGTCGTCGGAGCTCCCATCGTCGACGATCAGAGCCTCGACCAGCTCCATCCCGGCGTCGCCGACGGCGCCGGCGGCGCTCGTCCGCAACGTCTCCAGCAGCGCCGGCAACCGCGCCTGCTCGTTGTAGGCGGGGATGACCAGCGAGAGCGATGGCGGAAAGCCGCGCCGCCCCTTCATCGATTCGGTTCCGTCCCCCACGCGAGCGAACGATAGTCGCAGCGCTTCGGCCCGGCCTCGAAGCCTAGGCCTGATCCGATTCAGCCGCGATCCGCTGGGCGTTGGCCATCACCGTGTAGGTGATGGTCGTCGGAGGGACGGTCGGGAACACGCTGGAGTCGACGAGGTGAACACGATGCAGCCCGGCGGGGCGGCCAAGCCGGCCCCGGGTACGAGCGTGGACCAGATTCTCGCGCTGATCGACGAGCAACTTGATCTCCAGGCCCACATCGTCGAGGTGGGCGCTGGGGCAACGTCTCGAGACCCTCACGGAGTGCCGCGCGGGCGACCGCGAAGGCATCGATCGAGTCCGACTTGCCGCGCCGGCGCTCCGAGCGACGCGAGGCGCCCATCAGCCGCGGTGGGACGCGCACCACACGCTCGCCCTGGGCCACCAGGAAGCGCTCGAAGGAGCCGGACACATGGCGGCAGTCCTCGATCGCCCAGATTCGCTCCCCACCAAGCTCCTTGCCCCAGTCGAGAAGCGCGGCGAAGCCGCGCTTGCGCGCAGGCGCTCCAGCTCCCCGAGCACCGCGCCGCTGTTGCCGTCGACCGCCCCGCAGAGGTGACTCTGCTTGTGCGTGTCCGCTCCGATCACGATCATGTTGCCGTCCCTTCGGATGCGAAGGTCGGGCGGATCGAGATCGCTCGGGCTACTCCGGCGCCAGGCGGCGCAGGCCTGGGACGTCCTCGAAACCTGGGTCCGAGCTGACAATGACGTTGCAGCCGGCCGCGAGCGCGTGGGCGGCGTGAAAGGCGTCCCGTGGGGGAAGCCCGGGCTGGGACATCAGCGATTTCGCGCTTTCGATCACAGCGTGCTCCGTTGGCCGTAACTCGAGAGGTAGGGCGTCAACCGCCTGCCATGCAGCCGCCAGGCGACGTCGTGTCGCTCGCATCGCCCCGCGAGCATCGGCGCGGTAGGTCGAGAGCGGATCGCTGTCGCCGTCGTCGCGAAGCCAGGCCAGGACGAGTCGGTAGGCGAGCTCGTCGAGGACCAGGGCGCTGATCACTCCGCCGCCGCCCTCCATGTCGTTCAGCGCCCGTGCCCGCCACATCTCGACTGTCCCCAGGGTCGCCCCTCGTCGCGCTCGTAGATGCGCATAGATGAAGTTCGTATCGAGGTAGCAGCGGCTCAAGGCGACCGGAGGGCTCTCTCCAGGCCCGAATCCATCTGCTCCGGCCAGACGCCGGCGAGGACTTCCTCCAGCTCGTCGGGCCTCGCCTCCCCTGCCGAGCCCGCCGTTCTCTCCCAGGCGCCCGCCGGCTCACCTCCGAGGTCCCAGAGGGAGCCCGGCCCCACACCGAGCGCCCGCGACAGCCGCTCGATCGTGCTGAGGTCTACCCTGGTCGCACGGCCGGCGAGGATGTTCCGCACCGTCTTCTGGTCGAGTCCGGCCTCTTCGGCGAGTTGCCGGGCGCTCCACCCCCGCTGTGCGGCCAGTTCCTCGACCCTCCAGGCGATCGCGGGCATGTGAACATAGTACCGATACGGGATGATGTTCCAGTCCCCATCGCTGCGGCTGTGATCGCCGCGCCGCATCTATAAGCCCCAGTCAGGCGGAAGCCCGCCTGAATCGCAGCGCCGGGACTCGCCAGGCGGCCTCGAGGACGATCGCGCCGCCCATCTTCGAGGCGCCGGCGCGGCGCTCGCGGAAGACGATCGGGACCTCGGCGACGGAGAAGCCATGCTGGATCGCCCGGTAGGTCATCTCGACCTGGAAGGCGTAGCCGCGCGAGCGGATCGAGTCGAGGTCGATCGCCTCGAGCACCTCGCGGCGGAAGCACTTGAAGCCGCCGGTCAGGTCGCGCACCCGCAGGCCCAGCACCAGGCGCGCGTAGGCGCTGCCGCCGCGGCTGATCGCGCGCCGTGCGGCGCTCCAGTCGCTGACGCCGCCGCCGGCCACGTAGCGGGAGCCGAGCACCAGGTCGGCCCGCTCCGCCGTCTCCAGCAGGCGCGGCAGGTAGGCGGGGTCGTGGGAGAAGTCCGAGTCCATCTCCAGCACCCGCCCCGCCCCGGCGGCGAGCGCGCGCCGGAAGCCGGCCAGGTAGGCGGGGCCGAGCCCTTCCTTGCGCGGCCGGTGCAGGACCTCGACCCCGCCGACCCGGGCGGCGAGCCGGTCGGCGATCGCGCCCGTGCCGTCGGGCGAGCCGTCGTCGACGATCAGGATCCGCGCCGCGGCGGGCAGCTTTGCCCGCACCGCATCGACGAGCGCCTCGACGTTCTCGGCCTCGTTGTAGGTGGGAAGGACGAGCCATGGCGGCCCCTGCGCGGCGGCGGACATGGCGGGGGATGCTAGCCGCCGAGTGCCAAACGACTAGGGTGCGCAACCGATGCTCGGCAGGGCGAGAGAGGCCATCGGCCGGCTCCGGGAGGAGCTCGACAGGTCGGTCTTCCTCCCCTCGCCGCCGGGGACGGTGCGGTTCGGAGGCTGGGAAGGAGCTGCGGCCCTCGTCTCCTTCCTGCTGCTTGCCGTCGCCCTGCAGCTGTTCCGCGCCGGCCCCTCGACCGCGCTGAACTCGCTCTGGGCCGAGGACGGGCCCGTCTTCCTCGGCACGGCGCTGACGCACGGCTTCTTCGGGTCCGTGACCATGCCCTACGCCGAATACCTCGTCGTGCTGCCGCGGCTGATCGGCGAGGCCGGCGCTGCCGTGCCGCTGCGCGATGCCGCCGTCACTACGAACCTGGGCGCCTCGCTGGTCGTCGCCGTCAGCGGGCTCGCGGTGTGGTTCGCCGGCGCCGGCCATATCCGCAGCCTCTACCTGCGCGCGGTGCTGGTGGCGCTGACGGTGCTTCCGCCGGTCGCCGGCGAGACGGTCGCGTCGCCGGCCAACGTCGCCTGGCACACGACCTTTGCGGTCTTCTGGCTGCTGGTGTGGCGGCCCGCGACGACCTGGGGCGCCTGCCTCGCCGCGCTGCTCATCCTGCTCACCGGCCTCAGCACGCCCGCGGTCTTCTTCTTCGTCCCGCTCGTGATCCTGCGCGCGCTCGCGATCCGTGACCGCCGCGATGCCCTGATCGTCGGCGCCTACGGGCTGGCCCT
Source organism: uncultured Solirubrobacterales bacterium (assembly GCA_963835315.1). Classification (GTDB taxonomy): domain Bacteria; phylum Actinomycetota; class Thermoleophilia; order Solirubrobacterales; family 70-9; genus VRUE01. The sequence continues at coordinate 85,546 of CAWIFA010000050.1, read as the reverse complement.
GGCGATCCAACTGCCGGTCACGGCGCTCAGCGACGAACACGTCTCCACCTACTACTGGACGAGCAACATCCTCACCACCTTCCTGCAGCGCGTCGTCGCCGGCTCCGTCCTCGGGCTCGAACTCGGCGGCTCGGCCTGGGTCGACTGGGGGTGGACGTTCTTGATCGCGATCGCAGTGGCGCTCACCGTCTACCTCGTCGTGCTGATGCTGCGGGCCTCCTCCGGCCGGCTCTTCGCCGCGATCGCGATCGCCACCTCGTTCGTGATGTTCTTTCTCTCCGCCTACTCGCGCGCGCTTGGCAACGCGATGACCTGGCCCCCCGGCATCCACAACAACACCGGCGGCCGCTACGTGCTGGTCCCGGTCCTGCTGCTGCTCAGCGGGGTTCTGGCGCTGCTCGACTCGCGCAGCCGGTCGTCGAGAGGCGGCGCGATCGCGGCGATCGCGACGGCGGCGGTGCTGGTGACCTCGATCGTCACCTCCTTCGACGTCAACGCCGCCTCCGACCGGGGCGGGCCGCCATGGGACCAGAGCGTCCGCGCCGCCGCCGCGAAATGCCAGACCGAAGGGCTCGCGGAAGTCCCGGTCTTCACCGCGCCGGAAGGATGGTCGATGAGCGTCTCCTGCGACCGCCTGGTGTCGTCCACGGGCGGTCCGGCGCCTTGACGGCTAGGGCCGCGGCCGTCCGCCGGTGATGCCGACGAAGGCGCGCCAGGCGGGCTTCGGCCGCAGGCGGTTGCCGAGGCCGAAGAAGCCGGTCGAGTCGCAGAAGTTGCAGGAGCCGGGGATGTCCTTCCAGGTGAACCAGTAGACGCCGCGCAGGTTGAGGCGACCGCGGTCGAGCATCAGGTAGCGATAGGCGAGCCGCATCTGGCGCAGCTGGAAGCCGGTGCCCCGCTCGAAGCTGACCAGGTTGGGGTGGTTCTGGGAGCCCCAGCCCATCTCGGTGATGTAGAGGCGGGCGCCCGGGTCGTGGTTGTCGAGCGCCAGCTGGCGCATTTCTTCGGTCATCCGGCTCACGTCGGCGGCGGTTTCCGCGTAGGGGTGCAGGGCGTAGCCGTCGAAGCTCGACTTGATCCCGGGCACCGTGTACAGCCGTTCGAGGAACTGGACGGCCGGCATCGCGTTCGGCGGCTTGGCGCTCGGTTCGCCGAACAGGCCGGAGACGATCGTCTTGGCGCCGGGGTCGGCGCTCTTGATCGCCCGGTTGGAGGCCCGCAGCAGGCGCGCGTAGCGGTAGGGCGAGGCGGGGCGGGCGAAGTAGAAGAAGTTGGCCTCGTTCCAGATCTGCCATTCGCGGATCGGCGTCCTGGGGACGAAGTCGCCCGAGGCGCGGCTGTGCTCGCTCCAGAAGCTGCCGCGCGGGCCGTAGCGCTGCACGGCGGCGCGCACGAAGAGCGACCAGAGACGCTGGGCGCCGCCGCCGACCGGCAGCGTCGTGTACTTGCGCGCGACCCAGGACGGGGTCGAGTAGAGGAAGGGCAGCACGCGCAGGTGCTGGCGCGCAGCCGTCGCGACAACTTCGTCGAAGCCGCCCCACTGGTATTCGCCGCCGGCGTCGGGCTGCGTCCCGCCCCAGGAGAGCGGCCAGCGCACCGAACCGATGCGGGCGCCGCGCATGTACTCGGCGTCCGTTTCGCTGAGCGGCGTCTGCGGCACGACGCCGAAAAAGGAGCGCGGCGCACGCGGGGCCCCGGCAGCCGAGGCGGGCCGCGGCGTGGCGGCGGGGAGCAGCACCGCGAGGGCGGCGAAGAGCGCCGCAAGGACGGCGAGCACGGCTGCGGTCGAGCGCTTCCAGGTCATCGGAGGAGGGAACCCAATCACGTTTGCGGAGTCGCGGTGTCAACCCCGTGCGCGTGACCGGCGGCGCTCAGCGCAGGCGGCCGTGCGCGAGCCGCACGAGGACGTGCCAGGCGGGCTTCGGCTTGAAGCGCGGGCCGCGCCGGAACAGCCCGACCGAGTCGCAGAAGCTGCATGAGCCGGGTATGTCCTTCCAGGTGAACCAGTAGGCCTGCTTCAGGTTGAGCCGGTGCCGGTTGTCGATCAGGAAGAGGTAGGCACGGCGCAGTTCCCGCGCCTGCTGCCGCCAGCCGACCTCGAAGGCGACCCGGCGCGGGTCGTGCTGGGAGCCCCAGCCGAGCTCGGTGATGTAGAGGCCGGAGTGTCGATCGTCGTTGCGCAGCATCGTGTGGCGGACCTGCCAGGTGAGGCGGCGCAGGGCGCGCTGGTCGGCCGCGTAGGGATGCAGCGCGACGCCGTCGAAGCTGCGCTTGATGCCGGGGACGCGGTACAGCCGGTCGAGGAAGTCGACGGCGTCCATGCCGCGCGGCGGTCGCGGCTTGGGCTCGCCGAAGAGCCCGCCGAGGACGACCTTCGAGCGCCGGTCGCCCCGCCGCAGCGCCCGGTCGGAGATCTTCAGCAGGACGGCGTAGGGGCGCGGCCGGACCGGCGTCGTGAAGTAGAAGAAGTTCTCCTCGTTCCAGATCTGCCAGCGCTTGATCGGCCGGCGCGGGACGAAGTCGCCCGAGGCGCGGTTGTGCTCGCGCCAGAAGCTGCCGTGGACGCCGTAGCGTTCGGCCGCGGCGCGCAGGAAGGCGCTCCAGGCGCGGCGCTGGCGCCCGTTGGCGACCGGCAGGTCGGTCGGGCGGCCGGCCAGCCAGCGCGGGGTCCGGTAGACGAAGGGCAGGACTTCGAGGCGCGCGCGTGCGGCGGTCGCCACCTGTTGGTCGGTCCCGCCCCAGTCGTAGCCGGAGCGGGGCGAGGCCTCGATCGCGTCCCAGGAGAGCGGCAGCCGCAGAGCGCCGACGTGGGCGTGGCCCATCCGGTTGGTGTCCGCCGCGTCGAGCGAGGTCTGCGGCACGATGCCGAAGAAGGAGCGCGGCAGGCGCGCCTGCGCGCCGGGAACGAGCGCGAGCCCGGCTGCCAGCAAGACGGCGATCGTCGCTGTCGCTCGGCGTGTCACTGCTCCCCCAAACACGCGCGGCGGGCGATTGTTCGGGTCGGGGCTCAACGGGTCCGCCGCTACCCGGAATGGCCGCCGTCATGCACCCGGGCGGCGCCGGGGGGAAGGAGGGACGCCTCGGTCCCCATCCCTCAGTAGGCGCCGCCGAGCTTGCGGTGGTCCCAGGTCGCGGTGCGCAGCGGCTCGAAGTGGATCGCGACCCGCTTCGGCGCCTGCGCCTCGAGCGCCGCTTTGGCGTCGCCCTCGACCGAGTCGATGCCGTCGGCGTAGCGCACGGTCAGCTCTTCGGCGAAGCCGAGCACGGTCTCGAAGTCGCGGTGGATCTGCGCCTCGGCCTCGATCATCGCGCCGCGCAGCTCGCCGTACTCGCGCCCGGTCTCGATCAGCACCGTGGCGCGCGGGTCGCGTTCCAGGTTGCGCACCTTCTGCGACTTGGCGTAGGTCCAGATCCAGACCTCCCCCTCGCGCGGCACGAACCAGAGCGGCATCGAGTGCGGGAAGCCGCGCGGCCCGTTCGAGGAGACGACCGCCACCCGCTCGGACTCCAGCAGCGCCAGCAGCTCCGCCTCGCTCAGCTTGATCTGGTCGCGGCGGCTCACCGCGCGGACTCTACGGACAAGGCACTAGGATGGCGACGCCGATGCGAATCGCGATCCTGCTCTTCGACAAGCTCGCCGCCCAGGACGCTGTCGGCCCCTACGAAGTGTTCCGCTGCGTGCCCGGCTGGCAGGTCGAGCTCGTCGGCAAGCGGGCCGGAGAGGTGCGCGCCGAAGGCGGGCTCGGCCTCAGCGTCGACCGCGCGCTGGGCGAGGTGGACGAGGCGGACGCGGTCCTCGTTCCCGGCGGTCGCGGCAGCGAGGCGATAGCCGCAGACCCGGAGGTGCTCGAGTGGCTGCGCCGGATGGACGCGCGGACGCGCTGGACGATCTCGGTCTGCACCGGCGCGGAGATCCTCGGCGCCGCCGGGCTGCTCAAGGGCAAGCGGGCGACCTCCAACTGGCTCTTCCTCGACCGCCTGCCCGAGTACGGCGCCGATCCCGTCGGCGGCCGCTGGGTCGAGGATGGCAAGACGATCACCGCCGCGGGGGTCACCGCCGGGATCGACATGGCGCTCCATCTGGTCGACCGCGAGGCCGGCCCGGAGGTCGCACAGGCGGTGCAACTCGGGATCGAGTACGACCCCGACCCTCCCTTCGACTCCGGGTCCCCCGAGAAGGCGCCGCTGGAGATAGTCGAGCTGGTCAGGTCGGCCAGTCGCGCAACCAGCGCGTAAGCCGCGACGCAATTTTTCGATTGTGCGCACCACGCGTGCGCCTGGACCTCCTAGCGTGGCCGGCATGAACTTCCTCGCCGATGCGACAACGCCGATCCGACCGCCCGGCCGTGTTAACGTACGTACGTCTAATAGGAAAATCGTACGTACGATGCACTGGAGGATCCGATGGCGATCACCGCCTCGAAATTGCGCGCCGATGTCTACCGCCTGCTCGACGAGGTGCTCGAGACCGGCAAGCCGCTGGAGATCGAGCGCAACGGCAAGCTGCTCGTCGTCGCGCCGAAGAAGCCCGCGGAGAAAGGCTCCCGCCTCGATCGGCTGCCGCGCCGCGAGGGCTTCATCGTGGGCGATCCCGACGAGCTGATCCATATCGACTGGTCCTCGGAGTGGAACCCTGATCCAAATTGACACCCATATCGTCGGTTGGCTGTACGAGGGCGAGCGGCGACGCATCCCCAAAGGGATCCGAGCGCGACTGGATAACGAACCTGTCTCCATTTCCCCGGTTGTCGAACTGGAGTTGACCTACCTCTATGAAATCGGCCGCGTGTCGGAACCCCCTTCGGCGCCGCTCTCGGCCCTGAGACGCGGGCTTGGACTCGAGCTTGCGGATGCTTCGCTTGCCGACGTGATTCAAGCCGCGGCGCCGCTCAGCTGGACCCGCGACCCGTTTGACCGTCTGATCGCCGCCCACGCGATCGTCGCCAACGCGCCTCTGGTCACGGCGGACAGGACGATCCGCGAGAACCTCCCGCTCGCGATCTGGAGCTGACCGGCCGCGGCACGTCCATCTACCGCAGGCTGAGCTTCCGCCCCACGCGGCCACCCGGGATCGCGACCAGCAGCTGCAGGCGCGGGGCAGCGGAGGCGCGGGCCAGGCGGTGGCCGGCGCGGCCGAGGCCGACGCGGAAGGTGTGGGCGCCGCCGCCGGTGAGGTGAAAGCCGCGCCTGGCTATCGCTCGCGTGACCAGCCGCGTGACCGCCCTGCGGCGACCCCGGCGGCGGACGACGACGCGCTTCGGCACCCGCGCCCGGACGATGATCTGCCCGGGGCATTCCGAACCCGCCGGCCACTCGCAGCGCAGGCGCAGCCGCACGGCGTTCCCACCGGGCTTCGCCCGCAGCAGCGAGATCGGCACCGGCACGCCGACCTCGCGGCAGCCGAGCAGCTTGTCGGAGCCGGCGCCGATGTCGAGCGCGTAGACGCAGACCCGCTGGCGGCCGCTGCCGACGACCGGGAAGCTGGCTTCGAAACCGTGGCCGGGGCCCGCGCGCGGATAGCTCGCCGCCAGGTCGCTGCGTTCCTGCGATGCGACCGGCCCCAGCTCGTAGCGGGTCGCTTCGCCTTCGCCGGCCCTGCCGCCGACGTAGGCGCGGATCGAGACCTGCTTGTGCGGCGCGTTGGGGTCGAAGGCCCAGCCGGCGACGGTCACCTGGCCGGGCGCCGGCGAGCCGGCCGAGTCGAAGCTGCCGCGCGGGTCGTCGCTCGATGCCTCCCCGGAGCCCACGGTCGCCCCTTCGACGTAGTTGTTGTCGATGTTGATCGTCACCCCGCCGTAGCTCTCGTCGTGGCCGCCGAGGTACTGGTGGATCCGCTGGTGGGCGGCCCAGGCGCTCGCCGGGAGGTAGGGGTCGAGCGTGTTGGCGCGGCCGTTCCAGTTGGCGATCCAGAGGTCGTCCGGCTGCCGGTAGAGGCCCCCCAGCCGGCCGGCGAGGTCGGCGATCCCGGAGGCGCTGCTGCTGTAGACGCCGGCGTCGTAGCCGAGCGCGTGCAGGCGCGTCGTCCACGCTTCGAGGAAGGTCAGGGTGGCATTGCTGGCGCTCGACGTGAGGCTGTAGCTCTCCATGTCGAAGTAGATCGGGCTGCCTTCGCCGATCCCGACCAGGCGCGCCTCGTTGACCGCGTCGGTCGCCGCCTGGCCGCCCTGCAGCGCGGCCGAGCCGGCGCTCAGCTTGGCGCAGGAGGAGCAGCTCGAGGTCGGCGCCTGGAGCCCGACGTAGGTCGGGATCAGGCGCCAGCCCGCGGCGGTCTGTTCGGACACCCAGCTCGCGGTCAGGTTGGGCTGCGAGCAGCCCCGGTTGGCGCCGCCGATGTAGACGCCGATCGCCCGGTAGGGGGATGAGGACCAGGCAGACATCGAGCGGCGCGAGGGCGCCGTGCAGGCGTCGAAGCCGAGGCCGGTGTAGTCCGAAGCGGCGGAGAGGTGGGCGGGGCGGACACGGCTCGCCTGGGCGCGGGCCCGCGCGGCGCGGGCCTCGGCGCCGGGGTCGACGAGGATCGCCCGGCGTCGTCCCATGACCCCGGCCGGGCAGCGCTGGCTCGCCCCCGGCGCCCCCAGGTAGACCGCGCGGCGGTCGAGCCTCACGCAGGCGTGCGGGCGCTCGGCGAGCCGGACGACCGGCCAGCCGTCGGGCGCGGTGACCGTCTCACCGCCGAAATGGATCGTCTTGGCGCCGGCGCCGGCCGGAAGCACGGCGACCAGCGCGAGCATGACCAGGAGCGCGCGCCGCATCTCTCCCCCAACAATTCCATCCCGCGAACGTTTCGGCCTTTCGCCGGAGGGTTCGCAAGATGACGCTCAGGCTGGGACGAGGTCCAGCTCGCGCCAGGGGCCCTCGCCCGCCATCGGCTGGGTGCGGCCGTGCAGCCAGTCCTCCTGCAGGTCGTCGTAGTGGGGGCTCGCCGGGTGGCCGGACTGGCCGGTGAACATCTGCCAGCGCGAGCGCTCGGGCGCGGTCGGGTCGCCGACCATGCGCCAGCTCGGCGCCCAGACCGCCTTGTAGGGGTCGTTGGGGTCGTAGGCGATCTGGCTGACGGTCTCCTGCGCGCCGCCGGCCCGCAGGCTGCGGTTGAGCAGCTTACGCAGCAGCGGGTTGGCCTCGCCCAGCGGGTGCGGGAACTCCATCTCGTGCACGCGGCCCCAGCGCCAGGCCTCGGGGTCGGGACCGAAGCGGTCGGCGAGGTCGTCGAGCGCGCCGGCTAGCGCCTCGAGCACCAGCTCGTCCCAGGGGCGGCCGATCAGCCCCTCGTCGGCCTCCTCCCAGAGCTCCATCAGGCGGGCGTGCCAGCGCCAGGGCGAGGTGACGTGGGGAGTGAAGCCGTTGTCGGCGCGGTCGAGCCAGCGCTCGCAGAGGTCGCGGTCGCCGATCGCCGCGCGCGCGACCTCGCGTCCGAGCCGCAGCAGGAAGGCCTGGTAGATCGTGCCGGCGATCGAGTCCGGGTCGAGCCGCCCGTCCCAGCTGCGCAGCCGCTCGAGCGCGCTCAGCTCGCGCTGCCCGGAGGGCGTCAGCCGGCCGAGCCGGCGCACCGCCTCGAGCCCGGGGATCGAGAGGTTGTCGGACTGCATCGCCTCGAAGCCCTCGACGTCGTGCTGCTTGCTCGCCCGCAGCAGCTGCTCGATCCGCTTCGCCCGGAAGCCGTCGAGCCAGTCGCTCGTGATGTGGTGCGGGTACTCGTTGCCGACGATCCGGTTGTTGGCGGTGACGAGGAAGCCGCTCTCGGGGTCGACGACCTCCGGCAGCTCGTCGTAGGGCACCGCGCCGTCCCACTCATAGGCGCCGTCCCAACCCGGCTTCGGCAGGTCGGGGCAGCCGCCGCGGCGCAGCGGCAGGCGGCCGATCAGCTTGTAGCCGATCGAGCCGTGGCGGTCGGCCCAGATCAGGTTGGAGGCGGGCGAGGTGTGGCCCTCGAGCGCCGCGACCAGCTCGGGACCGGAGCGGATGCTGTGCAGCTCGAACATCTCCTTGAAGGCGGTGGGGTTGTCGAGCGTGATCCAGCGCAGCGCGAGCGGCTCTGCGTCGTCGGCGCCGAGCGCCGCGTTGACCAGCGGCCCGTGGTGGGTGATCCGCACCTCGTGCAGCTCCGGCGCGTCGCGTCCCTTGACCGCGATCTCCTCGCGCACGATCTCCAGCGGCCGCCACTCGTCCTCGAACAGGTAGCGGTCGCCGTCGACCCGCTCGACGAAGAGGTCCTGGACGTCGGCCATCACGTTGGTGAAGGTCCAGCAGACGTCGTTGTTCTGTCCCATGTAGACGCCCGGCATGCCGGGCAGTGAGGCGCCGCGGACGAAGCGGGCGCCGAGCGTCAGGCCGACCTGGTACCAGATGCCCGGCATGCTCGGCGGCAGGTGCGGATCGCCGGCGATCAGCGGCGCGCCGGTGGCGCTGAGCCTGCCGCTGACGGCCCAGTTGTTGGAGCCGCTGGCCTCGGCGGCGAGGCCGATCGAGCGGCGCACCGCGTCGATCTGCTCGGCCAGGCCGAGCCCGTCGCCCGACCACGGTTCCTGGGTGACGACCGGATTGTCCGCCGGGTAGCCGGGGTCGAGCCGGGCGGCCAGCTCGGGGCCGAGCTCGCGCGTCATGTCGGCCCGCAGCAGCTCCTTCTCCCAGTTGGTCGAGAGGCCGAAGGCGAGCAGCTTGCCGAGGCCGAGGATGTCGGCCGGGCGCCAGGGCTCGAACTCGAGCCGCAGCAGGCGCATCTCGAAGGGCGGCGCCTTGGCGCTGCGCGCGGCGGCGTTGACCCCGGCGCAGAAGCGCTCGAGCAGGGCGCGCAGCTCGGGCTCGAGGGCTTCCGCCTCGCGCTCGGCGACGCGCCGCATCCCCAGCGTCCGCATCAGCCGGTCGACGGGCAGCCCCTCCTCGCCGGCGAACTCGGCGACCCGGCCGGAGAGCACGCGGCGGTAGAAGTCCATCTGCCAGAGCCGGTCCTGCCCGTGGCAGAAGCCCTCGGCGAAGTAGAGGTCGGCGGAGCTCGTGGCCTCGATGTGGGGGACGCCCCAGCGGTCGCGCCGCACCCGCACGGCCCCCTCCAGCCCATCGAGCTCGATCGTCCCCTGCTGCTTCGGCAGCGGCCGCCGCGCCAGCCAGTGCCAGAGTGCGGCGGTCCCGGCCGCGGCCAGCCCGGTGCCCGCGGCGCCCGCCACGATCCCGACCCGTGCCGCCCGCCTACGATCCATGCCTTCACCTTACTGGCCGGCTGGCCAGTTTCGCTTCCGGTGCGCCTTCTGCTCACTATGGGAGCAGAAGGCGCACCGGAACGTCAGTCGGTCAGGTCGGTCGGGAGGCGCCCCTCGGCTTTGAGCTTCTGAAGGTGGGCGTCCATGACCAGGGCGGCGGCGGAGCGGAGCTCGGTGGGGACGTCGGACCAGGCCTCGGCGAGCAGCGCCGCCTTGGAGCGCTCGCCGCGCTCGAGGGCGGCGAGCAGGCGGCGCTCGCGCATCTCGCGGTGCCCGACGTACTCGGCGAGCTTCGCCGCCGGGTCGGTCACCCAGGGGCCGTGGCCGGGGCAGATCAGCTCGATCGGCTCGGCCTGCAACAGGCGCAGCGAGGCCATGTAGGCGGCGAGCGAGCCGCCGTCGGGCGGGACGAAGGTCGAGCCCTCGCCGAGCACCAGGTCGCCGCTGAAGCAGACGCCGTCGTCGGTGAGGAAGCAGACGTGGTCGGCGGCGTGGCCCGGCGTGGCCAGCGCCTGCAGCCCACCGTGCTCCTCGCCGTCGCCCGGCAGCACGACCTCGGCGCCGAGCCGCTCCGCCCCGTCCGCATGGTCGCCGTGGCCGTGCGTCAGCAGGACGAGCCCGATCCCGCCGCGTTTCTCGCCCGCGGCGCGCACCGCGTCGAGGTGCTCGGCGTCGTCGGGCCCCGGATCGATCACCGTGCACGGCCCGGACCCGTACAGATAGGTGTTCGTCCCCGCCAGCGTCATCGGCCCCGGATTGGGCGCGAGGATCCTCAAGATCTCGGGGTGTCCCGGTGCCTCAGCCATCAACCAACGCCGTTTTCGACTTCTTACGTCCCATGGTGTGGAAAAAGTCGAAAACGGCGACCCGGGCCGCGGTCATTCCGGAGGGCGCTCAGGCAGCGCTGGCCGCGACCTCGGCGGCGATCGCCTCGCGGGCCTCGTCGGGTTCGAGCACGACCAGATCGCCGGCGCCGCGCAGGATCTCCCGCACAAGCCAGGAGGTGCCGGCGTAGGGCAGCTCGACGACTACGGCGCCGTCGGCCAGCTCCTCGACCACGGTCCGCTCCTCGCGCAGCCAGCGGGCGCGCTCGGGCGAGACCCAGACGCGCGCGACCTGGGCGGTCGGCACCTCGCCGTCGGTCATCCAGCCCTCAACCCCCGCCAGCTCTTCGACCTCCTGGCGCGGCTCGTAGGTCTGCTCGCTCGGCTGCGCCTCTTTGACCCGGTCGAGCTTGAAGTGGCGGATGCCCTCTTTGGTCAGGTCGTAGCACTCGACGTACCAGCCCTCGCGCCCGTTCTCCAGCCGGTAGGGCTCGACCCGGCGCTTGGTGAACTGGTCCTCGTTCTCCTTGTAGTACTGGATCTCCAGCACGCGGCGCGAGCCGATCGCCTCGTTGACCAGGCGCGCGACCTCGGCGTCGCCTTCGCCTCCGGATGCGATCTCCAGCCCCTCCTCGGAGGGGTCGTGGCCGAGCGCCTTGATGATCTTCTCGCGGGCGCTCTGCAGGCCGCCCTGCGGCAGGCGGTCGCCGAACAGGTCGATCGCCGCGACCAGCGCCTTGGCCTCGAGCGGCAGCAGCCGCGCCGGGCGGGCGAAGTTGTCGCCGTAGGGCTGCGTGTCGACCTCGATCTCGTCGCCGAGCACTTCCGCGTAGAGGACGTAGGTGCCGCCGCCGAAGTTGACGACGTTGAGCAGGTCGATGTCCTCCTGCAGTTCCTCGCCGCTCAGTTCGAGCCGCCGGCAGAGCTCGGAGACGCGCAGCCGCTCGCCCCGCTTCGCCGAGTCGATCAAGAGGCCGGCGAGGGTGACGAGGCGGGCGAAGCGCTCGGGCCGGATCGCCGCCTCGCCGCGGCCGTTGCCGCGCGAGCGCGACGGGGCCTCGCGCAGCGGGCGGTCGACGACCTCGGCGACCTCGAACTCGCCGCGGTGGCGGTCGTGCAGCAGGTCGAGCCGCTCGCGCGCCTCGGCGCGCAGCTCCTCGGGCTCCAGCACCTCGACGTTCTGGCGCCAGCGCAGCACCCAGGCGATCAGCTCGCGCGGCGATGCGTAATCGGTCTCGAAGACCGAGCCCTTGCCGGGGGCGTCGTCGCCCTTGCGCGCCGGGCGCAGCTCGCCGTATTCGCCGAAGTCGCGCTCGATCAGCCAGGCGATGCGGTCGCGGACGAAGATCTTCGCCCGCTCGCGGATCTCACCGAGCTGCCAGTCGGCGCGGCTGCCGTAGTCGCGGCGGTCGAAGCTCTCGGGGGGGAGAAGTCGTGCTCGGCCTTCGAGGCGTAGCCGACCTTGCCCTGGATGCGGGAGAGGCGGAAGACGCGCACCGCGTCGCGCTCGTGCGCGTGGCCGATCAGATAGAACTGGCCGGAGCGGAAGACCAGGTGGTAGGGGTCGACCCGACGCTTCTCGGTCTCGTCGCGCTCCATCGTGTAGTAGGTGAACTCGATCGTCTTGCGGCGCGAGATCGCGGTCTCGATCTTGGAGAGGCGCTGCGAGAGGTCGCGCCCTCCGGCGGAGGCGGTCATCGCCATCTCGACCGGCGCCCGTTCGCCCTCGCTGACCGGGTTGGGGTGGCCCCAGGCGACCTGCTGCAAAGCGAGCCGCAGCGGCTCGGCGTAGGCGAATTCGCCCTGACTGAGCAGCGAGAGGGCGGTGCTCAGCGAGGCGAGCTCGTCGTCCTCGAACTCGATCGCGTCGAGGTAGAAGTTCTCCGGCGGCAGCGAGTAGAGCTCGGCCTCGAAGAACCCCTCGCCCGGTTTCTCGACCCCGAGCTGGATGCCGAGGCTCTCCAGCTCGGCGCGGTCGGCGTAGAAGCGACGCGCGAAGGCGTCGTCGTTCATGTCGCTGTAGCCCTCGACCTCGCGCTTGATCTCCAGCGCCGAGACCGGCCTGCCCTGCGCCATCAGGAAGGAGATCAGCGAGAGCTGGCGGATCAGCTTCTCGGTGTCCTTTGCCACGAGCCCAGAATAGTGACGGGGACCCGCCGGACCCCGCACGGGAGCCGCCGGAAAGCCGCATTTTGCGGTGTGGCCGGACGCTCAGGCGGCTTCGGCGGCCCCGGCGGCTTCGCGGCCGCCGAAGTAGGCCGAGCCCGAGAGGGCGCGATCGAAGCGTGACCAGGACTCGCCGTCGGGAAGCTCGCGCTCCAGCCGGTCGAAGCTGCCGAGCCGGCCGCCGAGGTTGTCGATCATGTGGACGAGGACGGCCTCGCGGGTGGCGGGCACGACCGGCGAGCCGTGCTCGAGCGAGCCGTGGTGGCTGAGGATGATGTGCAGCACCGCCTGGGCGAGGCGCGGGTCGAAGCCGGGCATCTGCTCGATCTCGCGGCGCACGGTGTAGTAGCCGAGCGGGATCTCGCCTTCCAGCCGGCCGGCGTCGGTGAGGTCGATCGCCAGCGAGTCGTCGTTGTAGGCGACGGTCTTGCCGATGTCGTGCAGCAGCGCGCCGGCGACCGCGACCTCGCGGTCGATGCCGGGGAAGAAGTTGGCCGCGGCGCTGACCGCCTGGGCGACGGAGACGGTGTGCTCGAGCAGCCCGTGACGGTACGCCTGGTGGTAGACCTTCGCCGCCGGCGCGTCGCGGAAGCGCTCCCAGATCGGCGAGCGCTCGCCGAAGAAGCGCTCCAGCAGGTCGTGCAGCTGCGGCTCGCGCACGGTCTCCAGCAGCTGGCGCAGCTCGCGCTCGAGCTCCTCGAGGGAGACCTCGGACTCCGGGGTCAGGTCGGCCGTGTCGTAGGAGCCCGGCTCGGCGGCGCGCAGGGCGGAGAGCTTGACCTTCGCCCCCCAACGCTCGCTCAGCTCGAAGACCCCGCCCACCTCGACCGCGGTGCCCGGCGCGGCGAGCGCGTAGAGCGCCTCGGCGTCCTCCCAGCAGACCGCCTCGGCGCTGCCGCCGGCGTCGCAGAGGACGAGCCGCAGCCACGGCTCGCCGTTGCGCTTGCGCCGCAGCTCGCGCTCGCGCACGGCGTAGACGCCCTTCACGCGCTGGCCGTCCTCGAGCTCGCGCAGGGGCACGCGGGCCGGCCGGGCCTGCGTCGGCACGGCCTGCGTCTCGGCATCGTCGCGAGCGGGCTGCCGGGATGGTTCGAGGCTGTCGATCAGGGCCTGCTGACTCATCCCGGATCAAGTTAAAGGCGGCTGCGGACGGCGCAGCGCCAGCACGGTCTCGACGGTGAGCAGGCCGGTCTCCGCAGTCAGCTCGTCGGCGATCTCGAACCAGCGCGCGGCGCGCGATGGCGTGTCGACGACGACCGTGGCGACCGGCACCTGACGGCGCAGCGCCAGCAGGCGGTCGCCGTGCGGGGCGTGGTCGCCGTGGTAGCCCCAGACCCCGCGCAGCGCGGTCGCCCCGGCGGCGCCCTCGGCGCGCAGGCGACGGATCAGCTCCAGGTGCAGGGAGCGGCCGTCGTGCTGGGAGCGCTCCGAGCAGTAGACCATCAGCTTCGTCCGCAGGTTCCGGCCGCCGTCCTCGCCGGCCGCCGGCCGGGCCAGGGCGCGGCCGTCGCGCTTGCAGACGCGGATCGCCTCGAGCGTCGCCGGCGGCGCTTCCGAGCCGGACTCGATCTCCCCGAGGGCGGCGCCGACCCGCCGGCGCTCGCCGACCGCGAGCACCATCGCCGGCACCCCGGCGTTGGCGGATAAGAAGCTCGCCCGGCGGCGCTCGCCGCGCACCGTGCCGTCGACCCCGAGCAGGACCGTGGCGCCGGCCACGCCGTGCCGGTGTAGGGCGGCGACGGCGGCGACGTGCGCGGGGGCGCCGCCGATCCGCCGGCGGCGGCCGACGTAGACGGTCAGTTTCACCTCCTCGTGGGGCTCGTCGGCCGGCCGGTGGCCGTCGCCGGCGAAGCGGGCGCTCTCCAGGGTGAGCAGGCCATCGCCGGCGATCGCCGCCAGCTCGGGGGCGATCGCCTCGATCCGCTCGCGCGCGTCGACCGCAACCGCGACCAGCGGCAGGTCCTCGGATAGCGAGAGCAGGCGGTCGGTCTGCAGGCGCCGGCCGGCGCCGAAGCCCTCGGCGCCGCGCAGGAGGATGCTCGTCGCGAGGCCGCGGCGCTCGAAGAGGTCGAGGATCGCGTCCGAGAGGAAGCGCCCGTCGTGGCGGTCGTGCTCGCCGAAGTAGAGGACGAGCTTCAGCGCCTCGGCGCCCGGCGGCGGGCCCGGATTCACAGCACCCCCCCGAGCCAGTGGCCGAGCGTCACGGCGAGCAGCCCGGCGAGCAGCGAGAGGCCGATGTTGAGCCAGAGCATGCTCGCCCGCCCCGCCTCGCCGAGCCGCTGGGACTCGAACATCCAGGTCGAGAAGGTCGTGTAGGAGCCGATGCCGCCGCCGGCGACGATCGTCAGCGCCGCGCCGTGCAGGGCGAGCCCGGCGAGCAGGCCGAGCAGCGCCGCGCCGCTGAGGTTGACGGCGAGCGTGCCGGCCGGAAAGGGGCCGGCGGCGCCCTCGGCGACGGCTGCGTCGAGCAGGAAGCGGGCCAGCGCGCCCACGCCGCCGAGCAGCGCGACGCCGATCCAGGCGGCGGCGTTCATCGCACCAACCTCGTCCGCCGCACCGTCGCCGTCGCCAGGTGGACGCAGGCGAAGCCGCCGGCGAGGGTCGCCGCGACGTAGGCGACGGCGAGCCCGAGGTGCCCGGCGTCGAGCATCTCGAACAGCTCCAGCTGCACCGTGGCAAAGGTGGTCAGCGCACCGCAGAGGCCGGTGCCGAGCAGCGGCCTCCGGTAGCTCGAGGGCGGCAGCCGCTCCTGCAGCCGGGTGACGAAATAGCCGAGCAGCAGCGCCCCGACCATGTTGGCGGCGAACGTCGCCCAGGGCCATCCGGCCGCCCCGTGCGGCGCCGCTTCGGCCAGCGCTACGCGCGCCAGCGCCCCGAGCACGCCGCCGGCGTAGATCGCCGCAAGCTCACGGCCGTCGATTCGGGGCAGTCGCATCGCGTGGGTCTCCTATCAGCGTCGCTGGACGTGGTAGGGACCGTCAGCCGGAAAAGCGGCGCTTATGCAGGAGCGAGCCCCATCGCTCGGCCGCGATACTACGACCCGGCGGCTCTCGCGCGCGCAATCGCGCCGTCAACGACCCGGCGCAGGGAGGCGAGGCTCAGCCCGTCCAGCGGCATGTCGGGCAGGCGCCGTCGCAGTTCGCCGAGATCGACCAGACCGTGGCGGATCGCCAGCTCGGCGAACTCCCAGTCCCGCTCGCGGCCGGCGGCGCATTTCGAGAGGACGAGGTCGTGAACCTCCAGGCACCAACCCGTGGCGCCGCCGGTGTTCTCGTTGCGCACTGGCACCAGCCGCTCCTCCCAGCCCGTCGGAAGAGTCGCGGTCTCCGGTCCGACCGCGTGCGCGAAGTAGCCGTAGGTCGAGTCGAAGTAGGAGCCGTCGCCGAGGCTTCCGTCGATCTCGTTCGTGCGCTCGGGATGGTTGCGCGGGTAGACGTCGGCCTCGCGCGAGACGCACATCGAGGCGGGCGCATCGGGGAACTGCCCGAGGATCGCCTGGCTACCGACCACGACGATCTCTTCGTCTTCCGCAACAGCGGCGGCGGCGCGAATCACGTGCTCGAGCTCGACCCGCCGCATCGGATCTCAGGGATTCGCCTCGATGATCCGCCGCCGCTCCTGCTCGTTGAGCACGCCGGAAAAGGGGCTGTTCTGACGAAGGTCCCTGGCGGCTTGCGATTCGGTGACGATCGCGCGGGCGATCTCGTCGCGCGGGCGGGCGAGCAGGTCGCGCCACCGGTCGGCATAACGGGGATCGATATGGCCGCCGGTGGCGAGCTGCTCGATACGAGCGCGCGCCTCTTCGATCGTCGCCTCGTCCAGGCGGTTGGCGACGACGACGTGATAGGCCCGGGCACGTCGCTCCGCGGTGCGGTGACCGGTGGCCGGTGCGGGACTGAAAGATGCCGAGCTCGATGCCTCGCCCCCCACGCCAGCGGCCGCCTCACGACGGGCGGCGAGCGCAGCGCCGAGCAGATGTCGGCGCCTGCCTTCGGCAAGCAACCCGTCGATCGCCTCACGCAGCTCGACCACGAACTGCCGCGGCACCTCGCGCCGTCCGCGGGGAGTCACGACAACCGGAACCTGCCCGGCCTCCACCCAGCGGTCGAGCGCCGTCTGGCTGACGCCGAGGATGCGCGCGGCGCGCGATCGGGAGAGGGTTGGACCGAGCCGAGCCTCGAGCTCGCGCCGCACCGGTCGCACGTCCGCCGCGACCGCGGGGATCCGCTCGGCGCGGCGCAGCCTGACGACGCCGTCGACCAGCTTGGTGCTTTCCGAAACACCTGGCATGGCTGAGATTCTAGCGACTGATATTGAGAAAAACCGACCTATTTTCTCAACATGCGTCGGTCGTCGGCGCCTCGGCGCGATCCTCGTGGTGCGGGAGCATGATCTCCGAGGCCTCTTCCGGAGTGATGTCGGGGTAGAGCGCGCGGATCGTGGCGATCGCCAGCGCGCCGCCGACCAGCTGGAAGACGACGAAGGAGGGCACCGAGGCCGGGGCGATGCCGGCGAAGGTGTCGGAGAACATCCGGCCGACATCGATCGCCGGGTTGGCGAAGCTGGTCGAGCTGGTGAAGAAGTAGGCGGCGCCGATGTAGGCGCCGACGGCGGCGGGGGCGAGCTCGCCGCGCCGCGTCCGCGCCAGCGAAAAGATCACCAGGAGCAGGCCGAGGGTGGCGATCACCTCGGCGAAGAGGTGCTCGGGGGAGGCGCGATGGTGGGTCGAGATGCTGATCGCGGCGAGCCCGAACATCGCGTTCGCGGCAACCGCGCCGGCGACACAGCCACTCACCTGGGCGGGGATGTAGGCGAGGGCGTGACGCGGGCGCAGGCCGCCGAAGACGGCGTCGACGAGCGAGACGACCGGGTTGAAGTGGGCACCGGAGACCGGTCCGAACATGAGGATGAAGGTGAACAGGCCGGCCGCCGTCGCCGCCGCGTTCTCGAACAGCTGCAGGCCGACGTCGCCGGGTGAGAGCTGCGCCGCGGCGATCCCCGACCCGATCACGGTCGCGGCGAGGAAGGCCGAGCCGAGGAACTCGGCGAACAGGCGGCGGCTGAGCGGAGCGTCGGTCACCGAGCGCGGATCCTATGCATTGACAATCGTGATTTCAATAGATATACGTAAATGGATGTCGGTAGATTTGGAGCTGCAGCCCAAGGTCAAGCGGCCGCCCGGGGAGCCGTGCTGCGAGCCGCTCGTCTACCCCGACGTGCGTCGGGAGCGGGCTCAGCGGATGGCGGAGACGGCCAAGGCGCTCGGCGAGCCCGTCCGCGTGCAGCTCATCGATGTGCTGCGCAAGCACGCCGGCAAGGTCTGCGTCTGCGAGCTGGTGCCGCTGTTCGACCTCTCCCAGCCGACGGTCTCCCATCACCTGAAGGTGCTGCGCGACGCCGGCCTCGTCGGCTCCGAACGCTCCGGTCTGTGGGCCTACTACTACGTGATTCCCGAGGCGCTCGAGGAGCTGGCCGCGTGGCTCGGCTGAGCGGCGCCGCGAGGAGCGGCTAGAGCGTGGCGCACATCCTGTTCGTCTGCCTGCACAACGCCGGGCGCTCGCAGATGAGCCAGGCGCTGTTCGAACGGGCTGCGGACGGCCGCCACGAGGCGCGATCGGCCGGGACGACGCCCGGCGAGCGGGTTCATCCCGAGGTGGTCGAGGCGATGGCGGAGCTCGGCATCGATCTGAGCGACCGCGTCCCCCACGAGCTCAGCCGCGAGGACGCCGAATGGGCCGACGTCGTGGTGACGATGGGGTGCGGCGACGAGTGCCCCTACATCCCCGGCAAGCGCTACCTCGACTGGGACCTCCCCGACCCCAAGGGCCGCCCGCTCGAGGAGGTCCGCGCGACGCGCGACGAGATCGAGCGGCGGGTGGCAGCGCTCGCCGAAGAGCTCGGCTGAGGCGCGCTCAGCGAGCGAGCACGCCCCAGCACAGCGCCGGCGCCGAGTAGGAGCCGTCGTCCGCGAGGAAGGGCGCGAGGCTCGCTTCGATCGCCGCGCGGGTCGCCTGCAGCTCGTCCTCCGGCAGCGACTTCATCGCGCGGGCGAGCGGCCCGGCGAGGCGGACGAGCGAGTCCCAGAGGTCGTCGGCGTCGGCGTAGCGGAACTCGAAGGCGATCTCCTCCAGCTCGGGCTCGTCGAAGCCGGCGCCGGCGACCAGGGTGCGGATGCGCTCCGGGTCAGCCATCCCGAAGATGCCCGGCGACCCCGGCTCGGGCGGCGGCATGTGGCCGCGCTCGACCAGGACTTTCGCCGGCAGCGCCGCCCAGGGGTTGCGCTCGGGCGCCGCCCAGACGGAGAAGGCCAGCGGGCCGCCGCGATGCAGGACGCGCCTGGTTTCGCGCAGCGCCGCGGCGGGGTCGGCCATCAGCATGTAGCCCCAGCGGCAGACGACGCGGTCGGCGCTTTCGTCGTCGAGGTCCATCGCCTCGGCGTCGAGCACGCGGTACTCGACGTTGGCAAGGCCGCGGGCGTCGCCGATCCGCCGCGCGACGCCGACCATCTCCGGCGAGAAGTCGGTCGAGAGCACCCTGCCGCCGTCGCCCACACGCTCGGCGATCCGAAAACCCAGGTCGCCCGGGCCGGCGGCGAGCTCCAATACCGTCTCCCCCTCCTGCGGATCGGCCTTCTCGACGATCCACTCGTTCACCCTCGCGGAGACCTCGTTCATCCACTCGTTGCGCGCCTCCCAGCCCGGCGCCATCTCGCCCCACGTCTCGCGGCTCTGCTCCCGATATGCGTCCCGATCCACCGTCATGCCGTCCTCGCCTTTCTTCGCTTGTGCGGCCGACCGTATAAAACCACTTCGAGCCGGGCTTGTGAGAGAGTTCGGCCGCGATGAGGCTCTGCCGGTTCGCAGCCGAGGACGGCGCCGCGCTCGGGATCGTCGACGGCGAGGAGGTTGCCGACCTCTCGGGGGCCGAGGTGCCGCAGGAACCGGCGCGGGCGCTCGACGCCGTCGGCGAGGACGGCCTGGCGAAGCTCGCCGCCGATGCGCCACGCCTGCCGCTCGGCGAGGCCCGGCTGCTCGCCCCGGCGACGCCGCGCAAGTACCTGGCGATCGCGCTCAACTACCGCGACCACATCGCCGAGATGGGGATGGAGGCGCCGGAAGTCCCGGTCTTCTTCAACAAGCAGGTGAGCTGTGTGGTCGGACCGGGGGCGGGGATCCACATGCCGAAGGTCTCCACCTTCCTCGACTACGAGGCCGAGCTGGCGGTGGTGATCGGCAGGCGCTGCCGCCACGTCCCGGCCGAGCGCGCGCACGAGGTGATCGCCGGCTACACCTGCGCCAATGACGTAAGCGTGCGCGACTGGCAGGGGAAAGCGCAGACGATGACGATCGGCAAGTCCTTCGACACGCACGGGCCGCTGGGGCCGTGGCTGGTGACCGGCTCCGAGCTCGGCGACCCGCAGGACCTGGCGATCCGCTGCTACGTCGAGGACGAGCGGCGACAGGACGCGCGCACGAGCTAGATGGTCTTCGACTGCTTCCAGCAGGTCTCCCACCTCTCGGAAGCGTTCACGCTCGAGCCGGGCGACACGATCGCCACCGGCACGCCGGCGGGAGTCGGCCTCGGCCGCAAGCCGGTGCGCGACAACCTGCTGCACGTCGGCGAGACCGTGCGGGTCGAG
Source organism: uncultured Solirubrobacterales bacterium (assembly GCA_963835315.1). Classification (GTDB taxonomy): domain Bacteria; phylum Actinomycetota; class Thermoleophilia; order Solirubrobacterales; family 70-9; genus VRUE01. Next base: position 65,723 of record CAWIFA010000050.1, on the reverse strand, counting down.
ATCGAGGGCATCGGCGAGCTCGCGAACACGGTGGTCGAGGAGCCCGAGGGGTTCGTCGCGGGCGGCTGAGCAGATGCTGACCGACCGGGTGCGGAGCTGGCGTGAGGAGGGGGCGATCGAGCAGGTCCTCGGCCGCGAGCTGTTCGTGCGCCGGCGCGGCGGCGGCGAGACCCTGCTGCTCTACCTGCACGGCTTCCCCTCGAGCTCCTACGACTGGCGGCCGCTGCTGGCGCTGCGACCGCCGGGCGAGGCGAGCGTCGCCTTCGACTTCCTCGGCTTCGGCCTCTCCGAGAAGCCCCGCGACCATGAGTACACGCTCGCCTGGCAGGCCGACGCGGCGGAAGAGGTCGTGCGCCGGTCGGCGGCGCAGCGCGTCTTCGTCGTCGGCCACGACATGGGGACCTCGGTCGCGACCGAGCTGATGGCGCGCGACCTGCGCGGCGAGCTCGGCTTCGCGATCGGCGGCGCGCTGCTGTTCAACGGCAGCATGCTGCTCCACCTGGCTAAGCCCACCGTCGGCCAGAAGCTCCTGCGCAGCCCGCTCGGCCCGCTCTTCGCCCGGCTCAGCAACGAGCGCAGCTTCCGCGCCCAGTTCGCCCGCATCTTCTCCCCCGGCCACCCACTGAGCGCCGAGGAGGCGGCCGACCAGTGGTCGCTGCTCAGCCACGGCGGAGGCGCCAAGGTCGCCCACAAGACGATCCACTACATGGACGAGCGCGAACGCTTCACCGAGCGCTGGCACGGCGCCCTGCGTGACTGGCCCGGCGCGCTGACGCTGGCCTGGGGCCTGCACGACCCGGTCGCCCGCACCGAGGTCCTGCGCGGCCTGCAGGAGCTGCGCCCCGGCGTCGAGACGATCGAGCTGCCCGACGCCGGCCATTACCCGCAGATCGAGCAGCCCGAGCTGATCTCGGCCGCCCTCGACACGGCGCTCGCGCGGGCCGGCTCAGCGCCGTGGAGGTTTTGACCGCGAACTCGGTCGAGACCTTTGTCGCCAGGGGAAAGTGAGCGGTTTACCCGTATTTGTCTTGATCTTTGCTTTCCTGTCCGGAATGTCCTATATTGTCGATCAAGGTCACCCTAGACTCCTGGAAGGCAAAGAGAGATGGCCACTACCGCTGCGAGACCCCAGCTACTCACGGTGAGCGAAGCTGCGACGTTGCTCAACGTGAACGAGCGAACCGTCCGGCGATGGATCGACGCCGAGTCGATCCCCTATCTGGAGCTTCCGGGCGGGTCCTACCGGATTCCCCAGGGCGCTTTGCTCGCCTCGCTGCGGGGCAATTACGACCTCGCGGCTGAGCTTCGAGAGCTCGATGAGGGCAACGCCGAGCTGACCGACGCGCAGGTACAAGCCGCTCTCGCAGACAAATAGCCTCGACGACAGGCGCGGCGCGTAGGCTCCCGCGCCATGCCATTCGTCGTCGTCGACACGAGCGTTTCCCTGCCGGCCACCCTTAGCCCGGGCGGCATGATGCGCCGCTTCTGGGTCGTCCTGGCGCTCGGTGCGCTGACCTATGAGGTCGAGCATCGACAGCTAGAACTCGACGAGCTATCCCAACGCGCCGAACGGGAAGGAGGTGTTGTTGGGGGGCTGAAAGAGGTTCGAAATCGCGTCGAGGAAGCGAGGAATCGGCGGGCCGCGCTCGTCGAGCTTCTCCCGGACGGAACGCCCGACGATTGGGTCGCGATCGGGTCGGCGCCCCTCTTCGACGAGTACGAGCGCAAGCTGCGGGACATCGGCCAGAAGCTCGATCCAGCCCTGCGCGACGAGGACGTTCCTCCCCTTCGCCGCCAGCTCGAGGCGGTCTGCGCCGTCGGCGCTCCGGCCTTCGACCAAGACGCCGTGCCGCCCCTCACCCGGGACCGGAAGGACGACGCCATTCTCTATACCGCTCTCCTTGGAGACGCGGATCTGCTCGTTTCCGATGACAAGCACCTGGTTCCCGACCGGCATGAGCACCACTGGGAGCACGCCGGCCGTCGGAGGGCGGCGCGTTTGGCTCTGCGATGCGATGGCGAGGGTGGGAATCGAACCCACGACACCACGATTTTCAGTCGTGTGCTCTACCAACTGAGCTACCTCGCCTGGGTCGCGCGGCTCGGGGCTGCGCGAGGAGAAGGCTAGCGACCGGGGGCGGCGTGGGGCTGCTTGGATTGGCGGGTGGCCTCGGTTCGTGCAGGAATCGCGCTCGGCGTGCTCGTCCTCGTGGCCGGCGTCGCCTTCTCGGGCGGGAGCTCGGTCGACCCGCCGGCTCCGCGTGGCTTCCCCGGCGTCGTTCCGGCGTTCTTGGCGAGGCCGGGGGGCGCCGCGGCTGACGCGACGGCCGATGGCAGATCCGCGGCGACGGCGGCGACTCGGCGGGACCGGCGCTGGCTGGCTCGGGCGCGGCAACTCGGGGACGGGGCACCGCAATGGGCACGCGCCATGTACCGGCGCTCGCTGCTGGTGCTCAGGGCGCTGGTCGACCGGCGCGGCGCGGCGGTCGCCGGGGCACGCGCGGGCTGGGCGTATGTCTGGCCGCGCGACGCCGGTGCCGTCGCGATCGCCCTCGTCTCGGCCGGCTACCGGCGGGACGCGCGCGGCATCGCGCGCTTCTTGCTCAGGCTCGACCTCGGTACCGCGGCGCGCTTCTACCGGAGCGGTGATCCGGTCGAAGGCCGCGGCGCACAGGGGGACGCCGCCGGTTGGGTCGCGGCCGCGGCGCGCGCCGCCGGCACGCGGCCGGGCAGGGACATCGGGGTGAAGACGAGACCTGCATCGAGCGCCCCTCTAGGACTCGGCGCAGGCGTCTGGCGGGATCGCGCCGACTACCAGGAGGGAGACGCAGGCGACTACCTCGGCAACGCGCTGGCGACGGCGTCCGTCGAACGGCACGACTCGGGAGGGGCGCGCTTGTCGGCGGCGCAGATCAAGCGTGACTTCGAAACCGGGCGCGGGCTGGTGCGCGCCGCCGGCGATCCGGGCTCCGGCCTCGACTCGGCGGCGGCCTGGGCCGTGCGGCCGTTCGCCCTGCCGCCGCTCTATCCCGTTGCGCGGCGAACCCTGCTCCGCCTCGTCGCCGAGCGCCGCACCCACTTCGGCATCCTGCCCTCCGAGAACTGGCACGGCGGCGAGGACCCCTGGACCGCGCCGACCGCCTGGTGCGCCTGGTCGCTGGCGGCGCTGTGGCGAATCGACCGCCGGGCGGGTCGTCCGCGTGCAGCTGCGCTCGACCGCAACGCGGTGCTGAGCCTGATCGCCGACCTGCGCCGCGCCGCGACCCGGCTCGGCCTGCTGCCGGAGCGCGTCGACGCGCGGACCGGCGCACCCGCGTCGACCACGCCCCTCGCCTGGTCCCACGCCTTCGCGATCCTCGCTATCCGCGAGCTGTGGCCTGGCGCCCCGACGCCTGCATCGACCGCATCAGCTCCAGCGCCCCGCCCTTGTGCAGCGGTTCGTTCAGGTTGCCGCACTTCGGGCTCTGAACGCAGGAGGGGCAGCCCGACTCGCAGGGGCACTCGCCGATCAGCCGCTCCGCATCGCCCAGCAGGCGCTCGAACTGCTCGTAGCCGCGCAGGGTGATGCCGACGCCGCCCGGGTGGCCGTCGTAGACGAAGATCGTCGGGCGCCCGGTCTGGAAGTGGACGTTGGTCGAGAGGCCGCCGATGTCCCAGCGGTCGCACATCGCGATCAGCGGCAGCACCGCGATCTGGCCGTGCTCGGTCGCGTGCAGGGCGCCGAGCAGGACGTCGGGCGGCAGCGCGCCGCTGAGTCGCTCCGGCAGCACATACCAGAGCGCCTGCGTGACGAAGTGCTGCTCGGGCAGCTCGAGGGCGACGATGTCGATCGGCTCCTGCTCGGAGATCGAGACCCGCTGGAAGGCGATCACCTGCTCGCTGACCGAGACTTCGCCGAAGTGCAGCTCGACCCCGGAGGTCGTGCGTTGCTCGCGCACCCGCTCGATGTAGATCTCGGTCTCCTTTTTCGGCCGCGTGTACCAGTCGCCGTCGAAGCGGCTGACGATCGCCCGCCGTCCCTCGACGTCGAGCTGCTCGACCTCGTACGAACGCCCCAGATGCAGGTAGACCGCGCCAGGGTGGACCGTGGTAAAGGCGCGTTCGGCCTCGACCAGGCCGAGCATCTCACCCGAGTCGCGCTCGATCACCGCGACCGAGTCCGACGAAGCCGAGCGCAGGGGGATCTTCGCCGCGACGAACTCGCTGCTCGCCGGCAGCAGGCGGCCGCCGGCCCGGCGCAGCTCGCCCGCGCCGGTCAGCCGCTCGGCCCGCTCACGCCAGCCGGCGCCGAAGACCTCGTCGTCGGCCTCGCTCAGCGGCAGCTCGTAGGCGGCGGCGACCATGTGCCGGGAGGCGATCTGCTCGCTCTCGTGGTCGAGGATCGCCGCCTCGACCGGACGCCCGAGGAACTCGTCGGGGTGGCGGCAGAAGAACTGGTCGAGCGCGTCGGCGCCGGCGACGTAGACGGCGAGCCCGCGCCGCTGTCGACCCGCCCGGCCCCACATCTGGCGCAGGCTGGCGACCGTGCCCGGGAAGGTGACGCAGATCGCCGCGTCGAGCTCGCCGACGTCGATCCCCAGCTCGAGCGCGTCGGTCGCGACCACGGCGAGCAGCTCGCCCGCCGCCAGCCGCGCCTCGATCTCGCGCCGCTGCTGCGGCGTGTAGCCGCCGCGGTAGGGGGCGATCCGCTCGGCCAGCTCAGGCTTGCCGCGGCGCTGCAGCGCTTCCCCGGCGAAGCGCTGGATCAGCTCGATCCCGCGGCGGCTTTTGAGGAAGCAGATCGTGCGCACGCCGTGCGAGACCAGCTCGGCGAGCAGGTCCGCCGCCTCGGAGAGCGCCGAGCGTCGCGCGCCGCTCGCCTTGTCGATCAGCGGCGGGTTCCACATCGCAATCTCGCGCCCCGCGCGCGGCGCGCCGTCGTCGTCGATCAGCTCGAACGGCTCGCCGACCAGGCGCTCGGCCAGCTCGACCGGGTTGGCGATCGTCGCCGAGGCGAGCAGGAAGCGCGGCTCGGCGCCGTAGGCGCGCGCCAGCCGCCGCAGCCGCCGCAGCACGTTGGCGACGTGGGAGCCGAAGACGCCGCGGTAGGTGTGCGCCTCGTCGACGACGACCCAGCCGAGGTTGGCGAGGAAGTCGCCCCAGCTCTTGTGGTTGGGCAGCAGGCCGACGTGCAGCATGTCGGGGTTGGTCAGCACGAGGTTGTTGCGGCGGCGGATCGCCGGCCGCTCCTCGCGCGGCGTGTCGCCGTCGTAGATCGCCTCGCGCAGGCCGGGCGGGCGCAGCGCCGCCAGCTTGCGCGCCTGGTCCTGGGCCAGCGCCTTGGTCGGGTAGAGGTAGAGCGCCCGGCGCTTGGCGTCGCGCGCGATCCCGTCGAGCACCGGCAGGTTGAAGGCGAGGCTCTTGCCCGAAGCGGTGCCGCTGGTGATCGCCAGGTTGGACGTCGCGGCCGCCTTCAGCGCGTCGCGCTGGTGCGAGTAGAGGCGCTCGATCCCGGCCCGGCCGAGCGCCTCGACCAGCCCGGGGTCGAGCCCGCGCGGCATCGCGACGGGCCGCGAGGGTCGCTCGGCTTCGCTGCTCTCGGCAACGATCCGCCCGTCGCGCCGCGCCGGGTCGATCGCAACGGACCAAGGGGTCTCCAGCAGGCTCTTCGCCATCAGCCGCTTGCCCCTGGCGACTTGGTCGCACTATTTGCGACCAAGTCGCCACGTATCCGCCCCGCCACCCGCACCGCCTGCAGGGTCGACCGGTCGTGGACGCGCAGCACGTCGGCGCCCTCGCGCACGGCCAGGGTCGCCGCGGCGACCGTCCCCCACTCGCGCTCTCCCGCCGGCAGCCGCTCCTGCCAGCTCCCCGCCAGCAGCTCGCCGATGAAGTCCTTGCGCGAGAGCGAGACGTAGAGCGCCGGGCCGAGCGCACGCAGCTCGCCGAGCCGCCGCAGGATCTCCAGATCCTGGGCGGTGGTGAGGTCGAAGTCGAGTCCGGGGTCGATCGCGATCTGCTCCTCCGAGACACCAAGTCGTGAGGCCACCTCGATTCTCCCCCCCAGCCACGATTTCAGGTGCTCGACCGTGTCGCCGTAGCGCTTCAGCGGCCGGTCGACCCGCGGCGGGCCCTCGATGTGCATCAGCACGTAGCCGCACCCGGTCCCGGCGACCAGCTCGAACATCTCCTCCGAGCCGCCGGCGATGTCGTTGATCGCGACCGCACCCGCCTCGAGCGCCCGCCGCGCCACCTCGACCGAGAAGGTGTCGGCCGAGACCGGCACGCCGGCGCCCGCCAGCCCCTCGATCGCCGGCGCCAGCGCCGCCGCCTCGTCCACCGCCGAGACCGGCGGCCCGCTGCGCGCCGCGACCGCGCCGACGTCGAGCATGTCGAAACCCGCCTCGACCAGCGCCAGGCCATCGGCGACGGCCCGCTCCGGCGTCACGCTGCGCGCCCCCTCGAACATCGAGTCGGCGGTGACGTTGACGATCCCCGCCGCCAGCGGCTGCGCGAGCTCGAGCGTCCTGTCAGCCAGCCGCCACGACACGACCGCTACGGTAGCGACCGCGCCGATGCGGCTGCGATGCGTCTACACCGACCTCGACGGGACCCTGCTCGGGCGGGGCAGCTCGCTCTTCCGCGACGCCGAGGGCGGCTTCTCGCTCGCCCAGTCGCGCGGCCTGGAGGCCTGCCACCGGGCCGGCGTCGAGGTCGTGATCATGTCCGGCCGGCGCGAGCCGCAGGTGCACGAGGCGGCGCGGCTGATGGGCCAGACCTCCTACATCTACGAGGCCGGCTGCGCCTTCGCGATCGACGGCGAGACGACGCTGCTGACCGGCGACCTGGTCCCGGACGAGGACGGCACGGTCTACGAGAAGCTCGAGCGGGACGGCGTCCCCAAGCTGCTCTTCGAGCGCTTCGAGGGGCGGCTCGAGTACCACTCGCCCTGGCATCACGGCCGCGTCCTCTCCCACCTCTTCCGCGGCAAGGTCGACGTCGGGGAGGCGAACGAGCTGCTGGTCTCCGCCGGCCACGAGAACCTGCGACTGCTCGACAATGGCGCGATCGGCCGCGAGATGGCGGCGATCGACGGCCCGACCCACGCCTACCACCTGGTGCCGAAGCTGGTCAGCAAGGCCAACGCGGTCGCCGCCCACGCCCGGGCCCGCGGCTATGACCCGGCCGGGTGCATCGCCGTCGGCGACTCGGTCGAGGACCTCGAGGTCGCCGCCGCGGTCGGACGCTTCTTCGTCGTCGCCAACGGACCCGAGCGCGACCCCGGCCTGCGCGCCGCGCTCGCCGCCTGGGACAACGCCACCGTCACCGAGGGCGCGATGGGCGACGGCTTCTACGAGGCCGTCGTCTCGTCCTTGATGGAACGCCGCTGACGAGCGCCGTAGAGGTTTGCACCGGATAGCGGCTCAAACCTCTACGGCGGTGCGGGGGGACTGCGCTGAGCGCTGGGTAGTATCGGCGCCGTGGAGCAAGCGACCGTCGCCGAGCAGGAGTACCTGGAGATCATGTTCTGGCTCGAGGAGGCCGGGCTGCCGATGACCGGCGCCAACATCGCCCGCGCTATGCAGCTCTCGCCGCCCACCGTGCACGAGATGGTCGGCCGGCTCGTCGACGACGGCTACGTCGAGCGCAACGCCGACAAGTCGCTCGCCTTCACCGGGTCCGGTCGCGAGCACGCCAGCCACATCGTGCGCCGCCACCGGATGATCGAGCGCTTCCTCACCGACGTGCTCGGCATCCCCTGGGACGAGGTGCACGAGGAGGCGGAGCGGATCGAGCACGCGATGTCGCCGGTGCTGGAGGAGCGCATGCGGGCGGCGATCGGCGACGCGACGACCTGCCCGCACGGCCACCCGATCGTCGAGGGCGCCCGCGAGACCGGCTCGCTGCTCGCCGACGTCGAGGTCGGCGCCACGGTCCACGTCCTGCGCTTCGAGAACGAGGCGGAGGAGCTGCTGCACTACCTCAAAGCGGCGGGGCTGGAGCCGGGGCTGGAGGGCAGCGTCGAGAGCTCCGGCGAGGACGGGGTGACGATCGTCTCCGCCGCGGGCTCCCACCAGGTCTCGCACAGCGTCGCCGAGACGGTCTCGGTGCGCGCTGACCCGGCGCCGCCGCCCCGCGCGGCGATCCCGGAGCAGTTGGTCCTGTCGTCGGATAGATACGGCCGCTAGGCCGGCGACACTGCGCGGACCTTCTCAAGCGCGCGGGCGATCCGGCCGATTCCCTCCGGGATGCGCTCCGGCGGCACGCTGGCGAAGGAGAGGCGGAGGCTGTTCTCGCCGCCCTCGATCATGAAGTCGGGGCCGGCGACGAAGGCGACGCCCTCGCCCTTCGCCTCCGCCAGCAGGGCGGGGGCGTCGGTGCCCTCGGCGAGGTCGAGCCAGAGGAAGTAGCCGCCCTCGGGGACGACGAACTCGGCCTCGGGAAGCTGCTCGCGCAGCGCCCCGACCAGCGCGTCGCGGCGCTCCCGCAGGGCGCCCTTGACGAACTCGATGTTGCGGTCGAGCGCTCCGGAGCGACAGAGCTCGAGCACCACCGACTCGGCCAGCATGTTGGGCGAGATGTAGGTCTCGTTGGCGCGCTTGGCCAGCTTCGCGATCTCAGCCGCCGGGCCGGCCAGGTAGCCGACCCGCACGCCCGGGCTGACGGTCTTCGAGAAGGACGAGGCGTGCACTACGCGTTCGGCGGAGTCGATCGAGAGCATCGACTCCAGTGCCTCGCCCTCGAAGGGCAGCTCGCGGTAGGGGTCGTCCTCGAAGATCCAGAAGCCGTGCTCGGCGGCGAGCTCGACCAGCCGCGTGCGCTTCGCGGCCGAGAGCGTGCAGCCGGCCGGGTTGTGGAAGTTGGGGATGACGTGGGCGAGCCTGACCGGCCCGTCGGCGAGCGCCGCCTCGAGCTGTGCGACGTCGAGCCCGTCGTCCTCGAGCCGCACCGGCACCAGCTCGACCCCGAGCCGCTGCAGCATCAAGAGCGTGCGGTCGTAGGTCGGCTGCTCGACGACCACCCGGTCGCCCGGCTCGAGCAGGTGCTCGAACAGCATCCAGCCCGCCTCCAGCGACCCGTTGGCGATCATCACCTGGCCGGCGTCGAGCCCCCCATGCCGCTCCGCGACCCACTGGCAGAGGCCAGGATGCCCGATCCCGGTCCCATAGGAAAGCGCCTTTTCCCAGTCCTCGGCAAGCGCCCGTCCCGCCGCCTCAGCTACCGCCTCACGGGGCAAAATGTCCGCGCTCGGCGCCCCCCTTGCGAATGAGATCGTGTCGTTGGCCATCGTTCGAGCGAGCCTAGCAACGGGCGTAAGTGGAGGCCGTGGGGGTGTCCCTCCAGCGCAGCGGCGTTAATTTTTCGCTTGACCGTCGGCGAGTAGCGCAGCCTCAGCGAGCGAAAAATCCAGCAAGCCGGAGGGACACCCCCACGGCCTCCCCACCCCTACAGCTCAGCCCCTCAGCACTTCGACGGCGATCCTCGCCGTCTCGGTCGGGCTTTCGCCCACCCGGACACCTTTTGCCTCCAACGCTTCCTTCTTCGCCTGCGCCGTCCCCGAGGAGCCGGAGATGATCGCGCCGGCGTGGCCCATCTGCTTGCCGGGCGGGGCGGTGAAGCCGGCGATATAGGCGACGACGGGCTTGGAGATCTCGGCGGCGATGAACTCGGCGGCGCGCTCCTCGGCGTCGCCGCCGATCTCGCCGACCATCACGATCAGCTCGGTGTCCGGGTCGGCCTCATAGAGCTTCAGGACGTCGATGAAGTCCGAGCCGATGATCGGGTCGCCGCCGATCCCGACGATCGAGGAGTTGCCCTCGCCCGCCTGCTTCAGCTCGTTGCCGATCTGGTAGGTCAGCGTGCCGGACTTGGAGACGACGCCGATCTTGCCCGGGTCGAAGAACTGGGCGGGGATGATGCCGACGTTGGCCTTGCCCGGCGAGAGCACGCCCGGGCAGTTCGGCCCGATCAGCCGCACGCCGGCCTGCTTGGCCTTCCAGTAGGTCTTCAGCATGTCGAGCACCGGGATCCCCTCGGTGATCGCGATCACCGTCTCGACCCCGGACTCGATCGCCTCGTCGATCGCCGGCGCGGCGAAGCGCGCCGGGACGAAGATCATCGAGGTGTTGGCGCCGCGCTGCTCGACCGCCTCGCGGATCGAGTCGAAGATCGGCACCCCCTCGACGTCCTGGCCGCCCTTGCCGGGCGTCACGCCGGCCGCCAGGTGCGTCCCGTAGGCCTGGTTGCGCAGGCCGTGGAAGGAGCCCTCGCGGCCGGTCAGGCCGGAGACGACGAGCTTCGTCTTCTCGTTGATGATTATCGACATCAGCCGTTCCCCCCGGCCAGCTCGACTACCTTCTGCGCGGCGCCGAGCATCGTCGTCTCCTGGTGCAGGTCGGCGAGCCCGGCGTCGGCGAGGATCGCCAGCCCCTGCTCGGAGTTGGTGCCGTCGAGGCGGACGACCAGCGGCACCCCCAGGTCGAGCTGCGACGACGCCTCGACGATGCCCTTGGCGATCTCGTCGCAGCGCGTGATGCCGCCGAAGATGTTGAAGAGGATCGCGGTCACCTTCTCGTCGGAGGTGATGACGGTCAGCGCGTCGACGATCGCCTCCGCCTTCGAGCCGCCGCCGGCGTCGAGGAAGTTGGCCGGCGCGCCGTCCGCCTGGGCGACGACGTCGAGCGTCGACATGCAGAGCCCGGCGCCGTTGGCGAGGATGCCGACGTTGCCGTCGAGCTTGACGTAGGTGAGGCCCTTCTCTCGCGCCATCGCCTCCTGCGGGTCGTCGATCGACTCGGCGTCGAGCTCGGCCAGGCCTTCGTGCCGGTACAGCGCGTTGCCGTCGATCGTCACCTTGGCGTCGAGCGCGACGACCTGGCGGCCGGCGGTGACGATCAGCGGGTTCACCTCGATCAGCGTCGCGTCCTCGGCCATCGCCGTCCCGGCCAGCTTCGCCAGCACCTCGGCCGCCTCGTCGCGCACGTCCTCGGCCAGGCCGGCGGCCTCGACGATCGGCCGCGCCTCGGCGGCCGTGAACGGCCGCGTCGCGTCGATGTGCACTTTGACCAGCGCGTCGGGATCCTCCGCCGCGACCGCCTCGATGTCCATGCCGCCCCTGGCGGAGACCATCGCCAGCAGCTTCTTCTCGCCGCGGTCGAGGATCACCGAGGCGTAGTACTCGGCGGCGATGTCCGAGCCGCCCTCGACCCAGACGCGCTCGACCCGGAAGGGGCCCTCGCCGTGCGGGCCGACGATGTCCATGCCGAGGATCGCGCCGGCGTGCTCGCGCGCCTCGCCGGCGTCCTTGGCGATCTTGATCCCGCCCGCCTTGCCGCGGCCGCCGATCAGCACCTGCGCCTTGATCGCGCAGGGGTAGCCGATCCGCTCCGCGGCGGCGACGGCGTCCTCGACGCTCGCCGCGACCTCGCCGCTGGGCACGGCGATGCCGTGCGCGGCGAAAAGCTGCTTGCCCTGATACTCGAGGAGGTCCATTCGCGGTGCGCCCCTGCCGGGCGCGGCGGGCAGCCTATCCGAGAACCCGAGCGCGATGCCGCCTCGCGCCCCGGTGACATAAGATGCCGCGCCCGTGAGCCAAAGCGACCCGGCATCGAAATCTGATTCCTTTGCCGGGGCGCGACGCGAACACCATTGACTATGGCACTCCCCGCGCTCAAATCCATCAACTGGGTGACCACCGACTGCTACGGCACCCTGATCGACTGGGAGAAGGGGATCGTCGAGGCCTGCAAGAAGGAGGCGGCGAAGGACGGCTTCAGCTTCGACGAGGGGCCTTTCCTGGCCCGCTTCTTCGAAGTCCAGGCCGAAATCATGGCCGGCTCCTACGAACTCTACGCCGAGGTGCTGCGCCGCACGATCGTCAAGGTCGCCCGCGAGGTGGGCTGGGAGATCGAGCCCTCGCGCGCCCAGTTCCTGCCCGACAGCATCGCCTACTGGCTCCCGTTCCGCGAGGCCAATGCGGCGATGGACCGGCTCGCCAAACGCTACGAAGTCGGAATCGTCTCCAACGTCGACGACAAGATGCTCGGCATCTCGCGCCGCCATCTGCGGACCGAACTCGACCTCGTCGTCACCGCGCAGCAGGTGCGCAGCTACAAGCCCGACCCGGTCCACTTCAAAGAGTGCGCGCGGCGGATCGGCGGCAAAAAAGGCTGGCTTCACATCTGCTCGAACTACGACACCGACGTCGTGCCGCTGCTGAAGATGAAGGTGCCGGTGATCTGGGTCAACCGCCATGGCGAGAAGCTGGAGGGCCGCAAAGCGCCGAGCGCGACGGTCAAAAACTTCCGCGAGGCGGCGAAAAAGCTCGGCGCGTCCTAGCGGTTCTCTAGCTTTGTAGCTTCGCAACTTCGGCCGCGGGTAACGGTTTCGAGTCTCGATGGGCAGCCTCAGCCACAGCAGAGCGCTCTCGCGCGCACGCCTGCCGCTCGCGGCGGCGCTGCTCTGCCTGCTGGTGCTGAGCGTCGGGCGCGCCGGCGCCGTGGAGATCGAAGAAGCGCCGCTCGACCCGAACCCCGAACCGCCCAGCTTCGTCGTCCTGCAGACCGACGACCAGACGCTGGACGAGCTCTACGCGACCTTCCGCGCCTACCCGGGCGCGCCGGAGCTGCGGGCGATGCCGAACACGCTCGACCTGCTCGCCAAACGCGGCGAGACCTTCAACCGCTACTACGTCTCCTACCCCCTCTGCTGTCCCTCGCGGGTCAGCCTGATGACCGGCCGCTACGCCCACAACACGGGCGTCAAGGGCAACGTCCAGCCCAACGGCGGCTACTACGGCTTCTCCTTCCGCGGCGCCTACGACCACAACATCGCCACCTGGCTGCAGGGCGCCGGCTACCGCACGATCCACATCGGCAAGTACCTCAACGGCTACGGCGACGAACCGTACAGCGACGGCAAGAACGTGCCGCCGGGCTGGAGCTCCTGGCACACGGTGCTCAACGCCGACACGCACCACTACTTCTACGGCTACGTGCTCAACAACGACGGGGTCATCAGCGAGCCGTACGGCAGCTCGGGCACCTGGGAACCGCGGGAATACACCGAACGCGACCCGCCCGGCTGCCCGTACGAACCGCAGGAAGGGCGGCCGTGCGTATACGGGACCGACGTCTTCGACTGGATGGCGCGCGAAGAAATCAGGACGACCCCGGCCGAACAGCCCTTCTACATGCAGCTCGACTACACCGCCCCGCACGGCGACTTCCGCCAGCCCGCGGGCCCCGAGCCGCCGCAGCGCTACTACAACTGGTTCAGGGGCGCCAAGCTGCCGCACAACCGGGCGGAAGGCTTCGACGAGGGCAACGTCACCGACAAGCCGTCCTTCATCCGCGAAGCCGAACACCTGACGCCGAGCATCAAGCACACCTACAAGGTCTATTACGACAAGCAGCTCGAGGCGCTGCGCGGGATCGACGACGGCGTCAAGCAGATCGTCGGCACGCTCGCCGAAACCGGCCGGCTGCAGAACACCTACATCCTCTTCACCTCCGACAACGGCTTCTTCTTCGGCGAGCACCGGCTGATCGGCGGCAAGTTCCTCTCCTACGAGCCGGCCACCCATATGCCCTTCATCATCCGCGGGCCCGGGATCAAGCCCGGCACGCAGACCGGTGAGCTGGCCGCCAACATCGACATCGCGCCGACCGTCCTCGACCTGGCGGGAGTCGAACCGGACAAGAGCGTCGACGGCCGCTCGATGGTGCCCTTCCTGCGCGACCCCGAAGCGCGCACCCGCCGCCCGATCATCTTCGAGTCCTTCGTGCAGACCAACGACGTCGAAGCCAACGGCGCGATCGCCTCGAGCGGCGAAGGCGACGGCGGCATGCCCGGCGGCGACGGCAGCACCGACCCGAAGGAGCCGGAGGCCGGGGTCTCGAGCGCTCCCCGCCGCGGGCGGGGCGGCGAGGCGCACGCCTCGCTGCTCGCGCCGCCGCTCAACTACGAGGGAATCCGCCTCGGCCCCTACAAGTACATCGCCTGGCCGAACGGCGAGAAGGAGCTCTACGACATCAACAAGGACCCCAACGAGCTCAACAACCTCGTCAAGGTCCCGAACCTCTACCCGATCCGCAACTTCCTCCACCGCCAACTGCGGCGCTACGAGAACTGCGTCGGCCGCGAATGCCGCGAACCGACGCCGCGCTTCCCGCTGACGCGCCGCGAATTCCAGAAGCTTCAAGCGCAGAAACGCCGCGAACAGCACGAACGGGAACGCGAACGCGAAAAGGAACGCCGCGAACGGGAAAAGAAGAAGCCGGGGAAACGCCGCTAGCTACTCGATAACCGCGAGGACGTCGCCGCTCGAGACCGCTGCGCCTTCGGCGACGTTGAGAGCGGTCACCTTGCCGGAGCGGTGGGCGGCGATCTCGTTCTCCATCTTCATCGCCTCGATCACGCAGATCAGGTCCCCCTCCTCGACCGAGGCGCCCTGCTCGACGGCCACTTTGAGCACGGTGCCCTGCAGCGGCGAGGGCAGCGACTCGCTGGAGGCGCTCGCGGCGCCGCCGGCCTTGCGCTCGCGTTTCGCCGGACGCCTGCCGTTGCCCGCGGCAGGAGCGGCGCCCGCGGCGGCCTCGCCGATCACCTTCACGTCGAAGAGCTTGCCCGAGACCTCGACCTTGTAGTCGCGGGCGACGACCTCGGCCCCCTCCGCGACCTCGGGCGCCTCAGCCTCGGCCGGCGCCGTGGTCTTCAGCCACTTCTTGTCTTCCATCAGCTCGCGGCAGGTCTCCCCCCTGGCCCACTGCTCGGTCGCGAGGATCGCTTCGTGGAAGGGGATCAGCGTGGTCAGGCCGCCGACCTCGTACTCGGCCAGCGCGCGCAGCATGCGGCGCGTCGCGTGCTCGCGGTCGACGTCCCAGACGATCAGCTTGGCGACCATCGGGTCGTACATCGGCGTCACCTCGGAGCCCGCCTCGACGCCCGAGTCGACGCGCACACCGGGGCCGGCGGGCTCGCGATAGGACGCGATCGCGCCCGGCGCCGGGGCGAAGTTCTTGTGCGCGGCCTCGGCGTTGATCCGGCACTCGATCGCGTGGCCGCGCAGCTCGACCTCCTCCTGGGCGACGGTCAGCGGCTCGCCGGCGGCGACCAGGATCTGCTCGCGGACGAGGTCGACCCCGGTGACCATCTCGGTCACGCAGTGCTCGACCTGCACGCGGGTGTTCATCTCGAGGAAGAAGTACTCGTCGCCGACCTGCATCCCCTCGACCGTGCCGGCGCCGCGGTAGCCGACGGCGGCCGCGGCCTCGGTGGCGATCTTGCCGATCCGCTCGCGCATCTCCTCGTCGACCTGCGGCCCGGGCGCCTCCTCGATCACCTTCTGGTGGCGCCGCTGCAGCGAGCAGTCGCGCTCGCCCAGGTGGATCGTGTTGCCGTGCGAGTCGGCGAGGACCTGGACCTCGACGTGGCGCGGGTCTTCGAGGTAGCGCTCGACGTAGACGCGCGAGTCGGAGAAGAACTTCTCGCCTTCGCGGGCGGCGCCCTCGTAGGCGTCCTGCAGGTCGTCGGCGCTCATCGCGACGCGGAAGCCCTTGCCGCCGCCGCCGCCCGCCGCCTTGCAGGCGACCGGGTAGCCCGCGTCCTCGGCCTGGGCGCGCGCCGCGTCGAGGTCCGGCGCCGGCTCGGTCGCCCCGGGGACGATCGGCACGCCCGCCTCGGCCATGATCTCGCGCGCCCGCGTCTTCGAGCCCATCGATTCGATCGCCTCGGGCGGCGGGCCGATGAAGACGATGCCCGCCTCCGCGCAGGCGCGGGCGAAGTCGGCGTTCTCGGCGAGGAAGCCGTAGCCGGGGTGGATCGCCTCGGCGCCCGCCTCCTTCGCCGTGTCGATGATCTTGATGATGTCCAGATAGCTCTCGGCTGGGGTCGCCGGGCCGATCAGGAAGGCCTCGTCGGCCTCGCGCACGTGCGGGGCGTCGCGGTCGATCTCCGAGTAGACGGCGACCGATCCGATGCCCATCTCCTTCAGCGTGCGGGCGACCCGGATCGCGATCTCGCCGCGGTTGGCAATGAGGACCTTCTCGAACACGGCGGCGCAGTTTATGGGTTCGCGTGGCGGGGCGACGGGGGGCCTCTCGCCCGGACAAAACGCGGTCTAATTAGACCGCGTTCTTGAGTATCCGCCCGTTCGAGAGGCCCCCCGTCGCCCCGCCTCCAGGCGTCCGCGGGTAGGGTGCGCCGTTGTGATCTTCGGCGGGAAAGCTTCTCTGGCTCCATGCTGATCGAGCTTCAGTCGCATTCCACCGTCTCGGACGGGCAGCTTGCGCCTGCCGAGGTCGTCGCGGAAGCTGCGAAGGCCGGTGTGACCACGCTGGCGTTGACGGATCACGATGCTATTGCGGGGGTTGCGGAGGCGGCCCGGGCGGCGGAGGGGCTCGGGGTTGAGCTGGTTCCGGCGATTGAGATGTCCTGTGTGCATGAGTACGCCGAAGACCTGCATGTCTGTGGGTACTGGGTGGATCTGGGGGCGATCGCGCCGGCCTGCGAGCGGGCTCAGCACGAGCGGGTGACGCGGGCCGGGGAGATCGTCGAGAAGTTGCGGGGGGAGGGGTTCGACCTGCACCTGGAGGACGCGGTGAAGGAGGCGGGTGACGCGCTCTCGATCGGACGGCCGCACATCGCCCGCGCCGCCGGGGCGACGGGCGACCTCGGGCCGTTCTTCGAGGAGTACCTTGTGCCCGGCGCCAAGGCCTTCGTGCCGCGCCGCTGGCCGACCGCCGAGCAGGCGGTGGCGACGATCAAGGAGGCGGGCGGCGTCGCCGTCGTCGCCCATCCCTACTGGGACATCTCCGACCCCGCCGAGGTCGACGAGCTGATCCGGGCGCTCGACGTCGACGGGGTCGAGACCTTCTATCCCACCCACGACAAGCAGCAGACCGCGCACCTGCTCGAGCTCTGCGACGAGCTCGACCTGATCCCGACCGCGTCTAGCGACTACCACGGCCCGACCCACAAGACCTTCGCCGAGTTCGGCGCCTACGACACCTACGGCCTCGCCGAGCCCCAGGTCCCGCCGCGGCCGTAGGCCTCAGCTGCGCTTGTAGCGACTCGCGGCGTATTCCTCGACCCAGGCAGTCGAGCTGCGCCAAGTCCCGTCGGCGGCCTTCGCCGCCTTCAGCCTGCCGCGCGTTGCAGCCACGCGCAGGGCGTTGGCCGAAAGCTCCTCAGTAGCCAACGCCGGTAGCGGCACGAGCCGGGCTGGACCGGCGATCGCGGGCACGACGAACTTGTAGAGGTTGTCGAGCACGGCCCGCGCCAAGAACTCGCCGAGCGGACCCGGGTCCCCGGTATCGGCGCGGCGAAGAGCCGCCAGATAGCGAGAGCGGTCGCCTTTGTAGATGATCGCCGGGGGGTAGCCGAGGCGGACCAACAGCAGGTTGAGGATGAGGCGACCGGTGCGGCCGTTGCCGTCGAGGAACGGGTGAACCTGCTCGAAGCGCGCGTGAAGGCCCGCAAGGGCCTCGACGATCTCCGACTCGTCTTCGTCGGGCAGGGAGTTGGCCGCCTCGATCCAATCCTTGACCAGCACCGGCACCTCGGTCCAGTCCGGGGGCTTCATCCCCTCGGGGAACGGCTCTATGTCGTGCTCACGAAACGCGCCGGGGCGCTCGCGCGGCGTCGCCTGCGGATGCGATGCCACCTCCCAAACCGGCGTCATCGCCAATGAGTGGACCTCGCGGATCTCCGCCAAGCTGATCAGCTGCTCGCCCCCCCAGTCGCCGGGACGTATCCCGTGCCCGTACACCCAATTCGCGGCGTCGGCGTACCCGCGCACCTCCAGGTATTCGCTCAGCTCCTTGTTGCCGACCGCCCGACCTTCATCGAGCAGCTTCTCGACCTGCTTGAGAACAAGGGTGTTGCCCTCGATCGCGGTCGAGTGATGGGCCTCCTCCAGCCAGATACCGCGCCAGATCCCCTCGGCCTCCTCTGGGGAAGGAAGCCCGCCGAGCTTCTCCCGCAGCTCGGCGATCTGCACGCGAAAACGCTCGTAGACGCTCGCTCGTGACGGTCGGCCCCGCTTCGGCGCAGAGTTGTTCGGCTGAGCCATAACTAATTGTACCGAACAACCTAGAAAATGTGCGCCTCACGCAGGGTTAATTGTTCCGTACAACTTCGCGCTCAGCGCCGGTGATGGTGCCTGCGCTTGAGCGCGATCGGCCGTTCGATCTTCTGTGAGACGCTTCCGTCGTCCGGCCTGAACGTGACCGCTGCCCGGATCACGCCCTTGCGGTGGCGCTTCAGGTAGCGCATCAGCCGCACCTTCGGCCTGACCACCAGTCGCATGCGCCTCGGCTGACCGACGAACCGCGCGAGCCGCCGAATCCCGCGTCCGTGCAGGATCACCCGCCCAGCCTCGGGCACCTGGACGAACAAGATCGCCGTGCCGCTGCGCAAGTTGCGGCGGAACCCGGCGAAATGAAGGCGCGGCTTGCGCGGCAGCGGCGCCGATTCATAGGTCGGCGGGGGCGCCTCTTCATAAGTCGGCCCCGAAGCCGCCGCCACGCTTCCGGGCAATGCAAGCCCCAAAACAACCGCGAGCGCCGCAAGTCCGATTCCCCACCTCATGCCCCGCACCTTAGGGAATTGAGACGCTCCGTCAAGAGGAGGGGACGGGTGTGCCCCTCCAGCGCAGCGGCGTTAATTTTTCGCCCGCCAGCTCGGCGAGTGGCGCCGGCTCAGCGGGCGAAAAATCCAGCAAGCAGGAGGGGCACACCCGTCCCCTCCCCCTCGCAAACGTCTACGCCGAAGCTGCCGCGTGCTCCGGGATCAACCCGCGCGACTCGAGGTACTCGATCAGCTTCTGCGCCGACTCCTCAGCCGTTTCGGCTTCGGTGTCGCAGGTGACCTCCGGGTTGTCCGGCTCCTCGTAGGGGTCGGACACGCCGGTGAATTCCTTGATCTCGCCGGCGAAGGCTTTCGCGTAGAGGCCCTTGACGTCGCGCTCGGCGCAGGTGTCGACCGAGGCCTTGACGAAGACCTCGATGAAGCGGTCGCCCATCAGGTCGCGCGCCTCGGCGCGGATCTCCGCGTAGGGGGAGATCGCGGCGGTGATCACCGGCACGCCGTTGCGCGAGAGCAGGTCGGCGACGAAGGCGATGCGGCGGATGTTGGTGTCGCGGTCCTCTTTCGAGAAGCCGAGCCCCTTGGAGAGGTTTTCGCGCACGACGTCGCCGTCGAGGATCTCCAGCTTCGAGCCGCGCTCGCGCAGGTGGCCCTCCAGCAGCCTCGAGATCGTCGTCTTGCCGGCCCCGGAGAGCCCGGTGAACCAGAGGGTGAAGCCCTTCTCGTCAGCCATCTTTACTCAATCCTCCTTGTAAGCGTCGATCAGAATGTCCGCGACCTCGTTGCGCGAGAACTCCTGCGGCGGCCTTTCGCCGTTGCCGAGCATCTCGCGCACCTTGGTGCCGCTGAGAAACACGTGCGCGGCGGAGTCGTGCGGGCAGGTCTTGCCCGAGGCCATCCCCTCGCACTCGTTGCACCAGAAGCTGTGCTCGAAGAACAGCGGTTCGATGCCCAGCTCGGCGACGTCGATGTCGTCGAAGATCTTCTGGGCGTCGTAGGTGCCGTAGTAGTCGCCGACCCCGGCATGGTCGCGGCCGACGATGAAGTGGGTGGCGCCGTAGTTGCGGCGGACGATCGCGTGCAGGACCGCCTCGCGCGGGCCGGCGTAGTGCATCTTCGCCGGCTTGACGCCGAGCATCACCCGGTCGTTCGGGTAGTAGTTCTCCATCAGCACCTCGTAGCAGCGCATGCGCACGTCGGCCGGGATGTCGCCGGCCTTCGTCTTGCCGATCAGCGGCTGGATGAAGAGCCCGTCGCAGGTCTCCAGCGCCGCCTTGGTCAGGTACTCGTGGGCGCGGTGGATCGGGTTGCGGGTCTGGAATGCGACGACCCGGCTCCATCCCCGGCGCTCGAACTCGGCCTTCGTCTCCGGCGCCGTCATGTAGCGGCTCATGAAGGCGTCCTCGTGGTCGGGCAGCGCGTCGACCTCGATCGGGCCGGCGATGCAGCGGTTGCCCTCCTCGTAGATCGCGGCGACGCCCGGGTGGCCCTCGTCCGTCGTGCCGTAGACCTGCCCGGCCTCGCGCTTGACGTCGCGCTCGAAGATCTCCTCGACCCTGATCCTCCCCAGCGGCTTGCCTTCGTCGCTCGACAGCGCGACGACATCGCCGACCGCGCACTCGAGGTCGGTCGCCAGGGTGATCGGGATCGGCCAGTAGGCGCCGTCGACGGTGCGCATCTCGGCGCAGATCCGCTCCCAGTCGGCGGAGCCCTGGAAGCCGGACAGCGGCGCGAAGCCGCCGTTGCCGATCATCTCGAAGTCGGCCGTGTGGCGCTCGGAAAGGGTCAGGGAAAGCTCGGTCATCGTCTCGCTCATGTGCTCCTCGGCAGGTCTCGGGGAAGGGTGTCGCGGCTCCTCAGGGGGCCGCTAGTTGATCCCGCACTCGGTCTTCTCGAGACCGGCCCAGCGCCCGGCGCGCGGCGAGCCTCCCGGCCCGACCGGCTTGGTGCAGTGGGTGCAGCCGATCGACGGATAACCGCGATCGTGCAGGGGGTTGTACGGGAGATGGTGCTCACGGATGTAGTTCCAGACGTCGCGCTCGGTCCAGTCCGCGATCGGGTTCAGCTTCCACAGCTCGAAGCGCTTGTCCCAGGCGAACTTGGGGGTCTTTGCGCGGCTGGCTGAATCCTCACGGCGGACTCCGGCGAGCCAGCAGTCTACGGAAGACAGGGCGCGGCGCATCGGCTCGACCTTGCGCAGGCCGCAGCAGGCGTCGGGGTCGCTCTTCCACAGCTCCTCGCCGTGCTGGGCCGCCTGCTCGGCGAGCGTCAGGTTGTGGAAGCGGTCGAACTCGACCCCGAGCGCCTCGGCGAGCCGGTCGCGCGTCTCGTAGCTCTGCTCGAAGAGCAGCTCGGTGTCGAGGTAGAAGAAGCGCGCCTCGGGGTTGATCCGGCTGGCCAGGTGGGCGGTCACCGAGCTCGTCTTCTGAAACGAGCAGGCGATGTAGTGGCTCTCGCCGAAGGTCTCGAACATCCACTCGATCGCCTCGCCGGCGCTCTTCGGCTCCAGCTCCGCGGCGACGGCCTCTGCGTCGATCTCCGGGGCTGTCGCCACCGCGCTCATATCGCGCACTCGCCCTCGCCCCGCTCCACCTTGTAGGGACTGGAGCGGTTCCAGTCGATGAACTGCTGCATCGTCTCGAGGCTGAACTCGGCCGGCAGCGTCAGGTCCTTGATCGCCGCTTCGAAGCGGGCGGCGCCGGCGCGCTCGGCGAAGGCGTTGAACTCCTCGCCATCGGCGCGCTCGCCCTCATATAGCTCGATCCAGCGCTGCACCGCCTCGGGCACCCGTTTGGCCGGCAGGCGCGACTTCAGCCGCGTGCCGAAGATCACCTCGCCGCCCTCGTAGTTGCCGCCGATGTGCGGGATGTAAGCGGGCATCTGGCGGCCGCCGACTTTCAGCGAGGCGCCGTAGAAGCCGATGTTGGCGATGTGGTGCTGGCTGCAGCCGTTCGGGCAGCCGCTCATCTTGATGTGGATCCTGCGGGTCAGCGGGTCGTCGATCTGCATCTCCTCGACCCGCTGCTTGATCGCCCGGTTGAGGCCCATCGAGCTGGTGATGCCGAGTTTGCAGCTGTCGGTGCCGGGGCAGCTGACCGTGTCGGTGATCTCGCGCGCGCCGGCCTCGGCCAGGCCGAGGCCCTTCAACCGCTCCCAGACCTCGTACAGCGCCTCGTCGCGCACCCAGCGCAGAACCAGGTTCTGCTGCACGGTGCTGCGCGCGTAGCCGCCGGTGAACTCGCGCATGATCGCCCCCAGGCCGCGGAACTGCGCCGGCGTCAGGTCGCCGCGCTCGATCTTGACCTCGACCGAGGCGAAGCCCTCCTGGCGCTGCGGCTGCACGTTGCCCTGCAGGAAGCGGTCGAACTCGGAGCGGTCGCCGTTCGGCGAGGCCGGGGTGGCCGGCGCCTCGGGGGCGTTCTCCTCCTCGTCGTCGTCGAAGCGCAGGCGCTCGACGTCGAAGTCGCGCTCGGCGACCCAGTCGCCTTCCAGCTCGGCGTCGACCTGCTCGCGGAAGGCGTCGATGCCGATCTTGTCGACCAGCACCTTGATCCGGGCGCGGGCGCGGTTGACCCGCAGCCACTCCTGGCGATCGAAGATCCGCAGCGCCGCCTCGGCGACCTTGATGTAGTCGCCGTTGTCGGCCTCGACGAAGTCGTAGAGCGTCGGCGCGACGCGGGCCATGATCGAGGTGCCGCCGCCGACGCGGATCTCGAAGCCCTTGACGCCGTCGCGTTCGCGGCTGAGGAAGGCGACGTCGTGGATGCCGCTGATCGCCCGGTCCTCGTCGGAGCCGGTGAAGGAGGTCTTGATCTTGCGCGGCATCAGCTGCGTCGTCGGGTGGCGGACGAAGTAGCGGACGTAGGCGCCGGCATAGGGCGTCGGGTCGAATACCTCGTCGGCGGCGACGCCCGCCCAGGGGTCGCCGGTGACGTTGCGCATCGTGTTGCCGCAGCCCTCGCGCGAGGAGAGGCCGACGGCGGAGATTTCACGGATCAGCGACTCCATGTCACGCAGCGGCACGTGGTGGATCTGGATGTTCTGGCGGGTCGTGATGTGGCCCTTGTCCAGCGGGGCCCACTTCTCGACCACGTCGCCGAACATCTCCATCTGCTCCGGGGTGACGCCGCCGAAGGGGAGCTTGACGCGGACCATCTGCACGTCGGCCTGGCGCTGTCCGTAGACGCCCTGCTTGAGCCGGAAGCCGATGAACTGGTCCTCGGCCAGATCGCCGGCGAGGAACTGCTCGGCTTCGTTGTCGAAGTCGTCGAACTCGCGCTCGATGATCGGGATCACGTGCCCGGGGACGTTCTCGTAGGACTCCGGGTTCTCGAGCGTGCCCGTCCGGCCCTTGCCGCTCTGCCGCTTGTCCTGATCGACGACTACCTCCACGAACAGGAAAATAGCAAAACCTGACAGGGATTAGGGTATTTAGCTCGAGGCGTGCCCAGGGCGCCCCTCGGGCAGGCGCGCTACTCGGGCGGAAGGCGTCCGGAGGAGTGCAGAACCTCGGCCGCCTCGCCCGACTCGGCGACGCGCGCGCCGTCTGGCTCCAGCGGCAGCTCGGCCGCCGCCCAGCCGACGATCCCCTCGCTCAGCTTGGCGGCGTCGAAACCGGCGTCGACGAGCGCATCGGTCGCCATCGTCGAGCGGTTGCCGCCGCGGCAGTAGAGGACCACCGGGCGTTCGGCGTCGATCTCCGCCGTGCGCCCCGCCAGCTCGTCGAGCGGGATGTGGACGGCGCCGGCGATGCGGCCGGCGCCCCACTCGTGCTCGGCGCGCACGTCGACCAGCTGCGCGCCCTCCTCGATCAGCTTCCGCGCCTCGTCGCGCGAGACCTCCCGCGTCTCCCGTGCCTCGTCCGCCACTAGTCGACCTCGGTCCCCTCGACCAGGAATGCGACCCGCACGTGGGCGCGGTACTCGTCGAGGTTCTCGCCGCGGATCCCGGTCGAGACGATGTCGACGGCGCGGATGTTGCGCAGCGTGCCCTGTGCCTGGGCCAGCGCCTGTTTCGCCGCGTCGTCGGTCGACGTCTTGGAGCTGCCGACCAGCTCGATGATTTTCACGACTGCCATTGCGTTCCTCCTTCTAAGAGTCGTTGTCCAAAATTAGCGCGAGACCGGGGAGGTCGATGACCAAGCGAGACGGTCACGGCACGGTTTCCGCGTAGCAGCGCTACGCGGAACACCGGGACGGGGCCGTATCGCGCAGTGTCACTCGGCCTCATCCGGGCCGCGATCATTTTGACAACGACTCCAAGTGCCTCTGAACGATGCCCTTCGCGCCGACGCCCTCGCTCAACGCTGCCCGCTGCCACGGGCTCACCGCCTCCTCCTCAGCCGCAACCGCCGGAGCCGTGTCCGCCTCGAAGCGGGCGATCGCCGCGGCGATCGCCGTCGCCTCGTCTGCGCTCGCGGTCCGGTCCATATACAGAGGTTATTGGCAGGCGGAAACGGGCGCGCCGTTCGGATCGGCACTCAACCGGCGTAGCCTTCGAACTTGTAACCGACGCCGCGCACGGTGACGATCAGCTCGGGGTTCTGCGGGTCGGTCTCGACCTTCTGGCGCAGGTTGGAGATGTGGACGTCGCAGGCGCGCTCGTCGCCGTCGAACTCGGTCTGCCAGAGCTCCTCCATGATCTGGCGGCGCGGGAAGACCTCGCCGGCGCGGCCGACCAGCAGGCGCAGCAGCTGGAACTCCGAGCGGGTCAGGTTTACCGGCTCGCCGCGCACGGTGGCGACATGGCGGACGAGGTCGATCGCGACCGGGCCGGCTTCGACCCTGACGGCCTGCGAGAGCGGCGCCCGGTCGAGCTCGCGGCGGCGCAGCTGGGCGCGCACGCGGCCGAGCAGCTCGCGCACCGAGAACGGCTTGGTCACGTAGTCGTCGGCGCCGACCTCGAGCCCGACGACCTTGTCGACCTCGGCGTCCTTCGCGGTCAGCAGGATGATCGGCACGGCGCTGCGCGAGCGCACCTCGCGGCAGATGTCGAGCCCGCTCGGCCCGGGCATCATGATGTCGAGGATCAGCAGGTCGTAGGGGATGCCGTTGCCGACCATCTCGCTGGCCTCGTCGCCGTCGGCGGCGGCGCTGACCTCGAAGCCCTCCTGGGCCAGCGCGTAGCCGACCGAGTCGCGCACCGACGGCTCGTCGTCGGCGATAAGTATCCGGCCACTACTCATTGTCATGCCTCGCCCGCCCACTTCCGACCGCGGGAGGGAACGACAGTCCATATCTGATTCTTCTGTCGTTCACGGGAGCAGAGGAAGTGGGCGGAATCATATTCATTACGCGACCGGAGTCGGGCTCGGTTGCGCGGCCGGCAGGCGGACCCAGAAGGTGCTGCCCTCCCCCTCGACCGAGCGGGCGCCGATCTCGCCGCCCATCACGCTGACCATGCGGCGGGCGATCGCCAGGCCGAGCCCGAAGCCCTCCTGCTTGCGCGACTCGTCGCGGCGGTAGAAGCGCTCGAATACGCGCTCTATCTCCGCCTCGGGGATCCCCGGCCCGGTGTCGATCACTTCCAGCATCACCTCGTCGTCGCCGTCGCGGCGGCCGCGAACCGTAACGCGCCCCGGTAGCGGCGTGTGCTTGAAGGCATTGGTCAGGAGGCCGACCAGCACCTGGCGCAGCAGCGTCGGGTCGCCCTTGGCGACGAGGTCGGCGGCGACATCGGTGCTGAGCTCGATGTGCTCCGGCGCCTCCACCGCGCCGACCGTGTCACGGACCGCCGCCGCGACGTCGACCTCCTCGCGCTCGCCGGCGCCGATCGACTCGACCCGGGCCAGGGTGAGCAGCGATTTGGTCAGCCGGTTCATCCGCTCGGCGTCCTCGGCGAGCCGGCCGAGGAAGTGCTCGAGCGCGCCCGGGTCGTCCTTCGCCCCCTCCTGCAGGACCTCGATCGCGCTGGAGATGCCGGCCAGCGGGTTGCGCAGCTCGTGCGCGGCGTTGGAGATGAAGTCGGCTTCGGCCAGCTCGCGGCGCATCTCGTCGGTGCGGTCGCGGGCGACCACCAGGACGGCGCGCTCTTTCGGCAGCGCGCGGGCGCTCATCGCATAGGCGCGGTCGCCGATCCGCAGCGCCGGGTGGGCGGCGAAGCCGACGTCGACGGCGCGGCGCAATTGCGAGCGCATCGTCGCGGGGGGCTGGCCGAGCGGCCCGAGCAGCTTCGCCGCGGCGCTGTTGGAGAAGCGCACGGCGCCGTTCTCGTCGACCACGATCACCGCGTCGGTCAGCCCGTCGAAGATCGCTTTCAGCTTGTTGCGGTCGGCGGTCAGCACGCCGAAGCTCTCCTTGAGCGAGGCGCGCATCGATTCCAGCGCCCGCGCCAGGTCGCCGATCTCGTCGCGCCCGCCGACGTCGAGGTGGGTGTCGAACGACCCCGCCGCCAGCTCGCCGGCGCCGCGCGAGAGCCGCCGCACGCGGCTCGAGATCCCGACCGCGATGAAGAAGCCGGAGAGCACGCCGAGCGCGATCGCGCCGAGCACGGCGCGCGGCCGGTCGCCGAACAGGTAGACGACGCCCGCCGTGACCAGCGTCACCGCGGCGAACGCCCCGACCAGCCAGAACCTGATCCCGATCCGTCTCATCGTTGGTCGTAACAGGATGACGGCATGGGAGAATCGCCGCATGGGAACCCTGGTCTTCATCCCCGCATGGAACGAGGCGGAGTCGGTCGCGTCAGTGATCCACGGTGTGCGCGAGCGCCTGCCGGACGCCGACGTGCTGGTCGTCGACGACGGCTCGACCGACGCGACGGCCGCGCGGGCGGCGGAGGCCGGGGCGAGGGTCGCCTCGCTGCCGTTCAACCAGGGGCTCGGGGCGGCGCTGCAGACCGGCTACCTCTACGCGCTGCGCGAGGGGTACGACTTCTGCGCCCACCTCGACGCCGACGGGCAGCACCCGCCGGCCGAGGTCGCGCGCCTGCTCGCGGAGGTGCGGGCGGACCGTGCCGACCTGGTGATCGGCTCGCGCTTCCACGAGGACGGGACGTCGGCCGGGGAATCGGATGAGATCGGCGGCGAGGACTACCGGGCGACGATCTCGCGGCGGATCGGGATCAGCGTCTTCCGCTTCTTCCTCACCCTGGCGACGCGGCAGCGCTTCACCGACACGACCAGCGGCATGCGGGCCGCCAACCGGCGTGTGATCGAGCTGTTCAGCGAGAACTACTCGCCCGACTTCGCCGAGATCGAGTCGCTGCAGCTGGCGGTGCGCGAGGGGCTGCGGGTCGAGGAGGTGCCGGTGCGGATGCTCGAGCGGGCCGGCGGCTCTTCCTTCCTGACGCCGCTGCGCTCGGCCTTCTTCATCTTCAAGGGGCTGATCGTGCTGCTGGTCGGCCAGTTCCGGCCGCGCAACGCGGGGGCGTCGCGATGAGCGTCCTGCTGCTCGCCGCGGCCGAACAGCCGAAGGTCCACCTGACCTCGCAGACGCGGATCCTCGCCGCGCTGATCGCCGTCGCCTTCATGCTGATGATCCTCGAGCTGATCCGCCGCGACCGCCTGCAGGAGCGCTTCAGCGTCGTCTGGTTCGTCGCCGGGATCGGCATGCTCGCCGGCGCGATCTTCCCCGGCCTGCTCGGCACCGTCGCCGACCTGATGGGCGTGCGCGACACCAACGTCGCCCTCTTCTCGATCATCCTCCTGCTGCTGCTCGGCCTGGCGCTCAACTTCAGCGTGATCATGTCCCGCCAGGCCGCCCAGATCACGAGGCTGGCCCAGGAGCGGGCGCTGGAGCAGGCGCGGGAGGAGCAGGCGCGGTCAGCCGAGAACGGCGGCGAGCCTAAACGAGAGCGCCTCTAAGGCCAACTCCTCGGACACGTTGAGGTCGAGGCGGCGGCGGGTGTCGGCGACCAGCTCGGCGGCGCGACGGGCGGCGCTCGGATCGAGGCCGTCGGCGGCGGCGCGGAGCCGGTCGAGGCCGTCGCGGTTGAAGGCGACGGCGGCGGCGCCCGAGGCGACGGCGGCGAGGTCGCGGAACCAGGCGGCGGCGAGGCGCAGGCCGAGGTCGAGCTGTTCCGTGCGGCGGCGGCGGCCGGCGCGTTTCGCGGCGTCGGCGATGTCGCGGGCCGAGCGTTTCACTCCCGCCTCCTTCTCCTCCTCCAGCAGCTCGCGGGCGGCCGCTTCGGCCTCCTCGCCCGCCGCCTCGGCGTTCTTCAGCAATGCGCTCCACTCGCGCGCAACGGCCTGCTCGCGCAGCTCCCTGCCCCGGTCGCTGAGCAGCAGCCGGCCGAGCTCCGCGTCGCCGGCGGAGAGGCGGGCGGCGGCGGCGAGCTCGCCGGCCTCGGCGTCGGGCGCGTCCTCGCGCAGCATCGCCTCGACCGCCTCCGCCGGCAGCGGCGCGAAGTCGATCGGCTGGCAGCGCGAGGCGATCGTCTCCAGCAGCGCCGCCGGCTCGGAGCTGAGCAGGATCAGGTGGACGAACCCGGGCGGCTCCTCGAGCGTCTTCAGCAGCGCGTTCTGGCTCTCGTCCCGCATCGCCTCGGCCGCCTCGACGACGAACACCCGCTTGCCGCCTTCGTAGGGCCGGTACGCCGCGGCGCGGATGACCCGCTCCCGAACCTCCTCCACCAGGTGCTGCGCCCCCTTTGGAGCGAGCCAGACCAGATCCGGATGCGGCGAAGGGTCAAGCATCGCCCGACGCCTCGTGTCCTCTGCATCCTCAGAAGCTCCCGCGAGGATCTCGGCGGCGAAAGCGCGCGCAAGCTCGCGCTTCCCTGCTCCGCGTGGTCCCTGGAAGAGATAGGCATGCGATGGACCCGCTTTCAGCGCCGCGGTCAGCGCCAGTTGGGCCTTTTGTTGGTAGCTCCCGTGGGTGGCGGAGGAGAGGGGGGTGTTCGGACGGCCCAGTCCGCTAACACCCCCCTCTCCTCCGACAGGACCCGCGGGCCTCAAGCCCGATCCCTTACAGCGTCCATCACCCGCGCATGGACCTCCTCGACCGTCCCCTCCGCATCGACCGTGACCACCCGGTCCGCGGCGATGATCGCGATCTCGTCATACGCCTCGGCCACCGCCCGCTGCAGCTCCAGCCCCTCGGCCTCGAAGCGGTCCTCGCCGTCGGCGCGCTCCAGTCCCTTCTCCGGATCGATCCGCAGGTAAACCGTCACATCCGGCCACAGCCCGTCGATCGTCTGGTCGACCAGCGAGAGCACGTGGCTGGTGCCGAGCCCGCGGGCGCCCCCCTGGTAGGCGACGCTGGAGTCGGCGAAGCGGTCGGCGACCACGGTCCCGCCCGCCTCCAGCGCCGGCCGCACGACTCGCGCCAGCAGGTCGGCGCGGGCGGCGGAGAAGAGCAGCAGCTCGGCGAACGGGTCGAGTGCCAGCGCCGGGTCGGCGAGCAGCTCGCGGATCCGCTCTGCCGCATCGGTCCCCCCCGGCTCGCGGATAAGCGTCGTGTCCGGCCCCAGCGCCTCGGCGAGCAGCTTCGCCTGCGTGCTCTTCCCCGAACCATCGACCCCCTCGAGGGAGATGAACGTCATTTGACGGTCGTTTTCGCCCTTTTTCGTTTGCGAGTCGCGGTGTCGGCCTTGCTCGCCTTGCCGTTGCCGCCCTCGGGCGGCGGCTGCTTCGCCATCTCTTCCTTGGCCTTTTTCGCCGCTTCGCGCTCGGCGCGGCGTTTCTTCATCTCCTGCATCGACTCGCAGTCGTCGTTGAGGCAGAGGTTCCAGGCGCGACCGCGGAAGGGGACGACTTTCAGCCGCGGCGTCTCGCCGCAGACCGAGCAGCGGTCCTCGAGCCGGAAGACGTCGCCGCGCTGGGGCAGCGGGAAGGTCTGGTCGCACGACTCGGGGTCATCTGCGGTCCAGCCGCTGCAACCCACGAACCTTTTCCCTGATTTTTTCGCCCGGATGATCCGCAACATGTTGGGCGAGCCGTCCTCCTTGGTCCGGCCCGCTTCCTCGCAGACCTTGCAGGGGCCGAGGATGCGGTCCTCGTCCATCCCCTTCCAGACGACCTTCGCCAGGTCTTCGCGGCTCTCGTCGATTTCGCCCCAGGTCTTGTGCAGCAGGTCGCGGCTCTCGCCGACGACTTCGCCCTTGCTCATCTGGCCGCCGGCGATCCGATCCATCTCGGCCTCCAGCTGGGCGGTCATCTCGTGCGTCGCCATCCGCGGCACGTACTTCTTGAACGCCTCGTACATCGCCACGCCGGTCTCCGAGGGCACCGGCGGGTTGCTGTAGACGTAGCCGCGGTCGAAGAGCTTCTGGATGATGTCGGCGCGGGTCGCTTTCGTGCCGAGGCCGCGCTCCTCCATCATCTCGATCAGTTTCGCCTGCGAGATCCGCGAGGGCGGCTGGGTCTCCTTGTCGAGCAGCCACGGCTCGCGGTCGAGCTCCAGCGTCTGCCCCTCCTTCAGCGCCGGGATCTCCTCGTCGGAGGAGCGGGCGTAGGTGTAGATGCCGGCGTAGCCGGGGTTGACGACGACCGAGCCGCGGACGAAGTAGGTCTCCGAGCCGGCCTCGATGTCGGCCCGCGTCGACTCGGTGATCATCGGCGGGCTAAAGGTGGCGAGGAAGCGGCGCACGACCAGTTCGTAGACGCGCTTCTTGGAGCCGTCCAGCGCCCCGGGGTGAATCGCCTGGGTCGGGTAGATCGGCGGGTGGTCGGTCGTCTCTTTCTTGCCCCGGGTCGCCTTCAGCTCGCCGTCGAGCAGGCCGGCGGCGGCGGAGAACTCCTTCACGCGGACCAGCGAGGAGACCAGCTCGCGCACCGGCAGCGAGGGCGGGTAGACGGTGTTGTCGGTGCGCGGGTAGGAGATGAAGCCGTCCATGTAGAGGTCCTCGGCGATCCGCATCGCGCTCGCCGGCGTGATCCCGAGGCGGCTGGAGGCGTCGGTGCTGAAGGCGGTCGTGTTGTAGGGCGTCGGCGGCCTGCGCGTGTTCTTGCGCGCGGTGACCGACTTGACCGTGCCCGGCCCGGCGGTGCCGGCGAAGGCCTTGTCGGCCTCCGCCTTCTCCCAGAATTTGTCGGTCGCGTGGTGGGCCTCGAAGCTGCCGTCGGGGTGCTGGAACTTGGCGAACAGTTCCCAAAAGGGTTTGGGGACGTGGGCGCGGCGCTCCATCTCGCGCTCGACGATCAGCCCCAGGGTGGGGCTCTGCACGCGGCCGACCGAGAGGAAGTTGGAGCCGAAGCGGCGGGTCGCGAGCGAGACGGCGCGGGTCAGCGTCGCGCCCCACAGCAGGTCGATGTCCTGGCGGGCGGCGCCCGCGTTGGCCAGGGGGTAGGAGAGCTCGTCGAGCTCGGAGAAGGCGCGCTCGATCTCCTCCTTGGTCAGCGCCGAGTAGCGGGCGCGCTTGATCCGCAGGGTGCCGGCGTCGGCGTCCTCGCGCGAGCCGAGCTTCGGGTTCGCGTCGAGCATCTCCTGCAGCGCCTCGAGCCCGATCAGCTCGCCCTCGCGGTCGAAGTCCGTTGCGATCACCAGCTCGTCGGCCCCCTTGGCCATTTTGCGGATCGCTTTGACGACGTTTTTGTCCGTCGGCTCCTTGATCAGCGTCGCGTCGATCAGGTCGTGCAGATCGGTCTTCTGCCAGTTCGAGTAGCCCTCGGGGAAGGCCGGGCCGAGCACGTGGCCCTTCAGCCCGATCGTCATCTGCTCGTCGCCGTTCTCGTCGGTCCAGGTGTAGAAGGGGACTTTGTAGGTTTTGTCCGCCTTCGCCTCGTTGCGACCGAGGATGTCGGCGATCTTCTTGGCGCTGTTGTTCTTCTCGGTGACGATCAGTCGCATGGGGCGGCGAGGGTAGCAGGCGCCCTCCGCGGCGCCCGACGGGACGAAAACGCAACTCCGGCTCTCGTTTTCGGCCCGTCGGCATTAGGATCGCCGCGCTGATGAAGGCTTTGGTCACCGGCGGAGCGGGGTTCATCGGGTCGAATCTGGTCGACGCGCTGCTGGCGCGCGGCGACGCGGTGACGGTGGTCGACGACCTCTCGACCGGGCGGCGCTCGAACCTCGACGGGGCGCTCGCCGCGGGCGCCGAGCTGGCCGAGCTCGACATCCGCGATGGCGCCGCACTGGCCGAGCTGCTGGCCCGGGTCGAGCCGCAGATCGTCTTCCACCTGGCGGCGCAGATCGACGTCCGCAAGTCACTCGCCGATCCCGCCTTCGACGCGGCGATCAACGTCGGCGGCACCGCCAACCTGCTGGAGGCGATGCGGGGGGCGGGCTCGGGACGGATCGTCTTCGTCTCGACCGGCGGCGCGATATACGGCGAGGGGGCGGGCAAGGAGCTGCCGCTCGACGAGAGCGCGCCGATCGAACCGTTCTCCGCCTACGGCCAGAGCAAGTTCGCCGCCGAGGGCTACCTGGCGCTCTACGAAAGGCTCTACGGCCTCTCCGGCGTGAGCCTGCGGCTCGGCAACGTCTACGGGCCGAGGCAGGACCCGCTCGGCGAGGCCGGGGTGATCGCGATCTTCTGTGGCCGCCGGCGCGCCGGCGAGCGCCCGACTGTGTTCGGCGACGGCAGGCAGACCCGCGACTACATATATGTGGGCGACGTGGTCGCCGCCGCCTTGGCTGCGGCGGAGTCAGAGGCGAGCGGCCCGATCAACATCGGCACCGGGATCGAGACCGACGTGCTCGAGCTGGCTGCGCGCCTGGCCGAGATCGACGGCAGGGAGAGCTTCGAGCCGGAGCTCGCCCCGGCCCGCGCCGGCGAGGTGCAGCAGATCGCGCTCGACGCGAGCCGGGCCGAGCGCGAGCTCGGCTGGCGGGCGACGACCGAAGTGGCGGACGGGTTAAGACTTACGCTGGAGTCCCTCTGAGACAAGGCCGCCCCCGGACGCGGGAGCCAGAGCCTGTCCATATCTGATTCTTCAGGCTCTGGCGGGAGCAGAGGAGGCGGCCGCTATTTTGTGTTTATGCCCGCCCAGGCCTATACCGGCAAGGAGTGCGTCTGCCAGCTCCGCAAGGGGATCTGCGACCAGTCGTGCGTGCGCGACATGCTCGAGACCCCCTTCTACATCGCCTGCCTGAAGCTCAAGGGGAGGCGCTGCGTGGTGATCGGCGGCGGCGACATCGGCCTCGAGAAGGTCGAGGGTCTGCTCGCCTGCGACGCCGGCGTCACCCTGATCGCGCCCGTCGCCCACCCCGAGCTCGAGTCGCTCGCCGCGGAGGGCTCGATCGAGTGGGAGATGCGCCCCTACGCCGGGCCAGCCGACCTCGAGGGCGTCTTCATGGCGATCGCCTGCACCGACGACAGCGAGGTCAACATCGGCGTCTTCGACGACGCCGAGAAGCGCGCGATGCTGGTCAACATCGTCGACGTGCCGCCGCTCTGCAACTTCATCCTGCCGGCGATCGTGCGCACCGGCCCGCTGGCGATCGCGATCTCGACCGCCGGCGCCTCGCCGGCGCTGGCGAAGCGGATGAAGCGCGAGATCTCCGAGCTGTTCGGCGAGGAGTACGCCCGCCTGGCGGTGATCCTCAACGACGCCCGCGGCTGGGCCAAGGGGACGCTGCCGACCTACCAGGACCGCAAGGAGTTCTTCGAGGGGATCGTCAACGGCGACCCCGACCCGGTCGATCTGCTGAAGGCCGGCCAAGAGGTTCAGGTGCTGGCGCTGATCGAGGCGGCGAAGGAGCGCGCGGCGGCAGCGTTGGCGTAGGTGAGACGGGGTTCCCCTGGTGGAACCCGCCGCTGGATCCGCCTTCGAAGGTCTACGGTCAGGGGCGTGCTCACAAGTTCCCCCAGGGGAACCCCGTCACACCTCTCGCTAGGCCGCCGGAAGAGCGAAGAAAGCTATGGCGGAGAAGTGGGCTGCGGCGGCGGCTATGACGAGGGCGTGGAAGACCTCGTGGTAGCCGAATACGCGGGGGTTGGGGTCGGGTCTCTGGGTGGCGTAGACGACGGCGCCGGCGGTGTACAGGAGGCCGCCGGCGGCGACCAGCAGGGTGCCTGCGACCCCCATGTCCGACCAGAGCTCGGGGAAGGCTACGCAGGCGACCCAGCCGAGGGACATGTAGATCAGCGCGGCGACCCATTTCGGGTGGTCGATCCAGACCGTCTCCACCACCGCGCCGGCGAGCGCGCCGATCCAGACGACCACCAGGATCGCGTCCGCCAGCGGGCCGTTGAGCACCAGCAGGGCGAAGGGCGTGTAGGTCCCCGCGATGAGGAAGAAGATCATCGAGTGATCGAGCCGGCGCATCCAGCGGCGCACTTCCGGCCGCTTCCAGTCGACCCGGTGGTAGAGCGCGCTGGTGCCGAGCAGGGCAGAGAGGCTGAGCGCGTAGATCGCCACCGCCAGGGTCGCCTTCGGCGTCTTCGCGGCGACGATCAGGCCGATGCCGAGGAAGAGCGAGACGATAAAGGCCCACTGGTGCGAGACGCCGCGCAGGCGCGGCTTGACGGCGGCGATCGCCTCATTTGCAACTTCCCTTGCAGAATCCGCTTTTTCTGCCGCCCGCGCCCGCACCATCGTCTTGTCACCATAGAGGACAGAAGCTCAATTTCTGCGGCGTTTGCGGAGTCGGTCGTCACAAAGTCTGTCCGACTCGTTGACGATCCTGGGCAGCTCCCCCTTAAAACGCCCCGAGAGGAGAAGTTCGATGTCCCAGACCGCCACCAGCAGCCCGAAAAACGGTCTCAAGGGCCTGGCTGTCGAACGCCGCTTCTCCTCCCCGGGGACGCACCCCTTCGACGAGATCGAGTGGGAGACGCGCGACGCCGTGATCGGCGATCCCGCCGCGCCGGCCTTCGAGCAGCGCGGGGTCGAGTTCCCGAAGAGCTGGAGCCAGAACGCGACCAACATCGTCGCCCAGAAGTACTTCCGAGGGCAGCTCGGCAGCGAGCAGCGCGAGAGCTCGGTCAAACAGATGATCGGCCGCGTCGCGGGGACGATCTCCGACTGGGGGCGCGAGGGGGGCTACTTCGCCTCCGAGGAGGACGCCGACGCCTTCGAAGCCGAGTTGACCTCGATCCTGCTCAACCAGAAGGCGGCCTTCAACTCGCCGGTCTGGTTCAACGTCGGCTTCGAGGAGCAGCCGCAGTGCAGCGCCTGCTTCATCCTCAGCGTCGAGGACTCGATGGAGTCGATCCTCGACTGGAACACCAAGGAGGGGATGATCTTCCGCGGCGGCTCGGGCTCGGGGATCAACCTCTCGCGGATCCGCAGCTCCAAGGAGCAGCTCTCCAAGGGCGGCCTCGCCTCCGGCCCGGTCAGCTTCATGCGCGGCGCCGACGCCTGGGCCGGGACGATCAAGTCGGGCGGCAAGACGCGGCGGGCGGCGAAGATGGTCGTCCTCGACGTCGACCACCCCGACATCGAGGACTTCGTCTGGTGCAAGGCCAAAGAGGAGGAGAAGGCCGGGGCGCTGCGCGACGCCGGCTTCGACATGTCGATCGACGGCGAGGGCTTCACCTCGATCCAGTACCAGAACGCCAACAACTCGGTGCGGGTGACCGACGAGTTCATGGAGGCGGTCGAGGCCGGTGAGGACTGGGCGCTGAAGGCGCGCACGACCGGCGAGACGACGAAGACGCTTGAGGCGCGCGAGCTGATGAACGAGATCGCCGACGCCGCCTGGCGCTGCGCCGACCCGGGCGTCCAGTACGACACGATCATCAACCGCTGGCACACCTGCCCGGAGTCGGGGCGGATCAACGCCTCCAACCCGTGCAGCGAGTACATGCACGTCGACGACTCGGCCTGCAACCTCGCCTCGCTCAACCTGATGAAGTTCCGCCGCGAGGACGGCAGCTTTGACGTCGAGGAGTTCGAGCACGCGGTCGACATCGTCTTCCTCGCCCAGGAGATCGTCGTCGGCTTCTCCAGCTACCCGACCGAGCAGATCGGCGACAACGCCAAC
This sequence comes from uncultured Solirubrobacterales bacterium, assembly GCA_963835315.1. Classification (GTDB taxonomy): domain Bacteria; phylum Actinomycetota; class Thermoleophilia; order Solirubrobacterales; family 70-9; genus VRUE01. The sequence goes on along the minus strand of CAWIFA010000050.1, from coordinate 30,348 downwards.
GCCTTCCGCCAGCTCGGCCTCGGCTACGCCAACCTCGGCGCGCTGCTGATGTCCGACGGGCTGCCCTACGACTCCGACGAAGGCCGCAACGTCGCCGCCGCGATCACCGCGCTGATGACCGGCCGCGCCTACCGCCAGTCGGCCGAGATCGCCGCCGGAGCGACCGGCCCCTACGACGAGTACGAGCGCAATCGCGATGCCCACAACGGCGTCGTGCGGATGCACCGCGACGCCGCCTACGACATCGACCCGACCGGGATCAAGGCCGACCTGCTCGAGGCCGCCCAGCGCGCCTGGGACGAGGCGGTCGAGCTCGGCGAGGAGCACGGCTACCGCAACGCGCAAGCCAGTGTCTTAGCGCCGACCGGAACGATTTCATTTTTGATGGACTGCGACACGACCGGGATCGAGCCCGACTTCTCGCTGGTCAAGTTCAAGGAGCTGGTCGGCGGCGGCCAGATGACGATCGCCAATCGCTCGGTGCCGCTGGCGCTGCAGCGGCTCGGCTACGACGAGGCCGAGATCGATCAGATCAACGCCTACATCACCGAGAAAGCGACGATCGTCGGCGCGCCGGGCTCAAGGACGAGCACCTGGAGGTCTTCGACGTAGCGGTCGGCGAGCGGGCGATCTCCCACACCGGCCACATCGACATGATGGCGGCGACCCAGCCGTTCATCTCCGGCGCGATCTCGAAGACGGTCAACCTGCCGCAGAGCGCCACGGTCGAGGACATCGCCGACGCCTACGCGCGCGGCTGGAAAGGCGGGTTGAAGGCGCTGGCGATCTACCGCGACGGCTCCAAGACCGCGCAGGCGCTGCGCACCGACGCCCAGGACGAGGCCGAAGAGGAGACCGTGGCCGCGCCGCCGGAGCGGCGCCGGATGCCGCGCGAGCGCGAATCGATCACCCACAAGTTCTCGATCGCCGGCCACGAGGGCTACATCACCGCCGGCAAGTACGACGACGGCTCGGTCGGCGAGATCTTCCTCACCGACATCGGCAAGGAGGGCTCGACGATGCGCGGGCTGATGAACGCCTTCGCCACGGCGATCTCGCTCGGCCTGCAGTACGGCGTCCCGCTGGAAGACTTCGTGCGCAAGTTCAGCTACATGCGCTTCGAGCCGGAGGGGATCACCGGCAACCCCGAGATCCCGTTCGCCAAATCGCTCCCCGACTACATCATGCGCTGGGTCGCCAGCCGCTTCATCGAGGACACCGAGACGCTCGAGGAACTGGGGATCATGACCCGGGAGGTGCGGGCGAAGAAGGACGCCGAGACGAGCCAGCTCGGGCTCGGGATCGCCACCGACACCGCCGGCCCGGCCAACGGCGGCAACGGCCGCTCGCAGCCGGGCAACGGCAACGGAGCCGAGAAGGCGAAGGCGAGCGGCGGGGCGGCGCCGGCGGCGAGCGCCTTCACCGAAACGCCGCCGGTCGTGCCGGCGAAGATGTCCGGCCTCGACCTCGGCCCCGCCTGCGAGCAGTGCGGCGGCATGATGCAGCGCACGGGCAGCTGCTACACCTGTTCGAGCTGCGGCAACAACACGGGTTGCGGCTGAGACCTACTCGTACTGAAGCGAGTCCAGGACGTCCAGTCGGGAGGCGCGCCGGGCCGGGGCGATCGCGGCGAGGATGCCGATCAAGGCGGCGAACACGAGCAGGCCGATCAGCGAGCCGACCGGATAGGAGAGGGTGAACCCTTCGTCCTTCAGCGGCTGCGCGATCAGGGCCGCGAAGACGAGGCCCAGGGCCATGCCTAGGATCGCGCCGATCAAAGCCGTGATCACCGCCTCGTAGCGGATCATCGTCCGCACCTGGCGACGCGTCATCCCGATCGCCCGCAGCATCCCCAGCTCCCGCGTGCGTTCGTGGATCGAGAGCGCCAGCGTGTTGGCGATGCCGAAGAGCGAGACCACGATCGCCAGCGCCAGCAGCGCGTAGACGAGGTTGACCAGCTGGTCGACCTGTTCTTCGCGGCTTTCCTTCAGTTCCTGCTGGTTCAGCACTTCGGCGGTCGGGAAGGCGCGTTCGGCCCCGACGGTCAGCGCCGCCTGCACCTCCGCCGGGTCGGCCCCCGGAGCGACTTCGACGAAGTCGATCGTGTCCTGGCGCTGGCCGAGCTCGCGCGCCATCGCCGCCTGCGTGATCATCACGCTGCCGAACACTTCGAGCTTCGAGGCGAACTCGCCGGCGACCTCGAAGCTCGGTCGCCGGCGGGTCTGGGTGAGCAGGCGGAAACGGTCGCCGACGGCGAGCCCGTGATCGGCGGCGAACCCCCCCGAGACGACCGCTTCGCCGTCGCCCAGCCGGCGCAGGGTCGCGGGGGCGCCCTGCTTCCATTCCAGGTCGACCAGGCGCTGGATGTCCCTGCTCGGCGCCGAGACTTTCGTTCCGCTGCCGGCGGGCAGCAGCTTTGCCTGCTCGCGCCGGATCGTCGCCACCGCGCTCACTCCCGGCACATGGCGCGCCGCCCGCGCCGCCCCGGCCGGGATCGGCGAGAAGCCGTCGCTGTTCTGGATCACCAGCCCGCCGGCGAAGTTTTCGTCCACCACCTGCGCCACCGAGCTCTTCAGCCCGGCGGCGAAGACGGTGACGAAGGCGACCACGGTGAGGCCGATCATCAGCGCCCCCGCGGTGACCGCGGTGCGGCTCGGGTTGCGCTGCGCGTTCTCGCGCGAGAGTCGCCCCAGCAGGCTGCGCGCCCGCTCCAGCGGCCAGCCGGCGATCGCCGCCAGCGGCCTCACCAGGTGCGGGCTGAAGAAGGAGACGGCGAAGACCATGACCACAGCGCCGCCGCCGATCAGGCCCGCGGCGGTGCCCGCCGAGGCGCCGCCGAAGAGGCCGATCAGGATCGTCGCCAGGCCTGCCGCCCCGAGCAGCAGCGAGGCGGCGATGCCGAGCAGGCGACGCCGGCGGCTCGGCGCCGGCGCGGTCGCCCGCAGGGCGGCGAGCGGCGGCACGCGGGTGGAGCGGATCGCCGGGACCAGCGAGGCGAGCAGGGTGACGACCACCCCGACCAGCAGCGAGACGATCACCGTCCGCGACTCCATCACCAGGCCGGTCGTCGGCAGGTCGATTTCGAAGGCTTCCAGCAGGGCGTTGAGCAGCATCGCGACGAGCAGGCCGCCGCCGATCCCGACCACCGCCCCGAGCAGGCCGATCGCCAGCGCTTCGACGACGACGTCGGTGAGGATCTGGCGCCGCGAGGCGCCGAGCGTGCGCAGCATGCCGAACTCGGCCACCCGCTGGGCGACCGTGATCGAGAAGGTGTTGAAGATCAGGAACGAGCCGACGAGGATCGCGATGAAGGCGAAGACGAGCAGGAAGATCTGCAGGAAGCTGAGGTTTTCGCGGATTTCTTCCGAGCCGCGGTCGGCGTTTTCCTGCGCCGTCTCGACCTTGACGCCCGCCGGCATCCCGGCCGCGATCCGTCGCTTCAGCCCTTCCGCGGAGACGCCCTCGGCCGCCGCGACGGAGATCTGATCGAAGCGGCCGATCTTGTGGGTGAGCCGCTGCGCCACCGGCAGCGTGACCTGGGCGATGCTGGCGCCGCCGAAGGAGGCGCCGCCGAGCCGGGTGAAGCCGACCAGTTCGAAGGAGCGGGCGCTGCCCTGGCCGATCAGCTTGATCTCTTCTCCCAGCTTCAGGCCGGAGGTTTCGGCCGCGGCCTTGTCGAGCGAGGCTTCGTCCGGCCCGCGCGGCCGGTGGCCTTCGAGGTAGGTGAGCGACTCGAGCGAGCCGGGCAGCGTCGAGGAGATGAACTTGGGGGCGAATTTGTTGCCGATCTTCTCGCCTTCGGCATCGAAGAAGCCGCCGGGGGTGAAGATCGCGCCCGAGGCCAGCTTCACCCCAGGCGTCCGCTGCACTCGCGGCAGCAGCGAAGCCGGAATCGTGGGGATTTCGCCGTTTTCCTGCTTGACCGGGTTCTCAGCGGTGACGACGACGCTGGTGCCCTTCAGCGACTCGCCGAAGATTTCGTCGAAGGCGGCGAAGATCGTGTCGGTGAGGACGTAGGAGCCGGCGACGAAGGCAACCCCGATCACGACGGCGAACGTGGTGCCGAGCGCCCGCGCCTTGCGCGCCCAGAGGCTCTTGATCGCGAGCCCGGTCACGGCGTCCCTAGTCGATCTGCTTCATCAGCTCGAGCACCTCGTCGGCCGAGCCGGGAGCGGCGTCGTGGACGATCCGGCCGTCGCGCAGGGTGATCAGGCGATCGGCGTGGGCGGAGGCCACCGGGTCGTGGGTGACCATGATCACCGTCTGGCCGAACTCGTCGACCGCCTGGCGCAGCAGTCGCAACACGTCGGCGCTCGACTTCGAGTCGAGGTTGCCGGTCGGCTCGTCGGCGAAGACGACGGCCGGTTTGGAGACCAGCGCGCGGGCGACGGCGACCCGCTGCTGCTGGCCGCCGGAGAGCTCCGAAGGACGGTGCGTGCGCCGGTCCTCCAGCCCGACCGTGCGGATCAGCCGCTCCAGCCACTCGGCGTCGGGCTTGCGACCGGCGATCGAGAGCGGCAGGACGAGGTTCTCCTCCGCGGTCAGCACCGGCAGCAGGTTGAAGAACTGGAAGACGAAGCCGAGCTTGTCGCGCCGCAGCCTGGTCAGCGCGGCGTCGTCGAGCCCGGTGATCTGCTGCCCGTCGAGCGTCACGGTTCCCGAGGTCGGCGCGTCGAGGCCGGCGAGGATGTGCATCAGGGTCGACTTGCCGGAGCCGGACGGGCCCATGATCGCGGTGAAGCGGCCACGCTCGAAGCCGGTCGAGACGTCGACCAGAGCGTCAACCGCCGCCTCGCCCTCGCCGTAGCGGCGCGAGACGTCGGTGGCGGTCACGACATCGTTGCTCACGGCGGGAACGTATCGACTCGGTTGGTCAAGAGGGGCATCCCGGTGGGTCCGAGAGAGCGATCCCGGTAGGGGTTCCACTTAACTTTTTCGGTGGAGAGGGGTTGGGCTGTCGCCGCAAGCTTTCGACGAAAAAGTACAAGACGTTTCACCCCTACCGGGATCGCTCTCAATACGCTGCGGTTTCGATGGCCTTGGCAGACGAATTCGACGGGTTCCTAGTGGATCTGGATGGTGTCGTGTGGATGGGCCGTGAGCTCATCTCCGGCGCAGTCGAGACCTTGGAGAAGCTGTTGGCGGACGGCAAGGAGATCGTCTTCGTGACGAACAACCCCGGCAAGCCTGCCATCGCCTACGCCGAGCGGCTTCGGCAGAGCGGAGTCCCGGTCGACGACGACCGGATCGTCACCGCGGGCGAATCGACCGCGGACCTCGCGGCCAAGGGGGCCGAGACGGCGTTCGTGCTCGGCGCGCCGGCCTTCCACGACACGGTCGCGGCCAGAGGGCTGAGGCTTCTCGAGGGGGAAGACGCACACAAAGCGGACGCGGTGATCGTCTCCGGCCACCGCGGCTTCGACTACGCCGAGCTGCTGACGGCGACTCGTGCGTTGCAGGCGGGAGCGGCGCTGTTCGCCACCAGCCGCGACCCGACCATGCCTTTTCCCGGAGGGCCCGTCCCCGGAACCGGCGCCGTGCTGGCGGCGGTCGAGACGGCGAGCGGGGGCACGGCGGAGATCGGCGGCAAGCCCGAGCCCCCCCTGTTCGAGCTGGCGCGCGAGCGGATCGCCGGGGCCGAGCGCGTGGCGATGATCGGCGACCGGGTGTCCTCGGACATCGAGGGCGGCCGGCGCGCCGGGCTGGAGACGATCCTCGTGCTGAGCGGGGCGACCTCCGCGGAGGAGGCGGCCGCGGCGGTCCCGCCCCCCGACCACGTGATCGACGACCTCGCGGCGCTACTGCGGTGAGCGAGGGCACGCCGCCGGTGGCGCGGCCGGGGGTCGCCTTCGCCGGCCTCTTCGCCGTCACCTTCTGCGGCCTGGTCGCCGTCGGCGCGGTGCTGCCGGTGCTGCCGCGCTACGTGCACGGGCCGCTCGGCGCCGGCAACGTCGCGGTCGGCGTGGTGGTCGGCTGCTACGCGGTCACCGGCCTGCTGCTGCGGCCCCTCGCCGGGCGGCTCGCCGACCATCGCGGGCGCAAGCCGACCGTGCTCGGCGGCTCGATCCTCGTCGCGATCGCCGGCTTCCTCTACCTGCTGCCGTTCGGAGTGCCCGGGCTGATCGGCGCCCGGCTGGTCCTCGGCGCCGGCGAGGGGACCGTCTTCACCGCCGGCTCGGCCTGGATCGTCGACATCGCCCCGGCCGAGCGCCGCGGACGGGTGATCGGCCTCTACGGCCTCGCCGTCTGGAGCGGCCTCAGCATCGGGCCGCTGGTCGGCGAGCTGCTCCTGCACGCCTCGGGCTACACCGCGGTCTGGATCTTCGCCGGCGCCGCGCCGCTGGTCGGGGCTCTGATCGCCTCGCGGCTGCCCGATCCCTTCCACGCCAGACCGGGCGAGGACGAGCACCACCCGCTGATCGCCCGCGAGGCGGTGCGGCCCGGCGCCGCGATGGCGCTCGGCTCGCTCGGCTACGCGACCGTCGCCTCCTTCGTCGTCCTGCACCTGGAAGCGCGCGACGTCGGCCACGGGGCGCTCGTCTTCGGCGTCTTCGCGACGATGATCGTGCTCACCCGGCTGGTCGGCGGCGACCTTCCCGACCGCGCCGGGCCGCTGCGGGTGGCGATCGTCGCGGCGCTGGTCGAGGCGGCGGGCCTGGTGACGGTAGGCGTCGCCCACAGCCTCGGCGTCGCGGTGGCCGGGGCGATGGCGATGGGCGTCGCCTTCGCCCTGCTCTATCCCTCGCTCTCACTGATCGTCGTCAGCCGCGTGCCGGAGACGCGGCGCGGCGCGGCCCTCGGCACCTTCACCGCCTGCTTCGACGCGGGTGTCGGCATCGGCGCGCCGCTGGCCGGGATCGCCGCGGCGCTGACCGGCTACGAGGGCGCCTTCCTCTTCGCCGCAGCCGTCGCCCTCGGCTCCGCCGCGACGACGCGCTTCGCGATCAGTCGCGTTCGCTGATCAGCAGCGCCTGGGCGGCGCGGCCGATGCGGCCGCGCTCGTCGGAGAGCACGGACTCGGCGGTGCCGATGCCGTTGCGCTGCGGCAGGGTGACGGCGTCGACGCAAACCCACTCGCCCTCGGGCATGCGCTCGATGTGGACGGTCAGGTCGACGTTGATGAAGACAAAGCGGCGCCAGTCGAGCACGGCGCTGATCCCGTTGCCGACGTCGGCGGCGACCAGCGTGCGCTGCAGCGGCGTCGGCTCCTCCCCCGCGACGAGCTCGCAGCCCATCCGCATCCAGACGGTCGCCGGCCCCGGCTCGAGGAACCCACCGCCGACCGACCGCCACTCCATCGCCGTGTGGTACCCGACCGACTGCCCCGTCTCGAAGAACCCCGGCACATCCCCTTCCTCGGGACCCGGCGGCGCTTCCGGCGTAGTCACCACGTCACCGGGAATCGCAATCTCCCCGGTCCGAATCCGCCAGCTCCGCGCGACGATCAGCTTCTCCCCGTCCGCACCGGCCAGCGACGCCTCGAGCATCTGCACGCTCCGCCCCGGCCGCACCACCTCCGCCTCCACGCGAACCTCGCCAATCGGCACCGGCCGCAGGATCTCCAGGGTCACCCGCGCGATCTGAAATCCCTCCCCGCCCGCGACCCGTTCGAGCTCGCGCCCCAACAACCCGGACGGCGGCCCCGCATGCTGAGCCCCGGGATCCCAAGGCCCCCGGGTGAGCTCAGTAGCCACGAATCCCTCGTCGGTTGTTTCGTAAAACGCGTCTGCCACGCAACGAATCGTATGGGCGTCGGGGGTCGTCTCGTCAGAGTGTCGCGAAGCGGCGCACCGGCGAGAGATTCCTGCCGCGAAGCGGCACAAACATCATGAGCGAGCGCAGCGAGCGAATCTCAACTCTGACGAGACGACCCCCGACGCCCTCTACTCTTAGATCCATGGAGAAAGTGAAGAAGACCGACGAGCAGTGGCGCGAGCACCTGACCCCCGAGCAGTACGAGGTCACCCGCAACGCCGGCACCGAGCGCGCCTTCACCGGCCCCTACTGGGACGAGAAGGGCGAAGGGATGTACCGCTGCGTCTGCTGCGGCAGCGAGCTCTTCTCCTCCGACACCAAGTTCGACTCCGGCACCGGCTGGCCCAGCTTCACCGAGCCGGCCAACCTCGAGCACGTCGAGCTGCGGCCCGACAACAGCCTGCTGATGCGCCGCACCGAGGTCGTCTGCAAGCACTGCGACGCCCACCTCGGCCACGTATTCGAGGACGGCCCGCCGGAGGCCGGAGGCCGGCGCTACTGCATCAACGGCTGCGCCCTGACCTTCGAGAGCGAGTAAGCCGCCCCCGGACGCGGGAGCGGGGGCCTGTCCATATCTGATTCTTCAGGCCCCCGCGGGAGCAGAGGAGGCGGCGCTTTATTGCTGCTTGCCGCCGACCGCACCGAGGTAGCTGAATTTCACCGCCAGGGCGACCGCCTCGGTGCGGGTGTCCACTTCGAGCTTTTTGATCGCGTTGCGGACGTGCGTGTGCACGGTCGCCGGGCTGAGGTCGAGCCGTTCGGCGATCTCTTTCACCCGTAGGCCCTCGGCGAGCAGCTCGAGGATCTGCCGCTCGCGCGGCGAGAGGTGGAGCAGCTTCTCGACCTCCGAGGGCTTGCCGCCGGCGAAGTCGCCGCCGAGGAAGGTGCCGCCGCCGGTGACCGCTTTGACCGCGCGGGCGATGTCCTCGGCGGGCGCCGACTTGAGCACGTAGCCGGAGGCGCCGGCGCGCAGGGCCAGGGCCAGCAGGTCCGGCTGAGCGTGCGCCGTGAAGACGATGACCTTGGTCCGCGGCCGCGCCTTCAGCACCTCCTTGGTCGCCTCGATGCCGTCGCGTTTGGGCAGCTCGACGTCGATGATCAGGACATCGGGTTCGAGCTCCTTGACGACGTCGACGACGTCGCGGCCGTTCGCCGCCTCGCCGACGATCTGCAGCGCGCTGCTGTTCGCCATGCGCGACTTGATCGCGTCGCGGACGATCTCGTGGTCGTCGCAGAGGACGACCCGCTTGGCGTCACGGACAGCCGTGCTCATGACAACTGTTCACGCTCCACTCGCGGCGCGAAGAACCAGATATGCACGCTTGCTCGTTCCGCGTTCACGGTGGGCCGATCCTTTCAGGCGCGCCATAGGCATACAGAATATTAGGTAGGGTAAACCCTCCTCGCTGGTCCTGCCGGTTCTCGATCAGGGCGATCATCGTGCGTCCCACGGCCACAGCGGTCCCATTCAGCGTGTGGACCGCCTCAGGTGCTTCGTTATCGGCAGGCCGATACCTACAATTGAGGCGCCGCGCCTGATAGTCGGTCGTGTTCGAGCACGAGGTCAGCTCGCGGTAGCGCTCCTGGCTCGGGATCCAGGCCTCGCAGTCGTACTTCTTCGCCGCCGGGGCGCCGAGATCGCCGGCGGCGACGCTGACCACCCGGTAGGGAAGCTCGAGCTCGCCGAGGATGCGCTCCTCGATCGCCAGCAGCCGCTCGTGCTCGACCGCCGACTCGCCCGGCTCGACGAACGAGAACATCTCGACCTTGTCGAACTGGTGGACGCGGAAGATGCCGCGCGTGTCGCGGCCGGCGGCGCCGGCCTCGCGGCGGAAGCAGGAAGAGAAGCCGGCGTAGCGCAGCGGCAGCTCCCCGGCCGCGAGGATCTCGTCGGCGTGCAGCCCGGCGAGCGCGACCTCGGAGGTGCCGACGAGGAACAGGTCGTCCTTGGGGATCTCGTAGATCTGGTCGCGGTCGCCGGGCAGGAAGCCGGTGCCGTAGAGCGCCTCCTCGCGGACGAGGACCGGCGGCGCCACCGGCTCGTGCCCCTCGCCGCGGACGAGGTCGAGCGCGTAGCGGACGAGGGCGAGCTCGAGCAGCACGAGGTCGCCCTTGAGGTAGGCGAAGCGCGAGCCGGAGAGCCGCGCCGCCGACTCCATGTCGATCAGCCCGAGCTCGGTGCCGATCTCGAGGTGGTCGCGCGGCTCGAACTCGAATCGCGGACGCTCCCCCACCTCGCGCAGGACGACGGCGTCCTCCTCGGTCATCCCATCCGGCGCCTCGGGGTCGGGCAGGTTGGGCAGCGCCGCGGCGACGCGCTCGAGCTCGCCCTCGACCTTCTCCAGCTCCCCCTTGCCGCTCTCGATCGTCTCCTTCAGTCCCTGCACGGTCGCCATCAGCTCGCCGGCGCCCTCGCCGCGCTGCTTGGCTTCGCCGATCTGCTTGGAGAGGGACTTGCGCTCTGCCTGGGCGCCCTCGATCTGCGGCAGCAGCTCGCGCCGCCGGGCGTCGAGCGCCAGCAGCGCGTCGACCTGCTCGGCGGCGCCGCGGCGGGCAAGCGCCCGCTTGACCCGCTCGGGATCGGAGCGGATCAGCTTCAGGTCGAGCATCGGGCGCTCCCGCTAGGGCGCGGGCTGGCCGGGCCGCGGCGATTCTTCGGCTTCTTCGCCCGCGTACCTGGCGACGAAGCGCGCGACCTCTTCGGCTTCTTCGCCGACGACGATGTTCTGCGGCATGATCGCCCCGGAGAAACCGCCGTTCTGGATCGCGAATAGAGCATCTTCGTAGGTCTCGGTTCGCTGGTTGAGGCTCGGACCCTGCGTGCGCTGGCCGCGGTTGCCGGTGCCCTGGGTACCGGCGGCGGCCAGCGTGTGGCAGCCGGAGCAGTGGGTGGCGAAGAGCTCGGCGCCTTCGTGGTCGGGGTTGCCTTGCGGCACGGAGACGCCCTGTTCGCCGAAGCCGCAGGCGGTCAATGCGAACGCGGCCACGACGGCCGCCGCGATTGCAAGTAGGGGTCGCACGCGGCGCGCATCATATTGTCCAGGCTCGATGTCCGACGCCCGCTCGCCCGACCCCGCCGGCTTCCGCGCCGCGATGGGGATGCTGCCCACCGGGGTCACCGTGGTCGCGGCCGGCGGGCCGGACGGGCCGGCGGGGGCGACCGCCAACGCGGTCTGCTCGCTCTCGATCGAGCCGATGCTGATGCTGGCCTGCCTCGACCGCGGCTCGCGCACCCTGCTCGCCGTGCAGGCGGCGAACCGCTTCGGGATCAGCGTCCTGCACGCCGGCCAGGAGCCGATCGCCCGCGCCTTCGCGACCAAGGCCCCGGTAGCGGACAAGTGGCGGGGCGTCGCCTGGAGCGAGCGCGACGGCGTGCCGGCGATCGACGGCGCCCTCGTCTTCCTCGCCTGCGAGCTCCAGGACGTGATCGCCGGCGGCGACCACGTGATCGTCACCGGCGCCGTCACCGCCCTCGAGACGACCGAGGGCGCCCCGCTCGTCTTCCACGGCGGCGACTACCGCCCGCTCGCCTAGCCGCTCAGAACGCGCCGCTGGTGCCGGCCGCGCGCAGCGCCAGGAAGAAGATCACGCCGCAGCTGACGGCCATGATCCCCATCTCGCGGCGGACTATCGCGAGGGCGAGGGACTGCTGGTCCTCGGCGGGGAGGGCTTCGAAGTCGAGGTCGCCGAGCTCGCGCTGGGCGGCGCCGGCGCGGGCGCCCTCGGCGAGGAAGGAGACGACCAGCGGCAGGATGCCGTAGAGGTAGTGCAGGCTGCTGTCGGGTTCGTGGCCGGCGATCACCAGCAGGCCGCCGAGCAGGGCCTGCAGGAAGACCGCCGCCTGGGCGCCGCGCAGCAGGTACCAGAAGGGGATCGAGGGGCGGCGGCGCAGCCAGGCGACGCCGCCGAGGGCGAAGGCCGCGAGGTTGAGCGCGATCAGCAGGCAGCCGACGACGAGATGGATCGCCGCCACCTAAATCCGCCAAAAAGGGTCGGGATTTCGCTTGCTGATGCGGAAAAGCACTATGTAGCAACTTGTCACAATGTGGTTGTATAACGACTCGCGCCCGTGCTGAAGAGCTACCTGCCGATACTCGTCTTCGCCTTCCTCGGCCTCGGGGTCGGCGGAGCCCTCGTGATGCTCAACCACCTGATCGGCCCCAAGCGGCCGGCGCAGGCGACCGCGGCGAACCTGCGTAAGACCGAGCCGTATGAGTCCGGCATCCCGGTCGAGGCCACCCACGGCCTGCGCTTCGGCGTCAGCTTCTACCTGATCGCGATGCTGTTCATCCTCTTCGACATCGAGGTGGTCTTCCTCTACCCGATCGGCGTCATCCTCAAGGGCGCCGACAGCGTCTTCGTGCTCGGCGAGCTGATCACCTTCGTCGTCCTGCTGCTGGTCGCCTTCGCCTACGTCTGGCGCAAGGGAGCGCTGAATTGGAGGTAGAACGCCAGACGATGCGCGAGCGCCAGCTGCGCGCCCGCGACATGCTGCGCGGCGACCTCGAGGGCGAGGAGCTGGAGCGCTACGTCGAGGAGAAGGTAGTGCTGACCAACTTCGAGAAGCTGCTCAACTGGGGGCGGGCGAACTCCTGCTTCCCGCTCACCTTCGGCCTCGCCTGCTGCGCGATCGAGGCGCCGATCGCGCTCGTCGGCAGCCCCCGCTACGACCTCGCGCGCTTCGGCGCCGAGGCGCTGCGCGCCTCGCCGCGCCAGGCCGACCTGATCATCCTCTCGGGCCGCGTCTCGATCAAGATGGCGCCGGTCGTCCGCCGCCTCTACGACCAGATGCTGGAGCCGAAGTGGGCGATCTCGATGGGCGCCTGCTCCTCCTCCGGCGGCATGTTCGCCAACTACGCCGTCGTCCAGGGGGCCGACAAGTTCATGCCGATCGACCTGCACATCCCCGGCTGCCCGCCGCGGCCCGAGGCGGTCATGTACGGGTTCACCAAGTTGCAGCGCAAGATCATGAGCAACCCCGACCAGGGCTGGCGCCAGCGCTACGACGCGACCGGCACCGAGGAGTGGGCGCGCGGCGGCCCGCGCAGCGAGCCGAGCCCCGAGGCGGCCGCCGCCTACGAGCAGGCGCGAGGGCTGATCCGTGCCTGACGCCCCCGGGCTGGAGCTGATCCGGGGCGAGATCGAGCAGGACCACCCCGGCGCCGTGCTCGACACGAGCTTCGACCGCGACCAGCCGGCGCTCGTCGTCGACCCGGCGCAGATCCTCGCCGTGCTCGCCTGGCTGCGCGACGCGCCGGGCCAGGGCTACCGCTTCCTCTCCTCGCTGCACGCGGCCGACTACCTGCCCGCTCAACCCCGCTTCGGAGTGCACTACGAGCTCCTGAACAGGGACCGAGTCGAGCGGATCAGGGTCAAAGCGATGCTCGCCGACCCGGGCGAGGACGCGCTGCCCGGAGATCGACTCCTGCGTCTCGCTCTTCCCGACCGCCGAGTTCCAGGAGCGCGAGGCCTACGACTTCTTCGGCATCGCCTTCAAGGGGCACCCCGACCTGACCCGCATCCTGCTGCCCGAGGACTACGCCGGCTGGCCGCAGCGCCGCGACTTCCCGATCGGCGGCGAGCCCGTCACCTTCACCTACAACGAGCGCAACTATGGCTGAGGCGGCCGCCGACACCCAGACCGAGGTCATGACGATCAACATCGGTCCCCACCACCCGGCGACGCACGGGGTGCTGCGACTCGTCGTGGATTTCGACGGCGAGGTGGTCAAGGACCTCAAGCCGGTGATCGGCTACGTCCACACCGGGATCGAAAAGTCCTGCGAGGACAAGAGCTACTGGAAGGTCATCCCCTTCGTCGAGCGGATGGACTACGTCTCCTACTTCTTCCAGATGGAGGCCTTCTGCGGCGCGGTCGAGCGGCTGGTCGGGCTCGAGATCCCGCCGCGGGCCAGGTACCTGCGGACGATCTTCCTCGAGCTCAACCGGATCCACTCCCACCTCGTCTGGCTGGGGACGACGGCGCTCGACCTCGGCGCGGTCTCGATGCTCTGGTACTGCTTCCGCGAGCGCGACCGGATCCTCGACCTGTTCGAGATGGCGACCGGGCAGCGCATGCACACGCGCTACTTCCAGGTCGGCGGCGTGATCGAGGACATCCCGCTCGGCTTCGAGGCGAAGCTGCGCGAGTTCATCGCCGACATGCCGGTGCGGGTCGGCCAGTACCAGGACCTGCTCGACCGCAACGAGGTCTTCCTCTCGCGCACCAAGGGCACCGGCATCGTCCCGCGCGAGCGGCTGCTCGAGCTAGGCGTGACCGGGCCGCTGCTGCGCGCCGCCGGCGAGCCCTGGGACCTGCGCAAGGCCTTCGACTACCTCGCCTACCCCGAGATGGACTTCAAGGTCCCGGTCGGCACGGTCGGCGACAACTACGACCGCTACCGCGTGCGGGTGGCGGAGATGGTCGAGTCGGTGCGGATAATCGAGCAGGCGCTCGACGGGCTGCCCGAGGGCCCCTTCATCGCCGACGACCGCAAGTACGTGCTGCCGCCGCGCTCGGAGCTCTCGACCTCGATGGAGTCGCTGATCCACCACTTCAAGCTGGTCACCGAGGGCTACCGGGTGCGAGGCCGGCGAGGTCTACTACGCGGTCGAGTCGCCGCGCGGCGAGCTCGGCTGCTTCGTCCTCGCCGACGGCTCCGCGAAGCCGGCCCGCGTCCACTTCCGCGACGCCTCGTTCGTCAACCTGCAGGCGTTCAAGGACATGTCGACCGGCAGCTACATCGCCGACATGATCGCCAGCCTCGGGATGCTCGACCCGATCCTCGGGGGGGTCGACCGGTGAGAGGGATGGGGTGCCTCTCGCCCGGACAATCGCAGTGCCAATTGGCACTGCGATTTGAGTATCCGCCCGTTCGAGAGGCACCCCATCCCTCTCTTCGGAGGCGTCATGGCTGATTTTCCGGTAGATCCGGCCGTGTCCGAAGGACGAGTCCCCGATCGAGCTTCGGAGGGTATTCCTGAGCTCCATGAAGTCGAGTGCCCCGACGAGTTGCGGGAGCAGATCGAAAACCTTATGGGCAAGTATCCGGATCGGCATTCGGTCTCGATCCCGGCGTTGTGGGCGGTGCAGAAGTTGTATGGCTGGTGTACTCCGGATGGGATTCGGCAGGCTGCCGCGGTCATGCGTGTTACGCCCGCTTACCTGGAGTCCGTGGCGAGCTTCTATGACCTGCTGCACACCGATCCGGTCGGCTCGCACAAAGTCGCCGTCTGCACCAACATCTCCTGCTGGATGCGGGGAGGGGACGAGCTGCTCGAAGCCTTCCGCGCCGCCGCCGCGGGCGAGGAGGACGTGTTCGTCACCGGATTCGAGTGTTTGGGCGCCTGCGATATCGCGCCGATGGTGTCCATAGACGAGCGTTACTTCGGGCCGCTGAAGCCAGACGAAGCGAAGACGGCGATCGACCAGCTGCTGGCGGCGAGGAGGTGCTGCCGGACAAGGCCCTGGAGAAGCGGCCGTGGCGGCGACTGGCGGGTGACCTACGGGCGCAATGCCTGAGACGCGCGTCCTGCTCGAGCACGCCGAGGACCCGAAGCTGCGCACGCTCGCGGGCTACAAGAGCTACGGCGGCTACGCGACGCTGGAGAAGGCCTACCGCGAGATGGAGGCCGAGGAGATCCTCAAGCAGCTCGAAGATTCCGGCCTGCGCGGGCGCGGCGGCGCCGGCTTCTCGATGGGCAAAAAGGCCTCCTTCCTGCCGCGCGGAGAGATGGCCAAGTACCTCTGCTGCAACGCCGACGAGTCCGAGCCCGGCGCCTTCAAGGACCGCGAGCTGATGCAGCGCAACCCGCACCAGCTGATCGAGGGGATCGCGATCGCGGCGATCGCCGCCGACGCCGGCCACGCCTTCATCTTCATCCGCGGCGAGTACGACGCCCAGGCCGACATCCTCGACGCCGCCGTCGCCGAGGCCTACGAGGCCGGCTACCTCGGCAAGGACATCTGCGGCAGCCGCCGCGACCTCGAGCTGGTAGTCCACCGCGGCGCCGGCGCCTACATCTGCGGCGAGGAGACGGCGCTGCTCGACGCGCTCGAGGGCAAGCGCGGCAACCCGCGGCTCAAGCCGCCCTTCCCGGCGGTGCAGGGCCTCTACGGCGGGCCGACGCTGATCAACAACGTCGAGACGCTCTCCAACGTGCCGCGGATCGTCGCCCACGGCGCCGAGTGGTTCCGCGGCTACGGCACCGAGCAGTCGCCGGGGACCAAGGTCGTCTCGATCTCCGGCGGCGTGCGGCGGCCGGGCAACTACGAGGTTGAGCTGGGCATCCCGACCCGCGAGCTGATCTGCGACCTCGCCGGCGGCCCGCTGCCCGGGCGCGAGATCAAGGCCTTCTATCCCGGCGGCTCCTCGGCCCCGGTGCTGACCGCCGAGGAGGGCCTCGACCTGCCCTACTCCTTCGAGGCGATGGCCGAAGCCGGCTCGATGCTCGGCTCGGGCTCGATCATCGTCGCCGACGATACGGTCTCGATCCCGCTGATGGCGCTGCGCACGGCGCGCTTCTACCACCACGAGTCGTGCGGCAAGTGCACCCCATGCAGAGAGGGCACCAACTGGACGGTGAAGATGCTCGAACGGGTCGTGCGCGGCGAGGCGACGCCGATGGACCTCGACATCATCAGCTCGGTCCAGGAGAACATCATGGGCCACTGCCTCTGCGTGCTCGGCGACTCGATGGCGATGCCGGTCAGCGCGATGGTGCGCAAGTTCCGGCCGGAGTTCGAAGCCGTAATGGAACAAACTGGTCTGGTGGCTGCGTGATCCCGCAGATCCCATCCGAAGACTCCGCGTGTGCGGATGGCGAGCGCCGGACCAAGCGGGGCAAGGACGCAGGGAGGCCGAATAGCAGCGCTATTCGGCCGACTGAGGACGCCGCAACGCGCAGCGTCCGCCGCCGCCAGACGCGCGCGGGGAGGCTTTCGGATGGGATCTAAGGGGAAGGAAATAACCATCCTCATCGACGGCCGCGAGGTCGCCGCGACCGAGGGCGAGATGCTGCACGACGCCGCCAAGCGCGGCGACGTCGAGATCCCGGTCTTCTGCTACGAGCCGAAGCTCGGCGACCCGGTCGGCGCCTGCCGCATGTGCCTGGTCGAGATCGAGGGGATCCCGAAACTGCAGACCTCCTGCTCGACCCCGGTGCGCGACGGGATGGTCGTCCACACGCGCACCGACCAGGTCAAGCACGCGCAGAGCGCCGTGGTCGAGTTCCTGCTCGTCAACCACCCGCTCGACTGCCCCGTCTGCGACAAAGGCGGCGAGTGCCCGCTGCAGGACATCACGCAGGGCTGGGGACCGGGCAAGAGCCGCGTGATCGACGAAAAGCGCCACTTCGAGAAGCCGATCGAGCTCTCGCCGCTGGTCGCGATCGACCGCGAGCGCTGCATCCTCTGCTACCGCTGCGTGCGCTTCAGCCAGGAGGTCTCCGAGGACTCGCAGCTGCAGCTGCTGGAGCGCGGCGACCGCACCTTCGTCGGCACCTTCGACGACCGCCCCTACGTCGACCCGTTCCACGGCAACATCACCGACCTCTGCCCGGTCGGCGCGCTGACCAGCTACACCTACCGCTTCCGCGCCCGGCCCTGGGACATCGAGCAGGCGGGCTCGGTCTGCACGCTCTGCCCGAGCCAGTGCAACGTCAGCTTCACGGTCCGCGACGAGCAGGTGAAGCGGGTGATCGCGCGCGACAACCCCGACGTCGACGACGGCTGGCTCTGCGACCGCGGCCGCTACGGCTTCGAGATGTTCGACGCGGAGGAGCGGGTGAGCGGTCCGCGCCTGCGAGGTGGCCCGACCTCGTGGGACGAGACGATCGCGAAAGCGGCGCAGGCGCTGCGAGCAGCGGGGGTGGCGGCGATCGTCGGCGACGCCTCCAACGAGGAGGGCTACCTGGTGCAGCGCATCCTCCGCGAGGCGCTCGGCTCGCCGCACGTCGAGTCCCGCACCTCCGGCGGCCCGAGCCGCGACACCCTGCGGCGCCTCGCCCAGCCCGAGCTGTCGGCGAAGGTGCGGGACATCGACGACGCCGACGCGGTCCTCCTGGTCGGCTCCGACCCGCTGCACAGCTCGCCGATCCTCGACCTGCGGATCCGCAAGGCGATGCGCCGCAACGGCGCCCGGCTCGCAGTCGCCACCGACCGCCCGACGACCCTCGACGGCGGCGCGGAGGCCGTCGCCCGCTACGCCCCGGGGCGAGCCACCGGCTTCCTCGCCGAGCTGGCGGACGCGCTCGGCGGCGCTGTGGACTTTGAGCGTGCCACAGCACGTAAAAAGTCCACAGCGGGCAGCGAGGCCACCGATGTCGCCGAGGTGCTGAAGGACGCCGAGCGGGTCATCGTCATCTGGGGCGAGCGCATCGGCCGCGAGGGCGAGGCCGCCAGCGAGGCCCTGCTCGACGTCGTCGCCGCGCTCGACCTGGCCGCCAAGGACGGCAGCGGCCTGCTCGAGATCCCCGAGCTGGCCAATGCCCGCGGCCTGCGCGAGGCCGGCTGCCTCCCCGACGCCGGCCCGGGCATCTCCGAAGTTCCCGGGGGCAAGAGCACGGAGCAGATCCGAGAGGCCCTCGAGTCAGGCGAGCTCAAGACCCTGCTCCTCTTCGGCGTCGACCCGCTGCGCGACTTCCCGGACACGGAGGCTTGGGATCGAGCCCTCACCGCCGCCGACAACCTGATCGTCTTCTCCACCTTCGAGAACGCCACGACCGCCAAGGCCGACGTCGTCTTCCCGCTGGAGACCCACGCCGAGAAAGACGGCACGGTCACCCACCCCGACGGCCGCCTGCAGCGCGTCCGCCCCAGCGCCGGCCGCCCCGGCGACATCCGCCCCAACTGGGGCGTCCTCGCCGAGCTCTCTCAAGCCCTCGGCCACGACACCGGCATCGACTCCCAGCCCTCGGCTTTTGAAGCTCTGACCCAAGCGGTTCCGTTCTATGAGGGCATCACCGACTCGGAGATCGCGGGCCGGGGAGTTCGCTGGCAGGAGCGCCCGGCTGCATCGAAGCTCTCGCGGGCCACGGGGGATGACGGGACGACCGAACCTGAGAGGGCGTCGGGTACAGGGTCCCCAGGAACTCCCGGCGAAAGCCGGCCTGGGGACCCTGTGCGCGACGCCCTCACCCTCGGCACTTACCGGGACCTCTGGGCCGGCCCGATCACCGAGCTCAATCCCCCGCTGAAGTTCCTCCAGCCGCAACAGCGAGTGGAGCTCTCGCCGGCCGACGCCGCGGCTCTCGAGCTTCAACAGGGCGACACCGTCCGGGTCGGCCAGAACGGCTCTGCCGTCGAGGCCACGGTCCAGATCCGCGAGCGGATCGAGCAGGGGGTCTGCTTCCTGGTCGAGGGAACGGCGGAGGGCAACGCCAACCAGCTGCTCAACGGCTCGGCGGTCAGCGTGGAGATCTCCAGAGCTGGCCCGCCCGCCCCCGGACGCGGGAGCGACCGCGCGTCACAGTCTGATTCCCGCGCGGGCGCGGGAGCAGAGGAGGCGGGCGGAAAATGATGGTCCTCGCCGACACCCAGTTCGTCGAAGCGACCTGGATCATGGTCGTCAAGTCGATCGTGATCTTCGCCGTGATCTTCGGCATCGTGCCGGTGATGACGGTGGTCGAGCGCAAGCTGATCGGCCGCTTCCAGCACCGCTACGGCCCCAACCGGGTCGGCCCGTTCGGCCTCCTGCAGCCGCTCGCCGACCTGTTCAAACTGATCAGCAAGGAAGGCTTCCGGCCGGTCGGCGCGATTCCGGTGCTGTACGTGCTGGGGCCGCTGCTGCCGGTGCTCTCGGGCGTGATGGCGCTGGCGATCATCCCCTGGGGGGACGTGCAGGACGGCGTCGGCCTCTACGGGATCGACGTGCCGATCGGCATCCTCTACTTCTTCGCCGTCGGCTCGATCGCCTTCTACGGCCTGCTGCTCGGCGGCTGGTCCTCGGGCTCGAAGTACAGCCTGCTGGGGGCGATGCGCGGCGCCGCGCAGCTGATCTCCTACGAGGTCTCGATGGGCCTGGCGCTGCTCGGCGCGATCATCATGGGAGGCTCGCTCTCGCTGGTCGACGTGGTCCACGCGCAGGGGGCGCTCTGGTTCGTGATCCCGCAGTTCGTCGGCTTCCTCGTCTTCATGCTCGCCGGCTTCGCCGAGACCAACCGCACCCCGTTCGACATGCCCGAGGCCGACGCCGAACTGGTGCAGGGCTTCATGACCGAGTACGGGGGGATGCGCTTCGGCAGCTTCCTGATGGTCGAATACATCGAGATCATCGTCGTCTGCGGGGTCGCCGCGGCGATGTTCCTCGGCGGCTGGATGGGGCCGGGGCCGAGCTTCCTCGACCCGATCTGGATGCTGCTGAAGATCTTCGCCCTCGTCTTCGTCTTCATCTGGGTGCGGGCGACGCTGCCGCGGCTGCGCTACGACCAGCTGATGACCCTCGGCTGGAAGGTGCTGCTGCCGCTGGCGACGCTCAACGTCCTCGTCACCGCGGTCCTGGTGGTGGTGACGTGACCCAGGCTGTGTCTCCTTTTGCGTCATATACCCCCAAAAAGCGACACAGGGGGATTGGTGATGCCTGACTTCCCCTACCTCAAGGACCAGGACGTCGTCGAGGTCCAGCGCGGGCCCGAGCCCGGCGGCGTCGGCGGCGCCTACCGCGCATTCGGCGAGACCCTGCGCGGGCTGAAGACGACGATGGCGCGGCTGATCGAGGGGCCGATGACGATCCAGTATCCGGAGGAGAAGACGCCCGTGTACCCGCGCTTCCGCGGCCGCCACAAGCTGCACAAGTTCGAGGACACGGGGCTGGAGAAGTGCGTCGGCTGCTCGCTCTGCGCCGCCGCCTGCCCGGCCGACTGCATCCGCGTCGTCGCCGCCGAGAACATCCCCGGCGAGCGGGTCTCGGCCGGCGAGCGCTACGCCGCGGTCTATGAGATCAACCTCTCGCGCTGCATCTTCTGCGGCTACTGCGAGATCGCCTGCCCGTTCGACGCGATCACGATGGGCCACGACTACGAGATGGCCGACTACGGCCGCGAGGACCTGATCTTCACCAAGGAGATGCTGCTCGCCGAGCCGCTCGACCGCACGCCGCTGAAAGCCGAGGGCGAGTAGTGGAAGCGGTGCTCTTCTTCGTCGCCGCGATCGGCGCGCTCGGGGGGGCGATCGGCGTGATCGCGATGCGCAACCCCTTCTACGGCGTGCTGGCGCTGATCGTCCACCTGTTCTCGCTCGCGGTGCTCTTCCTGCTGCTCACCGCGGCCTTCGTCGCCGCCGCCCAGGTGGTCGTCTACGCGGGCGCCGTGATGGTCCTCTACGTCTTCGTCGTCGCCTACGTCGGCGGCGGCGCCGAGTCGGCCTGGGAGCCGATCCCCGGCCAGCGCTTCCTCGCCCCGCTGCTCGGCATCGCCCTCTTCGTAGAGCTCGCCGTCGCCGTGCTCTCCTCCTCCCTGCTCGCCCTCGGCCACGACGGCCCCCACGTCAACCCGGGCTTCGGCGACCCGGCGGCAATCGGATATCTGCTCCTAGAACGATTCCTGGTGCCCTTCGAGGCTTCGTCGATCCTCCTGATGCTCGCGGCGGTGGGAGCAATCGTCCTAGCTGGTCGTCGTGACGTCCCTGAGACGGCGCCGGGGGCAGGGTCTCCAGGAACTCCTCGCGAACGCGAGCCTGGAGACCCTGCCCCCGGCGCCCGTGCCGCTGGAGTCATCCGATGAGCATCGACTGGTATGTGGTCCTGTCCGCCCTCCTGTTCGCAACGGGGGCCATGGGGATCCTCATAAGGCGCAGCCCGATCGTGATCCTGCTCTGCCTCGAGCTGATGCTCAACGCAGGGAACCTCGCCCTGGTCGCCTTCAGCCGCATGGTCGGCAACCAGCAGGGGCAGGTCTTCGCCCTCGTCGTGATGGTCGTCGCCGCCTGCGAGGTCGTCGTCGGGCTCGGCCTGATCGTCGCGATCTTCCGCCGCAGGCTGCCGCTCGACGTCGATGAGCTGCGGGAGCTGAGGGGCTGATGAGCGCCACCGCCTGGGCCTGGCTGGTCCTGCTGCTGCCACTGCTCGGCTCGATCGCGGTCGCGCTCGGCTTCCGCGTGCTCCCGGCTCGCGTCGCCGGCATCGTCGGCACCGCCTCCGTCGGCCTCGCCTTCCTCTGCGCGCTCGGCGTCCTCTTCAACCTGCTCGGCGAGGACGCCGACGCGCGCCACCACGCCTCCTCGCTGTGGACCTACGCCGGCGCCGCCGGGCTCGACATAAAGCTCGGCATCTACGTCGACCAGCTCTCCGCCTTCATGATCCTCGTCGTCACCGGGGTCTCGACGCTGATCCACCTCTACTCGTTCGGCTACATGCAGTCCGACGAGGGCTACCACCGCTTCTTCAGCTACCTCAACTTCTTCGTCTTCTCGATGCTGCTGCTGGTCCTCGCCGGCAACTTCGTGCTGCTGATCGTCGGCTGGGCCTTCGTCGGCTTCACCTCCTATGCGCTGATCAGCTTCTGGTACCGCCGCACGACCGCGACCAGGGCGGGGATGAAGGCCTTCGTGATCAACGTCGTCGGCGACATCGGCCTCGTCCTCGCGGCCTTGTTGATCTTCCGCGAACTGGGGAGCTTCGAATACGGCGCTGTCTTCGCCCACGCGCCGGGGGTCTTCGCCCGCGGCGAGTGGTCGGTCACGGCGATCTGCCTGCTGCTGCTGGTCGGCGCCTTCGCCAAGTCGGCGCAGATCCCCTTCCACACCTGGCTGCCCGACGCGATGGAGGGTCCGACCCCCGTCTCCTCGCTGATCCACGCGGCGACGATGGTCACCGCCGGCGTCTACCTGATCGCCCGCACCCACGTGCTCTTCTACCTCGCTCCCAGCGCGGCCGACATCGCCGCCTTCGGCGGCCTGGCGACGCTGCTGATCGCCGGCACGATCGCGATCGCCCAGACCGACCTCAAGCGGGCGATCGCCTACTCGACGATGAGCCAGATCGGCTACATGATCATGGGCGTCGCGATCGGCGCCTACGCGCAGGGCCTCTTCCACCTGATGACCCACGCCTTCTTCAAGGCGCTGCTGTTCATGACCGCCGGCTCGATCATCTCGGCGATGGCGAACCGCCAGGACATCGACCGGATGAGCGGCTTCTGGAAGGCGATGCGCTTCACCTCGCTGATGTTCGTGATCGGCGGCCTGGCGCTGGCCGCCTTCCCGCTCACCTCGGGCTTCTTCTCCAAGGACTCGATCCTCGCCTACGCCGAGGCGCGCGGCGGCATGTACACGTGGATGGCGGTCGGCGGCTACGTCGGCGCCTTCCTCACCGCGATCTACACCTTCCGCCTCGTCTTCCGGGTGCTGCCGGGCAGGCCCTGCGAGGAGGCCCGGCACCTGATCGACACGGGCGAGCTCTACCACGGCCCACCGGTCAACCCGGCGAACGGCGAGCAGGAGGACACCGATGTCGGCTTCCCCGGCGCCCACCACCACATCGCCGAGCAATCCTGGCCGATGGCGGTGGCGATGGGCGTGCTTGCCGTCGGCGCGCTGTTCGCCGGGCTGATCCAGATCCCGGGGGTCGACAACGTGCTCTTCGGCTTCCTCGACCCGGCCTTCGCCGACTCGCCGCTCAGCGCGATCCACCCGGCGGTCGGCGCCGAGTGGCGCGGCCTGGCGATCGGCGCGGTCATCTCGGTCCTCGGGATCGGCCTCGCCTGGTTCCTCTGGGTGGCGCGCCCCGGGCTGCCGGGCCTCTTCCGCGAGCGCCTGCGCCCGGTCTACCTGCTCTGCCTCAACAAGTGGTATTTCGACGAGGTGATCGACCTGCTCGTCGTGCGGCCGGCGCTGGCGATCGGCCGCTTCGCGAACAGCACCTTCGAGCGCCTCGTCGTCGACGGGGTCATCAGCGGGACGAAGGACGCCGTCGGCGGCGCCGGCGGCGTCGTCCGCTTCGTGCAGAGCGGCTTCGTCCGCAGCTACGCGCTGCTGCTGATCGCCGGCTTCGCCGGGCTCGCCCTCTACTTCCTGCTGAGGGCGCAATGAGCGCGAAACTCGCAAGCGTGCATATCTGGTTCTTCGCGCCGCGAGTTTCGCGCGAGGCGATGCGATGATCAACTCACTGCTCTGGACGCCGCTCGCCTTCGGCCTGCTCGGCCTCTTCCTGCCCAAGCGCCACAGCGGCTGGTGGGCGACGCTGGGCGCGGCCGTGACGCTCGGCATCGCGGTCGCCCTGCTCGCCGGCTTCGACTCCGGCGCCGGGCTGCAGTACACCGTCGACGTCAGCTGGATCCCCGGCCTCGGCGTCGACTACAGCCTCGGGCTCGACGGGCTCAACGTCTTCCTCGTCGTGCTGACGGCGCTGCTCTGGCTCGGCGGCACGGCGTTCGCCGCCTTCCGCGAGCAGCAGCGCCCGCACCTCTTCTTCCTGATGATGCTGCTCGCTGAGACGGCGACCCTGGGCGCCTTCGTCGCGCAGGACCTGCTGCTCTTCGTCCTCTTCTTCGACCTGATGCTGATCCCGTTCTACTTCCTCTTCGGCGCCTGGGGAACCGACCGGGAGGACGGCCCGACCGCCGCCGCGGCGACGCTGAAGATGCTCGTCTACACGCTGGTCGGCTCGCTGCTGATGCTCGTCGGGGCGATCGCCACCGCGATCATCTCCTCGCAGGACGGCGGCCACCACCTCACCTTCTCGATCGCCGAGCTGGCAAAGCACCCGATCGCCGAGGGCAGCCAGCGCTGGATCTTCTGGTTCTTCGCCGCCGCCTTCCTGGTCAAGATGCCGGCCTTCCTCCTGCACGGCTGGATGCCCGACGCCTACCGGGCGGCGCCGCTGCCGGTGCTGGCGGTCTTCTCCGGCGTGCTCGCCAAGGTCGGCGCCTACGGCTTCCTGCGCGTCGTGCTGCCGCTCTTCCCGGCGGCGACGGTGCAGTTCCAGGAGGTCGTCCTGGTGATCGCCCTGGCCTCGATCCTCTACGGCTCGGTGATGGCCTTCACGCAGACCGACGTGCGGCTGGTCGGCGGCTACTCGTCGGTCGCCCAGCTCGGCTTCATCACCGCCGGCATCTTCGCCCTGCGCGCCGACGGCGGCGACGGCGCGGTGCTGCAGATGGTCAACCACGGCCTCGTCGTCGCGCCGCTGTTCATCATCGTCGCGCTGCTGGCGGAGCGCAGCGGCACGGAGGACCTGCGTGAGATGGGCGGCATGGCGATGCGCGCTCCGGTGCTCGCGGCGCTCTTCCTGATCGTCACCCTGGCGACCCTGGCGATGCCGGGCTCGGCCAACTTCATCGGCGAGTTCTACATCCTCAACGGCCTCTTCCAGGCGAAGATCGTCTACGCCTTCGTCGCGATCTCCGGCGTCGCGATCTCCGCGTACTACGCGCTGCGGCTCTACCAGCGGACGATGCACAACCGTCCGGCATCACCACAGGACAACGCGGTCGCCTCGCGGGAGATCGGCCTGCGCGACGGCCTCGTGCTGGCGCCGCTGGTGCTCTGCATCGTCGGCCTGGCGCTCTACCCGCAGCTGATCCTGCACCGCACCGACTCAGCCGTGCAGAAATCGGTCGCCGCAACCAAGGGCGCCCCCTCACCACAGGCTCAACTGGCGTCGACGGGCCTAAAACCCACCTATAACGTGGCAAATCGGCCCATCGGCGGGGGACGATGACCTTCCACGCACCGGCAATGGATTACGGGGCGCTGTCGCCGCTGATCGCGCTGACCGCGGCGATCTGCGTCGTCCTGCTCGGCCCCCTCCTCGGGCGCCGTAGAGGTTCTTCCCGCATAGCGGCACAAACCTCTACGGCGCTGGCGTTGGTTGGGTTGGCGACGACTGCGGGGCTCTTGATCTGGCGCTGGAACGACCCTGCCGAACTGGTCGCGGGGGCGCTGCGGCTCGACGACCTGGCGATCTCGATCTCGCTGATCGCGATCGCCGCGGCGGCCTTCGCCGTCCTGCTCTCGATCCGCGAGCCGGCCGCCGAGCAGGCGGGCGGCGGCGAGTACCACGCGCTGCTGCTCGGCTCGGTGCTCGGGATGACGCTGCTGGCGCAGGCGCAGAACCTGGTCAGCTTCTTCGTCGCGATCGAGACCCTCTCGATCCCCCTCTACATCCTCTGCGCGACCGACCTGCGGCGCGAGCGCTCGCTCGAGTCGGGGCTCAAGTACCTGATCGTCGGCTCGCTCGGCTCGGCGACGCTGCTCTACGGGATGGCCTTCCTCTACGGCGGTTCGGGCTCGACCGACTTCGTCGGCATCGCCGCCGGCGTCGGCCACGCCGGCCTGCTCAGCGACCCGCTGATCCTCGTCGGCATCGGCATGGTCGCGGTCGGCCTCGCCTTCAAGACCTCAATCGCCCCCTTCCACCAGTGGACGCCCGACGTCTACGAGGGCGCGCCGACGCCGATCACCTCGTTCATGGCGGTGGCGACCAAGGCGGCCGCCTTCGCCGTCTTCGTCCGCTTCTTCGACGTCGCGCTGGCGCCGGAGGCGAGTGACTGGCAGCCGGCGCTCGCCGTGCTCGCCGCGGCGACGATCGTGATCGGCAACGTCGGCGCGCTCGGCCAGGACTCGCTGAAGCGGCTGCTCGGCTACTCCGGCGTCGCCCAGGCCGGCTACATCCTCGGCGGCCTCGTCGTCGCCAGCGAGGCGGGCGTCAACGCGCTGGTCTTCTACCTCGCCGGCTACCTGTTGATGAACCTCGCCGCGTTCAGCGTCATCGTCGCCCGCGAGCGCGAGACCTCGGTCGGCGACGACATCCGCGCCGTACGCGGGCTGGGCCGCGAGCGACCGCTGCTCGCCTGGCCGCTGACGATCTCGATGCTGGCCCTGGCCGGGATGCCGGCGACGGTCGGCTTCATCGGCAAGCTCTACCTGATCGAGGCGCTGGTCGAAGGCGACTACACCTGGCTCGCGGTCTTCATCGCGGTCGGCTCGATGATCTCGCTCGCCTACTACCTGCGCGTCGTCGCGGTGATGTGGATGCGGCCCGACAATGAAGCTGTAACTAGCCCGATGATCGCCGGCGCCTCTTCTGAAGCAGACCCGATTGATCCCAAGGCCGGCACCCGTCTCTACCTGCTCGTGCCCGCACTTCTCGCTGCGGCTGGCGCAGTGTTCTTCGGCATCGTTCCCCAACCGCTCGTGGATTTTGCCCAACACGCCGGAGCCTCTCTGTTCTGAGCAGCGGCGTCTCGCGGCGGGTGGCGCGGATTTGGGGGACCACCCCCGAGGACGCTTTAGCGACCGCAGGGGGTGGTGGTTCCAAATCCGTGACAGGACCCGCCGCGCCACTACGGTCACAGCCTGAAAGGGTCACGGCATGGGCGTCCTGTTCATTGCCGGGGTAATTGCCGTTTCCGTGGGCATTGGCGTCGGGGCGGAGCGGCGGCGGCCGAAGGCTGCGGCGTTGATGGCGCGGCGGTCGCTGACGGCGATGCTCTACGTGCTGCTGCCGCCGGTGATCTTCTTCAACATCGCCTCGACCCACATCGACGTCAGCCACGGCGTCGGCCTGCTGCTCGGGCTGACCGCCTCGGCGCTCGGGGCGTTCGCCGCCTACCTGCTGGCGACCCGCGTCCTGCGCCTCTCGCGGCCGCGCACCGGCGCCGTCGTCGTCACCGTGCTCAGCGTCAACACCGGCTACCTCGGCTACCCGCTGACGGTTGCCCTGCTGGGCCGCGACCAGCTCCCCACCGCGGTCCTCTACGACGTGCTCGTCACCGGCCCCTCGCTGCTGCTCGGCGCCTTCGCGGTCGGCGCGGCGCTGGGGACGAAAGCCGGCGAAGGCCCGCGCCAGCGGCTGCGCGCCTTCTTCACCCGCAACCCGCCGCTCTACGCGGCGGTCGCCGGGCTGCTGGCGCCGAGCGCGCTGGCGCCGCAGGTCCTGGTCGACGCCTCGCAGGCGCTGGTCGTCGCGATCCTGCCGCTCGGCTTCTTCGCCGTCGGCGCGACCCTGGCCGAGAACGCCGAGCATGGCGACCTGCCGATGCCACCGCCGCTGACCAGGCCGGTCGCGCTGGCGATCGGCACCCGCCTGCTGCTCGTGCCGGCGCTGCTGATGCTGCTCGCCGCGCCGCTGATCGACCTTCCCGCCCCCTACCGCCTGCTCTCGGCGATGCCCTCCGGCGTCAACTCGATGGTCGTCGCCCACGCCTACGGCCTCGACATGGAGATCACCGCCGAGGCCGTCACCTGGTCGACCGCGATCGTCGTCCTCGCCTCTCTCACCTCGCTACTCCTATAAACCGCCACCTCCTCCGCTTCGCGTCCGGGGGTGGCGGCTATGCGCCGTATCGGCGCCGCTCGCAAAGAATCAGATCGTGATGCTCGCTAATTTGGTTGTTCTGACGCTGCAGCACGTCACCCTCGAGGTCTCGCCCGACGCGATCGAGCGGTCGGTCGCGTTCTGGGGACTGCTCGGCTTTGCGCGGGTCGAGGCGCCCGCGGCGCTGGCCGGGACGTTCGTCTGGATGGAACGCGAGGGCACCCAGATCCACCTCGAACGCAACCGGTCACCGACGGTGCCCCCGCACGGGCACGCGGCGGTCGTCGTCGAGGATTTCGAGGGCACGGTCGAACGCCTCCGCGCCGGCGGATTCGAAGTGCGGCCCGGCAGCCAGCACTGGGGCACGCCGCGGGCCAAGGTCACGGCACCCGGCGGCCACGTGGTCGAGCTGATGGCGGTCGCGCCGCGGCCGGCCTGAGCACCTACCCAGGCTCAGCCGGCTTCCGGTCGTCCGCCCTGGCTGTCGAGCAGAGGAACCACGGTGATGTCGAGCTTGCGGGCGGTGTCGGCAACCGCACGATCCGAAGTGGCGATCTCATCCTCGGACCCGGCACTGGCGAGCAGAACGCAATCCGCCAGTGAGAGATCCGCGGCCTGGCGGTGGTAGTGGGTGGCGCGAATCCTTCCGGCACTCCACGCCAAACCGGGATCGACCGCCAGGGCCGTCACGGTCTCCGTAAGCAGCGCGCCCAGCCGCTCGGACAACAGGTCCCAGTTCGCGCCTGACGTTCGGAGCATGATGTCGACGACCTCGCTCAAGCAGGTAGCAGGGATCGCACAGGGGCGATCCCTGATCAGCGCCGCGACTTCCGGCCCCCCGGGCTCCCCTCGTAGGAGTGCAACCACCGCGTTGGTGTCGAGCAGCGTCAATCGTCGAGGTAGCCGTACTTGCGGTCTTCGATCTCCGCTTCCTCTTCGCGAAACATGCGCCGCGCTTCGTCGGCGTTGGGACCAGGCAGGTCGGCGAACGCGCCGAGGGCCGCCTCGATCGGGTCCTCGGGCGCCGGTCGCAGGATCAGGTGGTCGCCGCGATCGTCGGCGACCACGACTCTGGTCTTCCAGCGATTGCGCACGTCCGCCGGCACGGAGACCTGGCCACCCGCTGAGATCTTGAGACGCTTCATGGCCATGAGGATAGACCATGAGCACTACCCCAGCGGCTCGAGCCGCATATTTCCCTCATATCCCCGCCCGGCGAGGTCGTCGCAGGCGTAGTCGCCGCGCGGGCGGCGGTACTGGAGGGCGATGCAGGCGCCGATCGCGCGCTGGCCGAAGCCGTTCGGGTGGAGCGATTCGCGCGTCCTGCTGGGGCCGAAGCCGAGCGGACGGACCCACTCGGCCCTTTCCGGGTCGGCGCCGCCGGGGACGGCGCCGCGCTCGCACAGCCGGTGGCCGTCGAGCGCCTGGCGCAGGTCGAGGAACTCCGCCCCGGCTCCGTCCGCCACCCGCCGCATCGCCGCGTCGATCTCCGGCGTGGCCCGCAGCGCGGCCCAGTCGGCGTCGCGGTTCCACAGCGGGCAGCCGCCCCGGCGCAGCCGGCTCCAGCCGCTCTCCGGATAGCGGATCCGCGCCCCGATCGGGAAGGGCGAGGAGTACCCCATGACGAGCAGCCGGTAGTCGCGCCGCTCGTACCCCGCCGCGGCCATCGTCGCCCTGATGCCGCGCAAGTCGCGGGCGAGGCCGCGGCGCATCGCCGGCAGCGCCGCGGCGATCTCGGCCTGGGCGCCCGCGCGGCAGTAGCGCGGGTCGGCCTCGTCGCTGCGCGCCCAGTCGAGCGCGCACTCGCCGACGACGCCGCCGAAGCCGACGTCGTTGGCGCCGGCGGTGACGACGACCAGGCGCACGCGATGCTGCCGGGCCGCCGCGGCCAGCAGATCACCCTGCGGCGGCTCGCCGCGCAGCCACTCGCCGCCCTCGGCCGAGGTCAGCAGGTTGACCGTCCGCGCGCCCGAACAGGCGAGGTTGACGCCGGTCGTCCCCGGGAGCGCCGCGGCGGCGCTGCGGATCGGCGCAGTCGACGAACGATGGCAACTGCCCGAGTCGCCGTATTCGCCCCCGCCCTCGCCGGAGATGAAGCTGTCGCCCATGGCGACGATCGCCGCGATCGCCAGCGTCGCTACCTTGGTGAACATGGTTCCTCCCGCCTCGCGCCGGCGCCCTGCGGCCGGCTTTCGACCAGAGGTAGCTCCCGTCCCTCGGCGGGTCAAGCCGCTGCGCGTGAACTTTTTGAGTTCGGGCGCAGAAATTTGCACTTCTTGCGAGCTTTCCGGCGATCCGTTCCGTCGGGAAGAAGTGAGAGATTGAGCGCTCGATGAGCTTC
>CAWIFA010000049.1:0-23184 GCA_963835315.1 uncultured Solirubrobacterales bacterium | reverse complement strand
CACAAGAAGCGCCATGGCGCCAAGCACAAGCGAGCCGCGGTCGCCCGTCGCAGCGCGGTGAGGTCGGGGGAGGGCCGGTCCGGTTGCCCTCCGCCGAAAAGCCCCGCCGCCCGCTTAGCCACCGGGCCGCTCCTTCGACCCCCCTCGACAACCCGCGGCGGCGAGGCTCGTGCGCGGATTCTGGAGGCGGCATGAGAAGCGCGCCGCCCTTGGGAGGGGCGCTCCTCGCGCTGGCGCTGGCTCCTCGCCGCGGCCCCATCCGCGCAAGCGGACACCACCGATCCGTTTTGTCGTCTTCACTCCCGAGCCGCCGCCGGGCCGCCCCCACAGTCGCCGACTCCGCCCCCCACCGGCTACCTCAACGGGCCCTGCGGGCTCGCCGTCGACTCCGGCGGGCGCTTCTACGTCGCCGACCACTACCACGACCGGTCGACGTCTTCACCGCCTCCCTCGCCTACGTCACCCAGCTCTCGGTCCCCGACCCCCTCGGCGGCCCCTGCGGTCTGGCGCTCGACCGGGGCGACGACCTCTACGTCGGCGACTATCACGGCGCGGTGGCGAAGTACGCGCCGAGCCCCTATTCGGCGCCGGCGCCCCGCTCGACCCCGTGGCCGGCGACCGGGGTCGCCGTCGATCCGCGCCACCGACCGGTCTACGTCGACCACCGGGATACGTCGCCGTCTACGACTCGGCCGGCTATCCGGGATGGACTCGCCGGCCCGCAGCGGATCGGCGCTCGGCAGCCTCGGCGAAGGCTACGGCGTCGCCGTCTCGGCCTACCGAGCACCGCCGGCTATCTCTACGTCGCCGACGCCGCCGACGACGGGGTCAAGGTCTACGACCCGGCGGCGGGCGAACCGCCGACCCGGGCGCTGTGATCGACGGCGACTTGCCCCCGGGGGAGGGTTCGGCTCCCTGCGCGACTCCGCCCTCGCCCTGGACCGGATGAGCGGCAACGTCTACGCCGTCGACGACATCCAGCCCGCGCCCACCGAGGAGCCGCGGGCGCGGGTCGACGTCTTCAACTCGGCCGGCGCCTACCAGGGCCACCTCAAATACGACGTCATCGACGGCGCCCCGACCGGCCTCGCCGTCGACAACTCATCCAACCCTCGCTACCCAACCGGCAGGGGCCGCGTCTACGTCAGCTCCGGCAACACCCACCAAGGCGGCATCTACGCTTATCAGCCCGGCGGCGCGGCGAGCACCGACCCCAGCTCGCCCGGGCTTCCCGCCGACGCCGCTCGGCGGCGGGCCGCTCTTCCCCACCAGCGCCGATCGGCGGCGCCGCGCCGCCGCCGGGGGGGATCGCCTGCGAAGGCGATGCCTGCCAGGCGCTGCCCCCGACGCCGCTCGACCCGACCCTGACCACTCTGCTGCCGGGCATCGGCAACACCGGCCCCGCTACAAGCGCTACCGCCATCACAAGAAGACGCACCACAAGCGCCACCGCCGGCACCACCGCTGCAAGCAGCGCAACAAGGCAAAGCGCCGGGCGTGCTTGAGGCGGCAACGGCGGCAAGGGCAAGCGCCGCGCGCGGGCGCTTCCAGCGGCGACACCGGCTGCTGCGCCGCTCGCTCGCGCGGGCGCCGCGCGCAGCGCCCCGCCGCCGGCGCGCCTACCGCGCAGGGGCTTCTGCCCGGCAGCGACGGCTTTGACGCCGCCGCCTGGGCGCCGACGGCGCCGCCGCCACCCAGGCCGGCTCCCACCCCTACTCGCTCGACTTCAGCGTCGGCCTCGACCAGAGCGGAGGGGAGGCCGACCTGCGCGACCTGACGTCGAGCTGCCGCCCGGGCTGCTGCTCAACCCGGCCTTCAACGCCTCGCTGTGCTCGCAGCGGCCTTCGCACGCCCGCGCTCCATCCCCGTATGAGTCCAGCCAGTCGGGGGAGAGCTGCCCCGATCGCTCCCAGGTCGGCACGGTCGAGGTGACGACGGGCCGGCGGCGGAGACGCGCACGCTTCGGCCTCTTCGAGCTCGAGCCCGGCCGCCGGCTCCGCCTTCCGTCTCGGCGCCGCCCCCTTCGGGCACCGCTCGTCTTCGACGCCCAGATCAGCTCCGACGCCGGCGGCACCTACCTCGTGCCTGCGGCGAGCGACATCCCCAGGGCGCTGCAGCTCCACGCCTGAAGCTGACCCTCTGGGGCACGCCCTGGGACGCCTCCCACAACACCGAGCGCGGCGACTGCCTGAACGAGGCAGAGCCCGGCTTCGCCTGGGCAAATGCTCGGTCGGCGAGCCGACCGACCTGCACGCCGCTGCGCCTTCCTCACCCTGCCGACCGAGTGCCGCGACTCGCTTGCCTTCACGCCGCAGGTCGGCTCCTGGCAGCAGGCCGGCGCCGCAGAGCGCGAGCGCGGTCAACCGCGACTCCGGCGGCGACCCGGCACCGATCGAGGACTGCTCCTCGCTCGCCTTCGACTCCGACCCCGAGGGCTTCTCTCAGCGTCCGCAAGGCCTCTTCCTCGGCTCGGGCTTCGTCTTCCGCTTCTCAACGACGACGACCCGGCCTCGCCGACCCGCGCGCCGCATCCACGCGCTGGTCGCGCAAGGCGGTGGTGCGGGCTGCCGCAGGGGCGTGACGCTCAACCCCTCGCTCGGCGCCGGGCTTCGGGTCTGCTCGCCGGCCCAGCTCGCCAACGAGTCGGCCTTCAACCCGCCGGGCGCCGGCTGCCCCAACGGCTCGAAGATCGGCGTCTTCAGCGTCCGCGTGCCCTTCTACGACGGCCTGCTGAACGGCGGCATCTACCTGGCAAAGCCCGACGACCCGGCCGGCGCTCCGGGAGCCGAGAACCCCTTCGACTCGCTGCTCGCCGTCTACCTGATCGCCAAGTCGGCCGATCGCGGCATACTGATCACGCGTCCCCGGCAAGCTCGTCCCCGATCCCGGCGACGGCACCCTGACCGCGACCTTCGACGACCTGCCCCAGCTGCCCTATACCGACCTGGAGGTCAACTTCAGATCCGGCCAGCGGGCGCCGCTGGTCTACCCGCCGGCCTGCGGCTGCGGCGAGCACGACGATCGACGCTGACTCCCTGGGCGGCGGGCGCGCCGGCCGACGGCTCCAACACCAACTCGCCGATCACCGCCGGGATCGACTACGGCCCCTGCCCCGACGGCTCGACCCCGCCCTTCGCCCCGGCAGCGGTGACCGGCGGGGTCAACGCAAACGTCGGCTCCTACACCCCCTACTACGTGCACCTCTCGCCGCAAGGACACCGAGCAGGAGATCACCTCCTACTCGCTGGTCCTGCCGAAGGGGATCACCGGCAAACTGGCCGGCATCCCCTTCTGCCCGGAGGCGGCGATCGCCGCGGCGCGGGTCAACCGCGGCTTCGCCGAGACCGCCAACCCCTCCTGCCCGGCGGCATCAGAGGTCGGCCACACCCTGACCGGCTACGGCGTCGGCCCCGCGCTCACCTACGCCACCGGGCGCATCTACCTCGCCGGCCCCTACCACGGCGCGCCGCTCTCGCCTGGTCACGGTCAACGCCGCCACCGTCGGCCCCTTCGACCTCGGCACGATCGTGATCCGCTCCGCCTTCTCAGGTAGACCCCTGCACCGCGCAGCTGCGGATCGACTCCGGCGCCTCTGACCCGATCCCCCACATCCGCGACGGGATCGTCCTGCACCTGCGCGACATCCGCATCTACATGGACCGCTTCCAGTTCACCCACAACCCCTCCAGCTGCGAGCCCTCACAGCTCGAATCGACCCTGACCGGCTCCGGCGCCACCTTTGAGAACCCAGCCGATGACTCCACCGCGACGGTCCAAAAGCACTTCCAGCTGCTCAACTGCCTCACCCTCGGCTTTCACCCCAAGCTCGGCCTGCGCCTGCGCGGCAGCCCCAAGCGCGGCGGCTTCCCGGCGCTGCGCGCCGTCCTTCGTCTCGCGCGGGGCCAAGGACTCCAACCTGAAGCGGATCGAGGTGGTGATGCCCCACGCGCTGTTCTTGGCCCAGCAGCACATCCGCACCGTCTGCTCCAGCGCCCAGTTCGACGCCTCGAGCTGCCCGCCGGGCTCGGTCTACGGCAAGGCCGTAGCCCACACGCCGCTCTTCGACGAGCCCCTGCGCGGCAAGGTCTACCTGCGCTCCTCCGCCCACCGCTTCCCCGACCTGGTCGCCGACCTCTACTCGGGCGTCGGTGCACATCGTCGTCGTCGGCGCGATCGGCCCCTCCAAGCAGGGCGGCTTTCGCGCCTTCTTCGACAACCTCCCGGATCGCCCCGATCGACCGCTTCACGATGACCTTCTTCGGCGGCAAGCGAGGCCTGTTGACCAACTCGGTCAACATCTGCAAGGCGCCGCCGCTGGCCTCGATCAAAGGCCTCGGCCAGAACAACATCGGCGCGATCTTCACCTCGAAGCTGCGCGGCCAGTGCAAGCACAAGCACAAGAAGAAGCACAAGCACCACAAGCGCCACCACCACAAGAAGCGGGGGCAGCGGTGAGGCTCCGTCAGCCGGATCAGTTGTCAGCCTCTGCGCATCGAGGGGCGTCGACCTTCGGTGGCCAGTCGCCACTCCGCACTCAGCGCCGGCACATCAAGGCGTGTGCGCCAGGGCAAGACAGGCGCAGGTCGCCCAGCGATCAGCCCCTCCGCCTTGGTCAGCGGGGCGCAGCCGGGCGACAGCTATGCACTCGGCCGCCGTCATGACGGCTCAATGGACAGCGCCCTTCGCGATCCGGTCTCGGCGCAGGCGCAACTCGGCTTCCGCCTGTTCTGGGATCCTTGCCCGCACTCAGCCAACTTGGAGAGGACTGCTCGACCGCTCGTGCCCGCCGTTCAGCTCAGTGCCACCGGAGCCCGCTCAGCTTCGAGCTTCGCGCCCTCGGCACGCCGATCGGCGATCAACTCAGGTCGCCCAAGCGACGTCTCCGAGCGCGACGTCGGCGAACAACCCGACGATCCGCTCAGCCGCTGCGCCGGCGTCGGTCGACCCCGGTCGCTTTGGCTTTGACGCGCATGAGCCATGCGCGCATGGTCTACCGCCCGCATTCCGAGCACGGTCTTCTTCTCATGATTGACCGCAGCCCAAGGAGGCCATGTCCTGCTACCGCCGCGCTCCTCAGCCAGAAGGACGCGTGAAGTGGCCCGAGAATCAGCATTCGCCTGGAGAGCGCCAGGGCGCGCAGCGCCGATGTGGCCCTGATCGCCCTCTGCGCCGCCCTGACCGGCGCCGGCCTCGCCTCCGCCCAGATCTCCCAGAAGGGAACCCTGCAGGTAAACGTCGACGGCAAGCTGCGCCCCAAGCGCCTGCCACGAACGGGAACCGCCCCGATCTCGGTCTCGGTCGGCGGCGTGATCTCGACCACCGATCAAAGCCTCGCCCCGCAGCTGAAGCGGATCCGGATCGAGCTGAACCGCCACGGGCGCCTCGACGCCAAGGGCCTGCCGAATTGCAACTACCACCGCATCCAGCCCGGCTCAAGCTCCCATGCGCTGAAGGCCTGCCGCGCCTCGCTGGTCGGCAAGGGCTCCTTCAGCGCCGCGATCACCCTCGCCGGCCAGGAGCCCTACCCGACCGAGGGCAAGCTCCTGGTCTTCAACAGCGTGCGCAAGGGCAAGCCGGTCCTCTACGGCCACATCTACGCCCCCCGTCCCTTCGCCTCCTCCTTCGTGATCGTCTTCAAGCTCTCAAAGCACCGCAAGGGCACCTACGGCACCGTGCTCAATGCTCCCCTGCCAAAGGCGATGGACTCCTGGGGGCGGCTGACCGGGCTGAAGATGACCCTCGCGCGCCGCTACCGCTTCAAGGGCAAGCGCCACAGCTACCTCTCCTCGGGCTGTCCCGCCCCCAAGGGCTTCGGCGGCGCCGGTCTTCCCCCTCGCCCGCACCTCCTTTGCCTTCGCCGGGGGCCGCAAGCTCAGCTCGGTGCTCGACGGGGACTGCAGGGTGCGGGGGTAGGGGAGGGGTCGCTGCGCTCGGGCTCGCCGGCGGCCTCAGCCGCCGTCCCTGCCTCTACGCTGTCTCTGTGTTCCTCGCTGAAGCAAAGACACGGCCGCGACGTCGCAGGCCGCTGCGCTTGGCGCTCACGCCGTCACGGTCCTTGTCGCCCTAGGCGCCGGCCCCGCCCTCGCCGAGCTGACCCAGAAGGGCGACGTCTTTGTGCGCTTCGACGGGGGCATCTCGCCGACGGCGTTGCCGCGCGGCGGGCGGGCGCCGATCGGGGTGCGGGTCGAGGGCAGGATCAGGGTCCCGCCCGGTCACGATCCTCCCGCCCTGCGCAAGATCAGGATCGCGCTGAACCGCGCCTGGGGCGGCTCGACACCCGCGGCCTGCCGAAGTGCCGGCGCCGGCGGATCGCCTCCGCCGGGAGCGCCGAGGCGCTGGCGGCCTGCGGCGACGCCCTGGTCGGGGCGGGCGGGATCGTCGCCCGAAGCTCATTCGCCGGCCAGTCGAAGTCGACCCTGCGCGGCGAGCTGCTCTTCTTCAACGCCGTCTCCCGCGGCCGGCCGCTGATCCTCGCCCACCTCTCGCAGTCGAATCCTCCGACGATCGACCTCATCGACTTCCATATCCGTCGCACGCGCGGCACCTTCGGCACTGCGATCACCGCGCGGCTGTCCCGATCCGTCAACCGCAACGGCTACCTCAAGTCGATCTTCCTCCGCCTGCAGCGCACCTACTCCTTCCACGGCCGCCGCCGCGCCTACCTCAGCGCCGGCTGCGCCGCGCCGCGCGGCTTCCCCGGCGCGGTCTTCCCCTTCGCCCGCGCCTCGATGACCTTCGATGACGGCCGCACCCTCTCCAGCACCCTGGTCCGCAGCTGCAAGGTGCGGCGCTGAGGGCCTCCGGACTGCCTCCGCGCCTCCTGCCTGTCTCAAATAGACTGCGCGCGATGGAGGAGGGGGACGGCCTCGAAGCCCGCATGGATCGGGCCGCTGCGCATCGCGATCGTGGTGCTGGCGGTGCTCGCCGTCGCGCTGGTTCTCTGGAAGGCACTGGGGGGCGGGGACGACGGCTCCAGCGACTCCGGCGACTACCACGAGCGCCGCGGCGGCGGCCGGATCGTCAGCCCCGCCGAGCTGGCCGCATCGCCTCCTCTCGACGCGCCGATCTACTGGGCCGGCGAGCGCCCGGGCACCGAGCTGGAGTACAGCGAGGGCGCGGCCGGCAGCACCTACGTGCGGTACCTGACCGGCGGCGCCGAAGCCGGCAACCCGCGGATCGACTACCTGATCGTCAGCACCTACCGGCTGGCGGACCCGGTCGGCGCCCTGCGCGCCAACGCCGGCAGCACCTCGACCAAGCTGCGCAAAGCCAAGGGGGGCGCCTTCGTCTGGGTCAACCCCGACCGCCCGCGCAGCGTCTACCTGGCGCAGCCGGGGACCTCCCACCAGGTTGAGGTCTTCGACCCCTCGCCCGCCACCGCGCTCAAGGTCGCGCTCTCCGGCGACGTCCAGCCGGTCGGCGGTGAGCCCGGCGCTCCTACCGCGGCATCTCCGCCGCCGCCTCGCGGCGGGCGCTCCACTGAGCCAGGGGCGCGGCGGTCATCTCCTCCCAGGCGGCCTCCTCGCCGCGGTACTGGAGGACGACGAAGTGCAGGATGCCGGGCAGCAGGTCGGGGATCGAGGCTGCGTCGCCGTCCATCAGCTTGGCGGTGATCATCGTCTCGATCGCGCCGACCAGGAAGGTGGCGGTGACGCCGGTCGCGGCCGCGCCCTCGTCCTCGCGGCCGGATCGAGCGCCGCGGCGAAGCGGCCCATCAACTCGTTGCGGCGCGCCAGCGCCCCCCGCCCGCCGCGTGGACCTCGACGAACAGGGCCCGCGCGAGCGGCGGCTGCCGGGCGCAGACCTCGAGCAGCTCGGCCATCCCCGCCCGCAGCGACTCGCGCCAATCCTGCGCCGGCGCGCCGCGCCGATCACCCGCCTGTACAGCCACCGGCCGTCTCCTCGTAGGCCTTGGCGAAGCAGTCCTCGGTTCCCTCGAAGTGCTTGTAGAAGGTTGCGCGGCTGGAGCTTCGCCCGCTCGATCACGTGGCGCACGGCGACGCTGTCGTAGCCGAGCTCGCCGCTGCACTCCAGCATCGCCTCCAGCATTCGCTCCCGCGGCGGCCGTCGCTTCACTCCCGAGGCTGGGGAAGGGGACGACGGTCGCGTCGCTTGCAGCAGGGGAGGGACCCGGGGAGGCGTCGTCGGTCGCCGCAGGGGAGGGACCCGGGTGCGCGCTCGCGCCGTGGGAGGTAACCGGCCTGGCACCGCTCGTTTCGTCCGGCATGCTCGCGCTCCTTTGAAAACGGAAACCTTCTGTCCAGGTATAGCACCTTTCGGGAACGCTGCCTACTCTTTTTTCCCCGCCTCCCCTTCCGCTGTTCCTTATGTACCTATAGGGGACAAAAGGAACGGCGGAAGCTCGGCGATCGAGGAAATCGACGGTTCCCGGCGTTTCGGTCTCTGCTGGGCCGGAGCCTTGGCGCGCAGGCCCAGGCGAGCTCACGGCGGCTCGTGCGCCGCCCCGGCACACACGGTGG
Organism: uncultured Solirubrobacterales bacterium; assembly: GCA_963835315.1. Lineage (GTDB taxonomy): Bacteria > Actinomycetota > Thermoleophilia > Solirubrobacterales > 70-9 > VRUE01. The sequence continues at coordinate 14,704 of CAWIFA010000049.1, read as the reverse complement.
AGCGCGAGGCAGGGCCGCCTTCCCCCACTCAAAGAACGCCGTGTTTTCTATGTAATAGGAGAGTAGACATGGAGTGAATGATCTGGTATCGTGGTGGTATGGCGGAATCGAGGTCGATCTCCGAGCGTCTCGCCGAAGATGCCCCCGGGGCGCCACCTCGTCCCGCACGACTTCGTCGTCCAGAACCAGCGCGAGCGGATCCTGCTCGCCACCGCCGAGCTGGTGGCCGAGCGCGGCTACCAGAAGACGACGATCGAGTCGATCGCGAAGACGGCTCGGGTCGCCCTCTCCACCTTCTACGAGCACTTCGACGACAAAGAGGCCTGCTTCCTCGCCGCCTTCGACGAGAGCGTCGAGGCCGCAGCCGCCGTCTTCGAGGAGCTGGTCGACCCGGCCGAGGACTGGGCCGACCAGATCGGCACCGGGCTCGAGGTCTTCCTCGAGATGGTCGCGACCGAGACGCCGCGCGCCGTCCTCTGCCTGGTCGAGTCGCAGGCGGCCGGGCCCGCCGCCCTCGCCCGCTACCAGGCGATGCTGGAGAGCGTCGCGCCGAAGCTGCGCGAGGGCCGCGCCCTCAACCCGCGCGCCGCCCGCCTTCCCGAGGGACTCGAGGTGTCGATCGCCGGCGGCATCGCCTGGCTGGTCCACCAGCGGCTGGTCGCCGGAGAGGCAGGAAAGACAAAGGAGCTGCTGCCGGAGGTGCTCCAGATAACGCTGACGCCCTACGTCGGCGAGCTGGAGGCCGGCCGGGCAGCCGACGAGGCCCGGTCGCGAATCGCGGCTTGAGCGCCGCCCGCACCCGGCCCGACCGCGAGGAGCGCTTCCTCGCCGTCTACGACGAGATCGCGGAGGAGTTCTGCGCCCGCGTGCGCGCGGCCTGGGAGGCGTCCCGACCGCCTGGCACGACCGGGTCTGGGCCGCCGGTTGGGCGGCGCTGCGCTTCCTGCAGACGCACCCGGGCCGCGCCCGCCTCTTCATCGTCGAAGTCAACGGCGCCGGCAGCCGCGCCCAGGCCCACCGCGACCGCCTGCTCCAGGGCCTTGCCGACCTGCTCGACGCCGGCCGCGAGGAGCTGGAGGACCCCGACTCGGTCTCCCGCTGCACCGCCGAGATCGCCGCCGGCGCGATCTACGGCACCGTCCTCGCCAAGGTCAGGGCCGGCGCCCTGCGAGCGCGGCGAGGACTTCCTCCCCGAGCTGGTCTACATGGCGGTGCTCCCCTACCTCGGCGCCGAGCGCCGCCGAGCAGGAGCTGCTGGTGCAGCCGTTGCGGTGAGCTCAGTCCGAGAGCGCCCAGAGGAGCAGCGCCGCGGGCACGAGCTTGGCGGTGGCGCCGAACTCCAGCTCCTCGCGCGTCGCGACGATCGCCGGCCGGTCGGGCAGGGCCCGCATCGGCGCGGTCGCCTTCTGCCGGTTGAGGTGGTTCCAGTCCGCGACCTCGACGGCCTCGATCGACTCGCGCGGGCCGCAGACGAAGTCGATCTCGCCGCCGCTCTTGGTGCCCCAGACGTGCAGGCGCTCGGGCGCGACGCATGTTCTCCGGGCTGCGCTCCGCGGCTCGTAGCGGCGGTAGAGCGCCAGCGCCATGGCGTTCTCGACGTCGGCGTGCACGTCGCGGGCGAGACCCGTGCGCTCGGCCGTGATCGTGTGCAGCAGCGGGTCGCCGAAGTAGACCTTCTTGTCCTTGGGCAGGTCGCCGCTGCCGGAGTCCGGCTTCCAGAAGTAGAGGATCAGCGCGAAGTAGTTGATCGCCAGGAACTCGACGTAGCTCTGGAGCGTCCGCGATCGGTTGCGACGCGCCGCGGCGGGCTCTGCCGCTCAGCGGCACGTCCATCTCCGCGCCATCCGGCACCAGCTCACCTTCGAGCCCAGCGAGCGCATGATCCGCTCCAGCAGCGCCTGGGTGGCGGGCACCGTGGCCCCGCGGCGCTGCACCTCCTTGACCAGCGAGTCCCAGAGGATGCGCTGGACCTCTTCGCTCGGCTCGGCGCGCCGCCAGCCGCCTCCGCCGACCGCCGCGGGAAGGCCCGCCGAACAGGAGATAGCGCTCCAGGCGCGCTGCAGCGCCGGCAGGTGGAGGCGCGCGTCGCAGCAGCGCGGCTCGCCCGTCGGCGCTCAGCATCTCGGCGACCGTCAGCCCGAGTCCCCGGGCGGGCTCGCGGCTCGAGCGCGCGCGCGAAGAGCCGAAGTCCTGGGGCAGCACGAGGAGTCGCGCCCGCGCCGCGCCGGCCGGGAGGCGCTCGGCCGCGCCCTCGGCGAGATCGATCGCCGACGAGCCGGTGCAGATCGACGATGTCCTGTCGATCCGGCCGTCGTCCCACATGGTCTTGACGCGATCCGCCAGCGTCCCGCCGGCGGTCACCTCATCGAGCAGCAGCAGTCGCGGCCTCGGCGCCGCCGCCGGCGAGCTCGCAGGCCCGTTCGACGGTGCGCGCCAGCTCCGCCGCGGGCTGCCCCTCGAGCAGGTCGAGCGCGAGGTAGACGACTTGCCGGGGCGTATCCCCGAGCGCCCGTTCGGCGAGCAGCTTGAGATCGGTGGACTTGCCGACCTGCCGCGGGCCACGCAGGATGTGCACGGCGGGGCGGTCGAGGTCGACTCGTCGACCTGGGGCGCGGGCAGGCGCACCGGCTTCTCGGCGAGCCGGCGCAGATGCGGGTCCTCCGCCTCCCATCCGCTGTCTCGCCCACCATGGGTTGTACCGGACGATCTGGTCGTCGTTGAGCATAAGACCGGTACAAATTAGCATTCCAACACAGAAAAGACCCCCTCTTTTGCGCGCTGCATCCGAAGTTCGCCCATCCCGGCCCCGCTCGGATATCGTCAGTCCGTGAGCAAGGGGAGCGCCGGCGAGGAAGAAGCGCCGCAGCCGGGGACGCGCCGCCGCCCCCCCGCCCCCGCGCCGGGGCGCCGCGGCTTCCCGCAGGCCGCCATGGGCTGCCACGCGAGTTCGTCACCCAGAACCAGCGCGAGCGGATCATCACCGCGCTGGTCGACACCGTCGCCGCCAAGGGCTACAACGCGACCACGGTCGCCGACGTGACCAAGGCGGCCTCCGTTTCACGCCGCACCTTCTATGAGCACTTCAAGGGCAAGGAGGACTGTTTCGCCGCCGCCTACGCGATGGTCGCCGACCACATCCGCGACACGATGGCCGCCGCCGCCGCTTCCTTTGAGGAGTGGCCGCAGAAGGTGCGCGCCGCGCTCGCCACGATGCTGCGCTTCCTCGCCGGCGAGCCGGAGCTGGCCCGGGTGGTGATGATCGAGCCGGTCGCCGCCGGTGGCGAGATCGCCGCCCGCCACCGCGCCTCCCTGCAGGGCTTCGTCGAGATCCTCCGCGCCGGCCGCCCCAGCCACAGCGGCGCCCGCCCGCTGCCGGAGACCACCGAGGAAGCTCTGGTCGGTGGCATCGCCGCCCTGATCGCCCGCGAGATCAACGCCGGTCGCACCGCTCAGCTCGAGGACCAGCTGCCGCAGCTGGTCGAGCTCGTCCTCGCCCCCTACCTGGGGACCGAGGAAGCCGCCCGCCTGGCGGGGTAGCCGCCGCGAATCTTTCGGCGAGGAAGTTCTCAGTATTGGCGCGAAGTGCGCACCCCAGGCGCACGCTCACCTGCGACAATACGTTTCATGTCTCAGGAGCTGAATGAGGAGCGTCTGGCCGCGCTCGGGCGCCGGATCGACCGCATCGATTCGAACGTCAACGAGGTTCGCGTCCAGTTGAGCGAGCGGATTTTCGGCGTCTATCAGATGCTCCTGCAGGCGGTGATGATCGCGGGGATCGTCGCCCTTCTGGTCCTTGCCGCCATCGCGATAGCGGCGAATCGCTAAGCACCGCCCCAAGCTGTCAGAGCCGGGGCTCGCGGGGAGGCTCGTACCGATAGCCGATTTCCGGCTCGCTTGGTTCGAGGCCGAGATCGAGAGCCTGCTGACCGCTGGCGCGATTGCGGGATTCCTCCAGCATGCTCGGCAAACGCTTGGCGGCTTTCGCATAGATCGCTGCCATGATCCGGGTGCCGGCATCGCTGTCGGTGGCGAAAATCATGTGGTAGAGGGTGCTGCCCCTCGTGTTCTTCAACTCGAAAGGGTGGGAGAAGCGGTACCCGAGCACGCGCTCCAGCCGCCAGCGCATCAGGTTGACGTACTCCTCGCGGGCCTCTGCGGCCGTTGATCGCTCCGGTCACTCTCAACCCGTGGATCCCCTTCCACCCCTCGGTTCCGAAGAGGCGAGTGGCTCGGGCAATGTCCGCGTCGGAAATCTTCTGCTCTTCGAGGGCAAGCGTACGGACTATGCCGCTGGTCGGGAAGAGCATCCACAACTCGACCTTGTACTCGGGCTTGGTCGAGCTGGCGATCGATAGCCGCGCTTGTGGTCGGCCAGAGCGACGAGCGTGTCCCATGCAAGCTCCATGCCATCGGGATCAAGGAACGCGAACGTGGGCGCCCAATTCACGGCGCCAACTCGGCCAGCGCATCGAGGATGGTCGCGTTGCAATCGCCCTCGTAGACTTTGATGTCGCGATCTGGGTAGTCGCGTCGCAGTCGAGCTTCCAGGGCGCCGGCGGTTTGGCCCTTTCGAAATAGCGGAACCGCGTAAAACCAGCGTCCGCCCCAGCCTCAAGGGCGATCCGCGCCGAGCCCGGAAACTCTTCGCCCGTCAGGCGATCGAGGCCGCTGCCCTCGCCCGCGAATGCATCGAGGTAGACGCGCTCGGCCTGGCCCTTGGAGGCCATCGCGAAGCCGGCCAGGTAGTCGGCCAGCATCTGCAGCTTCGCGCGGGTCCAGTAGCCCCACGATCGGCCTGGTGCTCGGTCATACGACGGACGGCTCGCCAACGGCATTTCGTCCCAGTGCGGCCGTCCAGCAGGCGCCCGCCGCTCTTCGGTCGGGCGCCACCCCACTGCTTGAAGAAGAACGCGACGTCCTCGGCGCACATCGGTCGCGCAGGTCGCGCATCCACTCCTCCCGCACCGGTCGATGGCCCGGGCCCGACTCGCCGCCGGCGATCAGCCAGTCGATGCCGGTCAGGTCGAGCCCTTCCAGCGGTCCGAGCAGCGGCTCGGCGGAGATGAAGCGCACCGCGGCGGGCACCTCGCGCAGGTAGTCGGCGCGATGGACGAAACGCCTGTTCTCGATCGAGACCCCCATCCAGACGTTCGACGGCCAGGCGAGGCGCGTCGCGCAAGCTCGAGCAGGCGTTCGTGGCGCTTGGTCAGGACCTGGAAGACGTGCCAATCGGCCTCGCCCATGACGCGGAAGACGTCGCTGCGATGAACTCGTCGGGGATCTCCTCGTGGAAGAGGTCGCTCATCGAGTTGACGAAGATCATCCGGGGCCGCCTCCAGCGCAGCGGCTGGTCGAGGCGCTCGGGCCAAAGCTTGCAGGTCGAAGCCCTGCTCGTAAGGGTGACCCGGCACGCCGCGCCAGCGCTCGGCGAAGGTCTTCGCGTAGCAGTGCGCGCAGCCCGGCGATACCTTCGAGCATCCGGTCACCGGGTTCCACGTCGCCTCAGTCCACTCGATCGCGCTTCGGTCAGCCATCGTTGCGCCCAGGGTAGTACCTCGGTCAGTCGAACAAACGTTCGATCCCTGTCACGCCTTCATCGCCGCCGCCGCGGCGCTCGTCGCCACTCAAATCTGACTTAACCGACAGTAAAACGTCGGTTAACGGCTTAACCAATGCTAAAGTGTCGGAATGAAGCGCCCCCGCGCCTATTCCCCGCAGGCCGTCGAAGCGGCCCTCCTGCTTGGTGAGCAGATCCGCCTTGCCCGCCTCGAGCGTCGCTGGACGCTGGAGGAGCTGGCTGAGCGGGCGGGGGTCAACCACACGACCATGCGCAAGGTCGAGCGCGGCGATCTGACCGTCGGCTTGGGCCCGGCCCTGGAGGCGGCGGCGCTGGTCGGCGTCCCCCTCTTTCACGCCGACCTGGAGCGCCTGCGCCTGGAGCGCCGCGACGCGCAGGCCCGCCTTGCCTTGATCCCCTCGCGGGCGAGGCGGGCGAGCGAGGTCGAGGATGAGTTCTAGGCCGGATCGCGACGCTCAGCCGCGGACCGCCTACGTCTGGATTCTGGTTGCCCGGGGAGTCCGAGCCGGTTCCGGCCGGCCGCCTCGACCAGGTCGGCGAGTCGCTCGCCTTCCGCTACGGGCGCCGCTACCTGGAGCGCGCTGACGCGATCTCCTTCTATGAGCCGGAGCTGCCCCTGCGGGCGGGCGAGCAGATGCCGCGGGCGGACGCGATCCACGGCTGCATCGCCGACGCCGGGCCGGATTCCTGGGGGCAGCGCGTGATCCTCCACCGGCTCGTCGGCGCGGGGCGGCAGCCTCCCGAGCTGCGCCCACTCACCTACCTCCTCGCCTCGGATTCCGACCGCATCGGCGCGCTCGACTTTCAGGAGTCCGCGAGCGAGTATGTCCCGCGCGCCGCCGGGACGGCGCCGCTCGCGGACCTCGCGCGGGCAGCCGAATGCGTGGAGGCGGGGGAACCGCTCCCGCCTCCCCTCTCGGATGCGCTCCTGCGCGGAAGCTCGATCGGCGGCGCTCGGCCGAAGGCGCTCCTCGACGGCGAGGACGGGCACTGGATCGCCAAGTTCAGCTCGAGCACGGACGTCTACCCGGTCGTTCAGGCGGAGTTCCTCGCGATGCGCTTCGCGCGCCTGGCCGGCCTCGACGTGGCCCGGGTCGAGATCGCCGAAGTCGCTCGGCAGGAAGGCGCTCCTCGTCGAGCGTTTCGATCGCCCCGCGGGCGAGCGCCGCCGCGCGATGGTCTCGGCCCTGACGATCCTCGGACTCGGCCAGGCCGGGGGCCGCTACGGAAGCTACGCGGATCTGGCCCAGAGCATCCGCGCCCGCTTCAGCGAGCCCGACGCGACGCTCCGAGAGCTGTTCGGCTCGCATCGTCCTCAACATCCTCATCGGAACACCGACGACCATCCCCGCAACCAGGCGGCGTTCTGGGACGGGGCCGAGCTGGACGCTGACGCCGGCCTACGACATCAGCCCCGGCCCCCGCTCGGTGGGAGAGGTCGAGCAGGTGATGGCGATCGGCGAGGACGGGTGGCGCTACAGCCAGCTGGCCGGCTGCGTCGCGCGCGCCAACGTCTACCACCTGACCGAGCCCGCCGCGCGCGAGCTGATCGATCGCCAGGTCGACGCCATCAACGCGAACTGGGACGCCGTCTGCGAGGAGGCCGAGCTGACGAAGGCCCAGCGCGACTCCCTTCTGGGCCGTCAGTTCCTCAACCCGTTCGCCTTCCAGGATTCGCACAGCTGAGCCGGAGCTAGAAAATGTCCTCGGCCGTGATCGCCAGGTCGGCGGCATCGCCTCGACTCGCTCGCGCGCGCAGATCGCGTAGCGAACCTCCTCCGCGGCGCGGGGAGGGCCTCCGCCTTTCGTTCCAGGTCGGCGCGCAGGCGGGCGGAGTCGACGCGCCGCGCCCACTTCGCCTCGCCGACCATAACCGCCCTCCGGCCCCGCCCGGCGAGGACGACCGCGTCGATCTCACCGGGATCGGCGCCCGCCGTCCAGAAGCGGCCGACCGCGACGACGTCGGGGCCGAGATCGCCGTCGCCGGCACGCCGGCGCAGATGGTCGCGGAATGCCTCCTCCCACGGCCCGCCCATGTGGTCGTCGAGCGAGTCGAGCAGCACCGGCAGGATGCTCTCGCCCAAGCCGCGCTCGATCTCCGGCCGGTAGCGGTCCAGCACGCCGAGCCAGAAAGCGAGGAAGTTGTCTGCGATCCGGTAGACCTTGCGCCGGGTGCGCAGCGGGTTCTCGGTGACCGGCGCCACCCGCTCCACCAGGCGCAGGGCGACGAGCCGATCGAGCGTCCGCCCGGGGTCGGCTCGCACCGCCGTCTCAATTTCGTTGAACTTTGTCCGCCCGCCGGCGATCGCGTAGAGGGTCTGCCGCGCCAACTCGCCCTGCTCCCCCTCGGTCGCCAGCACCAGCTGCCCTTCGGTGAGCAGCTGGCCTCCGGGCGCGCAGGCCAGGCGGGCGAGGTTGGCCTTGATGCTTCTGTCCTGGTCCCACCACTGGAGGTAGAGAGGACACCCCCCACGATCCCCCAGACCAGTGCCCGCTGGGCGGGGCTCAGACGCGGCAGCATCAGGGCCGCCTCGTGCGGGCGGAAAGGATGCAGCAGCAGCGCCAGGTCGACGCGGCCGTAGAGGGGGGCGCGCTCCTCCTGCATTGTCTCCATCGTGCGCACCGCCGAGCCGCAGAGCAGGAGCTTCAGCTTGGCCCGACCGCGGACGCGGTCCCAGGCGGCACGGATCGTGCTCTCCAGCTGCGGCGCCGTCTCCACCAGCGCCGGCAGCTCGTCGAGGACGAGGAGCAGCGGCCGCTCGCGAGCGGCCGGGCCAGCGTCTCCAGGGCGTCGTCCCAGTCGGCGAAGGGACGGTCGGCGAGGTCGCGGACACCGCCGTCGAGGACGGGCGCGGCGGCCCGGAGAGCGCCGCCAACTCGGCGGCGGCCGGGCGGCCCCCCCGGTGTGGAACACCGCCCGCCGCTCGCCGGCGAACCGCTGGATCAGCGCGGTCTTGCCGACCCGTCGCCGCCCCCAGACCACCGCGAGCCCGGCGCCCGGCTCGCCCACCACGCCTCGAGCTGGTCCAATCGGACTGTCGATTGACGAATCCCACCGCCTGAGATTACCAGCAGCAGAGGTCGGCGACACCTACTGTCGGCGACCTTGAGTGTCTCGACGAACGCGAGCTGGACATAGGACCCCCCGCTGCAATGCCCGCCGCCCCTCTCGGTACGCCTGCGGTATTGGGAATGTACGCCGATGCTTGGCATTCGGCGACCGCGGCAGTACCCTGAATCCGATGGCTGAACGCGTGTCTCCCGCCGCGCGAGTGTCGCCCGGAAAGCGGCGCCTTCCGCGCGAGTTCATCGCCCAGCACCAGCGGGCGCGAATCATCGAGGCGCTCGCCACCGAGATCGAGGAGAAGGGCTACCGGGCGGTCACCGTCGCCGACATCGTGCGCACCGCCGGCATCGCTCGCAACACCTTCTACGACAACTTCTCCTCCAAGGAGGACTGCTTCCTCGCCGCCTCCGAGTACGCGGTGACCGAGGCGCTGCGCCGCGTCGTCGACGCCGCCGCCAAGGTTGACAACTGGCCGGACCGGGTCAACGCCGGCCTTTCCGCCTTCCTCCACTACGCCGCCAGTGAGCCGGCCCTGGCCCGCACCTGCATCGTCGAGGCGCTCTCCGCCGGCCCCGCCGCGGTCGACCGCTACGAGCGCTCGATCCAGGCCTTCGTCCCCCTCTTCCGCATGGGCCGCAAATCCTCCGAGCGCGGCGACGAGCTGCCCGCCACCCTGGAGGAGACGATCGTCGGCGGCATCTTCTGGATCCTCTACCAGCGCATCGTGATGGGCCAGACCGACCAGATCGAGGAGCTGCTCCCCGAGCTGGTCGAGTTCTCCCTCACCCCCTATCTGGGCGCCGAGGCGGCGAAGCGGTCGGCGGCTCTTGTCAACAAAGCGAAGGCGGGGATCTGGAGGCCCGATGGAGTAGTGCTCGACGACCGCAGGCGCGATCGCTTCGCCAGTCCCGAGCGCGCTCGCATCATCGAAGCACTTATAGAGGTGGCCGCGGAGCACGGTTACCTGGAGACGACGATCGAGATGGTCCTCGAGCGGGCCGGCCTCGACCGCCCCGCCTTCGACCGCCACTTCCGCGGCAAGTACGACTGCTTCCTCTCCGCCTGGCAGGAGATGAACGACGAGTGCCTGGAGGAGATGCGCGCCGCCTTCGACGCGGAGGAGGACTGGCCCGATCGCCTGCGCGCCGTCGCCCGCGGCGCGATCGGCTCCCTCTGCCACGACCCGGGGCGGGCCTGCTTCGGGGTCGAGGTGCTGAGCGCCGGCGCCGCCGCCCGCGCCCGGCGCGACATGACGATGCGGGCGATCGCCGCGCTGATCGACGCCGGTCGCAACGAGATGGAGGACCCCGACGCGGTTCCCCGCACCACCGCCGAGGCGCTGGCCGGCTCCGCCTACGGCCAGGTCTACGCCAAATCGTGCAGGGGCGGACCGAGGAGCTGCCGGGGCTGGTGCCGCAGCTGATGGCCGCCGCGGTGATGCCCTACCTGGGAATGGACGTGGCGCTGGAGGAGCTGGCGCGGGGCACCGAGGACGAGCTTGAGGGCGTGGTCGCAGGCCACGCCTGGCAGCCGGGTGGGGAGGGAGAGCGGTCAGCCGTGGAGGCCGAGTTGGCCAGGGAGATGGGTGCCCCGCCCGGTGGGGCCCCCGCCGAGGTCGGGCCGGAGGGCGACGGGCCGGACTACCCGCCGGAGCTGGCCCGCCTGCCCCCCGGCCGCCACGGCCTGCCGCCGGAGTTCGTCGCTCGCAACCAGCGCGAGCGGCTGATCGCCGGCCTCGCCGAGGCCATCGCCGAGCACGGCTACGACGGCGACCCCGTCGCCCGCATCACCCGCCACGCGGCGGTCTCCCGTCGCACCTTCTACGAGCACTTCGCCGACCGCGACGAGTGCTTTATCGCCGCCTACGAGACGGTGATGGAGGAGCTACGCGGGCGGATTGGCGCCGGCTTCGAGGGGCGCCGGATTGGCCGCGCGGGGTGAGCGCCGGGATCGCCGCGATGCTCGCCTTCCTCGCCGCCGAGCCCGCCCTCGCCCGCCTGGCGATGGTCGAGGCACTGGCCGCCGGCCCCGGCGTGGTCGAGCGCTACGACGCCGCGATCCAGAGCTTCGTCCCCTACTTCCACGGCGGCCGCGAGGGCCGCTCCCCCGAGGAACCTGGCCCCCTCTCGCCGACCACCGAGGAGGCGCTGGTCGGCGGCATGGTCTGCCTCATCTCCCGCCGCATCCTCGCCGGCCAGGGCGAGGCGCTGGAGGACCTCCTCCCCGACCTGGTCGAGTTCCTCCTCACCCCTTACCTGGGCGCGCAGAGGCCGGCGCGATCGCCCGCTGAGCGTCCATATATAGGGCCTATGCTCTGGACGATGTTCGCGCAACTCGCCGACGCGCTCGACGCCGCCATGCTCACCGACCTGGAGCGGCGCGTGCTCGAGCGCTATGTGGGGCGGCTGCGCGAAGAGCTGGGCGAGGACCTGCGCGCCGTCTGGCTCTACGGCTCGCGCGCGCGCGCGGACGCCGTGCTCGACGATTCCGACCCCGACCGCAAGTCCGACGTCGACCTGCTGGTGGTGGCCGAGCGGGGCAGCCGCGCTGGGGCGACCGGGCATTTCACCTGGCCTTCGAGACCGCCGAGCAGGAGGGAGACAGCCCGGTCTGGTACTCGGTCGTCGTTTACGGGCCCGAGCGCCTGCGCGAGCGCCGCGAGATCCGCTCCTTCTTCATCCAGGACGTCGACCGCGACAAGCTGTCCTCGCCGGGAGCGCGCTGGAGTGAGCCCGCGCTCCGAGGAGTTCATGGAGCAGGCGCGGGACCGGGCCGCGCTGGCGCGGCAGCGCTCGACTCGAGCCATCGCGAGGGCGCCGGTCAGCTCCGCCTATTACGCAATGCTCACGCCTGCCCGCGCGGCGCTTTCCGAGGGCGACAGGCACCCGCTCGACCTCGCGATCGGACCCCGATCGACTCCGCCGCCGACTTCTCGACTGAAGCGAGGCTCGTCGGCGGCGAGCGCGCCCGCGGCTATCCGGGCTCGGCGAGGCGGACACTCTCGAAGCCGAGGGCCCCGGCGAGCAGGTCGAAGTGGCGGTCCCCGTGCAGGACGCCGAAGCCCCGCTCGGCCGCCGCGGCGGCGATCAGGTAGTCGGCGGCGGGCAGGCGGCGGCGGGCGCCGAGGTCGCGGTAGCCGCCAGCGCGGCCGGCAGGCCGAGGCGGTGAGGGGAGCCTGGGGCAGCGCCACCAGGTTCTTCGAGCGCTTGGAATTCACTCTCGTTTCGGGCGCCGCGCAGGATCTCCAGCGCCGCGACGGGACAGGAGCAGGAGGCCTGCCCAGTGGTCGCGCCAGCGCTCGAGCACTCCCGGCTCCGCTGACGAGCCAGGCGGAGGTGTCGATGACGAGCGGGACGCCCGAGCCGAACGGCTTCACTCGGCTTCAGCCTCGCGCTCCTCGTGGCCTCGCCGGCCGCGTCGAGGTCCAACTCGATCTCGCCGTCGGCCACTTTCAGAAGTACTCGGTCGCCTCGGCATGCGCCGCGCTCCTCCTCGCCCGCCTCCGCCCCGCGCAGCGCCAGGTCGCGGATCAGCCGCGACTTGCTCGCCGGGCGGGGATCCATGGCGTCGAGCGCCTCGCCCAGCTCGGGATCGACGGTTACCTGGACGCGGGGGTTCGAGGTCGCCACGAGGAGGAGTGTACCACCGAGGCGGTACGCTACCCGCCAAGTCGTGCCCTCACCTACTCTTCGCCGCGCGCCTGCCGCAGCCGCCGCAGATCGGCTAGATCCTCGGGCCGTCCCGCCTCCTCCTTCAGCGCGACCAAGTCCTCGTAGGCGACTACCTTCACCGTCAGCCCGCCGATCTCCACCTCGATCGCGGCGGGGGAGAGTCTCTCCCAGAGGGCGCTCTCACCGATCCATTGCATCACGTCGAAGCGCCCCAGCCCGGTGCGCAGCACCCAGTTGCCGCCCAGGGCAAGCGCTCCGGGGTCCAGGGGGTCGGGCAGTTCGCCGCTCTCGAATTCCTCGGAGCCCTCGACCTCCGCATCGAGTCGCGCCAGCACCCGGGCGAGCTTCGTGAGGTTTTTGGGATCGGGCGCCGGCACCACGTCGACATCCTTCGTCGCGCGGACGTAACCGTGGAAGCCGACCGCCACGCCTCCGATGATGAGGAACTCGACTCCTCCCCCGGCCAGCTCCCCGAGGATCCCGGGGATGTCCAGCTCAGCCACCGCGCCGGCGGCGCCCCGCGGCGGCGACCTGGGACATGAAGCGCGACAGTTCGAAGACCTGCTCCATCCGCTGCGCCGGGGTCAGCTCCAGATAATCGCGCCGCAGCGCCGCTCGCTCCGCTTTTCCCTCGGGGGTCCAATTGCCGGTCCGTTTCGCGGCCACGGCAGAATCGTAGCGTCGCTCTAACTGTGGTCGCATGCGCCTATCCTCTGGATGATGACCGCGCGGCTCGAACCCGCTCTCTTCGGCGCCGTCCTCTCCGCGGCGAAGCGCCGCGCCGTGCGGCGATCACCTACCTGTTGAACGAGGAGCTGGGCGAGGATTTGCGCGCCCTCTGGCTGTACGGATCGCGGGCGCGCGGCCTATGCGGAGGGCGAGGACCTCTTCACCTGCTCGGTCCGGGTGTCCCTGCGTGAGAGCCCGTCCATTCCAGACGAATTTGTTTCTTGACATAAGAAACAGAGTCGTCTAGCCTCTCATCAGTTTCGGAAACAAGATTGTCTGAATCGGGACGGCCTTGATCCGGAGCCACAGGGGAAAGCGAGCCCTCGGGAAAGGGCTCGATCACAGGGACAAGGGAGAGGCATCGCAGTGAAACGGGACGCAGAGGCATCGCTCCAAGCGATCGGCCACCCCATTCACACACAGAGCTTCCAGGACCACGGTCCTCCATCGGCGCTCGACCGCTCTCCCTGGCAGACGACGCCCATGGGCTCGTCCCGTACGGCGCCGCTCTCGGGACGAGCCCGACCTCTTCATTCACACAGCACGTTCCACCACCAACGACCAAGACGGGGGAGGGCGTAGCTGCGTGAGCACCCAACCCCTCCGAATCAAAGCAAAGGCAAGGCGATCGGCAATCGCCTCGCCCCGACACAAGGAGAGACATTCTGATGTTCTCGCGTCTACGCACACACTTCGGCACGGCGGGCCTCGTAGTGGCCATCGTCGCGCTGATCGCCGCCCTCGCCGGCGGCGCTATCGCATCCCAGGGCGGTGGCGATCAGCTCGCTTCCGCTTCCAAGCGCCACCACAACAAGAAGCACAAGAAGAAGAGCGCTCGCGGCCCGCGCGGCAAGCGTGGCCCCCGCGGTCCGCAGGGTCCGGCAGGTCCCGCCGGCCCCGCAGGCCCCGCAGGCCCCGCCGGCGCCAAAGGCGCCGCAGGTGCCAACGGCACCAACGGCACCAACGGGACCGATGGCAGCGACGGCAGCGACGGCAGCGACGGCACCTCCGTCACCGGTGTCAACGAGGACCCCGGCCTCAACTGCCCAAGCGGCGGTGAGAAATACACCTCCGCCAGCGGCGACGCTTATGTCTGTAACGGCACCAACGGCACCAACGGCACCAACGGCACCAACGGCAGCGACGGCTCCCCCTGGGTGGTCGGCACCGCTCCCCCCAATGCCCACCTCCAGGGTACGTGGCTCGTCCATGCAGACGGTGCGGCCGCCGATGAGCAGCTGCCGATCTCCATCTCCACCGTGGTCCCGGTGTCCGGTACGTACACGGTTTGGTACCTGACGCCGGCCAACCAGGGCAACGCGAGCGATCCGGTCGGCTGTACCGGAGATGCCGATCATCCCGTGGCACCCCTAGCCGGGTACATCTGCCTTTACGAGAAGTCCACGACCAACGTTACGGCTCCCTCCGGCGCCAACAAAATCATCACCGGGACGTTGCTCAGCAGCAATGGCGGAGGCGTGGTCGCGAAAGCCTCGTCGTTCAAGGCGACGGCCGCTGGTTTGGCCGAGGCGTATGGCTCCTGGGCAATGACCGCCCACTAGTCAACCGAGCAGCCCACCCCCAACGACTCGAGCACCCCACCCCGCCCGGCTTCCGCCGGGCGGGGTGGGCCCCGGGTCACCACAACCGACCAAATGT
>CAWIFA010000048.1:0-17496 GCA_963835315.1 uncultured Solirubrobacterales bacterium | reverse complement strand
CGCACCTACCGCCGACCGCGCGAGCGCAAGCAAGCGCCGTCTACCTCCCAAGCTGCACCAACCGCATCTTCGGCTCCGCCGCCGACGGGCCGAAAACCCACGATATAGGTGGGAAATCGGCCCGCCGGCGGAGTTTGGCGGAGGCGCTGGTGGAGGTTTCGCGCCGGGCCGGGGCGCCGGTTTGGATTCCGGACGACCTGGCGGGGTCTTGCTGCGGGCTGCCCTGGGGGTCGAAAGGGTTTGCCGCCGCGCAGCGGCAGAAGGCGAACGAGCTGGTCGGGCGGCTGTGGGCCTGGAGCGGGGAGGGTGAGCTGCCGGTGGTGATCGACGCGGCCTCGTGCACGCACGCGATCGCCGAGCCGGGCGACGGCGTGCTCGACGAGGCGAACGCCGAGCGGCTGGCGGCGCTGACGATCCTCGACTCGGTCGCCTGGGCGCACGACCGCCTGCTGCCCGGGCTGGAGGTCGGCCGCAGGGTCGGCTCGGCGACCGTGCACCCGACCTGCGCGACGCGCCAGCTCGGCCTCGCGCCGCGCCTGCGCAGACTCGCCGGCGCGCTCGCCGACGACGTCCACGTCGCCCCCTCGTCGACCTGCTGCGGCTTCGCCGGCGACCGCGGCTTCAGCCACCCCGAGCTGACCGCCGCCGCGACCGCCCCGCAGGCCGCCGAGCTGGCCGGACGCCGCTTCGACGCCCACCTCTCCAGCAACCGCACCTGCGAGATCGGACTCAGCCGCGCGACCGGCGAGCCCTACGAGTCCTTCGTCTTCCTGCTCGAGGAGCTGACGCGGGGCTGAATCAGCGGCTCGCGGCTGAGACAGCCGACGCGCCCTGCTCGTCCGCTTCGGCCTCGACCGCGCGGATCGTCTCGCGCATCCGCCGGTCGCGGTCGAAGCGCCGGTCGAGCAGCGGGTTGAGGATGCCGCGCAGGTAGCTCGGGATCGCCCACCACCTGGGCGCGAAGGTGCGCGGGGCGCGCGCTTCGATGCCGCGGATCAGCGCCGCCGCCGCTTCGTCGGGGGTGATCCGCTTGAGCAGCCAGGCGGGGACGTTCTCCTGCATGCGGTCGGAGTGCTTGCGGGCGAAGCCGTCCTGGACGAGCTGCGTGTCGACCCAGCCGTAGTAGACGACGCCGGCGCTCGCGCCGAGCGGCACGAGCTCGCTGCGCAGGCCGCGGCCCAGCGCCTCGACCCCCGCCTTGGCGACCGCGTAGGGGCTGTTGAGCACGCCGTTGGCCCACGAGTAGACCGAGCCGGTGACGACGATGTGCCCCTTGCGCTCGACGATCTGCGGCAGCGCCGCCCGCACCGTGCGCCAGACGCCGAGCATGTCGACCTCGAAGACGCGCTCCCACTCCTCGCCGGCGATGCCGCGCACGGTCGCGACCTGCGACTGCGCCATGCCGGCGTTGGCGACGACGACGTCGATCCCGCCGAAGCGCTCGACCGCCTCGGCGACGGCCGCCCGCATCGCGCCCTCGTCGGTCACGTCGGCGCCGATCCCGAGCGCCCGCTCGCCGACCCGCTCGGCGGCCTCGCGCGCCTGCTCGGGATCGAGGTCGACGACCGCGACCGAGGCGCCGCGCATGTGCATCTGGCGGGCCGCCTCGAAGCCGATGCCGCGGGCCGCGCCGGTAACCAGCGCGACCTTGCCGTTGAGGTCGAATGTGGGGGGCATGCGGCCGGGGAGGCTACCCGCTCCTAGAATCACGCGCTCATGTCAGGTTTCAAGCCAGTCGACCCGAAGCAGTCCTTCCCGGAGCTCGAGCAGCGGGTGCTGGCGCGCTGGCGCGAGCGCGACGTCTTCGGCCGCTCGCTCGCCAACCGCGAGGGGGCCGAGGTCTGGAGCTTCTACGAGGGCCCGCCGACGGCGAACGGCCGCCCCGGCTCCCACCACGTGCTCTCGCGCGTCTTCAAGGACGTCTACCCGCGCTACCGCACGATGCGCGGCTACCGCGTGCCGCGCAAGGCGGGATGGGACTGCCACGGGCTGCCGGTCGAGCTCGAGGTCGAAAAGCAGCTCGGCATCGGCTCCAAGCAGGAGGTCGAGGAGTACGGGATCGACAGGTTCAACGCGCGCTGCCGCGCCTCGGTCTTCGAGTACGTCGAGGAGTGGAACCGGCTGACCGAGCGGATCGGCTTCTGGATCGACCTCGACGACCCCTACGTGACGCTGGAGAACGACTACATCGAGTCGGTCTGGTGGTCGCTGCGCCGGCTCTGGGACGAGCAGCGGCTCTACGAGGGACACAAGGTCGTCCCCTACTGCCCGCGCTGCGGCACGGCGCTCTCCTCGCACGAGGTCGCGCTCGGTTACCAGGACGTATCGGACCCGTCCATATATGTGCGCTTTCCGCTGCTCGCCGAGGACGGAGGCGACGCCGGCGAATCGCTGCTGGTTTGGACCACCACGCCTTGGACGCTGCCCGGCAACGAGGCCGTCGCGGTCGCCCCGGACGTCACCTACGTCAGAGCCAAGGTCGGCGACGAGGTTCTGATCCTCGCCGAGCCGCTGGTCGAGCGGGTGCTGGGCGAGGGGGCGCAGGTCCTCGACCGCCTGCCCGGCTCGCGGCTGGTCGGCCGCAGCTACCGCGGCCCGGTGTTCGAGCTGGGCGACCGCGAGCCCGGCGGCTTCCCGGTGATCGGCGGCGACTTCGTCACCACCGAGGACGGGACCGGGCTCGTCCACATCGCCCCCGCCTTCGGCGAAGACGACTACGGGGTCGCCGCCGCATTCGGGCTCATCGACCCGACCGACCACGGCAGCCTCTACAACCCGGTCAAGCCCGACGGCCGCTTCGACGAGCGGGTGACCGGCTTCGCCGGCGAGTTCGTCAAGGACCCCGAGACGACCCGCCGGCTGATCGACAGCCTCGCCGAGCGCGGCCTGCTGTTCCGCGAGCAGGTCTACGAGCACGCCTACCCGCACTGCTGGCGCTGCGGCACGGCGCTGCTCTACTACGCCAAGTCGAGCTGGTACGTCGCCACCTCGCAGGCGCGGGACGAGCTGCTCGCCAACAACGAGGCGATCGGCTGGCACCCCGAGCACATCAAGCACGGCCGCTTCGGCAAATGGCTGGAGAACAACGTCGACTGGGCGCTCTCGCGCGACCGCTACTGGGGCACGCCGCTGCCGATCTGGGAGTGCGCGAGCGACGGCTGCGACGGGCGCTTCTGCGCCGGCTCGGTCGCCGAGCTGCGCGAGCGCGCCCGCGGCGAGGTGCCCGAGGACCTGCACCGCCCCTACATCGACGAGATCACGGTCGAGTGCGAGCGCTGCGGCGGCGAGATGCGCCGGGTCGAGTCGGTGATCGACACCTGGTACGACAGCGGCGCGATGCCCTTCGCCCAGTTCCACTACCCGTTCGAGAACGAGGAGCTGTTCGCGGAGCGCTTCCCCGCCGACTTCATCTGCGAGGCGATCGACCAGACGCGCGGCTGGTTCTACACGCTGCTCGCCGAGTCGACCCTGCTGTTCGGCTCCTCCAGCTATCGCAACTGCGTCTGCCTCGGCCTGATCCTCGACCCCGAGGGCCAGAAGATGTCGAAGAGCAAGGGCAACGTGGTCGAGCCCTGGGACGTGATCGACGCCCACGGCGCCGACGCCTTCCGCTGGTACTACCTGACCGCGCAGCAGCCCTGGGCCGGCTACCGCTTCTCGGTCGACACGGTCGGCGAATCGGTGCGCCAGTTCCTGCTCACGCTGTGGAACACCTACTCGTTCTGGGTGCTCTACGCGAACGCGGAGAATCTCGGGCCGGAGGACTTCAAAACCCCCGCAGCGCGGTCGAGCTTTGAACCGGATAGCGATTCAAACCTCGACCGCGGCGGTGAGGATCTGGACCGCTGGGCGCTCTCGCGGCTCCAGGCGACTGTCGCGAGCGTCGCCGAGCACATGGACTCCTTCGACTGCACGGCCGCCGGGCGCGAGATCGCCGCCTTCGTCGAGGAGCTCTCCAACTGGTACGTGCGGCTCTCACGCCGCCGCTTCTGGGAGGGCGACCGGGCCGCCTTCGCCACCCTGCGCCACTGCCTGCTCGAGGTCGCGGCGCTGCTCGCGCCGTTCACGCCCTTCCTCGCCGACGAGATCCACCTCAACCTGGCCGGCGGCGAGGCCGGAGAGCTCGGCGAGCTGCCCGACTCGGTCCACCTGCGCGACTTCCCGTCGCCCGACGCGGCGCTTGCCGACGCCGGCCTCGAAGCGGCGATGGACGCCGTGCGACTGACGGTCGAGCTCGGCCGCGCCGCCCGCGCGCAGGCGAAGGCGAAGGTGCGCCAGCCGCTGCGCCGCGCCGTGATCGTCGCCAGCGAGGCCGAGCGCGAGGCGATCTCCGCCCGTGCCGAGCTGGTCAGGGGCGAGCTCAACGTCAAGCAGCTCGACTTCGTCAGCGACGAGTCGGAGCTGGTCAGCTACGCGGTCAAGCCCAACTACCGTTCGCTCGGGCCGCGCTTCGGCAAGCGCATGCCGCAGGTCGCGGCGGCGATCGAGGCGCTCGACCCGGTCCACGTCGCCCGCGTCATGGCCGAGGGCGGCGAGGTCGGGATCAACGTCGACGGCGACGAGCACGCGCTCGGCGCCGAGGAGGTCAGCCTCTCGCTGCAGCCGCTGGAGGGCTACGAGGTCGAGGCCGAGGCCGGCCACGCCGTCGCCCTCGAGCTGGAGCTCGACGACGAGTTGCGCCGCGAGGGCCTCGCCCGCGAGGTCGTCCACGCCGTGCAGAACGCGCGCAAAGAGGCGGGACTCGAGATCACCGACCGGATAGAGCTCGCGCTCGGCGGCGACGAGGAGCTGCTCGCCGCCGCCCGCGCCCACCAGGACTACCTCGCCGGAGAGGTCCTCGCCACCGCCGTCGCCTACGACGCCGCCGACGGCGTGACCGCACGACTCGCCGAGCGCGAGTTGGTCATCGCCCTAAGCTGAATGTATCCCCCGTAGACAGGATTCGGCTGGAAACAGCTTCCGCGGCGACATCGAGGGCCTGCGGGCCGTCGCGATCGGCGCTGTGCTCCTCTGCCACGCGGGCCTGCCCTTCGTCGCCGGTGGTTACGTCGGGGTCGACGTCTTCTTCGTCATCTCGGGGTTCCTGATCACCCGGCTTCTGCTCGGCGAGCTCGACCGCACCGGGGGGATATCGCTGCGCCGTTTCTACGCCCGGCGGGCCAGGCGACTGCTGCCGCTCGCCGCGGTCCTGCTCGCCGCCGTCGGCGTGCTCTCGCTGCTGCTTCTCTCGCCGGTCCGTGCGGTCGAAGTCTCGGGCGACATCGTCAGCTCGGCCCTCTACTCCGCCAACTGGCACTTCGCCGCCCAGTCGGTCGACTACTTCGCCCAGGACGTCGAACCGAGCCCGGTGCTGCACCTGTGGTCGCTGGCGATCGAGGAGCAGTTCTACCTCGTCTGGCCGAGCCTGCTGCTCGCGGTCACCTGGCTCTGGCGCCGTCGCGGCGGCTCCGTCCGCCCGGCGATCTGGGTGACCCTCGCGGTCGTCCTGGTCGGATCGCTGGCGTTGGGGATCCAGCTGACCGACGAACAGCCCGCCTCGGCCTACTTCTCCACCTTCGGGCGAGCCTGGGAGCTGGCGCTGGGCGCGGTGCTGGCGCTGATCGGCGCGGTGCGCATTCCGCGCCCGGCGGCGGCGGCGATCGGCTGGGCGGGCCTCGGCGCGATCGTCTACGCCGCCTTCGCCTTCGACGCGAGCACGCCGTTCCCGGGAATCGCGGCCCTGCTGCCGACCGTCGGGACCGCCTGCGTGATCCTCGCCGGCTCCTCCGTCTACGCCCGGGCGAGGGGCGCTCCCGCCGGGCTGCTCTCGCTGCCGCCGCTCCGTTACGTCGGGCGGCTCTCCTACTCCTGGTACCTCTGGCACTGGCCGGCGCTGATCTTCGCCGCGGTGCTCTGGGGGCCGCTCTCGATCGCCGCCGGTGTCGCGGTGGTCGCCGCCTCCTGGATCCCCACCGCGGCGACCCACCGCTGGATCGAGGACCCGGTCCGCCTCTCCAGGGTGCTGAGCCTGCGGCCGAACCGCGCCCTCGCTCTCGGCCTCGGCTGCATGGCGATCGGGGTCACCGCCGGCCTCCTGCTCACCGATCTGCAGCCGACCCTGCGCACGGCGCCGCTCTCCCAGGTCAAGGGCGCCGCCGCTCTGCACAGCCAGCCCCGCCCGCAGCAGCACGCCGCCGCGGTCCGGCCGAGCCCGCTGCGAGCGTCGGCCGACCGCTCGCGCATGTACTACGAAGGCTGCCTGGTCGGGATCGACGGCACCAACTCGAACCGCTGCCTCTACGGCGACCCGCAGGGCAGGCGGACGCTGATCCTCTTCGGCGACTCGCACGCGCTGCAGTACTCGCCGGCGCTCGAAGCGCTGGCGAACGAGCACGACTGGCGCCTGATCGTCCTGACCAAGGCCGAATGCACGCCGGCCGAAGTGCCGATCCGCAGCATGGTCGCCGAGCGCGAGTACTCGCAATGCGACGCCTGGCGTCAGAAGGAGCTGCGGCGGATCGAAATGGGCGCCGGCTCGACGGTCGTCGTGATCAGCGGCGACACCGTCTACACGCCCTACGGCCACGACGGCGAAGAACTCCACGGCACCGCGGGCGCCGCGGAGCTGGAAGCGGGGTACGTCTCGACCCTGACGCGGATCCACCGGGCCGGCCTGCGAACGGTGGTGATCAAGGACACGCCGGTCTCGACCAGCTACGTCCCCGGCTGCGTCTCCGAAAAGCTCCAGCAGCTCGAATCGTGCGCCTTCCCCCTGGTGCGCGACAGGGCCACCGAATTCGATGCTCGAGCTGCCAAGGTGGCGCCCGGTTCCGACCTGATCAACCTGACCGCCAAGCTCTGCCCCGACGACCTCTGCCGCGCGGTGATCGGCAACGCCCTCGTCTACCGCGACAAGAGCCACCTCACCGCGACCTACGCCCGCACCCTCGCCCCCGCGATCGAGCGGGGGCTGAGGCAAGCCGGCCTCAGCGGCCCGGCCTGATCCCGGTGCGCCGGGGCCCTAGGCGAGGGCCGGCTCGAGCTCGGCCTCGAGGCGGCGCTTCGGCATCGCGCCGACGACTTTCTTCGCGATCGCGCCGTCCTTGAACAGGAGGAGAGTCGGGATCGAGAGGACTTCGTACTGGGCGGCGGTCTGCTGGTTCTCGTCGACGTTGAGGCTGAGGATCGTCAGGTCCTCGCGCTCGGCGTCGATTTCCTCGAGCACGGGGTGGACGACGCGGCAGGGGCCGCACCAGGGAGCCCAGAAGTCGACTAGCACGGGGCCGTCGGCCTCGAGGACGTCGGACTTGAAGGTCGCGTCGGTCACGTCGGTGAGCTTGCCGGTCACTGGTATCGGTCCCCCAAGAGTCGAGTTTCAGCTCTCAATACTTCAGAAAGTATAGCGAGGCTCGCAACCCCCGCTCATATCCCTATGTTTGCCGAGTATGACGATGACGAACGCCGCGATCGCCGCCGCGCTGGAAGAGCTCGGCGTGCTCTACCAGCTCGACGGCGCGGTCAAATACCGCGTGCTCGCCTACTCGACGGCGGCGAAGGCGATCCGCGAAAGCCCGGTCTCGGTGGCCGAGCTGGCGAC
This sequence comes from uncultured Solirubrobacterales bacterium, assembly GCA_963835315.1. Classification (GTDB taxonomy): domain Bacteria; phylum Actinomycetota; class Thermoleophilia; order Solirubrobacterales; family 70-9; genus VRUE01. The sequence continues at coordinate 9,920 of CAWIFA010000048.1, read as the reverse complement.
GGCGGGGCGGGCGACCGAGATCCCCGGGATCGGCAAGACCCTGGCGGAGAAGATCGACGCTCTGCTGGCGACAGGCGAGATCCCGGCTGCGGCGAAGCTGAAGGCGAAGTTCCCGCCGACCCTGATCGAGGTGACCCGCGTCCCCGGGGTGGGCGCGAAGACCGCGCGGCTGCTGTTCGAGCAGCTCGGCGTCAGCTCGCTCGAGGATCTGAAGGCGGCGGCGGAAGCGGAAAGGGTCCGCGAGGTCAAGGGCCTGGGGCCGAAGGCGGAGGAGAACGTGCTCGCCTCGCTCGAGCGCCTCGGCGAGCCGGGCGAGGGACCGGGGCGCCTGCTGCTCTCGGCGGTGCGGCCGATCGCCGAGCAGCTGGCGGCGGCGCTGCGCGAGCACCCGGCGGCGCGGCGGGTCGAGGTCGGCGGCTCGGTGCGGCGCTGGGCCGAGACCTGCAAGGACATCGACCTGATCGCGACCGCGGAGGAGCCCGCCGCGCTGGCCGGGTACCTAGCCGGCCACGAGCTGATCGCCGCCGCCGGCAACCCCGGGCCGAACGGGCTGCGGGCGCAGACCCACAACGGCGTCGGCGTCGACCTGCGGATCGTCCCGCCGCATGCCTTCGGCAACCTGCTGCAGCACTTCACCGGTTCGAAGGCGCACAACGTGCAGCTGCGCGAAGACGCCGTCGCGCGCGACCTCTCGGTCTCCGAGCACGGGATCACCGAGACCGAGAGCGGCGAGGTCGCGCTCTGCGCCGAGGAGGCCGAGGTCTACGAGCGGCTCGGCTACGCCTACATCGAGCCGGAGCTGCGCGAGGGCCGCGGCGAGCTGCAGGCGGCGCGCGAGGGCGAGCTGCCGGAGCTCGTCGCGCTCGACGACATCCGCGGCGACCTGCACGCGCACACGACGCTCTCCGACGGGCGCAACACGCTGGCCGAGATGGCGCAGGCCGGACGCGAGCGCGGCTACGCCTACATGGCGATCACCGACCACTCGGCCAGCCACGGATTCGGCGACCACGTCACCGCTGAGCGCCTCTGGCAGCGGATCGAGGAGGTGCGCGAATGGAACGAGGGCAAACGCGGCTTCCGCCTGCTCGCCGGCTCGGAGATCAACATCGGCCTCGACGGCGGGCTCGACTATCCCGACGACCTGGTCGCGGCTCTCGACTGGGTCGTTGCCAGCGTCCACACCTCGTTCTCGATCTCACCCGCGGCGATGACCCAGCGGGTGCTGGCGGCGATCGAGAACCCGGACGTCGACTGCATCGGCCACCTGACCGGGCGCCTGATCGGCCGCCGCGAGCCCTACGGCATCGACGTCGAGGCGGTCGCCGAGGCGGCGGCCCGCACCGGCACGATGCTGGAGATCAACGGCAACCCCAACCGCCGCGACCTCTCCGAGCACCACGCCCGCCTCGCCCGCGAAGCCGGCGCGACGATCGTCCTCAACACCGACGCCCACGGCATCGACACCCTCGACAACATGGCCTACGCCGTAGCCACCGCCCGCCGCGCCTGGCTGACCGCGGACGACGTCGCGAACACGCGCAGTTGGCGCGAGTTCAAGAAGCTGATCGGCTGAAGGACTAAGTCTGTTAGACAACGAACGTCGACGCGACCATGCTGCGGATCGAGAGGAGCGCTGCCGCGGGCATCCACTTGCTCCACTTGCGGGGCGAAACCAGCCACGCGTAGGAGTCCAGAAATGCCGAGGCCGCCTTTCGGCGGCCCCGCGCCCTGCTGACGAAACAGCAGGGGGATTGGCTTCAGTATACGGATCGATAGGCCGGGGCCACAAGTATCACCACGTCTCGGGTTTGACCAGCCGGGCGCCCTTCGGAGAGACGATCTGATCGGGGAGTTGGCACTCCGCAACGTCGCGGGCGGAGAGGCGGACATAGCTGGCGTTGGCCGGCAGGGGGTCCGGGGAGAGCGCGGCGCTGCGGTGCCTGCTGTGCAGCACCGGGTTGATAACGGTCACATGCAGGCCCAGCTCCTTTCGGACAACCTGGATTGGCATCTTCAGGTCGCCATCGTTGGAGATCACCGCCGCGGACTCGTAGCGTCGGTTGAATCCGTCGAGGAGAAGGCGCGTGGCGAGGTTGACGTCGGTTCCCTTCTCCTCGTAGGTGAGGACGGTCCGCCTGGACAGCTCGTCAGGGGCGGCATCGACCAGCTCGCCCCGGACTCGCTTTGAGATGTAGCGGCCGAGGAAGATCTCCAGGTTGGGGATCGTCTGCAGGGCGCGGTGGTAGAGGCGCTGACGGTCCTGTGCGCCTGAATCCTCTGGATCACGCTTGATGTTGGCCGTGAAGTAGGCGACCTCGGCAATGTCGTCCTTTGGCAGCAACCGCTCGGCAAGCGCCAGGGGGTTCAGCCAGCGCCGCCCCGGCGCCCTGCATGCTCCGTAATAGAGGTTGAACGCGTCTATGTAGACAATCGTGCGCAAACCTGCAACTTAGCCGTTGCGGCGGCCGGTGGGCCGTTCGCTTATCCGCCGTCCTAACCGGCGTGAAGGCGGTCGCTGCGCAGGCCCGGGGTGCGTACGAGTTCGATCGGGCGCAGCGCTGAGTTCGGGACGACGTAGAACTTGACGCCGTCGCGGTGCTCGATGCCGAGGACGGCGGCCTCTCTGGTGCGCATGGTGAGGGCGACGAGCAGGGCGTAGCCGGCGCCGATCGCGGCGACGCCCGGGTAGATGACGCCGAGGATGCCGGCGGCGAGCGCGGTGAGGCCGATCGGCCAGAGGCGGATCGCGGCGATCCGGGCGGGGGACTCCTGCGGGAGCGAGGTCGCCGTGCGGGCGCGGGCGAGCGCGTCGTGGACGCCGTCGGCGGCTCGCGAGGGCCGGCCCAGGTACATGCCGAGGACGAGCGAGACCAGCCACCACGCGGCGGCGACGTAGACGGTCCGGGTGTCGGCGTCGCGGCCGGCGGCGAGCGCCGTGATCGCCCCCAGCGCCGTCGCCTCGGCGCCGGTGAGGAAGACCGTGGTCCGCAGCAGGTCGGTGTAGGGCATCGGCTCGCCTACTCCGCCAGCGCCTCGAGCAGCGCCAGCCAGCCGGGCGGGCCGTCGACGGTCAGATCGGCCTCCTCGGCGATCTCCGCCGGTCCCTCGTCCGAAACGACGCCGACGCAGACGGCCGTCGCCAGCTCGCCGTCCCGCTCCAGCTCGCGCAGCCGGCGGAAGGCGTCGAGGTCGGTCCGGTCGTCGCCCGGCATACGACGGCGCGGTCGAGGTTCGAGTCGCTATCCGGCGAAAAGCTCGACGGCCCCCCCGGGGGGTTGGCCAGCAGCGCCGCAACGGCCGCGTCCTTGCCGCCGCCGCCCGGGGGGCGCAGCTCCAGCACCTTGCGTCCCCAGCGCAGCTCCAGCCCCGCCCGGCCCGCGGCGGCGCCGATCTCGTGCGCGTGCGCCTCCGCGGCCTGGTCGTCCTCGGCGCCGCGCCAGTGCAGCGCCTGGATCGGGCCCTTGTCCTCGAGTCGCAGCCCCCGTTCCGCCGGCGTGTCGGGCCCCAGCGCGGCGAGGAAGGCGGCGGCGTCGCCCTCGCGCCCCTCGAGCGCCGGGTCGAATCGCGGCTCGGACTCGCCCGGCAGCAGCAGCTCGAGCCCGTGGTTGCCGGCGTAGGCGATGCCGTCGACGCCGACCAGCCGCCTCGCCTCCTCCGCCCGCCGGCCGGAGACGCAGCCGACCATCCCGTAGCGCCCGCTCAGCCGGCGCAGCGCCTCGCTCGCCCGCGCCGGCACCGCGGCTTCCTCGGGCCGGGGGACGATCGGCGCCAGGGTGCCGTCGACGTCGGTGAGGATCGCGGCGCGCCCCGGGTCCGCGCGCAACCGGGCCAGCGGGCCGAGCTCCACCGCGCCCCCGCCTCTGCCTGTTTCGGGAGACACGGCGCTTAGTATCGCGCGATGGCGACCGCGAATCGCGACCAGACGCTGAAGCTCGCCGTCATCGGGACGCTGGCCGGCGTCTTCAGCGGCCTCTTCGGGGTCGGCGGCGGCACCGTGATCGTGCCGCTGCTGATCTTCTGGCTCGGCTACGGCGAGCGCCTCGCGACCGGCACCAGCCTCGGGGCGATCGTCCTGATCGGCCTGCTCGGCACCGTCGCCCAGGGCGGCCTCTACGGTAACGTCCACCTCGCCACCGGCCTGTTGCTGGCCGTGCCCGCCGTGCTCGGCGTGATCGCCGGCACCGCGATCCAGCAGCGCATCCCGCAGCGCGCCGTCTCGCTGCTCTTCGCCGCCCTCCTGGTGGCCGTCGCGATCGAGCTGATAATCCGATGAGCGCGGAACGACCAAGCGTGCATATCTGGTTCTTCGCGCCGGGAGTGAAGCGCGAAATTTATGCGAAGGGCCGCGAGCGATGAATGAGGTTCTTGCGGTTGTCCTCGCGGTCGCCGGCGGCCTCGCGGGCGGCCTCGTCGGCGTCGGCGGCGGCGTGCTCTTCGTGCCGGCGCTGACCGTCTTCCTCGGCCTCAGCCAGGTCGAGGGCGAGTCGACCTCGCTGCTGATCATCGTCATCGTCGCCCTCGTCGGCGCCGCTCGCCAGCGCGCCTACGGCAACCTGAGGCTGCGCGACGCGCTGGTCATCGGCGTGCTTTCTCCGCTCGGCGTGCTGATCGGCGTCGTCGTCGCCAACGCGGTCCCCGAGCGGGCGCTCGAACTCTCATTCGCGGCGCTCGTCCTCTTCATCGCCTACGGCCTGGTCCGCCGCGCCTGGCGTCCCCCAGCCGGCGCGGGGCGGCGTCCTCGGTCGCCCAAATAGGTTTCCTATTCGGGCTCCCTGCGTCCTACCCCCGCTTGGCTGGGAAACGCCAGCCATCGTCTAACCTCGAATTGTGGACTCCTCCCTCACCTGGCACGGCGACGTGCCGCAACTGCGCTCTCCGATCCTCGTCTGCGCCTTCCGCGGCTGGAACGACGCCGCCGGCTCCGCCTCGGCCGCGCTGGGCGCGGTCGCCGAGTCCTTCGACCCGCAGCTGGTCGCCGAGATCGACCCCGAGGACTACTTCGACTTCCAGGCTACACGGCCGACGATCGTCCTCAGCGAGGGCCAGGCGCGCAGCATCGAGTGGCCGCAGAACGAGCTGATCGCCGTCCGCGTCCCCGGCGCCGGGCGCGACCTCGTGCTCTTCGACGGCACCGAGCCCAACCTGCGCTGGCGCACCTTCTCGGAGGCGGTGGCGACCGCCGCCGACGCGCTCGGAGTCGAGATGGTGATCACCCTCGGCGCCCTCGTGGCGGAGGTCTCCCACACCCTGCCGGTGCCGATCACCGGCCTCGCCTCCGACGAGCAGCTGGTCGAGGAGCTCGACCTGCAGCGCTCCAACTACGAGGGCCCGACCGGGATCGTCGGCGTCGTCCACGACTGCTGCCGCCAGATCGGCATGACCTCGGCCTCGCTCTGGGCCGCCGTGCCCCACTACGTCGCCGCCGTCCCCAACCCGAAGGCGGCGCTGGCGCTGCTGCGCCGGCTCGAGGGGCTGACCGGGATCGCCGTCGACGCGACCGAGCTGGAGGAGGAAACGGCGAGCTACGAGGAGCAGATCGGCCGCGCCGTCGCCGCCAACCCGGAAATCGCCGAACTGGTCGAGAGAATCGAGGCTGAGCAGGTGGAGCAGTTGGGATCGGAGGAGGAGGACCTTCCGTCCGCCGACACGATCGCCCGGGAGTTCCAGAACTTCCTCAGACAGCAGGGCGACTGAGACTCAACTCTCCGCGGCGGGACAGATCAATTTGTAGTCGCACCAGCCGCAGACCGTGGGGGAGGGGCGAGGCTCGAAGTCCTGGCCGAGCACTCCCTCGCCGACCTGGAAGACGGTCCGCTCGACCCGCTCGGCGTCGTCGGGCCGCACCGGCGCCGCGACCTTCTCGGCGTCGAGCACGTAGTAGTAGCTGCCGGTGTTCGCCTCCAGCTCCCAGGCTTTGCGCGCGGCGAGCCGGTAGAGCGCGAGCTGCAGGTCGCTCTCCAGGTCGGCCTCGCTCTTGCGCTCGCCGGTCTTGTAGTCGATCAGCTCGTGGTCGCCGCCGGGCAGCCGGTCGACCCGGTCGACCCGCCCGCGCACGTGGTGCTCGCCGACCTTGATGTCGAACTTGCGCTCCAGCCAGACCGGTTCGCCCTCGGACTCGCGCTCGCGCTCCCAGTAGAGCCGCATCGCCTCGCGTGCCCGGTCGCGGAACTGCAGCTCGTCGTCGCTGCTGCCGAAGCCGGTGCGCCGCCAGCCGGACTCGAACAGGTCCATCAGCCGCGGCAGCCCTTCGTCTGAGTCCTCCTTGTGGAAGCGTTCGAGCACATTGTGGATCAGGATGCCGAAACGCTGGTTGATCGTCGGCTCCTGGGGGATGCCGAAGACGCGGCCGAACTTGTACTTCAGCGGGCAGGTCAGATAGAGGTCGAGGTCGGAGGCCGAGAGGCTCAGCGCGCCGTCGCCGCGGCGCGGCAGGAACTCCTCCAGCGACGGCTCCTGGCGGGCGCCGAGCAGCCGGCGGCGGCCCTCGCGCTCGCGCTCGGAGCCGAGCAGGTAGGAGTCGAGCGAGGAGGCGTCGAGCTCGGCCTGCTGCTCGGGGGTGGCGACCTGGCGCAGCAGGCCGTTGACCGCCTCGATCGCCTCCGCGGTCGGCTCGTCGCCGGGCCGCTGGGCCAGCGCCGCCAGCTTCAGCAGCTCGAGGTAGCGGGCGATCGCCCGGTTGACGTCGATCGCCGTGTCGAGGCGCGGCTCGGAGAGGTCGCGGCCGGCCTTCCACGAGGCCTCGAGGATCTCCTCGCGCAGCATCCGGTAGGTCGCGTGCAGTCCCTCCGCCGGCCCGAAGAGCTCCTCCTCGTGCCCCTCCTCCTCGACGCCGGCGTCGGCGAGCGCGGTGGCGTAGGGAGTCGACGGACCCGATTCGTGGCTCTCGACCCGTGAGAGGACGATTCCCTCACGCGCCGGTCGGCCGATCCGCTCGAACCCGGCGGCGCGCTCCATCCCCAGGACGAAGACATGGTCGAACTCCAGGCCCTTGACGGCCCCGCGCGTGAGCCCTCGCACGGCGTTTCGGGCGGGGGGCTCGCTGAGGCCGGTGGGTTCGACCCCGGCGTCGGCGACAGCAGTGAGATGGCGGACGAAATCCCGGGTCGAGCCATTGGGTTCGCGCCGGGCCCAGGCAGCCGCGAGGTCGGCGAGGCGCGAAAGCCCCAGCAGTCGCTCCGCGACCTCGGGCTGGGCGGCGAACAAGCGTTGGCGGCGCAGCCCGACCGCCTCGATCAGGCGGCGACGAAGACGTCGGCGCGACGCTCCTCGATCACCGCCGAAGCCGTGCCGTACAGCTTGAGGAACGACTGGATCCGCTCCCGCGCCTCCGGGGAGATCTGCGGGCTCTCGAGCGCCGCTTCACAGGCGGAGACGATGTCGAGCTTGCGGCGTCTCGCGATAGTCGTCAGGCGAGCCAGATCGGCCGAGCGCAACTCGACCGGCGGCCGAGTCAATGCGCGGGCGGCGGCCGCGGAGTCGCCCGGGTCGGCCAGGACTCTCAACCAGGCGATCGCGTCGCGGACCTCCGGCCGCTGGAACAACGCAGCCGGTCCGGACATATGGAACGGGATTCCCCGCTCCTCCATCGCGGCCCCGATCGGCCCGCTGTGCTCCTGGTCCCCCACCAATACGCAGATCTCTTCCGGCGCGGTGCCCCGGGCGATCAGGTGCTCGGCCTCGCGGGCGACGGCCTGGGCCTGCGCTCGATCGTTACCGCAGCGCCAGAACCTTGCGGATGGATTGCAGAACCGGTCGCTCAACTCGACCGTGGCCATGGACGAGGTGTCGGGGGTGTCCGACTGGGCGCGGCGTCCCCTTTTTCGCCCCGGCGAGTCGGCGAGTGGCGCATTCTCAACAGGCGAAAAACCCAGCGCCCAGTCGGACACCCCCGGCGACTCGCGCTCAAACGCATAGACGTGGTTTGCGTTCTCGGCCTTTAGAAGCTCGAGGATCGTGTGTTGGGTCGGAGTGATGTCCTCGAACTCGTCGACCATTACTTGTTCGAAGCGGTGCGCCAGCTGGGCGCGGACCTCGGGACGCTCGTCGAGCAGCTTGCCGAGGGTGAGGTAGACGTCGTTGCGATCGAGGCTGCAGGCGCCGGTGAGGATCCGGTCGTGGGCGGCCGCCAGCTCGACCATCTCGGGATCGCCGGGCCCGGAGCCCGACTTCAGCTCGTCGATCTGCTCGATCAGCCGGGCGAGCAGGCCGGCGGGGTTGCCGCGGATCTGCTGGTGGCGCAGGGGGAGCTCATCGATCCGGTCGAGCAGCAGGGCGAGGCGCTCCGCGCGGCCGAGCACGCCGAACATCGGGTCGAGCCCCGCGGCCGTCGCGTGGTCGCGCAGCAGCCGCTCTCCGAGCGTCTCCCAGGTGCCGATCCAGAGCTCTTCGAGCGGCCGGTCCAGCAGCTGCTCGACGCGGCTGCGCAGGCGGCCTGCGGTGGCGCGGGTCGTCGCGAGGACGACGATCCGCTCGGGGCGGGTTCCCTCCTCGGCCAGGCCGGCGAAGCGGCGGGCGAGCACCTCGCTCTTGCCGGTCCCGGCCTCGCCGATCAGCAGCAGCGGGCCGGCGCGGTGCGCAATCGCACGCTCCTGCGGCTCGGCGAGAGCAAGCATGGTCCTACGCTACCTGGCCGCCTGGCTCCACGCCCTCCATAGGATGCCCGCCGTGGACCCGCTTTCCGCAGACTGGTTGGGGATCTGCCGCCGCATCGTCGGCGTGCAGGACGAGCTGTTCGCGCAGACCCCGGGGATCGCGGAGCGCACCGAGTACGAGGGCGTCGGCGAGGGCGGCGACCGCACCCTCGTCATCGACCGGCGCTGCGAGGATGCCGTCTTCGCCGAGCTCGAACGGCTGGCCGCCGACGGCGCCGCGTTCACCGCGATCTCCGAGGAGCGCGGCGAGGTCGTCTTCGGCGACGGCGGCACGGCTCGCGTGGTGATCGACCCGATCGACGGCTCGCTGAACACCCGCCGCACCCTGCCGGCGCACAGCCTCAGCGTCGCCGTCGCCGCGGGCGACTCGATGGCCGACGTCGAGTTCGGCTACGTCTACGACTTCGGCGCCGGCGAGGAGTTCGCGGCGCGGCGCGGCGCGGGGGCCGAGCTCGACGGCGGCAGGGTCGAGGTCGCCGACGACGCCGCGAAGCTGGAGCTGCTCGGGGTCGAGTCGGCGGCGCCCGGCCTGATGCGGCCGCTCGACGAGGCGCTCGACGGAGACGTCTTCCGCCTGCGGGTGATCGGCTCGATCGCGATCACCGCCTCCTACGTGGCCGCGGGGCGGCTCGACGGCATGCTCAGCCTGCGTCCCTGCCGCTCGGTCGACATCGCGGCCGCGCAGCTGATCGCACGCGAGGCGGGCGGCGCCGTCGCCTTCGGCGACCTTCCCCTGGAGGAAGTGGGCCTCGGGCTCGCCGAGCGCTTCCCGATCGCCGCCGCGGCGGGGCGAAGGGCCTGGCGACGATTCTGGGGCCGCGGACCCTCAGATGTAACCCTGACCGAGAACAGGTGTTCGGAAGAACATACGTTCGCTAGACTCGCGAACGCCCCCCCGACCCCACACTTCTCCCGAAGGGATGATTCAAGTGGCAACCAAAACTGCCTCCAGGAAAGCAAGCGCCAACTCCAAACCGAAATCGCAGGCGAGCAGCACCCCGCCGCCCGCCCCGTCTCGCGCCGAGCAGGCCCGCGCCGCGGCCGAAAGCGCCGTCGACGTCCCGGTCGGCGCGGTGCTCGAGGCGACCGACCGCGTGGCCGAGCTGGTCGAGCCGTTCGCCGGCCCCGGCGCCGCCCGCAAGCAGCTCCGCTCCTACGGCACGCAGCTTCGCCGCACGGTCAAGCGCAGCGAGCGCCGCGGCGCCACCGCCCGCCGCAAGGTGACCAAACAGCTCACCGCTCTGCGCTGAGCACTACTTGCCCGTG
>CAWIFA010000047.1:0-21660 GCA_963835315.1 uncultured Solirubrobacterales bacterium | reverse complement strand
GCTCTGTCGTGGTCGGGTGCGCCGGGCCGTTCACGCTGCATGGTGAGGAGTTGGTGGCTGCGGCGGCGGATACGGGGACGCATTATCTGGATACGACGGGGGAGCAGCCGTTCATTCGGATGGTCTTCAAGAAGTACGGGAAGCGGGCCGAGCTGAGACGGGGGCGGCGCTGGTTTCGGGGATGGGGTTCGACTATCTGCCCGGAGACATGCTGGCGGCGCTGGTGGCCGAAGGGATGGGGCCGCTGGAGGAGATCGTGGTCGCCTACCACGTGGACGGGTTCGCGCCGACGCATGGGACGGCGCTCTCGGCGCTGGAGATCATGCGGGGCGGCGATGTCGTCTGGGCCGACGGGGACTGGCGGACGGCGCCGCGCAGCGCCGACGGCGGGCGCTGGCGGTTTCCGGGGCCGATCGGCGAGCAGCGGATGCTGCGCTATCCCGCCGGCGAGCAGATCACCGTGCCGCGGCACGTCGAGACCGAGCGGGTGCGGACGCTGCTCAACGGGATGGTCGTGCCGCCGCGGCTGATGCCGGTGGCGGTCGCCGCCTCTCCCCTGCTCGGCCTGGCGATGCGCACCCCCCTGCGCTCGGCGGCCGGCGCGGCGATCCGCCGCCTGCCGGCGGCGCCGAGCGAAGAGGACCGCAGGAAGTCGCGCTTCACGATCGCCTGCGAGGCACGCGGCGGCTCCGGCGTCAGGCGCGGGACGCTGAGAGGCAACGATGTCTACGGGCTGACCGCCGCGAGCCTCGCCCACGCCGCCACGCTCTGCGCCGACCCGGCCTACGACCGCCGCGGCGCGCTTGCGCCGGCACAGGCATTCGACCCGGCGAGCTTCCTGTCCAGCCTGGGCCTAAGCTGGGACCTCTCGTGAGTCGAGGTGGCTTGCCACCTTGCGCTTGACGCGCTGCAGGCCGTTGTCGACGGTCTTCGTGTCGCACCGATCGTACCGGCAACTCGTCGGCAAACATATTTGCGACGGCGGCAAAACTTTCTAAAGAGGAAACTTATCGGCTATTGTATAGATTCACGATGCAGGCAAATCTTGCTTCCAAGGAAATAGAGATGGTCGACGCCGCGCTCGCCTGGCTACGCGAGCGGCTGCCGGCTGCCTGGGCCATCGAACGGTCCAGACAGGCCAACGTCGGAGAGTCGTCCGAGCTCGCGGGGCGGGGCACCACCATCGCTCTGCGCTCCCCCGGCGGAACGTTCACCACGTTTGCCGTCGAGGCGAGGCGCTCCCTCGCCCCACGCGACGTCGACCGCCTGTTGCCCGAGGTCACACGGGTCATCCGCGAGCTGGCCGGCAACATCCCGATCCTCATCATTGCGCCGTGGTTGAGCGAGCGAACGCAGGGGTTGCTTGCGAGCCGGGACATCAACTTCATCGATCTGACCGGCAACGCGCGAGTCGCCCTGGACAACCCGGCGCTGTTCGTCGGCTCGACCGGAGCAACGCGCAACCCCAAGCCGCCGCCGCGGGGTCAAGCGCGGGTGCGCGGGCCGAAGGCGGGCCGGCTCGTCCGCCTCCTCGCCGACGTACGGCCGCCGTACGGAGTCGGCGAGCTCGCAGCGGCTTCAGGGCTCACGCCTGGATATGTCTCCCGCCTCCTCGACACGCTCGACCGCGAGGGGGTGGTCGAGCGTTCCCGCAGGGGAGCGGTCGAGTCAGTCGACGTTTCCGGCCTGCTGCAAAGATGGGCGGAGTCCTACGACGTCCTGCGGTCGAACGACGCGGAGACCTTCCTCGCCCCGATGGGCGCGGGACAGGCGCTCGAACGGCTCAGCGAGAAGGCGATAACCGAGCGCGTGGCGATCACCGGGTCCTTCGCCGCCGTGCGACTCGCCCCGGTCGCGGCGCCAGCGCTACTGCTCGCCTACTGCAACGACCCCGAGTCGATCGCCAATGCACTCGATCTGCTGCCCGCGGATCAAGGGGCCAACGTCGGACTGCTGCGGCCATTTGACCCCGTCGTCTGGGCTCGCGCGGACGAGAATCGGGGGCTCCGCTACGTGGCCGCTTCGCAGGCCGCCGTCGACTGCCTGACCGGTACCGGGCGCATGCCCAACGAGGGAGATGCGCTGCTCGCCTGGATGTCAGAGGACGAATCGCGCTGGCGGCTGGACTCGCTCGCCGATGCGGAGGAAGAGGGGGAGAGAGCGTGAACGATCAACCCGAGCCGCCGGAGCCAAGCGCGCAACTCGATTCTCGGTACGTCGAGGCCAGGCGCGTTCTCCTCGACGCGCTGACGGCGCTCGCGCCTCACGGCCGAGCGTTCATCGTCGCCGGAGCGCAGGCGGTCTACCTCCACACCGGCGAGGCCGACCTGGCCATCGCGCCTTTCACGACGGACGCCGATCTGGCGCTCGACCCCACACTGCTGAGCGAGGAGCCGAAGCCCCACGCAGCAATGCTCTGCGCCGATCCGGCCTACGACCGCCGGGGCGCGCTTGCGCCGGCACAGGCATTCGACCCGACGGCGTTCCTCGCTGCCCTGGCCGACATCGGCCTCTCGACCGAGGTCGAGCCCCTTCCCGGCTCAGCCGACCGCTGATCAGGGCCCCAGGGCCCCGATCGGGATCACCTGCACGCCGTCCTCCCTGACGTAGCCATAGCCGGTGGCGACGACGATCCCGAGAACGGCTGGCTCGCCGACCTTGACTTGATCGATCTGGCGCGAGAACTTGAGCAAGCTTTGAGCAGCGCTCTCGATCGCCCGTTCGCCACCCAGCTTCACCTCGAAGGCTCCCCATGCGCCACGTCCCTCGACGATCGCATCGACCTCGAGGCCCTTGCTGTCGCGGAAGTGCCTGACCCGTTGACGCGCCGGCTGGGAATAAATCCGCAGATCCCGAATGACGAGTGACTCGAAGAGCAGGCCGAGCAGGTTGAGATCCCGAATCAGCGCCTCAGGGTCGGCTTCGAGGGCCGCCACCGCAAGCGAGGGGTCGACGAAGTGCCGTTTGGGAGATCGGCGCAGGGTGGCCCGCGAACGCAGGTGGGGCTCCCAGGCGGGTTGATCCTCGACGACAAAGAGGCGGCCGAGCGCTCGCAGATAGTCGCCGACCGTGTGTTCATCCAGCGGCGAACCGGTTCCTGCGGTATCGCGGGCCAGCGTGGTCTGAGCCGCTGAGGTCGCCACATTGCGTGCCAGGCTGCGCAGTAGACGGCGCAGGCGCTCGGGATCGCGGCCCACGTCGTCAACCGCCCGGATGTCGGTGCGGCAGATCTCCTCCAGGTAATCGGCGACTCCCCGCATCGCCGTGTCGAGTGTGGCCTCCCGTAGACCCGGCCAACCACCGCGGGCAATCTCCTCGGCGAGCGCCCCGATGGTCAGATTGGAATCGGCTGCACGTCCGCGCTCACCGGCCAAGAGCGCACCCAGCGAAATCGCCCCATCGCTGACTCCGGACTCGAACGACGACATCGGCCGCATCCGCAGCCGGCTGAATCGCCCGGCACCTGAGTGCCGAGTCGCATCGTCTGCCGGTACCGCCGACCCGGCGAGAATGAACTGGCCGGGATCGCGGCGCTCGTCAACTGCTCTACGCACCTGATTCCAGATCGCGGGTGCGACCTGCCACTCGTCGATCAGCCGGGGCACAGCCCCGTCCAGAATCAGTGCGGGGTCGAGCATTACCGCTTCGCGACTACGGATATCCGTGTCGAGCAGGACCTCGGAGGCCGCCATCTGACGCGCGGTCTCCGTCTTCCCGCAGGCCTTTGGCCCTTCGACGACGACCGCCCCAGCCGCGTCCAGACGCTCGCGCAACTCGGCGTCAGCTAAGCGAGGTCGATATTCAGGGGCCCGCATTCACGCGAATATACCAGTTCTAAGCGCGTGCTTGTACCAGAGACAAGCGCGTGTTTGTGCCGATTTCCAGCGCGAACTTGTACCTGGCTCCGATCCGAGACTACGCGGGCACCTCACGCGAGTCGAGGTGGCTTGCGACCTTGCGCTTTACGCGCTGGAGGGCGTTGTCGACGGTCTTGGTGTCGCACTCGAGGCGCTCGGCCGTGATCTCGTAGGAGTGGCCGTCGAGGTAGAGGGAGAGGACACGACTCTCGAGGTCGGAGAGGACGCCGGTGGTGCCCGCGAGGCAGGAGACGAGGCTCGCCAGCTCTTCGGTGGCGATCACCTGGTTGACCGGGTCGGCGACGCTGGGACCCGGCAGGATCTCGTCGAGCGTCGTGTCGGAGTCGCCCGCGGCGGCCGGCGTCTGGCTGAACGAGACGTACTGGTTGAGCGGCGTGTGCTTGTTGCGGGTCGCCGTCTTCACGGCGGTGATGATCTGGCGGGTGATGCAGAGCTCGGCGAAGCTGCGGAAGCTCGACTCGCGGTCGGTGCGGTAGTCGCGAATCGCCTTGTAGAGGCCGAGCAGGCCTTCCTGGATCAGGTCGTCGCTCTCCCCGCCGAGCAGGAAGTAGGACGAGGCCTTGAGGCGGACGAAGCCGCGGTAGCGGCGCACGATCTGGTCGTAGGCGTCGGTCTTCCCCTCCTTGGCGAGGGCGACCAGGTAGTGATCATCAAGCTCAACTTGAGGGTTAGCACGAGGCGACGATAGAGCCACAGATCCTTCTCCTTTTCGAGAGACAGGGTCGTGGCGCCTGTACCTCCCCTGGTGGCGCCGGTATTGACTGGCCAAAGCTCAGACTAAAGCTGAGCTTCACCCTTATTGCGGGGGCATTCTTACCGGCCTGCGGAGTTCTGTCAACCCCAAATTGCGACTTTCTGCAATCGCCGTTGCAGTTGCTAGACTTCTACCGCTGGCGGACGGCCTCGAAGAGCAGCGCGGCGGCCGCGGCGGAGACGTTGAGCGACTCGACTTGGCCGAGTCTCGGCAGGGCGACGAGGCCGTCGCAGGCCGCGGCCACACGGGGCCGAATGCCCTTCCCCTCCCCGCCGAGAACCAGAACCGTCGGGCCGCTCAGGTCGACGTCCCAGGGCGCCTGGTCCGCGCCGGCGTCGGCCCCCCAGATCCAGAATCCCCCGTCCTTCGCCTGCCCGAGCCAGTCGGCGAGGTTGCGCACGTGGGCGACCTCGAGCTGCTCGACCGCGCCGGCCGAGGCCTTGCAGACGACCGCCGTCACCTCGGCGGAGCGCCGCTCGGGGATGACGACGCCGGCGGCGCCGACGAACTCCGCCGAGCGGCAGACGGCGCCGAGGTTGCGCGGGTCCTGCACCTGATCCAGGGCGACGATCAGCGCATCCTGGCGCCCCAGCAACGCCCCGGGGTCGGCATAGGGGTACGGATCGACCTCGGCGACAACCCCCTGATGGTCCGGCGACCCGCACAACCGCTCCAGCTCCTCACCGGAGACGTCCGGCGCCCGCCAGACCCGCCGCACCGCACGCCTCCCCCGCTCAGCCTCCTCGACCGGCCGCCGCCCGTAGATGATCTGGCTTTCGGCCATCAGGCCTTCGGCACGAGTTTCGCGCCGCCCGCCCCATCCCGGACCTCCCAGCCGAGCTCGGCGAGCTGCTCCCGAATCTCATCCGCCCGCGCAAAGTCCTTGGCCGCCCGAGCCTCCTCACGCTCTTGCAGCAACCCGTCGGCCCGCTCGTCGCTCTCAGCTCCCTCATCCGGCTGGGTAAGGGAGCCGAGCCCGACGAGCTCGAGCATCTCCCCCAGCGCCTCGGAAGCCCCCGGCATCTCCCCCCGATTCGCTTCCCCCACGAGCTCGAATACCTCGGCCATCGCACGCGGAGTATTGAAATCGTCCGCCAGCGCTTCGCGGAAGCTCTCGAGGCGGGCGCCAGAGGGGGTCCCGGCGGAGCCTCCCCGCTGTTGCTCCGACGGGACCCCCTCTGGTGGCCGTTCCGCTTCGCCCACCGGATGCTCGCGAAAGAAGTTCCGCAACCGCTCGACCTGGGCGACAGCCTGTTCCATTTGAAGGGAACCGAACGCCAGCGGCTGCCGGTAGTGCCCCGAGATCAGGTAAGCCACGACCGCCTCGCGCCCATACCGATCGAGCGCCTCCGAGAGCTGGAAGATGTTGCCCTCCGACTTCGACATCTTTGCCGCGTCAGTCTCGATCATTCCGTTATGCATCCAGAGGCGTGCGAACGGACGACCCGCTGCCTCCGATTGCGCCATCTCGTTCTCGTGATGGGGAAAGACGAGATCCGATCCACCACCGTGGATGGCAAATGAAGGTCCTAACTCAGCCTCCGCCATCGCAGAGCACTCGATGTGCCAACCAGGCCGCCCGGGACCCCAGGGCGAGGGCCAAGTACTGTCCTCGCCCTCCTTGTGCGCCTTCCAAAGCGCAAAATCAAGCGGGTCCTCCTTGAGCGACTGCTGAGCCCGCCTCCTCGCCCTTGATCCATGTCCTCCGTTCGACGGTTCGAGAGCTTTCCGTAGTCGGACCGAAGCTCTTCACGCGGAAGTAGACGTCGCCGCCGGACTCATAGGCATGCCCGGATTCGATGAGCTCTGCCGATCAGCTCGATGATCTCGCCGATCGTCTCGCGTCGCCAGAGGCTCGGCATCGGGCCGGCCCAGGCCGAGCCGATCGGTGTCCTCGAAATAGGCGCGCGCTCATTCGCGCTCGCGAACTCTGCGGAGGGCTCGCTCGCTCGGCCGAGCCGCGTCGTAGATCTTGTCGTTGATATCGGTGACGTTGATTACGAGCTTGGTCCGGTAGCCCTCGCCCTTGAGGAACCGCGACAGCAGCGATGAAGACCACGAACGGCCGGGCATTGCCGATGTGGATGCGGCTGTAGACGGTCGGCCCGCAGGCGTAGATGCCGACCTCCCCATCACGAGGCAGAGCCCGCAACTCGCCGGACAACGTGTCCCGCATCTGAACGTCCCGCTCAGCGTGTCCCTGATCCGCACCTCCCGCGGATCAGGACCCGCGATGCTGACCGCTTCCGATCCCTAGAACGTCCGGTAGCCGGCCCCGGAGGGCGATGCCTCGTTGCGCGACCAGGTCGGCGCCGTCTCGTCGGCCGCCGCGAGGATCTCGCGGCGCGCCCGCTTGGCGCTCGCCTTGATCTCCTCCTCGGCCGCATGCCGCAGCCGCTCCTCGCGCTGCTCGGCCTGGCCGCGGATCCGCTCGGACTCGGCCTGCAGCTGCTCCTCGGCGCGGGCCCGAGCCTTCTCGGTGGCCTCGCCTTCGACCTTCTCGACCAGCACACGCACCCGCTCCTCGGCTTCGCGGCGCACGTCCTCGGTGCCCTGCATCACGCGCTCCTCGATCTCGGCCTCGAGCCGCACGGCTAGCTGGTGGGACTCCTCGGCCCGCGCCTCGGCCTCGGCGGCGCGCTGCTCGGCGGCGGCGACGCGGCGGTCGGCCTCGCTCTGCGCCTTTTCGAGCACCTCACGGGTTCGCTTCGAGGCCGCCTCTTCGGTCCGCTTCACGGCGTGCGCGACGGTCTCGTCGACCTTGCCGCGCTCTTCGATCAGCTGGGCGGCGAACGACTCGCGGTCCGCCTCGGCTCGCTTCTGCGCTCGCTCGAAGGCCTTCTCGGCGCGATCGCGGCCCTCCTCGGCCTGCGTGACCCGCGACGCGGTCGCGCGTCGCCTCTCGCGCTCGCTCGCAATGCGCTCGCGCCCCTGCTCGCCGAGCTTCGCCAGCGTCGCCTTCGCCCGCTGCTTGACCTCGGCGACCTCTCGCTCGGCCCGCTCGACACGCTCCTCGCTCTGACGCACCCAGAGAAGCGCCTGCTCGGCGACTCCCTCGATGTCGCCGCGCGCATCGGCAACGGAGCTCAACTTGATCGCCGGATCGCCCATCCGTTCGCAAACTACTAGCCGGGTCGGAGGCAGCGCTAGTCCAGTTGGCGTTAAATATCCGCAATTAGCGCGGAGTGAAGGGCGATCCCGGTAGGGGTGGAACGTCTTGTACTTTTTCGTCGACTGCCTCGGGCGACAGCTGACTCCAAAACTTCGAAAAAGTTAAGTGGAACCCCTACCGGGATCGCCCGACGCCGATGTCTCGGCCTCGCGCGCGTGGAGATCCTTCTTGAGGACCTTGCCCGTCGCGTTCCGCGGCAGCTCGTCCATGAACTCGACCTCGCGCGGCGCCTTGTAAGCGGCGAGGTGCGCCTTGACGTGCGCCTGCAGGTCTTCGGCCGAGACGTCGACCTCGCCGGCGAGCACGACGAAGGCCTTCAGCCGCTGGCCGAACTGCTCGTCCTCGACCCCGATCACGGCGACCTCCTCGACCGCCTCGTGGTCGGAGAGCAGGTCCTCGACCTCGCGCGGGAAGACGTTCTCGCCGCCGGAGACGATCATCTCGTCGTCGCGGCCGTCGACGAACAGCCGCCCGCCGGCGTCGAAGTGGCCGACGTCGCCGCTCGACAGCAGCCCGTCGATCTCGTCCTTGCCGCCGCCGCCGGTGTAGCCCTCGAAGGACATCTCGTTGCCGACGAAGATGCGGCCGACCTCGCCCCGCGGCACCTCGCGCCCGGCCTCGTCGTAGAGGCGGACGACGGTGCCGCGCGGCGGCCGGCCGGCCGTGCCCGGCGCCGCGCGCAGTTCGGCCGGCGTGGCGACGGTCGCGTAGGCGACCTCGGTCGAACCGTAGAGGTTGTAGACGTTGTCGCCGAAGCGGTCCATCCAGGCAATCGCCAGCTCGCCCGGCAGCGTGGAGCCCGAGAGCGAGGTGATCCGCAGCGAGGAGAGGTCGTAGCGGTCGAGCGTCTCGGCGGGGAGCTGGAGGATGCGCTGCAGCATCACCGGCACCGCCCCCAGCACCTGGGCTCGGTGCTCCTGCACGGCCTGCAGCGTCCCCTCCGGGTCGAAGCGCCGCCGTAGGACGATCGTCGAAGCGGTCGGCAGGCTCATGATGAAGTGGAAGAACCCCCAGGAGTGGAAAAGCGGCGCCGCGATCATCATCGTGTCGCGGCTGCGAAAGGGGATCCGGTCGATCAGGGCCGCCAGCGCGAACAGGCCGTCGGGGCTGGAGCGCTGGGCCCCCTTAGGGGTCCCGGTCGTACCCGAGGTGAGGATGATGAAGCGAGGTTTGTCGGGGGGCGGCTTGAGGTCGTCCTCGGCGGCGGAAGCGATCAGCGAGTCGAGCGTCGGCCCCCCGTCCCCCCCGTCGCTCCAGGCGACGATCCGCTGCACACTGTCATCGACGCCGTCGAGCAGTCCGGCGAACTCCTCGTCGTAGACCAGCGCCTTCGGCCGCTCGCGGCGCGTGACCTCGACCAGCTGCGGCCCGGCGAACATCGTGTTGAGGTAGAGCGCGCCGGCGCCCAGCTTGGCGGCGGCGAGCGTCGCCTCGATGAAGCCGCGGTGGTTTCGGCACATGATCCCGACCCCGTCGCCGTAGCCGATCCCGAGCCGCTCGAAGGCGTGGGCGAGGGCGTTGCTGCGGCGGTGCAGCTGCTCGAAAGTGAGCGAGCCGCGTTCGTCGATCAGCGCCGTCTCGTGCGGATAGTGGATCGCCGCGGTGGTGATGCCCAGGGCCGGCGAGGCGCCCCAGCGTATGAAGGCGGAGACGACCTTCACGGCTTTGTCGGGGCGGTGCAGACCGGCGATCCCGGACTCGCGCAGCACCCCGACCTCGAACGCTTTGTCCGAGGCCGCCTGGCGCGCCGCCGCTGCGATCGATCCGAGCCTGCCCATTGCGCCGCGAACCCTATTCGCTATCGACCGAGACGACTGCGATGCAGGCGATCCCCTCGCCGCGGCCGATCCAGCCCATGCCCTCGTTGGTCGTCGCCTTGACGCTGACCCGGGCCGAGGTGGCGTCGGCGAGGATGCCCTCCATCTCCTCGCGGTGCGGCGCCAGGCGCGGCTCCTGGCAGACGAGCGTCGCGTCGACGTTCTCGATCCGGCCGCCGATCGTGCCGACCGCCGTGCGCAGCATGTCGATCGAGTCGGCGTCGCGCCAGCGCTCGTCGTCGTCGGGGAAGAGGGCGCCGATGTCGCCCCGGCCGGCGGCGCCGAGCAACGCGTCGATCACCGCGTGGGTGAGCACGTCGGCGTCCGAGTGGCCGGCGAGGCCGCGCTCGTGCTCGATCTCCACGCCGCCCAGGATCAGCGGCCGGCCCGCGGCGAAGCGGTGGCTGTCGTAGCCGATTCCCACGCTCACGGTCTAATCCTCTCCCACCCGGGCGGGCAGCGGCGCCTGCCTGCGCTCGCGGCGCTCGAAGACGGCGATCTCCTCGACCCCGAGCTCGGCGAGGAAGTCGAGCGCGCGGTCGTAGCCGTAGCCGACCTGCTCGGGCAGGTGCGCGTCCGAGGAGAGGGCGAACGGCGCCCCCGCCTCGACGCAGAGCTCGGCGAAGCCGTGCGCCGGGTAGAGCTCGCCGACCGGCTTGCGCAGGCCCGCGGTCGAGAGCTCGACCGCGATCCCGCTCTCGGCGATCGCCTCGACCGCCGGCTCGTAGTAGTGGCGCGGGTCGCGCTCGGGCAGCGGCCGGCCGCGTCCCCAGACCTTGACCAGGTCGGGGTGGGCGAGGATCTCGAAGAGGCCGGCCCGGGCGCACTCCGCCAGCGCCTCGAAGTAGCGGCGCCAGACCTCGTCGGCGTCGCCGGTCCGCTCCCAGACGTCCCAGCCCTCGTGGTCGACCGCCTGCTCGCCGACGAAGTGGACCGAGCCGACGACGTAGTCGAAGTCGCGCGCCGCGAGCAGCTCGGCGGTCCGGTCCTCGGCCCCGGGGACGAAGTCGCACTCGATCCCGAGCCGCAGCCCGGCGCCGCGGACGAACTCGCAGTAGGCGTCGAGGTCGTCGCGCGCCTGCTCCTCCCAGAAGGGGTGGCGCCACAGCTCGAGCGCCTGGACGAAGCGGTAGACGTGCTCGGAGACGCCCAGCTCCTCGATCCCGGCGGCGTCCGCCGCCTCGCGGTAGCGCCCCACGTTCTCCGCCGTGAAGTAGCGCTCCGCCGCCGTCCCGGGCTCGTCGGGGCGCAGGTGCAGGTGGTAGTCGGTCAGCATCGGGGCACCACGTTACCCTCGCGCGGGCAATGATCCATTTGCGGATCGTCGTCCCCACCCCGAAGTCCGAGCGCGTCGTCGACCTGCTCGAAGCGAGCCCGTCGGTCTTCAGCCTGGCGCGGCTCGAGGGCGCCTCGCGCAAGCCGCCGGGCGACCTCGTGCTCTGCGACGTCGCGCGCGAGGACGCCAGCGTCGTGATCGACGACCTGCGCGAGCTCGGCATCCCCGACGAGGGATCGATCTCGGTCGAAGAGATCGACTCGCAGCTCTCGCGCGCCGCAGAGCGGGCCGAGCGCGCGGCGCGCGGCTCACCCGGCGACGCCGTGGTCTGGGAGGAGGTCGAGGCGCACACCTCGGAGAGCATCGAGCTCAACGCCAACTTCCTCGCCTTCATGGTGCTCGCCTGCCTGATCGCCTCGGTCGGCGTGATGCTCGGCCAGCCGGTGCTGATCGTCGGCGCGATGGTCGTCGGCCCCGAGTTCGGGCCGCTCGCCGGGCTCAGCGTGGCGATCGTCCAGCGCCGCCGCGAGGTCGCGGTCCGCTCACTGACCGCGCTCGCCGTCGGCTTCCCGATCGGGATCACGTGCGCCTTCCTCTTCACCCTCTTCGCCAAATGGACCGGCCTGGTCGGCGAGGACTTCCTGCTCAGCGAACGAGAACTGACCGCGTTCATCTCCGAGCCGAGCAACTTCTCCTTCATCGTCGCTCTCTTCGCCGGCGCGGCGGGCGTGCTCTCGCTGACCTCGGCCAAGTCGGGCGCCCTGGTCGGCGTGCTGATCTCGGTGACGACGATCCCGGCCGCGGCGGCGATCGGCGTCGCCGCGGCGTTCGGCGACTGGCCCGAATGGCGCGGCGCGATCGCGCAGCTGGCGATCAACCTGACCGCGATCGTGATCGCCGGGGTGCTGACCCTGCTGGTCCAGAACCGCGTCTTCCAGCGCCGCCGCAAGCGGCACCGCGGCGACTTCTCCCGCGCCGCCGCGGGGCTCTCGACCGAACGGAGCCGGCGGTGATCCGCCAGCTCGCGATCTGGTTCTGGGTACTACTGAGCTGAGCGCTCGGCGAGCAGCAGCTCCGCGACCTGAGGTCCAGCGGCGTCGTCACCTTGAGGTTCTCGGGCGGCGCCGGGTGGATCAGCACCCTCCCCCCCGCCGCCTCGACCATCATCGCCTCGTCGGTCGCGGCCTCCAACTGCTCCGGGTCGACCCCGAGTGCCCGCCGCAGGGCATCCACGCGGAAGACCTGCGGCGTCTGTGCAGCCCAGAGGCGCCCACGGTCGATGGTCGTCTCGATCGACCGCCGCCGGTGGCGCGCTTGATCGTGTCGGTGACGGGGGTCGCGGCGATCGCGCCGTCCGCGCCGGGGTCGGCGACGAAGGTCGCGACGACACCCTCGATCAGCTCGGGGGTGACCAGCGGGCGCGCCGCGTCGTGGATCGCGACCAGCTCGGTGCCGACCGCCGCGAGGGCGTTGGCGACCGACTGGGCGCGGGTGGCGCCGCCGTCGACGACGCCGAGGTCGTGGCCGGCGAGGTCGTGGACGTGGCCGGGCGGGCAGGCGACGACGATCGAGCGCACGCCGGCCGCGGCGCGCAGCGCCGCGATCGACCACTCGACCAGCGGCCGGCCGGCCAGCGGCACGAAGGCCTTCGGGCCGCCGGCTCCGAGCCTCTCCCCGGAGCCGGCCGCCGCGATGACCGCGGTGACGGATGCTGCCTGCGAAGCGCTACGCGGTGGCGGCGAAGCGCTCCTCCAGCAGCCCGTCGAGGTACTCCTCCGCGCCCTCCTCGTCCTTGTCGAGCGCGTACATGAACTCCGAGGCGAGGATCTTCTTCGCCCGCGTGTACATCTGCTTCTCGCCGGTCGAGAGGCCCTTCTCCATCTCGCGGATCGCCAGGTTGCGGACGACCTCGGCGAGCTCGAAGACGTCACCGGTCTTGATCTTCTCGCGGTTGTACTTGAAGCGCCGGTTCCAGTTCTTCGGCATCTCCGACACCTCGTCGGTGAGGACGGATGTGACCTTCTTGATTTCCTCCTCGTCGATGACCCGCCGCAGGCCGGCCCTGCCGGCGTTTTCGCAGGGGACCATCACGGTGAGTTCGTTGTGGAGGATCTTGATCGTGAGGTAGTCACGCTCCTCGCCCATCAGCTCACGCGCTTCTTTCTTCATCACCAGACCGGCGCCGTGATGCGGGTAGACGACCTTGTCGCCTTCCTCGAAGTCGCACACGTACTCGACTTCCTCGACGCTGACCTCGGTGGCCTCCTCTAGCTGGGGAATCGCTCTGCTCCTTTCGATTTTGCGACGGCCTCTGCTGACCGTCGCATCTGTAAGTCCGTCAACTCTGTAAGTACCTGTCGACCAGGTCGACCTCCTGGAGCCTGCGCAGGCCCTCGCGGATGTCCTTGGCCCTCGTCTGCCCGACGTCCTCGACCGCCTCCAGGTCGGCGTCGGAGGCCGCCAGGACCTCCTCCAGGCCGCCGAGCTCGCGGATGATCTTCTGGACGACGAGCTTCGGGATGCGCGGGATGCGCCCCATGATCCGGTAGCCGCGCGGGGCGACCGGGAAGTCGAGCGTGTTGAGCTTGCGGTCGTAGCCGAGCAGCTCGGCGAGCCGGCCGAAGTCGAGCACGTCCTCGTGCGGCATACGGGCCAGCGACTGCAGCGCCGTGGCCAGGTTCTGCTCGGTGTCTTCGACCAGGTAGTCGCGGATCAGCGCCGTCTTGTCGGCGGCGACGCCGACCATCGTCTCCTCGAGCTGCATCTCGATCAGCCGGCCCTCGGTGCCGAGCTCGACGATGTAGCGCTCGACCTCGACCGCCATCCGGGTCGTCAGCTCGGCGCGCTGCAGGGCGGTGAGCGCGTCGTAGAGCACGCCGCCGCCCTCGAACTCGAGCACGGTGAGCCGGTTGGAGACGTGTTCGAGCCGCTCGCGGTACTTCTCCAGCGTCGCCAGGCCCTGGTTGGCCTTGGCCAGCACCGCGGGGATCTCCTGCAGGATGTACTTGGTGCCCTCGACGTAGAGCGAGACCACGTCGCGGCGCTGCGAGATCGCGACGACCAGCGCGCTGGTCTGCTTGGAGACGCGCTCGGCCGTGCGGTGGCGGGTGCCCGTCTCCGAGGAGAGGATCGTCGGGTCGGGCATCAGCTGCACGTTGGCCCAGACGATCTTCGTCGCCTCGGCGTTGAGCACGATCGCGCCGTCCATCTTCGCCACCTGGTAGAGCATCGCCGGCGTGTAGTCGATGTCGAGCCGGATCCCGCCGGAGAGCAGGTGCGAGATGTCGCCGGGGTCGCCGACGACGATCAGGCCCCCGGTGCTGGCGTGGACGATGTTGTCGAGGCCCTCGCGCAGCGCGGCGCCGGGGGCGACGACGTCCAGGGCCCGGAGTAGCCGGGGGTCCTGGCGTTCCGCTAACTCGTGAAGCTCATCGCCAGGCGCCGAAGACATCTCCTCTAGGATGGCAAATTCCGCTCTGGAATGCGGCCTGGCCAATCCCTAGTGGAAAGGTCGGAAAGGACATTGTCAAGCGAATCCGTCACCTAGAGGTGAACGCGGATGCTCAGGCGGCTGTCAGGTCGCGCGCGGGATCGATGTCCCAGCGGGCGCCGACCTCGACCAGGTCGTCGCTCAATCCCCAGCGGTCCGGGCGCTCCTCTCCCTCGTGCTCGGGGCTGGCGCCCTTCAACGCCATGCAGCCGCTGTTGTCGCCGACCGCGCGGATCGCCGCCACCTCCTCCTCGCTCAGCCGCTGCTCGGCCGGCATCTGCGCCAGCTCGACCCGCTTCGCCTCGATCGGGCAGGCGTCGGGACCGGCCTCCTGGATCAGCGTCGGCACGACGCACTCGACCGCCGGGTGGGCGAGGTTCCACTGGCAGGCGAGCTGGATCGGCGTCAGCCGGGCCCGTTCGGCGATCGGCAGCAGCCGCTCCAGCTTCTCCAGCCCGGCCTCGATCCAGCCCTGCGGGCGGAACGCCCGGTGGTCGCCCTGGGCGAGCTCCATCCCCGCCCGCAGGTCGCCCCAGAAGAGGCCGCCGTAGTCGACCACGCGGGTGATCACGCGGACGTCGTTGCGGGCGGCCGCGTCGAGGCAGAGCTCGCCCGGCCAGGGCTCGAACGGGTTGAGGATGATCATCGCCCAGTCGATCCGCTCGCCGAAGCGCTCGATGCAGGAGATCAGGTCGAGCGTGAAGCCGTTGGCGGGCCCGGGCGCGACGCCGATCTGCCCCGCGAGCCCCGCGTCGCGCAGCGCCGCCATCGCGTCCCAGACCGCCTCGCTCGAGTAGCCGGTGCGGTCGGGGTTGTGCAGCAGCAGCAGGTCGAAGCGCTCGGCGCCGAGCCGCTCGAGGCTGCGCTGGGTCGCCATCCGCAGGTAGTCCCCGTACCCGTCCGGCCCACGCAGCCGCGGGTCGGTGAAGCGCGGGAAGCCGCGCGGTCCGTCGCGCTCGCCCGCGTAGAAGTCGTGGCCGACCGCGCCGACCAGCGAGTACTCCTCGCGCGGCACTCCCGCCAGGGCCCGCCCGAGCACACGGTCGGCCTCGCCCTGGCCGTAGGTGTCGGCGCTCAGCACCGTGTCGATGCCCTCGCCGGGCCGCAGCAGCGCCTCCAGCCGCTGCTCCTCGATCGCCTCGCCGAAGCGCAGGAAGCGGCCGCCGCTCCACGTGCCGATCGCGGTGCGACCAGGCCGGCGCATGCGCTGGCGCTCAGCCCTCGGGGTCGTCGGCGGACGGCTGCTCGCCCTGCGGCTCGCCGTCCTTCTTCGCGCCGACGCCCACCTTCTCGGGCTCCTTCTTCGGCGCGGGCTTCTTCGCCGGTTTCTTCGGCGCGACGATCGTCAGCTTCAGCGGCTTGTCCTCGGCGTCGCCGGCGGGATCGCGCTCGACCAGCACCGTCGACCCGGGGGTCATCGGGCCCTGGCGCAGCACCTCGTCGGCGAGCGGGTCCTCGATGTAGCGCTGGATCGCCCGGCGCAGCGGCCGGGCGCCCATCGAGGGGTCCCAGCCCTTGTCGACCAGCAGGTTCTTCGAGTCCTCGCTCAGCTCCAGCTGCAGCTCGTGCTCGGCGACCTGGACGCGGACGCGGTTGATCATCAGGTCGATGATCTCCTTGACCTCCTCCTTGGCCAGCTTGTGGAAGACGATCACCTCGTCGATCCGGTTGAGGAACTCGGGCCGGAAGACTTTTTTCAGGTCGCCCATGATCCGGTTTTTCATGTCGTCGTAGGACATCCCGGTCTCGTCGGCGACGGTGAAGCCGATCGAGGTGTTCTTGGCGATCTCCGAGGCGCCGATGTTCGAGGTCATGATCACGATCGCGTTGCGGAAGTCGACCGTGCGCCCCTGGGCGTCGGTCAGCCTGCCGTCCTCGAGGATCTGCAGGAGGATGTTGAAGACGTCCGGGTGCGCCTTCTCGATCTCGTCGAGCAGCAGCACGCTGTAGGGCTTGCGCCGCACGGCCTCGGTCAGCTGGCCGCCCTCGTCGTAGCCGATGTAGCCCGGCGGCGAGCCGACCAGGCGGCTGACCGCGTGCTTCTCCATGTACTCGGACATGTCGATCCGCACCAGCGCCTCCTCGTCGCCGAACAGGAACTCGGCGAGCGTGCGCGCCAGCTCGGTCTTGCCGACCCCGGAGGGGCCGAGGAAGATGAACGAGCCGGACGGGCGCTTGGGGTCCTTGATCCCGGCGCGCGAGCGGCGGATCGCCTTCGAGACGGCGGTGATCGCAACCTCCTGGCCGATCACCCGCTTGTGCAGCTCCTCCTCCATGCGGATCAGTTTCTTGGTCTCGGCCTCGGTCAGCTTGAAGACCGGGATGCCGGTCCACATCGAGACGATGTCGGCGATCTCCTCCTCGCCGACGTCGGGCCGCTCGGCCGAGTCGCCCTCCGACCACTCGTCTTCGAGCTGGCGCTTGCGGGTCGTCAGCTGGCGCTCGGTGTCGCGCAGGCTCGCCGCCTTCTCGAACTCCTGCGCCTCGATCGCGGCCTCCTTTTCGCGCCGCGTCTTTTCCACTTCCTCCTCGAGGTCGCGGTAGACCGGCGGCGCGCTCATCGACTTGATGCGCATCCGCGAAGCGGCCTCGTCGATCAGGTCGATCGCCTTGTCGGGCAGGAAGCGGTCGGAGATGTAGCGGTCGGCGAGCTCGGCGGCGGCGCCCAGCGCGTCGTCGGTGATGTTGACGCGGTGGTGCTGCTCGTAGCGCTCGCGCAGCCCCTCGAGGATCTTCACCGTGTCCTCGACCGAGGGCTGGTCGACCTTGATCTGGGCGAAGCGGCGCTCCAGCGCCGAGTCGCGCTCGAGGTATTTGCGGTACTCGTCGAGCGTCGTCGCGCCGATCGTCTGCAGCTCGCCGCGCGCCAGCGCCGGCTTGAGGATCGAGGCGGCGTCGATCGCGCCCTCGGCGGCGCCGGCGCCGACCAGGTTGTGGAGCTCGTCGATGAAGAGGATGATGTCGCCGCGCTGGCTGATCTCTTTCATCACCTTCTTCAGCCGCTCCTCGAACTCGCCGCGGTACTTCGAGCCGGCGACCAGGGCTGCCAGGTCGAGCGTGTAGATCTGCTTGTTGCGCAGCAGCTCCGGCACCTCGCCGTTGTTGATCCGCGCCGCCAGGCCCTCGACCACGGCGGTCTTGCCGACGCCGGGCTCGCCCAGCAGCACCGGGTTGTTCTTGGTCCGGCGGGAGAGGATCTGCATGATCCGCTCGATCTCGGTCTCGCGGCCGATCACCGGGTCGAGCTTGCCCTCCTCGGCGAGCTTGGTCAGGTTGCGGCCGAACTGGTCGAGCAGTTTCGAGCTCTTCTTGCCCGAGCCCTCGCCCTGACCGCCCCCGCCACCGCCGCCCTGGCGGCGGCCGCCGGGACCCGACAGCATGCGGATCACCTCGTTGCGGATCTTGTCCGAGTCGGCGTCGAAGTCGAGCAGGATGCGGGCGGCGACGCCCTCGTTCTCGCGCACCAGGCCGAGCAGGATGTGCTCGGTGCCGATGTAATTGTGGCCCAGCGAGAGCGCCTCGCGCAGCGCCAGCTCGAGCACCTTCTTGGCCCGTGGCGTGAACGGGATCTGGCCGGAGGTGACCTCCTCGCCGGAGCCGACGATGCGGACCACCTGGGAGCGCACGCGCTCGGTCGTGATGTCGAGAGACTCGAGGACGCGGGCGGCCAGGCCCTCCTCCTCGCGCAGCAGGCCGAGCAGGATGTGCTCGGTGCCGATGTAGTTGTGTTTCAGCGTGCGGGCCTCTTCCTGCGCCAGGACGACCACCTGTCGGGCTCGCTCAGTGAATCTCTCGAACAAAGGCTTCCTCTCTTGACCTTCAATTGGTCAAACGCGATTTGCGGTCGGAAGTACCGGGGCGCCCTTCGGTTATCGGGAAGCGCCCATCTGCTCCTTAAACGATACCGAGACCGCCCACCCGGCCTTGGGTCCCCGATTGCCGCTCGTAGCGGCTTTTTCGACCGTTTCAGGAGGGCGCCGTAGAGGTTTGCGCCGCTATCCGGCAAAAACCTCGACGGCGGTCGGGGGTTTGGTCAGGAGCGCATGGCGGGGAAAAGGACGACCTCGCGCAGGCTGCGCGCTCCCGTGAGCATCATCGCAAGCCGGTCGATGCCGAGGCCGACGCCGCCGGTCGGGGGCATTCCGTGCTCGAGCGCCTCGACGAAAGCCTCGTCGTAGGGCTGCGCCTCCTCGTCGCCGCGCGCCAGCTCCGCCGCCTGCTGCTCGAAGCGCCGCCGCTGCTCGTCGGGGTCGTTGAGCTCGCTGAACGAGTTGGCGATCTCGATCCCGCCGACGAAGGCCTCCCAGCGCTCGACCAGCCCCGGCTCGGAGCGGTGCGCCTTGGCGAAGGGCGAGAGCTCGACCGGGTAGTCGACGACGAAGGTCGGCTGGATGAGCTGCGGCTCGACCGCCTTGGAGAGCAGGCCGTCGACCAGCTTGCCCCAGCCCTCGGCCGGGTCGGCTTCGCCCTCCATCGCCGCGGCCAGCGCCTCGCGCGTCGGGTGCTCGGCGATGTCGAGGCCGGCCCGCTCGCGGATCGCCTCGCGCAGGGTCACCCGCCGCCAGGGCGGCGCCAGGTCGATCTCGACCCCGTCGCGCTCGACCACGGTCGTGCCCAGCACCCGCTCGGCCACCTCGGCGACCAGCTGCTCGAGGTCGTGCGCGGTCTTCTCGTAGTCGGCATAGGCCTCGTACCACTCGAGCATCGTGAACTCGGGGTTGTGCTTGTGCGAGACGCCCTCGTTGCGGAAGTCCTTGCCCAGCTCGTAGACCTTGTCGATCCCGCCGACGACCAGCCGCTTGAGATAGAGCTCGGTCGCGATCCGCAGGTAGAGGTCGCGGTCGAGCGCGTTGTGGTGGGTCGTGAACGGGCGCGCCAGGGCGCCGCCGTAGAGCGGCTGCAGGACCGGCGTCTCGACCTCGACGAATCCCAATTCGTCGAGCCGGCGACGGGTCTCGGAGATCGCCCTGGTGCGGATCAGGAAGACGCGGCGGCTCTCCTCGTTGGCGAGCAGGTCGAGCTCGCGCTGCCGGTAGCGGGTTTCGACGTCCTCGAGGCCGTGGAACTTGTCGGGTGGCGGCCGCAGGCTCTTCGCCAGCAGGCGCCAGTGGTCGATCGCCAGCGAGAGCTCGCCGCCACGCCGCGTCGCCAGCGCCGTCCCCTCGACCCCGATGAAATCCCCTAGGTCGAGCTCGACCAACGCCTCGAAGGCCTCGGCGCCGAGTCTGTCGGCCGTGGCGTGCAGCTGGATCTGCCCGCTGCCGTCGCGCAGGTCGAGGAAGGCCGCCTTGCCGTGGCCGCGCCGCGCGACGAGCCGCCCCGCGACCCGGTGCCGCGACTCGGTCTCCATCCCCGCCGCCAGCCCGGCGTGCGCCGCCCGCACCTCGCCGATCTCCTCCCGTTCCTCGAACGAATGGGGAAACGGATCGACGCCCGCGCTTCGCAGGCGTTCCAACTTCTCGCGCCGATCGCGAAGGACGTCTGAGAGCTGCTCCTCTGGCTCGCTCATGGAGGCGCGAGCCTATCGGCCGCTACGCCGACTCTATCTTCGTGATTTTGAGTTTCTTCTTCGGGCCGCGCGGCACGTCGACGCTGACCACGTCGTTGCGCTTGTGGCCGAGCAGCGCCTTGCCGATCGGCGACTCGTTGGAGAGCTTCTGCTCGGCCGGGTTGGCCTCGGTCGAGCCGACGATCTGGAACTTCTGCGAGTCGCCGCTCTTCTGGTCCTTGACGTGGACGACCGAGCCGAAGCTGACCGCAGTCGGTGTCGACGTCCTTCTCGTCGATCACCGTCGCGCGCCGCAGCCGCTCTTCGAGCTGGGCGATCCGCCCCTCGAGCAGCGCCTGCTCGTTCTTGGCGTCGTCGTACTCGGCGTTCTCGGAGATGTCGCCGAACTCGCGCGCCTCCTTGATCCGTTCCGCAACCTCGCGCCGTTTGGCGGTCGACAGGTACTCGATTTCCTCTTTGAGCTTCTCGAGCCCTTCCGGGGTGATTACGGCTTGACGAGTCACTTTGCGCTCGACCTCGTTTCGGCTTTCGCTGGCTGGCTTGCTGTTGGGTCCGTAGACCAAAAATGCCCGGGAACGACGCCTGCGGGCGCCGCACCTGGGCCGGAAGTCGCGGGATTATAGCGAGGGCGCCGGCTCGGCACTCAAGGGTTTTTGGGCGGCTACCAGCTGACGCGCCCTGGGCAGGTCGGCGCTGCGCTGCAGCTCCTGCGCGACCTCCTCGGAAGCGCCGAGCGGCTCGGCGTACCAGGGGTAGAACTTTCGCAGGTAGCGAGCCGCCCGCTCGGGCCCCAGATGCTCCTCGGCGCGGTCGATCGTCCACAGCAGCTCGGCGACGACCTCCTCGCGCGTGGGCGGCCCGGTTCGCCGGCCGGTCAGCTGCTCGAACAGCCACGGGTTGCCGAACGAGCCGCGCGCCAGCATCACCGCCGCGGCGCCCGACTCGCGGTAGGCGCGGCGCACCGAGTCGGCGTCGTCGAGGCCGCCGGAGACGATCACCGGCACGTCGATCCGCTCGACCAGCTCGCGGGTCAGCGCGTAGTCGGGGCTGCCCTTGTGCTTGATCGTCGCCGCCCGCGGGTGGAAGCCGATCGCCGCCGCCCCGCCCTCCTCGGCGAGCCGCGCGGCCAGCTCGAAGCCCGAACGGTCGCCGGGGCGCAGGCCGGAGCGCAGCTTCGCCGTCACCGGCAGGCCGCTGCCCTCCCTGGCGCCGCGCAAGAGGGCGAGCGCCAGCTCGGGGTCGGCGAGCAGCTCGACCCCGGCGCCGGTCTTGCGCACCTTGCGCACCGGGCAGCCCATGTTGATGTCGATCAGGTCGGCGCCGGCCTCGGCGGCGACGGCGGCGCCCGAGCGCATCACCTCGGGGTCGTGGCCGAACAGCTGCACCGAGACCGGGTGCTCGTCGGGGTGGATCCGCATCAGCTCGCGCAGCGTGCGCTCGTTGCGGTAGTGCAGGCCGAAGCTGGAGATCATCTCCGAGACGGCGAGCCCCGCCCCGTGCCGCTTCGCCTGCAGGCGCACGAACCAGTTGCCGATCCCGGCGAGCGGCGCCAGCAGGACCCGGTTCGGGATCCGCACGCCGCCGATCTCGAACGGATCGGTCAGGGCCGGCTGGGTCTGTTCAGGCGTTCCGCTCATGGATGAGGCGCAGACCCTTCAGGGTAAGCATCTCGTCCATCTCGTCGATCGTCTCCGCGAATGGGACGACGACCCGCGCGAGGCCGCCGGTCGCGAGCACGTCGGCGTCGCCGAGCTCCTCTTCGAT
>CAWIFA010000046.1:0-17416 GCA_963835315.1 uncultured Solirubrobacterales bacterium | reverse complement strand
CGCCGGGGCGATCGCCGTCGAGCCCCCACCGACCGGAGACGCGCGCCACGACGCCTACCTGGCCGCCCTGGCCGAGCACCTCGCGGCCGTTCACGGGCTTGACCGCCCCGCCTGGTCGATCCGCCCCGAGCGCTTCCTCGACCGCTTCTGGTTCGTCAGCGACGTGCCCGGCTTCCGCGCGCTGGCAATCGCCCAGGCGCCGGCAGCCTTCCGCCGCCGCGGCGTATTTCTACCCGAGCGCTCCCTGCACCGCGTCTGAGCATGGACCGAACCGAGATCGTGGAGTCCCTGACCGCGCTCGCTGCGGAGCTCGACCGGCGAGACGTCAGCGCCGAGATGTACGTGGTCGGTGGGGCCGCCATTGCCCTCGCCTTCGACGAGCGCCGCTCGACCCGAGACATCGACGCCGTGTTCGAGCCGAAGGCGGTCGTCTACGAGGCGGCGGAGTCGGTCGCCGAGCAGCGCGGTCTGCCGGCTGGCTGGCTGAACGATGCCGTCAAGGGCTTCCTCGCCGGGGACGACCCGGCAGCCGCCCCCGTGCTCG
This sequence comes from uncultured Solirubrobacterales bacterium, assembly GCA_963835315.1. GTDB lineage: Bacteria > Actinomycetota > Thermoleophilia > Solirubrobacterales > 70-9 > VRUE01. Next base: position 16,872 of record CAWIFA010000046.1, on the reverse strand, counting down.
ACCTACCCGGCCTACGTTGCCTCGCCGCTTCCCCAGAGGCGCTGCTTGCTCTCAAGGTCCTCGCCCACCGGGTCGGCGAGGACGAGGACGACCTGCGCCTGCTGGCCCGCGAGCTTCGTCTCGAAAACGCCGAGCAGGTGCTGGCGCTGGCAGAGCGCACGTTCGGCGACCGCCTCGACCCCGCCGCCCGCTTCTTCGTAGAACAGGTCTTCGATCCGGGCTGAACGAGCGCGCGTCGCCTCACCCCGCGGCGTCGCGCAGGGCTCGGCCCACCTGCTCGGCGGTGATTACCCCCATCAGCTTGCCGTCGGCGTCGACCGCGAAGACGGCGCCGAAGCGGCGCAGCGAGCGGTTGGCGAGCAGGGTGTCGAGCGGGGCGTCGTCGCGCACCTGGAAGGTGCCGTCATCGCGCTCGAGCAGGTCCGAGACCAGAGAGGTGGTGCGTGAGGTCTCCGGCACCTCGTCGGCTTTGTCGCGCACGACGAGGCCGAGGAAGCGGTGGGCCGCGTCGACCACGGGGAACCAGGGCCAGCGGTAGCGCAGGAAGTACTCGTCGAGAGCCTGCTCGACCGTCAGCTCGTCGGGGATCGTCACCGGTTCGCGGTCCATGATGTCTGCGACCTGCAGCTTGCTGATCCCGCCGGTGATCGTCGTCTGGGCCGTGGCGGCCCGGGCGGAGCCGTTGACGACGAAGCCGATCAGCGCCAGCCAGACGCCGCCGAAGACGTAGCCGTCGAAGGCGAGCAGGATGCCGGCGCCGACGAAGAGGTAGCCGAAGACGCGGCCGAGGTTGGCGGCGAAGCGGGTGGCGGAGGCGCGGTTGCCGGTGCGCCACCAGGCGATCGCCCGGACGATCCGGCCGCCGTCCATCGGGAAGGCCGGCAGCAGGTTGAAGACGAGGACGAGGAAGTTGATCATCGCCAGCCAGGCGACCATCGCCAGCACGCCCGAGGTCGAGGCGCTGCTCTCGACCAGGGCGGCCTGGCTGAAGTCGTGCCAGCCGGCGGCGGCGGCGCCGATCGCGGTCAGTCCGGCGACGATCGCGAGGGTGACCAGGGGGCCGGCGATCGCGACCTGGAATTCGGTCCGCGGCGATTCCGATTCGCGGCTCATCCGCGCCATCCCGCCGAAGATCCAGAGCTGGATGCTGGAGATGCCGATCCCGTTGCGCAGGGCGACGAAGGCGTGGCCGAGCTCGTGCAGGACGATCGAGCCGAAGAAGCCGACGGCGCTTGCGACGGCCAGCAGGAACGGCGTCGTCGAGGAGCTGCTTTCGCCCAGCAGCTCGCCGTAGAAGCGCGAGAGCCAGAAGATCACGAGGAAGAGGACGAAGAACCAGGACCAGTCCACCGCGATGCGGATGCCGCGCACGTGGAACAGCGTTATCGGCTTGCCGCCGAGCATCCGCCAATGGTAAGCCTCCAGGGCCGCGAGCCGATGAAGACAGATCGCGGAGGGCTCTGAAAATCCGACTGCGTGCTCGGATTTCGGCTCTATAGAGTCCGCGCTCGTGCCCACGCATGACGTACTGGTGATCGGCGCCGGCCTGGCAGGTCAGCGCGCCGCATTGGCCGCCGCCGAGCAGGGCGTGTCGGTCGGGATCCTGTCCAAGGTCCACCCCGTGCGCTCGCACTCCAACGCCGCCCAGGGCGGGATCAACGCGGCGCTCAACCCCGAGGATTCCTGGGAGTCGCACGCCTACGACACGGTCAAGGGCTCCGACTACCTCGGCGACCAGGACGCGATCTCGATCATGTGCGAAGAGGCGCCGGAGGAGATCCTCCACCTCGAGCACCTCGGCGTCACCTTCCACCGCAACGAGCAGGGCAAGCTCGGCACCCGCGCCTTCGGCGGCGCCTCCGCCGCCCGCACCTACTACGTCGCCGACATCACCGGCCAGGCGATCATGCACGTGCTCTACGAGCAGCTGATGAAGCACGCGGACACCGTCGCCCGCTACGAGGAGTGGTTCTGCACCGCGCTGGCGCTGGACGAGAACGGCGAGTGCTGCGGCGTCGTCACCCGCAACGTCGCCGACGGCGAGATGCAGCTCTTCTCGGCCAAGTCGGTGATCCTCGCCACCGGCGGCAACGGCCAGGTCTGGAAGCCGACGACCAACGCGCTGATCTGCACCGGCGACGGGATCGCGATGGCCTACCGGGCCGGCGCCAAGCTGATGGACATGGAGATGATCCAGTACCACCCGACGACGCTGGCGGGCAAGGGCTTCCTGATCACCGAGGGGGCCCGCGGCGAGGGCGCCCACCTGCTGAACGCGAAGGGCGAGCGCTTCATGGAGCGCTACGCGCCGAACAAGATGGAGCTCGCCTCGCGCGACGTCGTCAGCCGCGCCGAGCAGACCGAGATAAACGAGGGCCGGGGCTTCCCCGACGGCACCGTCGCGCTCGACATCACGGTGGTGCCGAAGAAGCGGGTTCACGAGGCGCTGCGCGAGATCGTCCTCGTCGGCAAGGACTTCGCCGGCGTCGACATCACGCGCGAACCGATCCACATCAAGCCCGGCAACCACTACACGATGGGCGGCGTCAAGACCGACGTCGACGGGCGCACCGAGGTTCCCGGCCTCTACGCCGCCGGCGAGGCCGCCTGCGTCTCGGTGCACGGCGGCAACCGGCTCGGCGCCAACTCGCTGCTCGACACGCTGATCTTCGGCCGCCGCTCCGGCGTCGACGCCGCCGCCCGCGCCAAGCGGACCGAGGGCTCGCGCCCCAGCCAGCGCGCGCTCGAAGCCGAGCAGGAGACGATCGAGGCGATCGCGGCGCGTGAGAAGGGCTCGGGCCGGCGCGTCTCGGAGATCAAGCAGGAGCTGGGCGAAGCGATGGACAAGCACGTCGCCGTGTTCCGCGACGAGGCCGGCATCCAGCAGGCGCTGGAGACCGTGCGCCGGCTGAAGGAGGAGGCCGGGTCCGCCTACATCGACGACAAGGGCAGCATCTTCAACCAGGACATGCTGGCGGCGATCGAGCTCGGCTACATGCTCGACAACGCCGAGTGCTCCTGCGTCGCCGCGCTGGAGCGCAAGGAGAGCCGCGGCGCCCAGTACAGGACCGACTTCCCGGAGCGCAACGACGAGGAGTGGCTCAAGCACATCGACCTCCAGCAGGGCGACGAGGGGCCGGAGATCTCATACTCAGAGGTGACGATCACCCAGTGGGAACCCGAAGAGAGGAAGTACTGAGGCCATGGCCACCTACACCTTGAAAGTCCGCCGCTACCAGCCCGAGAGCGGAGATGGGCCTTATTGGGAGGAGTTTGGAGTTGATCTTGAGCCCTCCCTCTCAGTTCTAGACGGCCTTCTGCAGGCCAGGGACCGAGACGACGGCTCGCTTTCGGTGCGTTGTTCTTGTCGCGCTGCGATTTGCGGATCGTGTGGCATGAAGATCAATGGCCAGTCGGGCCTCGGTTGCAAGACGCAAATTGGACATGCCCATGAGGCGGCCAATCGACGCAGTGGCAACGATGAGCCAATTGTCATCGAGCCGATGGGCAACATGCCCGTGATCAAGGACCTGATCACCGACATGGAGTCGACGCACTGGGACAAGATCCGCCGGGTCACCCCATGGCTGCTGCCGCACGGCGATCCGCCCGAGCGCGAGTACGTGGTCGAGCCGGAGTCGATGATCGACATCACCCAGTCGATGGCCTGCATCCAGTGCGGCGCCTGCGTCTCCTCCTGCCTCTCGATGGAGGCCGATCCCGATTTCATCGGCCCGGCGGCGCTGGCCAAGGCCTACCGCTTCGTCGGCGACCCGCGCGACGCCGAGACCAAGGAGCGCCTGCACGACCTGGCGCACGACCCCCACGGGATCTACGACTGCACCCACTGCTTCAGCTGCGTCGACGCCTGCCCGAAGGGCGTCGCGCCGATGGACCAGATCATGCGCCTGCGCCGCAAGGCGGTCGAGGAGGGGATCGACGACGACCCCAACAACGGCTACAACCACTCGCAGGCCTTCGTCCGCATGATCGAGAAGAAGGGCACCAACGACGAGGCGCTGCTGGTTCAGGAGTCGCACGCGCTGGGTCTGAAGGGCAAGCTGAAACCGAGCAAACACGCGATCAAGGGGCTGATCGAGTCGTTGCCGACGGTGCTGCGCGCGATCAAGACCGGCAAGGCGCGCTCACCCGCCAAGGTGATCCCGGGCATTCACCCGAAGCTGCCCGGCGGGGCCCAGGACGAGGTCAAGGCGATCTACAAGCACGCCGAGCAGCACCGCGAGGAATTCAACATCTACATCCAGGGCGAGGAGGACGTCGAGCCCGAGCCCGACGAGACCGAAGCGAAGGAGAAGGTATGAAGCTCGCCTACTGGCCCGGCTGCGTATCGCGCGGCTTCACGACCGAGCTGCACGGCTCGATGGCGTTCACCGCCGAGAAGCTGGGGATCGAGCTGGTCGAACTCGACCGCGCCAACTGCTGCGGCGCCGGGATCATCGCCGAGCACAATCAGGAGCTGGCCGACACGCTCAACGCCCGCACCTTCGCGCTCGCCCAGCAGACGGGCCTGGCGATGATGAACATCTGCTCGACCTGCCAGGGCGCGCAGTCGGAGTGCCAGCAGCGGCTCGACGCCGACTCGGCCTATCGCGCCCACATCAACGAGGCGCTCTCCGGCCAGGGACTCGAGTACGTCAAGGGTAAGGACGGCTTCACGAACAAGAACTTCCTCTGGCTGCTGGTTGAGGACTACGGTCTCGACAAGCTGGCCGAACGGGTCGTCCGGCCGCTCTCCGGCCTGCGCGTCGGCCCCTTCTACGGCTGCTACATCGTCCGCCCGAAGGACCGGCTCGGCTACGACGAGCATCCCGACCGCGACATCTACCTCGAGAAGGTGATCGAGACGCTGGGCGGCGAGGTGGTCGAGTACGACGGCGCCCGCAAGTGCTGCGGCTTCCCGGTGATCATGATGAACCGCGAGACCTCGCTGCGCCAGGCCGGCACCCACGTCGGCGACGCGCTCGACGCCGGCGCCGACTGCCTGGTCACCCCCTGCCCGCTCTGCCACCTGAACCTCGACATGCAGCAGCCGGAGGCAGCGAAGGTCGTCAACCGGGACCTCGGCCTCGCCGTCCTGCACCTCCCCCAGCTCGTCGGCCTGGCGCTCGGCGGCGAGCCCAAGCAGCTCGGCATGAGCAAGCACATCGCCTCGACCAAGTGGGCCGAGGAGCGCCTGACCGCCGGCGCCCCGGCCTGACGGCTCAGTCGCCGGGCGAGAAAGTCCCCCTGATCCACTCCGCCAGGAAGGGGTCGACGAAGCTCCAGCGACCGCGACCGACCGAGCGCAGGTGACCCCGTCGCTGAAGCGTAAGAACCGCCCGACGCGCCTGAGACTTGTCGAGGCCGAGACGGTCGAGGGTGACCTTGGAGTAGATGCTCGGCTGATCGCCGGCAAGCGACGCCAGGATCGCCCGCTCGGCCGGGCGCAGCCCCTGAAGCGTTGCCTCGAACGGCTCCTCGAGCTCCGCGAAGGTCTCCTCGATGGCCCGGTCCATGGCCGTCAACGGATCGGGGGTGGCCACGAACGCTCGCCAGAGATGGTGGGCGGCCAGCATCGCCCGTTGGGGATGACCACTGACCAGGCTCAGGTAGCTGTCGAGAATCGGCTCGACGTCCACCCCGACGCGCGCAAAGCGGTCTCCCACGTAGGCGGCGAGAGCGTCCTGAGGAAGCGGACGCAGCTCGATCGGCTGAGCCTGGCCGTACAGCGGTCGCTCGCGATCGGCGAACAGCTCACGGAGCAACGAGGACTGCGAGCCGGCGAAGACGTAGCTTGCCGCCTCCCCGTGGTGCTGAATGCGACTGCGCACCAGGCCGTCGAGACCCTCACGTAGAGCGAGCAGATCCTGAAACTCGTCGAAGACGACGAGCGTCCGCGAGCCGGTGCGGGCGAAGATGCGGGCGGGCAGATCGAGCAGCTCGATCAGATCGCGCTCGAGCGAACCCTCCGGCGCCGCAGCCGAAGCGGAAACCGGGCCCGCGCTGAGGCCGATGCGGAGCGCTCTCAAAGCCTCGCCGGCGACCCTCCTGGCGGGACCTTGTAATCCGCGATACGCGGAGGCGATTCGAGCGGCGGCATCGGGCAGCGAGTAGACGCTCGAGAAGTCGACGTACGCGGTCGCGATTCCCTGCCCCGCGGCCTCCAGTCCCAGCTTCCCCAGCAGGGTGGTCTTGCCATAGCGGCGTGGCGCCTCGAGGCGCACGGCCTGCCCGACCTGTGCGAGCTCGAGCATGCGGGCAAGCTCCTGCTCACGGTCGATGAGCTCCTCGGGCGCAACGGGCCGCGAGTAGACGAAGGGGTTGGCGCCGAGGGTGATCTTCACTCGACGAAGTATACAGCCGACGCTACTTTGCGTGTTGTTGTTTGAGTACTTTCACCAGGGCAGGCGCACGCCCTCCGCCCGCTGATCGCATACCCTGGCCGCCGATGGCGATCGCCGTAGCGACCTTCCTGATCGTGCTGGCGATCGTCGCCAGCGAGAAGATGCACCGCACGAACGTGGCGCTGCTCGGCGCGGCGATCGTCGTGCTGTTCGTCGGCGACTTCTCGCAGGAGCAGGCGATCGAGTCGGTCGACTTCAACACGATCGGCCTGCTGACCGGGATGATGATCCTCGTCTACCTGACCCAGCAGACCGGCGTCTACGACTTCGTCGCGATCCGCGCCGGCCAGATCTCCGGCGGCCGCTCCTTCGCGGTGACGATGAGCCTCGCGGCGACCACCGCCGTGCTCTCCGCCTTCCTCGACAACCTGACGACGATCCTGCTGATCGCGCCGATCACCTTCCTGCTCGCCGATGCGCTGGACATCGAGGCGGTTCCGCTGCTGATCATCGAGGTGATCGCCTCCAACATCGGCGGCACCGCGACGCTGATCGGCGACCCGCCGAACATCATCATCGCCGGCGCCACCGGGCTCAGCTTCAACGCCTTTCTCGTCAACCTGGCACCGGTGGTGATCGTCGCCTTCGCCGCCGTCATCCCGCTGCTCTACCTCGTCTTCCGCCCGCGCCTCTACGTCGAGGAGCGCAACCGCCGCGCGGTGATGGAGCTCAACGCGCGCGCCTCGATCCGCGACGCGGCCGAGCTGCGCCGCACCGGCCCGGTGCTGCTGGCGACCGTGCTCGCCTTCTTCGCCCACCAGGCGCTGCACGTCGAGCCGGCGACGGTGGCGCTGACCGGCGCGGCGGTCGGCCTGCTGGTGACCCGGATCGAGCTCGAGAAGGCGCTCTCGAACATCGAGTGGACGACTCTCTTCTTCTTCGTCGCCCTCTTCGTCATGGTCGGGGCGCTGGAGGCGACCGGGGCGATCGAGCACGTCGCGACCGCGGTCAAGGACGTGACCGGCGGCGGCCGCACGGCGGAGCTGATCGGGATCACCTGGGTTGCGGCCCTAGGCTCGGCGGTGGTCGACAACATCCCCTTCACGACGGCGATGATCCCGGTCGTCAAGGACCTCCAGCAATCGGCGGGCACCGGCGGCGACGACGCCTACTGGTGGGCGCTGGCCCTGGGCGCCTGCTTCGGCGGCAACGCGACGATGATCGCCGCCGCCGCCAACGTCGCCGCGGCCGGGATGGCCGAACGGGCGGGGACGCCGATCGGCTTCGTCCCCTTCCTCAAGGTCGGCCTGCCGGTGACGATCCTCTCGATCGCGATCGCCACCGCTTACATTTCAATCCGCTACATCGCCCTGTGATGGGTAGTTGAGGAGGAGAGCGCGATGTCCGATTCGATCATCAGACAGACCCTGCGGGAGATAACGCCGCTCGACGCCGACGAACCGATCGGGCCGGCGGCGCGGCGCGTGATCGCCGAGGGCTTGCCGGCGCTGCCGGCGGTCGAGCACGACGGCAGCTTCCTCGGCATCTTCGGCGAGCGCGAGTTCATGGCGGCGCTCTTCCCCGGCTACGTCAGCGAGCTCGCCTCGGCGGCGATGGTCTCGCGCTCGGTCGACGAGACGATCGAGCGGCGCGCCGACTGCGCTGAGCAACCGATCCGCAACTGGCTGACCACCGACCACATCCTCGTCGAGGACGACTTCTCCGATACCCAGCTGGCCGAGACGTTCCTCCACCACCGGGTGCTGATCGTGCCGATCGCGACCGCCGGCCGCGTGCACGCCGTCGTCACCCGTCGCGACTTCTTCTGCGAGCTGGTCGGCCGCTTCGGCGTGCTGGCGGAGGACCTGGGCGACTAGCCGAGCAGGTCGCGCTCGATCAGTAGCTCCGCTATCTGGACGGTGTTGGTCGCGGCGCCCTTGCGCAGGTTGTCGGAGACGACCCAGAGGTCGAGCGCCCGCTCGTTGCCGGGGTCGCGGCGGATGCGGCCGACGAAGACGTCGTCGTGGCCCGCGGCGTCGACCGCCATCGGGTAGCGCCCCGCGCCCGGGTCGTCGAGCACGGTCACGCCGGGCGCCGCGGCGAGCAGCTCGCGGGCGCGCTCGGGCTCCAGCGGCTCGCGGGTCTCGACGTTGACCGCCTCGGAGTGACCGGTGACGACGGGCACGCGCACGCAGGTCGCGCTCACCCGGATCGCCGCGTCGCCGAGGATCTTGCGCGTCTCGCCGATCAGCTTGCGCTCCTCGTCGGTCTGGTCGTCACCCGGCGGGAAGCTGCCCGCCTGCGGCAGCGCGTTGAAGGCGATCTGGTGGGGGTAGACGGAGGCCTGCGGCTCGCCGCCGTCGAGCACCGCGCGCGACTGCTCGCGCAGCTCGTCGATCGCCGCCTTGCCGGTGCCGGAGACGGCCTGGTAGGTCGAGATCACGAGGCGCTCGATCCCGGCCGCGTCGTAGAGCGGCTTCAGCGCGACGACCATCTGCATGGTCGAGCAGTTGGGGTTGGCGACGATCCCGCTGTGGCCGGCGAGGTCGTCGGGGTTGACCTCGGCGACGACCAGCGGCACGTCGTCGTGCATGCGCCAGTAGCTGGTGTTGTCGACGACGACCGCGCCCGCCTCGACCAGCTTCGGCGTCCACTCGGCGCTGACCGCGCCGCCGGCCGAGGAGAGGACGATGTCGAGACCCTGGATCGAGTCCGCGCTCAGCGCCCGTACCTCGAGCTCCTCTTCCCCCCACTCGATCGCCTTGCCGGCCGAGCGCTCGGAGGCGAAGGGGACGACCTGCGACACCGGGAAGCCGCGACTCGCCAGCAGGTCGAGGATCGTCGTCCCGACCAGCCCGGTCGCGCCCAGCACGCCGACTCTGTATCCGTCGCCCGCCATCGTCCGAGTATGACCGGGCTCAGCCGCTTACCGTGGGACGGTGCTGGTCGCCCATCGGGTCCTCGGCCTTCACGGCGTCGGCGCCGAGCTCGAAGGCGGTGTGCAGCGCCCGCACCGCGTCGGGGACGCGGTCGGCGGAGATGACGCAGGAGATCTTGATCGGCGAGGTCGAGATCATCTCGATGTTGATCCGCTCGTCGCCGAGCACCGCGAAGACCTTGGCGGCGACGCCGGGGTGCGAGCGCATGCCGGCGCCGACGATCGAGACCTTGCCGATCCGCTCTTCGCTGCGCACGCCCTGGCTGACGTCGAGCGAGGAGACAGTATCCGCCGCTGCGGCGAGGTCGGAGCGGTCGACGGTGAAGGAGAGGTCGGCCAGCGCGCCGTCGCCGACCGGCTCGTTCTGGATGATCACGTCGACGTTGATCCCCGCGTCGGCGAGCGCGGTGAAGATCCGCCCGGCGACGCCCGGCTCGTCGCGCAGGCCGGTCAGCGTGACGCGCGCCTCGCCGTCGGAATGGGTCACTGCGGTTACGAACGGTTGCTCCACGGTCTCCTTCTCGCTCTCGGCTTCGCTGACCACGAGGGTACCTGGCCCCCCCTCGAAGCTGCTGCGGCAGTGGATCCGCACGCCGTTGTTGCGCGCGTACTCGACCGAGCGCAGCTGCAGGACCTTCGCCCCCGAGGCCGCCATCTCCAGCATCTCCTCGTAGGAGGCGAGCGGCAGCTTGCGCGCGTCGGGGACGATCCGCGGGTCGGCGCTGAAGACGCCCGAGACGTCGGTGTAGATCTCGCAGACGCCGGCGTCGAGCGCCGCCGCGAGGGCGACCGCCGTGGTGTCGGAGCCCCCGCGGCCCAGCGTGGTGACGTCGTGGCTGTCGGTCGAGACGCCCTGGAAGCCGGCGACGAGCACGATCCGGTCCTTGCCCAGCATCTCGCGGATGCGCTCGGCGCGCACGTCGATGATCTTCGCCCGCGTGTGCGAGGAGTCGGTGACGATCCCGGCCTGCGATCCGGTCAGCGAGATCGCTTCGTGGCCCATGTCGTGGATCGCCATCGCGCAAGTGCGCAGGAGATCCGCTCGCCGGTCGAGAGCAGCATGTCCATCTCGCGCGCCACCGGCCGCGCGGAGATCTCCAGCGCCTGCGCGACCAGCTCGTCGGTCGTCTTGCCGCGCGCCGAGAGCACCGCTACCACCCGGCTGCCGGCCTCGCGCGCGGCGACGATCCGCCGCGCGGCGCGCTTGATCTCCTCCGCGCCGGCGACCGAGGTGCCGCCGAACTTCATCACGACTATGTCCGCATTCGCGCCGCTCATCGCTGACGTCTGAGGATAGTCGCGACCGAGTGGCGAGGCGGGGACCGGGATCCTCGCTCGCCGTTATCCAAATCTTTTCATTTTCGAAACAGAGAATTCACCGGCCCGCAGCGCCGCTCGGACAGAGTCCAGCCATGCTGGCAGAGCCACCGGCACCCGACTCGCGCGAGACCGCGTTCCGCATCGCCAACCTCGAGGTCAGGCCGGCCGAGCTGCAGGTCCTCGTCGACGACCGCCGCGCCGGCTTCACGGTGCGCGAGTTCGAGCTCTTCTTCCTGCTCTCCCAGCGCATCGACGCCGTCGTCCAGCGCCCCGAGATCTACACCCTGATGTGGGGCGGCGAGATGCCGCGTCGCAACCGCTCGGTCGACGTCCTCGTGCGCAAGGTCCGCGCCAAGCTCGAAGCGGCGGCGCCCGACTGGCGCTACGTCCACACCCACTTCGGCATCGGCTACCGCTTCATGCCCGAAGAGCTCGGAAGTGTGCGCTAGATCACACTTCTAGATATATCTGAGCGATATATCTAGGTGCGATGGAGCTGAGCTCTACGGCCTATGTGATTCTCGGGTTCGTTCGGGGGGAGCCGCGCTCGGGGTATGAGATCAAGGCCGCGGTCGACAACTCGACGCGGTTCTTCTGGGCCGCCAGCTACGGACAGATCTACCCGGAGCTGAAGCGGCTGGCGGAGGCCGGGCTGGTCGAACCGAGCGACGCGTCGACCGGCGACCGCAAGCGGACGCGATATGCGATCACCGGCGACGGCGAGGCCCAGCTGAAGGACTGGCTGCGCCAGCCGCCGGCGACGACCGAGATGCGCGAAGAAGGGCTGCTCAAACTGTTCTTCTCCGGCGCGCTGAAACCGGCCGAGGCGGTGGAGACGCTGCGCTCGATGCGCCGGATGCGGCTCGATCTGGTCGAGCGGCTGCGCGCGATCGAGCTGCGCAAGGAAGCGATCGAAGACCCCTACCCGCCGATGGTGCTGCGAATGGGGATCGAGTTCAACGAATGGTTCGCCGGCTGGTGCGAGCGGATGGAGTCAGAGCTGCTCGCGCCGGCCACTGAGAAAGGGAGCAGCTGATGTTCGACTCACTCGCCCGCCTCGCCGACCGCCGCCCGCGCCGCGTCGGCCTGATTCGCGATCGCCTTCTTCCTCCTCGCCGGGGCGCTCGGCGGCTCGGTCGCCTCGCGCCTCGACCCGTATGGCGCCGACGACCCGGCGACCGAGACCGTCAAGGCGCGGGAACAGCTGCAGGACGCCGGGCTGCGCGGCCCGTCGGTGCTGGTGGTCGTCCGCGACGCCCCGATCGCCTCGCCGGCCGCCCGGCGGCGCCTCGCCGGGCTCGAACGGGAGCTGCGCCGGCGCGGCGACGTGCAGTCGGTCAGCGGCTACTACACGACCGGCTCGCGCGACTTCGTCTCCCACGACGGCCGCTCGACCTATCTCGCGGTCGGGTTGAAGTCGACTGACGACAAGAAGTCGCAGGAAGCCGCGGCCGACATCGTCGACGAGCTCGCCGGCCGTCCCGGCATCCTCGTCGGCGGTGGGGCGGTTGCCCAGGAGCAGGTCAACAAGCAGGTTGAGGAAGACCTGCGCAAGGCCGAGATGCTCGCCTTCCCGCTGCTCTTCCTGCTCTCATTCGTCTTCTTCCGCAGCCTCGTCGCCTCGCTGCTGCCGGTGATGATCGGCGCGCTGGCGATCGTCGGCACCTTCCTCGTCCTGCGGATCGCCAGCGAATTCGGCTCGATCTCGATCTTCGCGCTCAACCTGACCACCGGCCTCGGCCTCGGCCTGGCGATCGACTACAGCCTCTTCATCGTCTCCCGCTACCGCGAGGAGATCGCCAAGGACGGCCCGGGCCTGGCGGCGATGCGGCGCGTGCTCGCCACCGCGGGCCGCACCGTGTTCTTCTCCTCGCTGACGGTCGCCGCGGCGCTCGCCTCGCTGCTCGTCTTCCCGCAGCGCTTCCTCTACTCGATGGGGCTGGGCGGCGCGCTCGTCGCGCTGCTCGCGGCGGCGATCTCGCTGACAGTGCTGCCCGCCGTGCTGACCCTGCTGGGCACGCGGGTCAACGCGCTCTCGCCGCGCTTCCTGCGGCGCCGCGCCGAGGCCGATACCCGCCCCGACGAGCAGGGGTTCTGGTACCGCCTCTCGCGCTTCGTGATGCGCCGGCCGGTGCCGATCGCGACCTCCTGCGCCGTCTTCCTGATCGTCCTCGGCATCCCCTTCTTCAGCATCAAGTTCGACACCGTCGACGCCAGGGTGCTGCCCGGCGAGGCGAGCGCCCGCCAGGCCTACGACGTGGTCACGGACGAATTCCCTCCCTACCGCGAAGCGCCCGTCTGGGTCTCGGTCAAGGGCGGCAGCCCGGCCCAGGTCGGGCGAGTGGCGGCCGAGGTCCGGCGCACCCCGGGCATCGCCGCGGTTCAGCCGCCGCAGCGACTGCGCGGCGGCGTCACGGCGATCGAGGCGATCTCCGCCCATCCGTTCACCGCGGAGGCCAGCCAGACCACCGTCAGGCAGGTGCGTGAAATCGCCGCGCCGCCTGGGACGACCGTGCTGGTCGGCGGCGCCACCGCCGACTTCATCGACTTCCAGTCGAGCCTCACCCGCCACCTGCCGATCGCCTTCGCGATCATCGTCTTGGCGACGCTGATCATCCTCTTCCTGATGACCGGGTCGGTGGTGCTGCCGATCAAGTCGCTGATCATGAACGTGCTCAACCTCAGCGCGGTCTTCGGCCTGCTCGTGTTGATCTTCCAGGACGGCCGGCTCGAAGGCCTGCTCGACTACACGAGCACCGGCGCGATCGAGCAGTCGATGCCGATCCTGCTCTTCGCCGTCGCCTTCGGCCTCTCGACCGACTATGCCGTCTTCCTGCTCTCGCGGATCAAGGAGGCGCGCGACGGCGGCGCCTCGAACACCGAAAGCGTCGCGATCGGGCTCGAGCGGACCGGCCGCATCGTCACCGCTGCGGCGCTGCTGTTCGCGGTTGCGATCGGCGCCTTCGCCACCTCGCAGATCATCTTCATCAAACAGAACGGGGTCGGCACCGCGCTGGCGGTGCTGATCGACGCGAGCATCATCCGCGCCCTGCTCGTGCCCTCGCTGATGAAGCTGCTCGGCAAGTGGAACTGGTGGGCGCCGGCGCCGCTGCGGCGGCTCTACGAGCGCTACGGGATCAGCGAGACTTCGCTGCCCGAGACAGCGAAGTGAGCCACCAGGACGAGATAGCCGACGCCACCCGCCGCACCAGGCTGGCCAACGAACGCACCGAACTCGCCTGGTGGCGCACCGGCCTGGCCGCGATCGTCATCCTGCTGGACTAGCGGCCGTCGATTCCTCCGGCGAGGCGTCGAACACGGTGGCGCCGAAGCCGAGAACCGTGGGTTCGACGGCGTCTTCGGGGGGTTCGAGGCCGAGTAGTTCCTGCACGGTTCGCAGGAATGACAGCGGTCCGTACAGGCCGGTTTCGTCGACCGTACCCGCGGCGACGTAGGGCGAGATCAGCAGCATCCCGACCGCTTCGCCTTCCTGCGGCGCGTGGTCGAAGGTGACGGCGATCAGGCCGCCTTCCTCTTCGTAGGCGGGGGAGCCGACGATCTGCGGGACGACGGCTTCGAGGAAAGTCGCGGCGGCTGCGAGGCCCGCAGGCTGCTCGGGCGCGCACGGCGTTTCGCCGCCGTCGTGGCAGGCATTGGGAAGGATGTAGGAGAGATTCGGCGTGACCTCGGCTTCTTCCAGGTCGGGCGCGAGCTGTTCGAGGTCGACTTCGTCTTCACCGGGTTCGGGGCATTCCGCGCCTTCCGGCAGCCCGTCGAAATAGGCGAACGGGTCGCGGGCGCCGGGCTGGCAGCTTTCCTCAAGCGCGGCCCCGTCATCGCTCGCCGGCGCCTCGACGTAGGCTTTCCAGGTGAGCCCCGCGGTCGCAAGCTGTTCGGGCAGGGCATCGGCTTCTTCGCCGAGCTCGCTCGGCGCCTCCGGTCTGTACTCGGCAAGCAGCTTGCCTTCTTCGCCCAGGGTCTTGGCCAGATAGGGCGCCGCGGATTCTTCGCCGAACGCATCTTCGTCGCCGTGCCCTTCGAGCACGATCAGGAACACGTGCTTGATTTCGGGCAGCAGCGCTTCTTCTTCCAGTTCGGGTGGCAGTTCGAGCGGCGGTGGCGCTTCGGCCGGAGGCGCGGGCGCTTCGGGTGGCACGGCGGGCGGCGCTTCGGCGCTCGCCGGGTAGGCGGTCACTTCCGGAACGAAGCGCGGTTCGGCGCTCGCCGTCTCCGCCGCTTCCTCGGCTTCCGGTTCGGAGCCACCCAGTTCTTCGACAATGATCGGCGCGGCGCCGTAGCTGCGCGCAACCGGGCTCGTCACCGAGCCGATCACGACACCGGCGGTCAGCATCGCCATCACCGCGACCGCCGCGACCTGCGGGGTCGGCATGAACCACCACTGGTCGTGGTCCTCGCCCGGCAGCTCCCCGAGCGCGCGATCGTCGTCGTCACTGGCCTTCAACCGTGCAAAGTCTCGCTGCGAAAGCACACCGTGTTGTGAAGATCTGGAGTACCGCGTTTAACACTCTGGTTACCACTCGTTCACAGCCCGGCAACACCGCTTCGTAGGGTGTGAGGACAATCGCTGAGGAGTGACCGACGTCTCTCTCAGCTCCGTCCCGCAGCCCGATCTCTCCCCCGTCACGGCGGAGCTGGAGGCGTGCGGGGCCTGCGGCGCCGCGATGGCGAGCGATCAGCGTTACTGCCTCGAGTGCGGGCAGCGGCGCGGCGACCCGCGGCTGCCCTTCATGGACGCGGTTGTGCTGCTGGAAGCGGTCAAGCAAGCGCGGCAGCCGCCGCCCCCGCAGCCACCGAAGCGCAAACGCGGCGGCATCTCCCCCAACGCCGCCCTGATAACCGGCGTCGGCACGCTGCTGCTGGCGCTCGGAATCGGCGTGCTGATCGGCCACTCGGGCACGCAGGAAGTCGCTCGGACCGCAGCCGCGCCGCAGGTGATCACGGTCGGCGGCGGCGAAGTCGCGGCGGCGGGATCGAAGTCAAAGGCTCCGACGACCGGCGGCGGCGCCTCCAAGGCAAAGACCAAGCAGCAGAAACTGGCTGCGCAAAAGGAATCCGAAGCGCACCCGGCGGCGGAAGAAGTGCTGAGGCCGGCCGGCAACGTCGACCTTCCGGCGGCGACGGTGAAGCCCGGCGACAAGTGCAAGAGCGGCGAAGCCGGCTGCGAAGGCGGCGAATTCACCGGCAACTTCTTCGGCGAATGATCTCCGACGAGACGAAGATCGATCTGGAACGGCGCCGCGACCAGCTGATCGCCCGTGTGGCCGAGCTCCAGTGGGACCTCGGCGGGCTGACCTACGAGATGGCGGTGCGCAACCAGATGCAGGTCGAGCTGCTGGTCAAGCGGGCGGTCGCACTCCAGGACGCCGACGCCGAGCTGGGCGAGGTCGAACGCATCGTGCGCACCGAGGAGACCGGCACGGCGGGGAGTTGCGCGAGCTGCGGCGCCCCCCACTCCAGCGGCGCCACCTTCTGCTGGCAGTGCGGCCACTCGCTGCTCGAGCAGGTCTCCAGCGAGACGATCGTACGCCGCTAGCCGAAGCGGCCGCTGACGTAGTCGCGAGTCCTCGGGTCGGCGGGGTTGGTGAACATCGTCGCGGTCTCGGTGAACTCGACCAGGGTCCCCGACGGTTCGCCCTCGCGCGCCTCGAGACTGAAGAACGCCGTGCGGTCGGCGACGCGGGCGGCCTGCTGCATGTTGTGGGTGACGATGACGATCGTGAAGCGGCCTTTGAGGCTGTGCATCAGCTCCTCGATCGAGGCGGTGGCGATCGGGTCGAGGGCAGAAGCGGGCTCGTCGAGCAGCAGCACGTCGGGTTCGATCGCGATCGCCCGGGCGATGCAGAGGCGCTGCTGCTGGCCGCCGGAGAGGCCGAGCGCGCTGTCCTTGAGGCGGTCCTTGACCTCGCCCCAGAGGGCCGCGCCGCGCAGCGCCTTCTCGACCCGCTCGTCGAGGCCGCGCTTCATGCCGAGGTTGCGCGGCGCCCAGGCGATGTTGTCGTAGATCGACTTCGGGAAGGGGTTCGGTTTCTGGAAGACCATGCCGATCCGCCGCCGCACCTCGATCGGGTCGACGTCGCCCGCGTACATGTCATGCCCGTGGTAGAGAACATCGCCCTCGAGCCTGAACCCCGGAATCGAGTCATTCATCCGGTTGAGGCTGCGCAGGAAGGTCGTCTTGCCGCAGCCGGAGGGGCCGATCAGGGCGGTGATCCGGCTGCGGGGGATGCGCAGGCTGACGCCGGTCAGAGC
>CAWIFA010000045.1:0-13770 GCA_963835315.1 uncultured Solirubrobacterales bacterium | reverse complement strand
TCTCTCGGGCGGTCCCGCGGGACCGCACAAGATCCAGGGGATCGGCGCCGGCTTCGTGCCCGCGGTGCTCGACCGCTCGGTGATCGACGAGACGATCGCCGTCTCCGACGAGGACGCGCTGGAGACGGCGCGCCTGGCGGCGAAACGCGAGGGCGTGCTGGCCGGGATCTCCTCCGGCGCCAACGTGAAGGCGGCGCTGGAGGTCGCGGCGCGCCCGGAGATGGCGGGAAAGCGGGTCGTCACGGTCGTCTGCGACTCGGGCGAGCGCTACATGTCCCTACCCTTCTTCGCACCGTGATCCGGCGCATCGCAAGAGAGATACGCGCCGACGTCGATGCCGCACGCGACCGCGACCCGGCGGCCCAGGACGTCTCCAGCTTCGAGATCCTCACGGGCTGGGCCGGAGTGCAGGCGCTGCTCGCGCACCGCGCCGCCCATGCCCTGCGCGAGGCGGGGGTGCCGCTGGCGCCACGGGCGATCGCCTACCTGAGCCGCGCGATCACCGGGGTCGAGATCCACCCGGCGGCGAAGATCGGCCCGGAGCTCTTCATCGACCACGGCTCGGGGGTGGTGATCGGCGAGACGGCCGAGATCGGCTGCTGCGTGACCCTCTACCAGGGAGTGACCCTGGGCGGCACCGGCTTCCAGCCCGGCAAGCGCCACCCGACCCTGGGCGACAACGTTACGGTCGGCTCGGGGGCCAAGCTGCTCGGCCCGATCGCGGTCGCCGACGGCGCCAAGATCGGCGCCAACACGGTCGTCGTCGAGGACGTGCCGCCCGGTGCGACCGTCGTCGGCAATCCCGGGCACCCGGTCAGGGTCGAGGGGAAGCGCCCCGAGGGCCCGGACGCCGACTGGATCCACCTGCCGGACCCGATCGCCGACGCGATCAAGACGCTCGCCGAGCGAATCGCGCGGGTCGAGGAGCGGATCGGCGAGCTCGACGGCGGCGACGCTCCAGACCGCAACGGCGAGGACCTGCATCCGCGCACCGGCCGGTCTTCGGCGGGCGGCTGAGGCGAACGGGGCCAGCCGCTCCGCTGACTATTCTCGGAGGCGATGCTGCAGACCGAGCCCGAGAGCGCCGCGACCGGCTCCGGCGCGCCGACCGAACCCGGCGCCGACCGCGCGGAGCGACTGCTTGCCGGGCTCAACGAGCCGCAGCGGGCCGCGGTGCGCCACGGCGAGGGGCCGTTGCTGGTGCTGGCCGGGGCGGGCTCGGGCAAGACGCGCGTGCTGACCCACCGCATCGCCTACCTGCTGGCGACCGGACAGGCCCGGCCCGGAGAGATCCTTGCGATCACCTTCACCAACAAGGCCGCGAACGAGATGCGCGAGCGGGTCGAGTCGCTGGTCGGCCGCTCAGCCCGGGCGATGTGGGTGACGACCTTCCACTCGGCCTGCGCCCGC
This sequence comes from uncultured Solirubrobacterales bacterium, assembly GCA_963835315.1. Classification (GTDB taxonomy): domain Bacteria; phylum Actinomycetota; class Thermoleophilia; order Solirubrobacterales; family 70-9; genus VRUE01. The sequence goes on along the minus strand of CAWIFA010000045.1, from coordinate 12,360 downwards.
ATGCTGCGCGCCGACGCCGAGCGGCTCGGCTACTCGCGCGGCTTCACGATCTACGACGAGTCGGACTCGCTGCGGATGCTCAAACGCTGCATGGAGGAGCTGCACGTCGACCCGAAGCGCTACCCGGCGCGGGCGCTCCGCTCGCAGATCTCCGGCGCCAAGAACCAGCTGGTCGACGCCGACGCCTACTCGCAGGCCGCCGGCAGCGTCTTCGAGGAAACCGCGGCGGGCGTATTCCACCTGTACGAGAAGCGGATGCTCGAAGCGAACGCGATGGACTTCGACGACCTGCTGGTGCGCACGGTCAACGGTCTGGAGCTGTTCGAGGAGGCGCGCGAGCGCTGGCGCCGCACCTTCCGCCACGTGCTCGTCGACGAGTACCAGGACACCAACCACGCCCAGTACCGGCTGCTGCAGCTGCTCACCTCCGAGCACGGCAACCTGATGGTCGTCGGCGACGAGGACCAGTCGATCTACGGCTTCCGCCACGCCGACATCCGCAACATCCTCGACTTCGAGCGGGACTTCCCGGAGGCCGAGGTGATCAAGCTCGAGCAGAACTACCGCTCGACGCAGACGATCCTCTCGGCCGCCAACGCCGTGGTGGAGAACAACCGTGAGCGGCGGCCGAAGCGGCTCTGGACCGAGCTGGCAGGCGGCGAGGCGTTGCAGCTGCGCGAGCTCTCCGACGAGCACGAGGAGGCGCGTTGGGTCGCCGGGGAGATCGAGCGGCTCGGCGAGGACGAGAGGGTGAAGCGGGAGGACGTCGCGGTCTTCTACCGGACCAACGCGATGAGCCGCGTGCTCGAGGACACGCTGGTCCGCTTCGAGCTGCCCTACCAGGTGATCGGCGGCACCAAGTTCTACGAGCGGGCCGAGGTCAAGGACGCGATCGCCTACCTCAGCCTGCTCGCGAACCCGTCCGACCTGGTCTCCTTCCAGCGGGTCGTCAACTCGCCGCGGCGCGGGATCGGCAACACGAGCCAGGGCCGGCTCGCCGCGCACGCGAACACGACGGGCTTGCCGATCTGGGAGGTCGCCGCACGTGCCGAGGAGGTCCCGGGCCTCGGCGCCGCTGCGATCAAGGCGGTCGACCGCTTCTTCGAGACGATGGACGGCCTGCGGGCGCGGGCCGAGGAGGCGCCGGTCGCCGAGCTGCTGGAGGCGACGCTGCGCGAGACCGGCTACCTGGAAGCGCTTGCCGCCGAGCGCACGGTCGAAGCCGAAGGGCGTGCCGAGAACCTCGAGGAGCTGGTCGGCGTCGCCCGCGAGTTCGACGCCAACCACGAGCTCGAGGGCGACGGCGACGTCCCCGCGCTGGAGGAGTTCCTGCAGCAGATCTCCCTCTACACCGAGCAGGACGGCCTGCGAGACGACTCGGCGATCACGCTGATGACCCTGCACAACGCGAAGGGCCTGGAGTACGAGACGGTCTTCATCGTCGGCTGCGAGGACGGCGCCTTCCCGCACATGAAAGCGCTCGAAGAGGGCGGCGAGGAGGAGGAGCGGCGGCTCTGCTACGTCGGCATCACCCGCGCCCGCCGCCGCCTCTACATGACCTGGACGCGCGAGCGGCGGCTGTTCGGCCGCGCCGAGCACAACCTGCCCTCGCGCTTCGTCGACGAGCTGCCCGAGGAGCTGGTCGAGCGCGGCTCCAGCGCCGTCGGCGCGGCGGGCGCGTGGGGCGACGCGGCGGCGGCCTCGGCCGCGGCGCCGATCGAGCCGGGCGCCGCCCTGGAGCTGCGCACCGGCGACGACGTCGTCCACGCCAGTTTCGGCGAGGGCGTCGTCACCGCGGTCGAGCCCGGTGGTGTCGTCGTCGTGCGCTTCTCCGGCGACAGGGCGGAACGCAAGCTGATGGCCGACTACGCCCCGATCCGTAGGCGGTAGCGGTGGCGGCGCGAGTGATCGACGGCAAGGCGGTCGCGGCGCGGGTGCGTGAGAAGGTGCGCGCCGAGGTCGCCGGGATGGACACGCCTCCGGGCCTGGCGACGATCCTCGTCGGCGATGACCCTGCGTCGGCCGTCTACGTGCGGATGAAGCGCGAGGACTCGGCCGAGGTGGGGATCGAGTCTTTCCACCACGAGCCCGGCGGCGACGTATCGCAGGACCGGCTGGCGGCGCTGATCGAGTCGCTGAACGCGGACGAGCGCGTGCACGGGATCCTCCTGCAGCTGCCGCTGCCCGACCACCTCGACCAAGACCCGCTGATCGCGGCGATCGACCCGGCGAAGGACGTCGACGGCCTGACGCCGCTCAGCGCCGGTCTGCTCGCCCAGGACCGGCCAGAAGCCTTCGCGCCCTGCACGCCCTCCGGGGTGATGGAGCTGCTGCGCGAGGCGGGCGTCGAGCTCGAGGGCGCCCGGGCCGTCGTGATCGGCCGCTCGATCCTCGTCGGCAAGCCGCTGGCGGCGCTGCTGCTGGCGGCAAACGCGACCGTCACCCACTGCCACTCGCGCACCCGCGACCTCGGCGCCGCCTGTCGCGAGGCGGACGTGCTGGTCGCCGCCGCCGGCAAGCCGGGCCTGATCACCGGTGAGATGGTGCGCGAGGGAGCGATCGTGATCGACGTCGGCACCAACAAGGTGGACGGCAAGCTGGTCGGCGACGTCGACTTCGGCTCGGTCAGCGAGCGAGCCGGGGCGATCACGCCGGTCCCCGGCGGGGTCGGCCCGATGACCCGGGCGATGCTGCTCGTCAACACGCTCGCCGCCACCCGCGGGCGCCTGTAGGGTCGTGGTCGTGGAAGCGCACAAGCTGAGTCTCGGCGAGAAGATCTCCGCCGCCGCCGCGGTCCTGCTCTTCGTCGCGATGTTCCTCGACTGGTTCGGCGCCAAGGTCGCCGGCGTCTCGGGCTTCTCCGGCAGCATCGAAGGCGGCGGGGGCGGCGCCAGCGCCTGGGACGCGCTCGACGTGATCCCGGTCTTCCTGATGCTGGCGATCGTGCTCGCGCTCGGCGTCGCCGTGGTCCGGCTCGCCGACGCCGACCTCGAGCTCTCGATCTCGCTCAACGCCTTCGTCGCCGCAGGCGGGGCGCTGGCCGTTCTGCTGATCCTCTACCGGATCGTCTTCCCGCCCGACTTCGGCATCCCGGGCGTCGCGGTCGACACGACGCTGCAGCTCGGAATCTTCCTCGGCCTGATCGCCGCCGCTGGGATCGCCTATGGCGGCTGGAGCGCGATGCGCGAGGAAGGCCTTACCTTCGACGACGCCGCCGAGCGGCTATCGAAGTAGCCCGCCGGCTATCTGCTTGGCAAACGCAACGATGGTCATCATCGGATTGACGCCGACCGAGGTCGGGAAGAGCGAGGCGTCGGCGACGTAGAGGCCCTCGACGCCGTTGACCGAGCCGTCGGCGGCGCAGACGCCCTCGCGGGGGTCGGCGGCGATGCGGGCGCTGCCCATCGGGTGAAAGGCCTCGAGCCGCAGCTCCGCGGGCTTGAACGCGGTCGCCTCGAACTCCGCCAGCTGCTTCGGTCGCAGCACCGGCACACGGGCGATGTTCGGGTAGACCTCGACCGCGCCCGCGGCGAAGTGGATTTCGGCGGCGCGGGCGATGCCGAAGGCGAGGCGACGCGCGTCCTCGCTCGTCAGCGCGTAGCGGGCGCGCAGCGACCCGTCGCCGGCGAGCCTGACCCGGCCCGCCGACTCGTCGGAGAGGTGGACGCCGATCGAGCCGATCCGGTCGAACCCGAGGATCGATTCCTGGTGCTCGCGGCCCGAGCCGAGCAGCCAGGCGCCGCCGAAGGGAAGCGGCGTGAAGGTCGCCTCGAGCAGGATGCGCTGCGACTCCCACTCGTCGACGTAGTAGCTCTGCATCACGCCTTCCCAGCCGCGCACCTGCTCCTCGTAGCGGCCGCCGATCCAGCAGGCGGGGTGGATGTGGAGGTTGCGGCCGACCTGCTTGCCGCCCAGCCCGGAGCGCAGCAGCAGCTCCGGCGTGCCGAGCGCGCCGCCGGCGACGATCGTCGCCCGCCGGGCGCGCACGGTGTAGCCGTCGCAGCGGACCCCGACCGCGCGTCCGCGCTCGACCAGCACGCGCCGGACTTCGGCGCGGGTACGCAGGCGGGCGCCGGCGGCGACGGCGCGCGGCAGGTAGCTGACGTGCATGCCGCGCTTGGCGTCGATCCGGCAGCCGTAGGGGCAGGAGCTGCACTGCACGCAGCTGCCCGCGTTGCGGGCGATCGGCCCGCCGCTGGCGCCGAGCGCCGCCGCGCCCTCCATCGCCAGCTGGCCGTTGCGGCCCATCCGCTCGGGGTCGAGCGGCGTCACCCGCAGGAACTCCTCGGCCTCGGCGAAATCGGGCGCCAGGCGCTCGGCCCACTCGACCCCGTAGCGCTCGCGCCAGTGGGCGAGCACCGGATCGGGGGCGCGGAAGCAGGTGCCGGAGTTGATCACGGTCGTGCCGCCGGCGGTGCGGGCGACCGGCACGGGGATCGGCGGCTTGCCCTCGGCGATCGTCAGGCCGCCGTCGCGGTACAGCGAGGCGATCGCCTCGAGCGGGTCCGCCGGGTAGCTGTCGCGGTCATAGGACTGACCGGCCTCGAGCACGATCACGTCGAGCCCCGCCTCGGCGAGCGTCGCCGCGGCCACCGCGCCGCCGGCGCCCGAGCCGACGATGACGACATCGCACTCCTCCTCGGGCCCGGACGGCGCCGTGTCCCCGAGCGAGCCGGCGGGCTCGGGCAGCGAGCCGTCAGCGAGCCGGCAGCTGGTCTCGAGCCCGAGCCGCTCTTCGACCCGCGGGTCGATCGCGTAGCCGAGCGTGGTGAAGGTCTTCGCCATCAGCAATAGCTCGTGGTGGAGGCCGAGGCGCGAGCCCTCCATGCGGCGCAGGAAGTCCTCGCGCGCCGCGGCGTCGAGCCGGCTGAAGCGCCAGGGGAAGGGCAGCCACTCGAAGGCGCGCAGGCCGAGCCGCACCCGCAGCAGCAGCCGCGGCGAGAGGGCGGTGAGGAACTCCGCGACCGGGCCGGACACGCCGACCTCGCGCTCCGCCGCGGGCAGGCCGTCGAGAGCGGGCGCCATCGCCTCGCAGATCGCGGACAGGGTGCGCTGCTCGGCGGTCGACAGCCCCGGCGCGCGCTGTCAGCCGGGGGTCGGCGGCCGTTCGACCCGGCCCGCGAGCGACCAGAGCCAGAGCGCCAGCAGGGCGAGGAAGCCGTCGACGAGGAAGTTGAGCAGGTAGATGAAGACGTGCTGGTCGATCAGGAAGAAGCCGAGCGAGCCGAGCGAGGAGGCGGTCTTGCCGGCGGCGAGCACCAGCAGCAACGGCCGGTAGCGGACGACGTCGGCCTGGGCGACGATGCAGATCCCGGTGATCACGACCATGTAGGCGAAGCCGAGCGCCAGCCAGAGGTCCTCCTGGGTGTGCGGCGCCCGCGTGTCGTTGCCGAGCCATTCGCCGAGGTCGGAGATGACGTCGAGCACGCCGCTCGGGACGGCGATGAAGAGGATGCCGACGGCGGCGAAGCTCGCCGCGAGCAGGCGCAGGCTGAGCACCGTGAACGCCTCTGCTTTGGCTCCCCGCATCGTGCGGCACTCTAACTGGCTGACTGGCCAAGATCCATCGCGCCTAGAATCCCGCCGATGATCGAGCGGGAGCAGGTACTTCATGTCGCCAAGTTGGCTCGGCTGAGGTTGAGCGAGGCAGAGGTCGAGAAGATGGCCGGGGAGCTTTCCGGAATCCTCGAGCACGTCGACCGGATTGGCGAGCTCGAGTTGGACGATGTCCCGCCCACTTCGCACGTGGTCGAGCTGGAGAACGTGTTGCGGCCCGACGAGCCGCGGCCGAGCTGGCCTCGCGAGGACGTGCTCAGGCAGGCGCCGGATCCGGCCGACGGGGCGTTTCGCGTCCCGTCCCCGCAGGCCGAGGCCTGATGCCGGAGCTGCTCGAGCTGAGTGTCGCCGAGGCGGCGACGCGGATCCAGGCGGTGGAGTTGTCGCGGGAGGAGTACTTCGACGCCTGGCGCGAGGCCGCGGCGGGCGACGAGCTCAACGCCTATCTCTGGCGCGCCGAGGACCGCGCGGTCGAGAGCGACGGCCCGCTGGCGGGCGTTCCGATTGCGGTCAAGGACCTCTTCTGCACCGAGGGCGTACCGACCACGGCCGGCTCTCGAATCCTCGAGGGGCACCGGCCGCTCTACACGGCGACCGCGGTGCGGCGCCTGGCCGAGGCGGGGGCGGAGGTGCTCGGCAAGACCAACATGGACGAGTTCGCGATGGGCTCCTCGAACGAGAACTCGGCTTACGGAGCGGTGCTCAACCCGCACGACCCGGCGCGCGTGCCCGGCGGCTCCTCAGGCGGCTCGGCCGCCGTGGTCGCCGGCGGACTCGCGCCCTGCGCGATCGGCACCGACACCGGCGGCTCGATCCGCCAGCCGGCGGCGCTCTGCGGGATCGTCGGCCTGAAGCCGACCTACGGCGCGGTCTCGCGCTACGGGATGATCGCCTTCGCCTCCTCGCTCGACCAGTGCGGCCCGCTTACCCGTGACGTCACCGACGCGGCGCTGCTGCTCGCGGCGATGCAGGGCGGCGATCCGTGCGACTCGACCTCGGTCGGGATCGCGGGCGGGATCCGGGCGCCGCGCGGCGAGGACCTGAAGGGACTGCGTTTCGCGGTCCCGGCCGAGCTCGCCCGGGGCGCGGTCGAGCCCGGCGTGCGGAGCGCCTTCGAGGCCACGCTGAAGCGGATCGAGGAGCTCGGAGGCGAGCTCGCCGAGGTGTCGCTGCCGCACGCCGAGCACGGCATCTCGGCCTACTACGTGATCGCGCCCGCCGAGGCGTCCTCGAACCTCTCCCGCTACGACGGCGTGCGCTACGGCATGCGAGTCGAACAGGAGGGCGACGTGGTCGAGATGTACGAAGCGACCCGCGCGGCCGGCTTCGGCGAAGAGGTCAAGCGGCGGATCATGCTCGGCACCTACGCGCTCTCCTCCGGCTACTACGACGCCTACTACGGCCGGGCACAGCGGGTGCGGACGAAGATCGCCGCGGACTTCGCCGCCGCCTTCGCCGAGTTCGACTTCGTCGTCACGCCGACCTCGCCCTCGGTCGCCTTCGGCCTCGGCGAGAAGACCGACGACCCGCTGGCGATGTACATGAACGACTTCTTCACGGTGCCGATGAGCCTCGCCGGCATCCCGGCGATCTCGATCCCGGCCGGCGCCGCCGAACCGCAGGGCGGCGGGCCGCAACTGCCGGTGGGCTTCCAGATCGCCGCCCCGGCCTTCGCCGAGCAGCGGCTGCTCGACGCCGCCTACGTCCTGGAGCAGTCGCTCCGTGGCTGAGCTGGAAGCGGTCATCGGGCTGGAGATCCACGTCCAGCTCTCGACCCGGACGAAGATGTTCTGCGGCTGCGAGCTCTCCTTCGGCGACGAGCCGAACGTCCACACGTGCCCGGTCTGCCTCGCCCATCCCGGCGTCCTGCCGGTACCCAACGAGGAGGCGATCCGCTACGGGCTGAAGATCGCCGCGGCGCTGGAGTGCGAGGTCGCCTCGAGCTCGATCTTCCACCGCAAGAACTACTTCTACCCCGATAACCCGAAGGCGTACCAGATCAGCCAGTACGACCAGCCGCTTGCGGTGAACGGGCGGCTCGGCGGCATCCGCATCCACCGCGCCCACCTCGAGGAGGACGCGGCGAAGACGATCCACCTCGGCGAGTCCGGCCGCATCCACGGCTCCGGCGGCTCGCTGGTCGACTTCAACCGCGGCGGCACGCCGCTGGTCGAGATCGTCACCGAGCCCGACCTGCGCGGGGCCGCCGAGGCCGGCGCCTGGGCGCGGCTGCTGCGCACGACCGTGCGCCAGCTCGGCGTCTCCGACGTCAACATGGAGGAGGGCAGCCTGCGGATCGACGCCAACGTCTCGGTGCGGCCGGTGGGCAGCGAGGCGCTCGGCACGAAGACCGAGCTGAAGAACATGAACAGCTTCCGCTTCCTCGAACGCGGCATCGAGGCCGAGCTGGCGCGCCAGCGCGAGCTGATCGGGGCGGGGGGGACGGTCGAGCAGGAGACGCTCCACTTCCATCCCGAGGACGGCAGCCTGCACCCGCTGCGCTCGAAGGAGGAGGCCCACGACTACCGCTACTTCCCCGAGCCCGACCTGGTGCCGCTGGCGCCGACCGAGGCGATGCTGCGCGAGGCGCGCGAGTCGCTGCCCGAGCTGCCCGAGGCGCGCATGCGCCGCTACGAGGAGGAGCTGGGGCTCTCGGCCGAGAACGCCGCGCAGCTCGCCGCCGACCCCGACGAGGCGGCCTACTTCGAAGCGGTCTGCGCGGCGCGCGACGGGCTCGAGGCGCAGACGGTCGCCAACTGGGTGACGGGCGAGCTGGCGGCGGCGCTGCGCCAGGCGGGCGGCGACCCCGCCGCCGGGTCGAAGGTGACCCCCGAGGCGCTGGCGGGGCTGGTCGCGCTGGTCGCCGGGAAGAAGGTCTCGCACGGCAGCGGCAAGCAGGTTCTCGCGACGCTGGTCGCCGAGGGCGGCGACCCCGCAACGATCGTCGAGCGCGAGGGCCTCGCCCAGATCTCCGACAGCGGCGAGCTCGAGTCGATCGTCGCCGTGGCTGTCGACTCCAACCCCGAGGCCGCCGAGCAGATCCGCTCGGGCAACCAGAAGGCGATCGGCGCGATCGTCGGCGCCGTGATGAAGCAGACCAAGGGCCGCGCCGACGGCGGCGAGGTCAACCGCCTGATCAGGGAGAAGCTGGGCGCCTGAGAGCGTGCCTTCCGGCACTTTGTAACACGTTGTCACAACGTGACCTCGCCGAGGTCGGCTCGATCGGGCACCCACGACGGCTGGGCGCGACAATGGAGCCGTGGGATTCGAGTACCTCTTCATAGCGGCGCTGTTCGGCCTCGCCACGGCGATCGTCGGCAAGGCCAAGGGCAGCTCCTTCTGGCTCTGGCTGCTGATCGGCACGGTGCTGCCCCCGTTCGGCCTGATCGCCGTCGTCCTCTACCGTCGCGAGAAGGACGAACCCGAACGCCAGTGCCCCACCTGCGGCAAGGCCGTAAAGCTCTACGTCCAAGTGTGCCCCCGCTGCGGGGCCGACCTCTACCTGCCCGACCCGGCGGCGGTCCGCCATCCGGGCGTGCGTTGATCAGCGCAACCAGGTCCTGACGATCGCGTTGGCGAAGCCGAGGCCGTAGCGGGCCACCGCCGGCTTCTTCGAGTGCCCGTGCAGGCGCTTGGCGACGGTCACCGGCACCTCCTTGGCGGGGACGCCGCGCTTGATCGCCTCGATCATGAACTCGGAGGTGTGGAACTGCTCCTGGCGCAGGACGAGCTGCGGCAGGACCCGCGTCCGCACGGCCCGGTAGCCGTTCGAGCAGTCGCTCACCCTGGTCCGGGTGATGAAGGAGACGAGGCGGTTGAAGAAGACGATGCCGAGCTCGCGGGCGAAGGCGTTGCGGTCGGCCTCGCCGAGCACGCGCGAGCCGTGGGCGAGGTCGACCTCGCCGTCGAGCACCGGCTTGACCAGGCGCTCCATCTCCGACGGCAGGTGCTGGCCGTCGGCGTCGAGCGTCACCACGACCTCGGCGCCCGATTCGACCATCAGCCGGTAGCCGGTGCGCAGCGCCGCGCCGCCGCCGCGGTTGATCACGTGGCGGGCGACGACCGCGCCGTGCTCGGCGGCGACGTCACCGGTGCCGTCGCGCGAGCCGTCGTCGACGACCAGCACCGAGGTCTCGACTCCGCAGACCTCGCGCGGCATCAGGTCGAGCACCTGGCCGATGTTCTCGGCCTCGTTGTAGGCGGGGACGAGGATCGCGATCCTGCCGCGGAAGCACTCCGGCAGCGCCGCCTGGCGGAACTCCTCCCAGGCCAGCCCCTCGAGCACCGCCGAGAGCTGGCGCGAGTTGCGCGCCGCCTGCGAGAGCGCCCGCAGGATCAGGATGAAGAGGATGAAGATCGAGAAGACGGCGAGGCCGAGGATGCGCCCGCCGTTGCCCTTCTCGAAGGAGAAGGCGGAGAGCAGCTTGTCGGTCAGCTCGCTGCCCGAGACGACCGCCAGGCCGATCCCGACGAGCAGCAGGATCAGCACGTCGGCGTTGCGCAGCGAGCGCCGGCGCAGGACCGCGTAGGCGACGATCGCCGCCGCCATGACGAGGCCGGCGGCGCGCAGCGCCGTCAGCTCTGAGGGGAAGATGCCTGCGTAGAGCCCCATTCTCGACGGGACAATAGGGCCGCGCCCAGTCGGGCGAGCGCCACGCCGGCCAGCGGAAAGATCAGCGTCATCAGGATCTCGTTGCGCCGTGGCGCGGCGAGCGAGGCCGCGCCGACCGCAGTGACGAGCACGATCGGCGTCGCCATCGCGATCAGCTCCCACCAGCGGCGGCGCATTCCGAGCACGCCCAGGCCGGCGAGCCCGAGCAGCACGAGCAGCACCTGGACGACGCGCCCCGCGGTCGATTCCATCGCTTCGCCGATCCCGGCGCTCCACATCCGCCAGATCTTGCGCACGGTCATCGCCAGGTAGCCGAGCGGGTCTTCGCCGAAGAACTTGGAGAAGTTCTGCTTGCCGATCTTGCCCAGCGCCGAGTCGCGCGGAAGCTCCGGGTAGCGATCGGCGACGCGGTTGAAGAGCGGCGTCGGGTCGACCCGTTCCAGCGCCTCGGAGTGCGGCGGCAGCGTGCGGTGCAGGTAGCGGGTCGCCAGTCGCGCCTTGACCCGCTGGTATTCGCCGTCGGCGGGCAGAAAGGTGCCGACGTAGAGCGCCTTGCCGCCGCCGGTCGAGATCGGCACGGTGCGGTGCAGGGTCACCTGGTTGTGGATCGTCCAAGGGACGATCGGCAGCAGCATCGCCGCGAGTGCCAGGCCGGCGGCGGCGAGGCCGGGCTGCCAGCCACGTTGGCGGGTCACGTAGATCGCGGCGAGGAGGACGAAGGCGATCGCGACCGGGAGGTAATCCGGGCGGATCAGGGCCGTGAGGCCGAAGAGGAAGGCGGGGAGGAGCCAGACGCGCAATCGCCGCTGTTCGGTTGCCCAGAGAAAGGCAAGGACGGCTGTCGGGAGCGTGAAGATCGCGGGGGGCTCGCTGTACAGGGCGCCGGTCGAGTGGATGAAGGGTGGGTAAGCGGCTACCCCTAGCGCGGCGATCAGCCCGGCGGGGCGGCAGTTGAGCCGCCTTCCAAGTAAGTAGACGGTCACGATGGCTGCGAGGCCGAGGAGGAGCTCGACTATGCGGGCGGTGCCTTCGCGAGGGCCGCCGGTGGCGAAGAAGGAGGCGGCGTAGAGGAGGGGGGCGCCGGGGGACCAATCGCCGGCGTTTTCGAATTGGGTGCCGCCATAGCTGCCTTCCTCGTAGAGCGACTTGGCGAGGCCGTAGTAGGCGTGGGCGTCGTCGCCCGGCGTCGGCAGCGGCTCGACCACGCGGTAGGCGCGCAGACCGAAGCCGAGCGCAAGGATCGCCGCCAGCAGGATCAGGGTGGTCTTCCCGTGGCGCTCGGGCAGGGTGCGGATCCGGTTGCCGATCGCGTTCAAGGCCGGCTCAGGCTATCCGCCGCCCCGGGCCGTCCGAGGCGGAACACGACCCAGGCGACGCCGACGCCGGCGAGCGCCGCGAGCAGCGGCAGCGTGACCAGCGCCCGGCGCGGGGAGGCCACCAGCAGCAGGCCGATCGCGGTCGCCGCGAGCAGCACGGTCGCCAGCAGCAATCCCTCCCAGCGATGCAGCCGCGCGAGCACGGCCACGCCCAGCAGGCCAAGGGCGAGCAGCAGCCAGTGCAGGACGGCCCAGGCGGGAGCGTGCATCACGTCCCGCGGCCCGTGCCCCCAGATCAGCCACAGCTTGTTCGCGAGGAAGCCCAGGTAGGCGACCGGCCGTTCGCTGACGTCATCCCACAGCCGTTCCCTGCCCATCTTCGCCAGCGCCGCATCGGCTTCCATCGCCGGGATGCCGCTGGCGCGCCAGCGCCGCCAGGATCTGCTCCAAACGCGGATCCCTGGGAAGCTCTCGGCGTAGTTCCGGGTGGCGCTTAAGCACCTCTTCGCCGACCCTTTCCGGGTCGCCACCGGACGGCATGTAGGAGCCGGCAAACAACACCTGCCCACCGCCGGTCGAAATCGGGACGAAACGACCGAACGCCACCTCATTCCGCACCGTCCAAGGCACAACGACAATCGCCAGTCCAGCCAACATGAACGAGCGCTTGCACAAGACCCGCCCGCCATCCATCCCTCCCGCGACGCGCAAAGATCACGACAGCTAGCGGAAACGAAATCGCCAGATACTCCGGCCGAACGAGCGCCAATGCTCCGAGCAACAGCCCAGGCGCCAACCATCCTCGCGCGTGGACCCGCGCGCTGACACCTTGGTCCGCCCAGAGCATCCCGAGCACCGCCCCCGACAGGAGACTGG
>CAWIFA010000044.1:0-44018 GCA_963835315.1 uncultured Solirubrobacterales bacterium | reverse complement strand
GCTGCCGCCGTTCGCCGGCGGCGCGGTCGGCTTCTTCGGCTACGACCTGGTTCGCACGGTCGAGCCGCTCGGCGAGCCGAACCCCGACCCGCTCGGGCTGCCCGACATGGCGCTGATGATCACCGACGCGCTGCTCGTCTTCGACCACCTGCGGCACGAGCTGACGATCATGTCCTGCGCCTTCGCCGAGGACGATGGCGGCATCGACGCCGCCTACGAGCGGGCCGCGGCGACGATCGGCGAGCTGCGCGAGCGCCTGCGCGGCGCCGTGCCGGCGCCCGAGCACCCGACGGTCGCCGAGCCGCCGCGCTTCGCCTCCAACATGGAGCGCGAGGAGTTCGAAGCCGCCGTGGCGCGGATCGTCGAGTACGTGCACGCCGGCGACGCCTTCCAGGTGGTCCCCTCGCAGCGCTTCTCCGCCCCCGCCCCGGTCGAGGCCTTCTCGGTCTACCGCGGCCTGCGCGCGGTCAACCCGTCCCCATACATGTACTTCCTCGAGTTCGGCGACTTCCAGATCGCCGGCGCCTCGCCCGAGCCGCTGGTCAAGGTGCAGGGACGGCGGGTCGAGACGCGGCCGATCGCCGGAACCTACCCGCGCGGCGGCGACGAGGAGGAGGACCGCCGGCTCGCCGAGCGCCTCGTCAACGACCCCAAGGAGCGGGCCGAGCACGTGATGCTGGTCGACCTCGGCCGCAACGACCTCGGCCGCGTCTGCGAGTACGGCTCGATCAAGGTCGACGAGCTGATGGTGGTCGAGACCTACTCGCACGTGCTGCACATCGTCAGCCGGGTCTCGGGCACCCTGCGCGAGGGCGTCGGGGCGATGGACGTGCTGCGCTCGGCGCTGCCGGCCGGCACGCTCTCCGGCGCGCCGAAGGTGCGGGCGATGCAGATCATCGACGAGCTCGAGCCGGTCAAGCGCTGCTCCTACGGCGGCGCGATCGGCTACCTCTCGTGGAACGGCGACCTCGACACGGCGATCCACATCCGCACCGTCGTGATCAAGGACGGCCAGGTGCACGTGCAGGCGGGCGGCGGCACCGTCGCCGACGCCAAGCCCGCCTACGAGTACAACGAGTCGGTCAACAAGGCCAAGGCGGTCTTCCGCGCCGTCGAGCTGGCCTGCGAGCAGCCGGACTGGCCGTGATGAAGGTCCTGGTGATCGACAACTACGACAGCTTCACCTACAACCTGGTCCAGTACCTGGGCGAGCTGGGGGCGGAGATCGACGTGGTGCGCAACGACCGCGCCGCGGTCGGCGAGCTGCTCGAGCGCGGCGCCGACCGGCTCGTCGTCTCGCCCGGCCCCTGCACGCCGGCCGAGGCCGGGATCTCGGTCGAGGCGATCCGCGCCTTCGCCGAAGCGGGGACGCCGGTGCTCGGCGTCTGCCTCGGCCACCAGTCGCTGGTCGAGGCCTTCGGCGGGCGCACCGTGCAGGGCGAGCCGATCCACGGCAAGGACGCCGAGGTCGAGCACGACGGCAAGACGATCTTCGCCGGATTGCCGACACCGATGGTCGCCGGCCGCTACCACTCGCTGGTCGCCGACCCCGATCTCCCTGAAGAGCTCGAGCTGAGCGCCCGGCTCGGCGACGTCGTGATGGGCGCCCGGCACCGCGAGCTGCCCGCCGAGGGCGTCCAGTTCCACCCCGAGTCGGTGCTGACGCCGCAGGGCAAGCACCTGCTGGAGAACTTCCTTGCCTAACGACGTCCTCAGCAGGGCGATCGACGCGGTCTGCCGCGGCGATCACCTGACCGCCGACCACGCCGCGGCGGTGCTCGCCGAGATCATGGAGGGGCGCAGCGAGCCCGTGCAGACCGGCGCCTTCCTGATCGCCCTGCGGGCGAAGGGCGAGACGGTGCCCGAGCTGGTCGGCCTGGCGCGCACGATGCGCTCGCTCGCCTCCCCGGTCGAGACCGAGCGCGAGGACCTCGTCGACACCGCCGGCACCGGCGGCGGGCCGTCGACCTTCAACGTCTCGACCACGGCGGCGCTGGTCGCCGCCGGCGCGGGCTGCGCGGTCGCCAAGCACGGCAACCGCTCGAACACCAGCCGCTGCGGCTCGGCCGATCTGCTCGAGGCGCTGGGCGTCGACATCGAGCTGACCCCGGAGCAGGTCGGCCGCTGCATCGACGAGGTCGGCTTCGGCTTCATGTTCGCGCCGCGCCACCACGCGGCGATGGCCCATGTCGTGCCGGTGCGCAAGGCGCTCGGCGTGCGCACGATCTTCAACTTCCTCGGGCCGCTGACCAACCCGGCGGGGGCGGAGCGGCAGCTGCTCGGCGTTTCGGACCGCCACTACCAGGAGACGATCGCCGAGGCGCTGGTCGGGCTGGGCAGCGTGCGGGCGATGGTCGTCGCGGCCGAGGACGGGGTCGACGAGCTCGCGGTCTCGGCCCGCACGCGGGTGATCGAGGTGGTCGAAGGGCGGACCGTGGAGTGGTTCGTCGAGCCCGGCGAGTTCGGGCTCGCGGCCGGCGAGCTGGAGCAGGTCGCCGGCGGCAGCCCGGAGGAGAACGCGGCCGCCTCGCTTGCCGTGCTCGACGGCGGCGACGGCCCGCGCCGCGACCTCGTCGTGCTCAACGCGGGCGCCGCGATCTACGTCGGCGGCCTCGCCGGCAGCCTTGCCGAGGGGGTCGAGAAGGCCGCCGCGGCGATCGACGCCGGCGCCGCCCGCGAGCTGCTCGACCGTTTGGTTGCAACGACCGCCCAGCTCGCAGGTTAGGCTTCGTCTCTCTCGTGGGAATGATCGAGCAGCTGATCGACGCGGCGCGCGAAGGGGTGCGGGAGCGCCGCGCCGCCACGCCGCAGGCGGAGCTGGAATCCAGCCTGCCCGGCCGCGGCCACGACCGGCCGTTCAGCGAGGCGCTGGTCCGTCCCGGCCTCTCGGTGATCGCCGAGTTCAAGCGCCGCTCGCCGAGCGCCGGTGAGATCTCCGCCACGGCGACGGTCGACGAGCAGGTCGGCGCCTACGA
The DNA here is from genome assembly GCA_963835315.1 of uncultured Solirubrobacterales bacterium. Taxonomy (GTDB): domain Bacteria; phylum Actinomycetota; class Thermoleophilia; order Solirubrobacterales; family 70-9; genus VRUE01. The sequence goes on along the minus strand of CAWIFA010000044.1, from coordinate 41,043 downwards.
GCGGGGCGGCGCCGCGGCGCTCTCGGTGTTGACCGACGAACGCCACTTCGGCGGCTCGCTGGAGGACCTGCGCGCCGCCCGCGCCGCCTGCAGCCTGCCGATCCTGCGCAAGGACTTCATCGTCGACCCCTATCAGCTGTTCGAGGCGGCGGTCAACGGCGCCGACGCGGTGCTCTTGATCGTCTGGGCGCTCGAGGACGCGGAGCTGCGCGAGATGTATGAGACGGCGCGCGGGCTCGACCTCGACTGCCTGGTCGAGGTGCACGACGGCGAGGAGCTCGAGCGGGCCCTGCGGATGGACGCGGACGTGATCGGGATCAACAACCGCGATCTCGACGCGGGCACCGTCGACGTCGCCACCACCTACGAGCTGATGCCCGACGTGCCGGCGGGCAAGACCGTGGTCGCGGAGAGCGGGATCTCCTCGCGCGAGGAGCTGCACGAGCTCGAGCGGGTGGGAGTCGACGCGGTGCTGATCGGCTCGGCGCTGATGCGCGCCGGGGACCCTGAGGGGCTGACCCGCGAGCTGACCGGCCTCGACGAGGGCACCCGCGAGCACCACCTCCCGTAGCCCGCGAGCGGCCTGCGCATTTTTAGAAGAACTTTGAAGACTGCCTGCATCATCGCCACTCGATGAAGCGAATCTTCAAGAGCTCCTTCGGCTCGGCGCTGCTCGGCGGCGTCGTCGTCGCCCTCTTCGGCTGGGTCGCGATCGCCGCCGGCTGGATCCAGGCCGACAACGGCAAGACCGTCACCGTCTCCGAACCTCTGGCCGCGCCGGTCGACTCGAAGGAAGAAGCAGGCGACACCAACCTGGTCAACCAGATCTACCGCCGCGACGGGCAGGGGGTCGCCTTCATCTCCTCCCAGCTCAAGCCCGAAGAAGAAGAACCGTCGCTGAGTCCCTTCGGCGAACCGGAAAGCGGCGGTGGCGGCGTCGCGACCGGCTCCGGCATCCTGATCGACACCGAAGGCCACATCCTGACCAACAACCACGTGGTCGAAGGCGCGAGCAAGGTCGAGGTCAAACTCGGCGCCTCCGACACCACCTACACGGCCGAAGTGGTGGGCACCGATCCGGCGACCGACGTCGCCCTGCTCAAGGTCGACGCCCCCGAAAGCAGCCTCCACCCGCTGCCGCTGGGCGACTCCTCGAAGGCCGAGGTGGGAGAACCGGTGGTCGCGATCGGCAACCCGTTCGGGCTCGACCGCACGGTGACCAGCGGCATCGTCTCGGCGATCCAGCGCCAGATCCAGGCGCCAGACGGCTTCTCGATCTCACACGTGATCCAGACCGACGCGGCGATCAACCCGGGTAACTCCGGCGGGCCGCTGATCGACGGCGAAGGCCGCGTGATCGGGATCAACTCCCAGATCCAGACCGGCGGCAGCGGCAACGGCAACGTCGGCATCGGCTTCGCCGTGCCGATCAACACGGCGCGCGAAGTCGTCCGGCAGATCGAAGCGCACGGCGAAGTCAAGCACGCCTACCTCGGGATCAGCGGCGGCAGCATCACGCCCGACCTGGCGAAGGCGCTGAAGCTGCCGGAGAAGGAAGGGGTGCTGGTCAACGAAGTCGTCAAGGGCGGCCCGGCCGAGGAAGCGGGCCTCAAGGGCGGCGACACCTCGGCGACGATCGAAGGCGCCAGCTTCCGGCTCGGCGGCGACGTGATCACAGAAGTGGACGGGAAGGAGATCGCGGGAATGGAAGAAGTGATCAACGCTGTGAATGCGGCGCAGCCTGGGGACAAGATGGTGCTGACGGTCGATCGGGATGGGGATACGAAGAAGATCTCGGTGACGCTCGGGGTTCGGCCCGCGTCTGCCGAAGAAGTGCCTTCCCGGTAGCTGTAGGCGGGCGGGTCCTGTCGCGGGGTGGGGCACCCGGCGTGGCGCTGGATTTTCCGCCCGCTGAGTTTGGCGCCTCTCGTCGAGGACTGAGCGGAAAATTAACGCCGCGCCACGCCGGGTACCCCACCCCACGCCTCCCGCCCGAGTAGCCGCTGTGGTTCACGTACTCTGCACTGATGCGCGTGAAGATTTGCGGGATCACCAATCTCGACGATGCAGCTGAGGCGGTTCGACTCGGGGCGTGGGCGATTGGCTTGATCCACTACGAGGAGAGTCCGCGGGCGGTGGAGCTTGCCGAGGCGGTGCGGATTTCGGCTGCTTTTCGTAGGAAGTGCGAGGTGGTGGGGGTTTTCGTGAATCCTGAGTTGGGGGCGGTTGCGAAGGCTGTGGAGGATGCGGGGCTGACTATGGTCCAGCTGAATGGGGAAGAGGGGCCTTCGTTCTGCGCCGAGGTGGCGCGGAAGACCGGGGTCAAGGTGGTCAAGGCGGTTCATGTGGCCAGTGCGGCGGACATTCATGCGGCGGAGGCGTTTCGGACCGACTTCCATCTGTTCGACAAGCGGGGAAAGGGGCTCTGGGGCGGCAGCGGGGAGAGCTTCGACTGGGGGTTGCTGAAGGAGCGGCGCTCGCAGGTGCCGGCGATCGTCGCCGGCGGGCTGCGGCCGGACAACGTCGCCGAGGCGATCGCCGCGACGCACCCCTATGCGGTCGACGTCGCCAGTGGGGTCGAGGCGGAGCCGGGCCGCAAGGACCACGCGGCGATGACCGCCTTCTTCGAGGCCGCGTCCGAGGCGGTCAAAATCTGACAAGGTTCGCCCGCCCGCGGCGGACGCGGGAGGGAGAGAGCAAGATCTCCGGTGATCATGAGTGCGAACGAGCGAGAGCAGAGCACGCGGGCGGAATGTGAAGAGCGCTTTGGCCCGTATGGGGGCCGCTACGTCCCCGAGACGCTGATCCCCGCCCTGGACGAGCTGAGCGAGGCCTGGGCGGCGGCGAGCGGCGACGAGGACTTCCGCGTGCGCCTCGCCTCGCTGCGGCGCGACTTCGTCGGCCGTCCGACTCCCCTCTACCTGGCCGAGCGGCTCTCCGAGCGGGCGGGCAGGCGCGTCTACCTGAAGCGCGAGGACCTCTGCCACACCGGCGCCCACAAGATCAACAACGCCGTCGGCCAGGTGCTGCTGGCGCAGCGCATGGGCAAGCCGCGGATCATCGCCGAGACCGGCGCCGGCCAGCACGGCGTCGCCACCGCCACCGCCTGCGCCCTGCTCGGGCTCGAGTGCGTCGTCTACATGGGCAGCGAGGACATCCGCCGCCAGGCGCCCAACGTCGAGCGGATGAAGCTGCTCGGCGCCGAGGTCGCGCCGGTCGACGCCGGCGCCCGCACCCTCAAGGAGGCGGTCAGCGCGGCGATCCGCGACTGGGTCGCCAACGTCGAGACGACGCACTACGTGATCGGCTCGGCCGTCGGCCCGGCGCCGTTCCCGGCCCTGGTGCGCGACCTGCAGCGGGTGATCGGCGACGAGGCGCGCGAGCAGGCGCTCGCCGCCGAGGGCGAGCTGCCGGGCCGCGTGATCGCCTGCGTCGGCGGCGGCTCCAACTCGATCGGCATCTTCACCCCGTTCGTCGCCGACGCCGAGGTGGCGCTGATCGGCGTCGAGGCGGCGGGGGAGGGGCTCGACAGCGGCCGCCACGGCGCCTCGCTGGGGGCCGGAAGCACGGGCGTCCTGCACGGGTCGCTCTCCTCGGTGATCGCCGACGAGGAGGGGCAGATCCTCGAGGCGCACTCGGTCTCCGCCGGCCTCGACTACCCCGGCGTCGGCCCCGAGCACGCCCAGCTGCGCGACACGGGCCGCGCCACCTACACCGCCGTCACCGACACGGCGGCGCTGGCCGCCTTCGGCGAGCTGGCGCGGCTGGAGGGGATCATCCCGGCGCTCGAGTCCGCGCACGCGATCGCCTGGCTGCTGGAGACCGGCGGGGGCGAGGGCTATGACGTCCTTTGCCTCTCCGGTAGGGGCGACAAGGACTTGGCTGAGGTCGTTGAGTTGACGGGGGGCACCGGGGGGTGACTCGTCGCAGCAACAGCGGGGAGGCTGCGCCGAGTCACCCCCCGGTGCCCGTAGTAGCGCCGACCGGCGAGGACCGGATCGCAGCCGCCTTTGGGAAAGCTGGTCAGGAGGGGCGGGCGGCGCTGATGCCATACATGATGGCCGGGTTCCCCGACCGCGAGTCGTCGTTTGCGGTGGCCGAGGCGTATGCCGACGCGGGCGCCGATCTGATCGAGCTGGGGGTGCCGTTCTCGGACCCGCTCGCCGACGGGCCGACGATCCATGCGGCGGCGACGAAGGCGCTGGCCGGGGGGGCGACTCTGGCGACCGCGCTGGAGGTCTGCGAGTCGGTCGGGGCGCGGGTGCCGGTGGTCCTCATGGTCTACTCGAACATGGTGCTCGCGCACGGCGGCGCGGCCGCCTTCGCTCGGCGCGCCGCGCAGGCGGGAGCGGCCGGTGCGATCGTTCCCGACCTGCCGCTGGAGGAGGCCGGCGAGGTTCGCGAGGCGCTTGCGGCCGAGGGGCTTGCGCTGGTCCCGCTTCTCGCTCCCACGACGCCGCCGGAGCGCCGCAAGCGGATCTGCGCCGCCGCCCGCGGCTTCGTCTACGTCGTCTCGACCGTCGGGACGACCGGCGAGCGGCGGGATCTGCCGCCGGGGCTGGCCGAGCTGGTCACCGCGCCCAAAGCTGCATCCGACGTGCCGGTCGCGGTCGGCTTCGGCATCGGAACCCCAGCTCAAGTCGCCGAAGTCGGTGAGATCGCTGACGGCGTCATCGTGGGCAGCCGCCTGGTCCGTGCAGCCGGTGAGGCGGGTTCGGCTGAGGCGGCGGCGGAGGCCGTGTCGAGCTTCCTGCGCGATGCGCGTGCCGCGCTCGCCGCGTAGGCCGCCCCGTCTACTAGGATTCCCGCCGCAATGGGAATGCTCGTCAGCCTCTTCTCGGCGCTCGCCGCCACCACGATCGTCTACGCCTGGCTCGGCCAGGGCGGCGGCGTCGCCGGCCTGGTCTTCTTCGGCATCCTGCTCGCCGGCGCGACGATCAACCTGGCGCGCACGAGCAGCGACTCCTGACCTGAGGTCTTCCGACCAAGCAGATCAAGGACGCAGTGAGCGTGGCGTGCTCTGCACGCGAGCGAACGAGGACGCCGATATGCGCCGGTCGGAAGACCTCAGGTCGTGTTGCGATCTAACCTGGGGAGCATGCGAATCGGCGTGCTCACCGGCGGGGGCGACTGTCCCGGACTGAATGCGGTGATCAGGGCGATCGTCCGCAAGGGGGTCGAACAGCTCGGCCACGAGTTCGTCGGCTACCGCGACGGCTGGCACGGCCCGCTCGAGGGCGAGGCCGGAGCGCTCGGCGTGCCGGAGGTGCGGGGCATCCTGCCGCGCGGCGGCACGATCCTCGGCTCCTCGCGCACCAACCCGTTCAAGCAGGAGGGCGGCGCCGAGCGGATCGTCGAGAGGCTGGCGGGCGAAGGCGTCGACGGCCTGATCGCGATCGGCGGCGAGGACACGCTCGGCGTCGCGGCGCGGCTGCACGCCGAGCACGGCGTCAACGTGATCGGGGTGCCGAAGACGATCGACAACGACCTCGGCGCGACCGACTACACCTTCGGCTTCGACACCGCCGTCAACATCGCGATGGAGGCGATCGACCGCCTGCACACGACGGCCGACAGCCATCACCGCGTGCTGATCGTCGAGGTGATGGGGCGGCACGCCGGCTGGATCGCCTTCCACGCCGGCCTCTCCGGCGGCGCCAACGTGATCCTGATCCCCGAGCAGCCCTTCGACCTCGACCACGTCTGCCGGCTCGTCGGCCGGCGCCTCGAGGCGCGCTTCGCGCCGATCGTCGTCGTCTCCGAGGGCGCGCAGCCGGCCGGCGGCATTCCCGCGACGCAGGACAAGGGGCTCGACGCCTTCGGCCACGTGCGCCTCGGCGGCATCGCGCACTGGCTCGAGGGGCAGATCGAGGAGAAGACGGGCAAGGAGACCCGCGCGACCGTCCTCGGCCACGTCCAGCGCGGCGGCACCCCGACCGCCTTCGACCGCGTCCTCGCGACCCGCTTCGGCCTGCACGCGATCGACGCCGCGCACGCGGGCGAGTGGGGCAAGATGACGGCGCTGCGCGGCATCGACATCCGGCTGGCAGAGCTGGGCGAGGCGGTGGCGCAGCTCAAGACGGTGCCTAAGGAGCTCTACGAAGAGGCCGAGGTGTTCTTTGGGTGACTTGAGGTGGGGGAGCGCCGGGTGTCCCCCCGCTGCAACCGGCCATGCGGGGGAAGGCCGGGCATCCCCCCGCTGCAACCCGCCGCCGGGTGCGGCGCGCCGGGCTTGGCCGGCTGCCGGCTCACAAGTTGCCGCGGGGGGACGCCCGGCCTTCCCTACGGGATCGGGGCGTGCGAAGCTCGTCGCGCTCTTCGCAGCGCTCACGGTTGGAGCCTGCTTTGCGGCTGGTTGCGGGGAAAGCGCTGGGACCGCCAGCGGAGCCATGGTGACGGTGTATGTGGCGGGGGATCTTTGCGCGGAAGCTAAGGAGGAGCTTCAGAACCATGGGGCGGAAGCTGGGGACGTGAAGGTTCGCGCCGTATGCCTTCCAAGCTCCGAAAAGGACGGCAAGCTCGATCTCGCCACCATCGGAGCGAACGCCCGCCGCGCAACGGAGGACTCAAGCTCGATCGCCTACATCGGGGAACCGAGTGGGGCAGCTTCCCGCTTTGCCGAAACGATCTTGGAAGAAGCCCAAATCCCCCAGTACGCAGATATCCCTGGAGCTAAAGCAATGCGGCAGGTGCTCGCTACAGCAAGTTCTTCATAGCTGCGTCGATCTCGGTATACCGAAACTCGTACCCGAGGTCGAGCGCCCGCCGGGGCATCACCCGCTGCCCGCCCCGCAGCACTTTGCCGAACTCCCCGCCGAATTTGAGGTCGAGCACGAATCCCGGCACCGGCACCGACGCCGGCCGTCCGAGGGCGCGGCCGATCGCGTGGGAGAACTCACGATTCGTGACGGGGTTGGGCGCGGTCGCGTTGATCGTGCCGCTGACCGCGTCGTCGTCGAGCGCCCAGAGCAGGATGCCGACCTCGTCGTCGATGTGGATCCAGGACATGTACTGGCGCCCGCCGGCGATCGGGCCGCCGACGCCGAGCTTGAACGGCGTCAGCAGCTCGCCGAGCAGGCCGCCGCTCGCGTCGAGCACGTGGCCGGTGCGGACGATGACCAGGCGCACGCCCGTCGCCTCGGCCTCGCGCGCCGTCGCCTCCCACTCGCGCACCACCTCGGCGTCGAAGCCCTCGCCGGACTCGGCCGACTCGTCGACGATCGCCTCGCCGCGGTCGCCGTAGAAGCCGATCGCCGACTGGTTGACCAGCACCTGCGGCTTGCGCTCCAGCGCCGCGATCGCGGCGACGAGGTTGTGGGTGCCGGTGCGGCGGCTCTCGATGATCCGGCGCTTCGACGCCTCGGTCCAGCGCTGGTTGATCTTCTCGCCCTCGAGGTTGACGACCCCGTCGACGTTCTCGAAGGCCGCGGCGGGCGGGCGTTCGAGGGTCGGCTCCCAGGCGTGCCAGAGGACGCTCGGGTTTGTGCTGCGGGCGCGCTGCGGGTCGCGGGAGAGGCCGATCACGGTGTCGCCGCGGGCGAGCAGCGCGTCGCACAGCGCCGAGCCGATGAAGCCGCTCGCTCCGGTGACGAGGACGCGCACCGGGTCAGCCCACCTCCACCGTGGAGAAGGTGCCGGTCTCCTCGCTGAAGCGTGCGAGCCCCACGCGCTTGGCCTCCTCGACGACGGCCTTGGCGACCATCGGCGCCACCTCGCGGTTGAAGACGCTGGGGATGATGTAGTCCTCCGAGAGGTCGTCCTCGGCGACGACCTCGGCGATCCCGCGGGCAGCTGCCAGCTTCATCTCCTCGGTGATGTTGGGCGAGCCGGCGTCGAGCGCGCCGCGGAAGATGCCGGGGAAGCAGAGCACGTTGTTGATCTGGTTCGGGTAGTCGGAGCGGCCCGTGGCCATGATCCGCACGTAGGGGGAGGCGTCCTCGGGCATCACCTCGGGCGTCGGGTTGGCCATCGCGAAGACGATCGCGTCGTCGTTCATCTTGCCCAGCGCCTCGGCGGAGATGATCCCCGGCCCGGAGAGGCCGACGAAGAGGTCCATGCCCTCGAGCACGTCCGCCGGCTGGCCGGCGAGCTTCTCGGGGTTCGAGTTCTCCGCGTACCAGCGCTTGATCCCGCTCATCTCGCCCGATTGGTAGTCGGCCCGCTCGGTCGAAAGGGCGCCCTGGCGGTCGCAGCCGACGACGTGCGTCACTCCCGATGCGAGCATCATCTTCGTCACTGCCACCCCCGCGGCGCCGAGGCCGACCACGAGCACGCGCAGCTGCTCGATCGGCTTGCCGACGATCTTCAGCGCGTTGAACAGGGCAGCCATCGTGACCACCGCGGTGCCGTGCTGGTCATCGTGGAAGACCGGGATGTCGAGCGACTGCTTCAGCCGTTCCTCGATCTCGAAGCAGCGTGGGGCGGAGATGTCCTCGAGGTTGACGCCGCCGAACGTCGGCGCGATCAGTTCGACCGCCTTGATGATCTCCTCGGCGTCCTGGGTGTCGAGGCAGATCGGGAAGGCGTCGACCGCGGCGAACTCCTTGAACAGCATCGCCTTGCCCTCCATCACCGGCATCGCCGCCTCGGGGCCGATGTTGCCGAGGCCGAGCACGGCGCTGCCGTCGGAGACGATCGCCACGGTGTTCTTCTTGATCGTGTACTCGAAGGCCTTGGCGCGGTCGGCGTGGATGTCCTGGCAGACGCGGGCGACGCCGGGCGTGTAGGCCATCGAGAGGTCGTCGCGGGTCTTCAGCGGGTACTTGTTCTCGACCGAGATCTTGCCGCCGCGGTGCATCTGCAGCGTGCGGTCGACGTAGTCGAGCACCCGGGCGCCGCGGGTCGAGCCGATCGCCCGCAGGATCCGCTCCCAGTGCGGCCGGTCCTGGGCGTCGATCGTGAACTCGCGCACCCGTTTCCCCTCAGCGCCGGCGCCCGGCACGAGGTCGACGCCCTGAAGCTGTCCGCCGGCCTCGGCGATCGACGCCGTCAGCTTGCCCAGGGGCTCATGCCGAGCATCGAGCTCGACCCGGATCGTGACGCTGTACTGGGCGCTGACGGCCATCAGGGCAGCAATCGAATCAGATTCGGCAAGTCCGCCCGTCCGTCGAGCGTCCGCCCCTGTCCGCGAACCGGCCGTCACCTCCCTGCCGACACTCATATGCTGCGAGTTGGAAACGTAAAGAGTCTTGGGGAGGAACGATGCGAGTCTTGGCTGGTTTGGCGGTCTGCTGCGCTCTGCTCATCGCCGCGGGCTGCGGCTCCGGCTCGGACGCCGAGAGCTCACGGGAAGATCAGCAAGCGGCGCGCGCCGCCGAACGTCACCAAGAACAGCGCCGGCGCCTCGAGGCACGGCGCGCGGAAGCGGGAGCCCGTCAGCGGGCCGTCCGCCGCCAGGCGAGGCGAGCAGCCGCGCGGCTGCGTGCTCGCGAAGCCGCAGCGCGGGCCGAAGCCGATGAACGCGACCGGATCGAACGCGAAGAAGCCGAAGAAGCGGAAGCGACGACGAGCGAATGCGACCCGAACTACGAAGGCGCATGCCTCGACCCGAGTGCTTACGACTACGACTGCGCCGGCGGCAGCGGCGACGGCCCCGAGTACACCGGCCCGGTCACGGTCGTCGGCGAAGACCACTACGGCCTCGACGCCGACGGCGACGGGTACGGCTGCGAGTAGCCCCGGGGCGCTTTCGCACGGAGGTTGCGAACATTTCGGGTTTCGCGGGGGGAGAATCGGCGGTGCCTGGCGACTTGGTCGCAATATGTACGACCGACGCGCCAACCCAGATGTTGCGGCTGCCGCGATCGCGGCTCGACAACACGGTCTCGTCTCGGTCCGGCAGCTGCGTCGAGTGGGCCTCGACAAGCACGGCGTACGACATCGAGTGCGCGTGGGCCGGTTGCATTGCGTTCACCGGGGCGTCTACGCCCTTGGCCATTCGGCGCTCTCGGCCGAGGGCTGGTGGACGGCGGCGGTGCTCGCTGCCGGAACTAGGGGCGGGGCGGTGTGCGGAGGGGCGGGGTATGCCGATGTTGCGGGCGGCGACAGTCTCGACGGTTCGACGATTCCGGTTCTCGAGTACTGGGGCGCCGCGCTCAGCCATCGCAGCGCGGCCGAGCTGTGGGGGCTCCTCAGGTCCGGCAACGGACCGGTGGACGTGACGATTCCTGGCGACGGCGGCAAGCGCAAGCGGGGCGGCATCCGGCTGCATCGATCCCGTTTGCTCCTACCTGCTGCAGTCACGTCCCGAAACGGCATTCCGGTCACGACGCCGGCCAGGACGATCGCGGATCTGCGCCGGGTTTCGGTCGGCAAGCGGCGGCTGATCGTGCCGCGCGAGCTGCGACGGGCGATCCGGCAGGCGAACGTGCTCGGGCTGCCGATCGAGGAAGAAGACCGGCGCAAGCGGGAGCGCAGCGATTTGGAGGAAGACTTCCTGACGCTCTGCGAGCGTCATCGGCTGCCGACGCCGGAGGTCAACGTCCGCATCGGCGAGCACCTGGTCGACTTCCTCTGGCGCGATCAGATGCTTGTCGTCGAAACGGACGGCTACATCTACCATCGCGGCCGCGCCGCGTTCGAGGACGATCGGATGCGGGACCTGTCACTGCGTGCTCTGGGATACGACGTGATGCACTTCGCGGATAGCCAGATAGAAGCGGAACCGGGGCAGATCGCGGCCGTCCTGAGGTCCCGGCTGGCGAGCTTCCCGTCCGATGGACGAGAAAGTCGCCAGGCCGCGCCCTAGAGTTGGCGCCGATGTCACCCGACGCCGCGGACTCCGCCACGAGCTCGACGCCCGAGCTCTTCCTGATCGACGGCAACTCGCTCGCCTACCGGGCGTTCTTCGCGCTGCCGGAGTCGATCGGGACCAGCGACGGGCGGCCGACGAACGCGATCTACGGGCTCGCCTCGATGCTGGTGAAGATCATCGACGAGCACCACCCGGCCGGGGTTGTGGTCGCCTGGGACGCCGGGATGTCGGGGCGCGAGGTCACCTACGACCTCTACAAGGCGCAGCGCAAACCGCGGCCCGACCTGCTGCGCGAGCAGTGGCCGCACCTGATGCCGCTGGTCGAGGCCTTCGGTTACACCAACGTCAAGGTCGAGGGCTACGAGGCCGACGACGTGATCGCCTCGCTGACCAGGCAGGCGCGCGAGCAGGGGATCGACACGATGGTCGTGACCGGCGACCGCGACGCCTACCAGCTGGTCGGCCCCGGGATCCGCGTGATGAGCACCTCGCGCGGGATCACCGAGACCAAGGTCTACGACGAGGCGGCGGTCGAGGAGCGCTACGGGGTGCCGCCGGCGCTGATCACCGACCTGATGGGGTTGCGCGGGGACACCTCGGACAACATCCCCGGCGTCCCCGGGATCGGCGAGAAGACCGCCACGCAGCTCTTGCAGAAATTCGGCGACCTCGAGGGCGTGCTCGGCAGCGTCGAGCAGATCTCCGGCGCCAAACGCAAGCAGAACCTGGTCGAGCACGCCGACGACGCGCGGATGTCGAAGCAGCTCGCGACGCTGCAGTACGACCTCGAGACCGGGGTCGACCTCGGCGCGGCGATGTCGTCTGAGCCCGATCGCGGCGCGCTGCGCGAGTTCATGCGCGAGTTCGAGCTGCGCGCCGTGCTGGAGCGGCTCGAAGAGGCGCTGCCCGAGGGCGAGGCGGTGCCCGGCCGCAGCGTCGAGCAGGAGCTTGCGGTCGAGGTCGAGGAGGGGACGCCCCAGGACCTGCCGGAGGGCGCCGTGGCGCTGGCGATCGCCGGTGAGCGCTGGGCCGCCACGCAGGGCGAGCGCACGCTCGCCGGCGCTTCGACCCTCGACGAGCTCGCGCCGGCGCTCGCCGATCATCCGCTCGCGGCGCACGACGCCAAGTCGCTCGGCGGCGGCCGTCACGGCCTGCTCGCCGCGGCCGCCGGTATGGGCGTCGAGCTGGCGCTCGAGCACGACACGATGCTCGCCGCCTACCTGCTCGAGCCGCAGCGGCGCGCCTACGAGCTGACCGAGCTGGCGGCCGACGCCGGAATCGGCATCGCCGAGGGCGCCGCGGCCGAGGGCGGCGAGGAGGACGCCCAGATGGCGCTCGGCGAGGAGGTCGAGGCCGGGCTCGAGCCGCCGGAGGAAGCGCGCCTCGTCGCCGTCCTGGCCGACGCGCAGCGGCCGCGCCTCGAGCAGCTCGAGCTGACCGCGCTGCTGGGGGAGATCGAGCTGCCGCTGGTCCACGTGCTCGCGGCGATGGAGCGCGAGGGGCTGAAGCTCGATGCCGAGCGCCTGGCCGAGGTCGGCGCCGGCTTCGGCGAGCGCATCGCGACGCTGGAGAAGGAGATCTTCGAGCTGGCCGAGGAGGAGTTCACGATCGGCTCGCCGCAGCAGGTCGGCCGCGTCCTCTTCGAGAAGCTCGGGCTGACGAAGAAGCGGCGCGGCAAGACCGGCTTCTCGACCGACGCCCGCGTGCTCGCCCAGATCCGCGACGAGCACCCGATCGTCGAGAAGATCGAGAGCTGGCGCGAGCTGACGAAGCTGAAGAACACCTATCTGGACTCGCTGCCCGACCTGATCGACCCCGAGACCGGGCGCGTCCACACGACCTTCAACCAGGCGTCGACCACGACCGGCCGGCTCTCCAGCACCAACCCCAACCTGCAGAACATCCCGATCCGCACCGAGCTCGGCCGCCCCGTGCGCGCCTGCTTCGTCGCCGAGCCTGGCGCCCGCCTGCTCTCCGCCGACTACAGCCAGGTCGAGCTGCGGGTGCTCGCCCACGTCGCCGACGAGGAGGTGCTGAAGGAGGTCTTCCGCGCCGGCGAAGACGTCCACGCCGCGACCGCCGCCGAGGTCTTCGAGATCTCGCGCGAGGACGTCGACGTCGGCCAGCGCTCGAAGGCGAAGATGGTCAACTTCGGCATCGTCTACGGGCTGACCGGCTTCGGCCTCGCCGACCGGCTCAACATCCCGCGCAAAGAGGGCGAGGAATTCGTCGCCCGCTACCTCGAACGCTTCCCGGCCGTGCGCGCCTTCCGCGAGCAGGTCGTCGAGCGCGCCCAGGAGGAGGGCTTCGTGCGCACGCTGATGGGACGGCGGCGCTCGATCCCCGAGCTGCGCTCCGCCAACCCCAACACGCGCCGGCTGGGCGAGCGGCTCGCCGTCAACACGGTGATCCAGGGCACCGCGGCGGACATCATCAAGCTGGCGATGGTGCGCTGCCAGAACGCTCTGGCCGAGCGGCAGGCGCAGACCCGCCTCGTGCTGCAGATCCACGACGAGCTGCTGTTCGAGGGCCCGCCGGGGGAGATGGACGACGCGACCGAGCTGGTGCGGCGCGAGATGTGCGCCGCCTACCGACTCGATCCGCCGTTGGAGGTCGACATCGGCGTCGGCGAGGACTGGCTCGACGCCAAGTAGCGATCGCCCCCGACTGAGAGGATGGCCTCATGGACAAGGGCGTATACGTCGTCCTCACGGCCCTTGCCGGCGGCCTGATCGCGCTGCAGGCGCCGATCAACGCGGGCCTCGGGCGCGCCACCGGAAGCCTGCCGGCGGCGCTCGTCTCGTTCGCGATCGGGACGCTCGCGCTGGCGGCGATCGTCGTGCTCAGCGGCCAGGCGGGCGGGCTCGGCTCGACCCTCGACGTCAGCTGGTACTACCTGCTTGGCGGCCTGCTCGGCGCGGTCTACGTCGCCAACGCTCTGATCGCCGTCTCGGCGATCGGCGCCGGCGGGGTGGCCGCGGCGACGATCGCCGGCCAGCTCACCGCCTCTGTGGCGATCGATCGGTTAGGCCTGTTCGGCCTGGACCAGGTCGCGCTCAGTCCCGAGCGGATCGCCGGCGTGGTCCTGCTGGTCGCCGGCACCGTGCTCGTGATCCGCTGACCCGGGTGGAGGCGGCGCGATCCGCAGGTAGTGGCCGAAGGACCAGTCGACGAAGCGCCTGCGGCCGAGCAGGCGGATCAGCGGCGCGAGCAGGCGCGGCGGGACGCGCGGCACGAGCTTCTGGGCGCGCAGCATCCAGCGGAACTTCCACTCGTGCGAGTCGTGGAAGGACGAGTAGTTGGCGGCGGCGCGCTCGCGGTCCTGGCGGCCCTCGTGGACGGCGCGCAGCTCGCGCCCCAGGGCGACACCGAAGTAGATCGCCGTCCTGATCCCCTCCGCGGTCAGCGGCAGGCAGTGGCCGGCCGAGTCGCCGGCGAAGAAGACGCCGCCCTCGGTTGCGGTGCGCAGCTTGTGCGGGATCCAGTTCCCCTGGTACCGAACCTGGTCCCGGCCCAGGTCCTCGGCCAGCAGCTCGGTCGTCTCGCGGACGTGGAAGCGCGGGTCGAAGGAGCCGACGCCGATCCGCAGCTCGTCGCGAGCCGGGAAGGACCAGCCGTAGCCGGCGGGGACGTAGCGGCGGTCGATCCAGACCTCGAGGTCCTCGCCGCTGCCGTGCGGGTGCACCTCGAGGCCGCGCGAGAGCGGCGCATCGGGCGGCTGGTAGCCGTCGCCGGAGGCGAGCACGCGGCGCCAGCCGAGCGCGTCGACGACCAGCGGCGCCGAGAGCACGCCGCGGTCGGTCTCGACCGCGACCGCGCTTTCGCCGTCGGCGGCCGCGGCGCGCCTGTTCACCTTCGCCGTCTCGAAGCGCGCGTCGCACTGCTCCCAGAGCAGCCCGCAGAGCTCGCGGTAGTCGAAGGTCGAGAAGGTCCAGGGCAGCTCGTAGCGCCTGCTGCCGTGCGGGGTGTGGATCAAGAGCGAGTCGAAGCGCTGGCGCTCGGCGGCCATCAGCCCGGTCGCCCGCAGCCAATCGGTCGGGATGCCGCAGGCCGAAGTCTGGCGCTCGCCGATCTCGTAGCGGTCGACGACCAGCACGTCGGCGCCCGAGCCGGTCAGCTCGCGGGCGACCGAGAGCCCGGCGAAGCTGGCTCCGCAGATCAGCACATCGTGGCTGCCGGAGAGGGGACCGCGTTCGTCCCCGCGTTTCGTGGCGCGGATCGGCACGACGTGGAGCGTACTTACTCGCCACCCCCGGACGCGGGAGCGAATCCCGTGCATATCTGATTCTTCGGGATTCGTGGGAGCAGAGGAGGTGGCGTATTTATGGCATGATGCCCCGCTGTGTCCGTGACCGATACGACCTTGACTCCTGACGCTCCGACCGGTTCCCCGGTCGAGGGCTCGAACGGGCTGCTCGTCGAACTCGACGGCAAGATCGTCCCCAATTACGCGGCGACGATGGTGTCCTTCGACGAGGGCGACGTCGTCAAGGGCAAGGTCGTGCGGATCGACAAAGACGAGGTCCTGGTCGACATCGGCTACAAGTCGGAGGGGGTCATCCCCTCGACCGAGCTCTCGATCCGCAAGTCGGTCGATCCGGCGGACGAGGTCGAGCTGGGCGAGGAGATCGACGCCCTGGTCCTGACCAAAGAGGACTCCGAGGGCCGCCTCGTCCTCTCCAAGAAACGCGCCCGCTTCGAGAAGGCCTGGCGCAGGATCGAGGCCGCGGCCGAGTCGGGCGAACCGGTCGAAGGCAACGTGATCGAGGTCGTCAAGGGCGGCCTGATCCTCGACCTCGGGGTGCGCGGCTTCCTGCCCGCCTCGCTGGTCGACATCCGCCGCGTCCACAACCTCGACGAGTTCATGGGCCAGACGCTCGAGTGCAAAGTGATCGAGCTCAA
This sequence comes from uncultured Solirubrobacterales bacterium, assembly GCA_963835315.1. Lineage (GTDB taxonomy): Bacteria > Actinomycetota > Thermoleophilia > Solirubrobacterales > 70-9 > VRUE01. The sequence goes on along the minus strand of CAWIFA010000044.1, from coordinate 25,388 downwards.
CCGCAGCCGCAACAACGTCGTCCTCTCGCGCCGCGCCGTGCTCGAGGAAGAGCGCAAGGAGGTCCGCGAGCAGATCCTCGGCCGGCTCGAGCCCGGCCAGGTGGTCGAGGGCAAGATCTCCAACATCGTCGACTTCGGCGCCTTCGTCGACCTCGACGGGATCGACGGCCTGATCCACATCTCCGAGCTTTCCTGGAGCCACGTCAACCACCCCTCCGAGGTGGTCTCGATCGGCGACACGGTGCGGATCAAAGTGCTCGACATCGACCGCGACCGCCAGCGCATCTCGCTCGGCCTCAAGCAGACCCAGGAGGATCCGTGGCAGCGGGTGATCAGCACCCACCGCCAGGGCGACGTGCTCGAGGGCACGGTGACCAAGGTCGTCGCCTTCGGCGCCTTCGTCGAGATCCTGCCCGGGGTCGAGGGTCTCGTCCACATCTCCGAGCTCGCCGACCACCATGTCGAGAGCCCGAGCGAGGTGGTCGAGCCGAACTCGACACTGAATGTGAAGATCCTCGAGATCGACGAAGAGCGGCGGCGGCTCTCGCTCAGCATCAAGCGGGTCGAGGGGCAGAACATGCCGATGGGCGACCTCGGGCAGCAGATCGAAGCGGCCGAGGCCGGACCGGAGGACGCACAGGCTGAGGAGTCTCAGGCCGCGGGTCCTGTCGAGCCAGGGGACCCACCTCCCCCTGCGGTAGCTGAAGCTTCCTCGGGGGAGGTTCCCCCTAGCTCGCCACCCGCGGCAGAGACCGCTGAGGCTGACGCGCCGCATGACGAGGCCGTAGCGGAGGAGCCTGTTGCCGAGGCCCCCGCTGAGGAAGCGGTAGAGGAGTCCGAAGCCTCGGAGAGCTGAGCGGGCGGCTGTGGGGCGGCCGTTGACTATTGGGCTTACCGGCGGGATCGCCGCCGGGAAGTCGGAGGCTCTGGCGGCTTTCGGGCGGCTGGGGGCGGAGACGATCTCCAGCGACGCGGTCGTGCACGAGCTGCTCGATGGGGAGCCGTTGCTCTCGCGGCTGGTCGAGCGCTGGGGGGAGGAGGTGGCTCCGGGTGGTCGGGTCGACCGCAACCGGGTCGGCGAGGTCGTCTTCGCCGACCCGGAGGAGCTGAAGTGGCTGGAGGCGCAGATCCACCCGCTGGTCGGCGAGCGGATCGGCGGCTGGCTCGGCTCGCTGCCGGAGGGGACCGAGGTCGCCGTGGTCGAGGTGCCGCTGCTGTTCGAGTCGGGCATGGAGGGGGTCTTTGACACGACGGTCGCCGTCATCGCCTCCGAGGGCGTGCGGCGCGAGCGGGCCGCCGCTCGCGGCCACGCGCTGGTCGGCGAGCGCGAGGCGCGCCAGCTCGCCCAGGATGAGAAGGCAGCCCGCGCCGCCCACGTGGTCGAGAACGACGGCAGCGTCGAGCAGCTCGAGCGGCAGCTGTCCGGCCTCGTCGCGAAGCTGCGGCCATGAGCGCGGAGCGACCAAGCGTGCATCTCTGCTTCTTCGCGCCGGGAGCGAAGCGGGAGTATTGGTGAAGAGAAGAAGGGCGAGGCGCCGCCGGCGCCTGCTCGTCGCCGGCGTCGCGGTCGTGGCCGGTCTCGGCGCGGGCCTGGCGCTCGGCCTGGCGGGCAAGTTCGACGACGTGATCCAGGAGCTGACGCTGCCGCTGCGCCATGAGGACATCATCCGCCAGCAGGCAGCCGACAAGCACGTCGACGCCTCGCTGATCGCCGCCGTGATCTACGCCGAGTCGCGCTTCGAAGACCAGACCTCGAAGGCGGGCGCGCGGGGGCTGATGCAGATCACGCCGGCGACGGCGAACGAGATCGAGCGGCTCAGCGGCGGCACGACCTTCAAACTGACCGATCTGAGCGACCCCGAAATCAACATCCGCTACGGCACCTTCTACCTGCGCGAACTGCTGGCGCGCTACGACGGCAACGAGGTCGCCGCCGTCGCCGCCTACAACGCCGGCCCGACCCAGGTCGACGAATGGGGCGGCAAGCGGCTGACGGTCGGCGAGATCCCGCTCGACGAAACGCGTGGCTACGTAGCCGACGTGCTCGACAAGCAGCGCGCCTACCGCCAGAAGTACGCGAAGGAGCTGGGATATTGAGCGCCACGCCACGCCCCCGCCTCGCCGCGCTGGCGGTCGCCGTCGGCCTCGTGCTCGCCGACTCCTCGATCGTCGTCCTCGCCCTGCCGCAGATCTACCGCGAGCTCGACACCAGTGTCGCCGGGGTCACCTGGGTGCTCGTCTCGTTCAACCTGGTGATGGCGCTGGCGGCGGTCCCGGCCGCCCACCTCGCCCGCCGCATCGGGCCCGGCCGCGCCGCCGCGATCGGCCTCGCCGTGTTCGCCGGCGCCGGCATCGCCTGCGGGCTCTCCGAGCAGCTGAGCACGCTGATCGCCGCGCGCTGCGTGCAGGCGCTGGGCGGCGCGATGGCGGTGACCGCCGTCCTGGAGCTGCTTCCCGCCACGGTCGGTTCCGAGCGCCGCGCGGTGGCGGTCTGGGCGACGGCCGGGGCGACGGGGGCGGCGCTCGGGCCGGCCGTGGGCGGGCTGCTCACCGAGCTCGTCTCCTGGCAGTCGATCTTCCTGATTCAGGCGCCGATCGCGATCGGCGCCGGGATCCCGGTGCTCGCCGTCGCCCGCCACGAGGCCTCGACCGCGATCGTCTCCTCGGAGCTGCGCCGCACCGGCCGTCCGCACCTGCTCGCCAACGCGGCGCTGGCGCTGGTCTCCTCGGCGATCGCCGCCGCTCTCTTCCTGCTCGTGCTGCTGCTGATCGAAGGCTGGCGCCTCAGCCCGATCGGCGCCGCGATCGTCGTCTCGGCGATGCCGCTGGCGGCGCTGCTCGGGGCGCGCATCGGCCCGCGGGCGGGCAGCGAGCGGGCGCGCGCGGCGGCGGGGACGATCCTTGTCACCGGTGGGCTCGCGGGGTTGGCGCTGCTGCCGAAGGCTAACGTCGCCCTGACCCTGCCGCCGCAGATCCTCGTCGGCGTCGGGCTGGCGCTGGTCCTCTCGGCGCTGACCGAGACAGCGCTGCTGGGGCGGGCGCCGCAGGCGATCCACGGCGGCTGGACGATCTCCGCCCGCCACGCCGGGGTGGCGATCGGGCTGATCGTGCTGACGCCGGTCTTCACCGCCGACATCGCCCAGCAGCGCCATGACGCGATCGACGCCGGCACGGCGATCGTCCTCGACGCGCGCGTCGACCCGCTGTTGAAGCTGGCGCTCGCGCAGCGGATCGAGGAGCGCCTCGAAGGCGAGCGGGGCAAGGTGCCGACGATCGGCCCCGCCTTCGAACCGCTTCCCGGCGACCCCGAAGACCGCGCCGACGTGATCCGCCTGCGCGAAGAACTGCAGGACCAGCTCGACCGCGCCGCCACCCACGCATTCAGCCCCTCGTTCGGCATCGGCGCGCTGCTCGGCCTGCTGGCCCTGATCCCGATCGGCCTCGCCCGGAGGGTGGATCTATGAAGGCGCGGAACAGGGGACGGGTGCTGGTCGCGGCCGCGATCGTCGCCTCGCTGGCGCTCGTCCTCGCCTACCTCGCGGCCGGCGGCGCCTCATATGAGCCGGCCAAGGTGCAGGACCCGTGCAAGTCGCGCCCCTGGCACGAGCCGGAAGGCCTCGCGCAGCTCGCCGAACAGTTCTCGCTCTCGGCGCTCGACGGCGCCGCCTGCAAGCTCGGGGTCAGCCGCGAGACGCTGGCGCGAGCGCTGGCCACGCCGGCCTCGCGCGAACACTTCGCCCGGCGCTACGGGCTCAGCGACGCCGAAATCGCCCGGGCTGTCCGCGCCGGCCTGCTGCGCGCGGTCGACGACGCCGAACGCGCCGGGGCGCTCAACCCGCTGCTCGCCGCGCCGCTGCGCGCCACCCTGCGCCGCATCCCGATCGACCAGGCGATCGAACTGATCCAGAACGCCGAATCCTTGCTCGACAACCTCCAAAGCTTCCTAGGCCCAGCTGGAACGCTGCTCGAAGAATTCCTTCCCTGAACACGAGGGGACGCCCCGGCAGGGGTGGAACGTCTTGTACTTTTTCGTCGAGCGCAGCGGGCGACAGCCCAACCCCAAATCACCGAAAAAGTTAAGTGGAACCCCTGCCGGGGCGTCCCCTACTTCTTGAAAACGAATTTCTGTTTCTTGACGTTCCAGCTGATCCCCGTACAGAGCTCTTCCGGCGTCACCTTGAGCGCGCTCGAGAGCTTGATGATCGTCCCCAGCCGCGGCTCCCGGCCGCCGCGCTCGAGCAATGAGATCTCGGTGCGGTGCAGGTCGCAGCGGAATCCGAGCTCCTCTTGGGAGAGCTCGGCCTTCTGGCGCGCTTTGCGCAGGCTTACGGCAAATCGGTCGCGTGGTTTCATCTGCGGGATTCTCTGTGTTCGATGACAGGAGTACTACAGACAGCAGACTACATACCAAAACTTGTGCGTTTATCCTATCCCCAGCGGCGCCGTAGAGGTTTTGACCGCATGGCGAATCAAACCTCGACGGCACGACCGGTCGCGCCCGCTAAGGTCATCCGGTGCCCCGGACGGACTCCGAGTTCAAGCTGAACCCCGCCTACACGCCGACCGCCGATCAGCCGCAGGCGATCGCCGGGCTGGCGGAGGGCATCGAGGCCGGGGAGCGCTTCCAGACGCTGCTCGGCGCAACCGGCACGGGCAAGACCTTCACGATGGCGGGGACGATCGCCGCGGTGCAGCGGCCGAGCCTGGTGATCGCCCACAACAAGACGCTGGCGGCGCAGCTCTGCAACGAGTTCCGCGAGTTCTTCCCAGAGAACGCGGTCGAGTACTTCGTCTCCTACTACGACTACTACCAGCCCGAGGCCTACGTCCCGGCGCAGGACCTCTACATCGAGAAGGACTCCTCGATCAACGACGAGATCGACCGCCTGCGCCACGCGGCGACGGCGGCGCTGTTCGCGCGCCGCGACGTGATCATCGTCGCCTCCGTGTCCTGCATCTACGGGATCGGTTCGCCCCAGGTCTACAACGAAAAAATGCAGCTGTTCAAGGTCGGCGAGTCGATCGACCGCGACGAGGTGCTGCGCAAGCTGGTCAAGATGCAGTACCAGCGCAACGACTCGGTGCTCGGCCGCGGCGCCTTCCGGGTGCGCGGCGAGGTGCTGGAGATCATGCCCTCCTACGCCGAGTCGGCCTACCGGATCGCCCTCTTCGGCGACGAGATCGAGTCGATCCAGCACTTCGACCCGCTGAGCGGCGAGGTGCTCGACACGATCGACCACGTCTCGGTTTGGCCCGCCTCCCACTACGTGACCCGCGACGAGACGCTGGAGCGGGCGGTCGAGGAAATCCGCCACGAGCTCAACGCCCGCACCGCCGAGCTGGAGGAGGAAGGCAAGCAGCTCGAGGCGCACCGGCTGCGCCAGCGCACCGCCTACGACATCGAGATGCTGAAGGAGCTCGGCTTCACCTCGGGGATCGAGAACTACTCGCGCATCCTCGACGGCCGGCCGCAGGGCAGCCCGCCGCACACGCTGATCGACTACTTCCCCGACGACTTCGTCGTCTTCGTCGACGAGTCCCACCAGACGATCCCGCAGATCGGCGGCATGTACGAGGGCGACCGCTCGCGCAAGCAGACGCTGATCGACTACGGCTTCCGCCTGCCCTCGGCGATCGACAACCGGCCGCTCAAGTTCGACGAGTTTCTCGAACGGGTTCCCCAGCTGGTGATGGTCTCGGCCACGCCGGGGCCGTTCGAGCGCGCCGAGGCGTCGCGGACGGTCGAGCAGATCGTCCGCCCGACCGGGATCATCGACCCCGAGATAGAGCTGCGGGCGACGAAGAACCAGATCGACGACCTGATGAACGAGATCAAGCTGCGCGCCGACGCCGGCGACCGCGTGCTCGTCACCACGCTGACCAAGAAGATGGCCGAGGACCTGACCGAGTACCTGCTCGAGTACGGGATCAAGGTCCGCTACCTGCACTCGGAGATCGACACCCTGGAACGGATCCAGATCGTCCGCGAGCTGCGGCTCGGCGAGTACGACGTGCTGGTCGGCGTCAACCTGCTGCGCGAGGGGCTCGACCTGCCCGAGGTCTCGCTGGTGGCGATCCTCGACGCCGACAAGGAGGGCTTCCTGCGCGGCGAGACCAGCCTCGTGCAGACGATCGGCCGCGCCGCCCGCAACGTCAACGGGCGGGTGCTGATGTACGCGGACCGCGAGACCGACGCGATGCGCGCGGCGATGCGCGAGACCGACCGCCGCCGCGCGATCCAGCTCGCTTACAACGAGGAGCACGGGATAACCCCGGCGACCGTGCGCAAGGGGATCTCCGAGATGGCCGAGTTCCTGGCGATGGAGGACCGGGCGCCGAAGAAGCGCCGCCGCAAGGCGAGCGGCGACTTCGCCGACCCGGCCGAGCTGGAGAAGACGATCGTCTCGCTGGAAGAGGAGATGCTGGCGGCGGCCGACGACCTGCGCTTCGAGGAGGCCGGCCGCCTGCGCGACGAGCTGAAGGAGCTGCGCCGCGACCTCGACGGGATGACCGCGGGCGCCTAGCCCAGCAGCTTCGCCGCCTTGGCGCTGTCTGCGTGGAACTCGCCGCGGACCACCTTCCCGTCGCCGTCGAACTTCATCACATGGACGAACGGCGACTCGAAGCTGCCTTTGTCGTTCCCTGCGCGCTGCGTGCCGAGCACGACGACGGTGTCGCCGGCATCGAGGAACTCGCTCGGCTCGACGCTGAACGACGACCAGTAGTTGGGGATCTGGGCGAAGTTGGCCATGATCGCGTCGCGGCCACTGGTTTCGCCGCCGAGCGGCAGCTCCTCGGACGTGTACCAGACGGCATTCTCGGCGAAGTCGGCCTGCAGGGCCTCGAGGTCGCCGCGGCCGAAGGCCTGGTAGGCGGTCCGGGCGGTGTCGACGTTTGACATCTCTCCTCCTTGGTCGAATTCCCCACCCAACGGAGACCGTAGCGCGAGGATTCGCCCACGCATCGGGGAATTGCCGCAGTCCCCAGGGGCGAATTAAGCTCCAGGCATGCCGATCGACGTGACCGAGGCGAGCTTCGAGCGCGAGGTGGTCGAGCGCTCGAAGCTCGTCCCGGTCGTCGTCGACTTCTGGGCCGAGTGGTGCGGGCCGTGCCGGACGCTCGGCCCGGCTCTGGAAGCGGCGGAGACCGCGCGCGACGGCAAGGTCGTGCTCGCCAAGGTCGACGTCGACTCGAATCAGGGCCTGGCGGCGCGCTTCGGCGTCCAGGGCATCCCGGCGGTGAAGGCGTTCCGCGACGGCGAGGTCGCGGGGGAATTCGTCGGCGCCGTGCCGAAGGCGAAGGTCGAGGAGCTATTCGACTCGCTGGCGCCCTCGCGCGCCGACGAGCTGCTGGCGCAGGGTGACGAGCTCTCGCTGCGCGAGGCGGCCGAGCTCGAGCCGCGGCGCGCCGACATCGCGGTCGCGCTGGCGAAGGCGCGGCTTGAGCGCGGGGCGGAGGAGGACGCGCTGACGGCGGTTGAGGCCTTCGAGGGCGACTTCGCCGCCGAGGGGATCGCCGCCCGGGTGCGGCTGGTCAAGGACGACATCGGCGCCGAGGCCTTCGCGACGCTCGACCGCGGTCACCGCGAGGCCGCGCTCGACGCGCTGCTGGAGGAGATTTCCGGCGCCGGCGAGGAGACCCGCGAGGACCTGCGCCGCGCGATCGTCGGCATCCTCAGCGAGCTCGACCCCGCCGACCCGCTCGGCCCCAGCTACCGAAAGCGCCTCGCCGCGACCCTGTACTGAGGCTTCCGGTGCGCCTATTGCTCGCCCTGTGAGCAAAAGGCGCACCGGAACGGACAGGACCCGGCCGACGGCGGCGCGAATATGGCGGGATGAGCCCGCCGCCTCCGCGCAAGCCCCGGCCGCCGCTGCCGCGCGGCCCCTTCCTGGTCGTCGGGCTGGCGCGCTCGGGCCAGGCGGCGGCGCGGCTGCTGGCCGGGCGCGGCGAGCGGGTGCGCGGGGTCGACGCCGGCGATCCGGTCGGCGCGGCAGGGCTGGCGGGGGAGGGCGTCGAAGTTGTCCTGGATACGGATGGAGTGGCTCAGCTCGATGGCATGCGGACCGTCGTCAAGAGCCCGGGCGTGCCCCGGGAGGCGCCCGTGATCGCTGCCGCGCTGGAGCGCGGGCTCGACCTCGTCGGCGAGCTCGAGCTGGCCTGGCGGGCGATACCCAATCGCTTCCTCGCCGTCACCGGGACCAACGGCAAGACGACGACGGTCGAGCTGCTCGGACACGTCTACCGCACGGCGGGCGAGCCGGTCGCCGTCGCGGGCAACGTCGGCACGCCGCTCGCCTCGCTGGCCGGCGAGCTCGAGCCCGACGTGACGGTCGTCTGCGAGGCATCCAGCTTCCAGCTCGAGGACACCGCCTACTTCGCCCCCGAGTGCGGCGTCTTCCTCAACCTGGCGCCCGACCACCTCGACCGCCACCGCGATCTCGGCGCCTACCTGGCGGCGAAGCTGCGCATCTTCGTCAACCAGGGCAACGACGACCTCGCCGTCTACAACGCCGACGACCCGGCGCTGGCGGGTACGGACCTCGGCGGCTGCGCGCGGCGCATCGCCTTCTGTCGCGGCGCCGCCCCGCAGTGCGAGGTGGTGCTGGCCGAGGGGACGATCTTCTACGACGGCGCGCCGCTGCTCGCCGCCTCCGAGCTCGGCATCGTCGGCGAGCACAACGTCGCCAACGCGATGGCGGCGGCGACCGCGGCGCTGGCGATGGGCATCGACCGCGACGCCGTGCGCGAGGGGCTGCGCAGCTTCGCCGGGGTCCCGCACCGGCTCGAGCAGGTGGCCGAGATCGGCGGCGTGCGCTTCGTCAACGACTCGAAGGCGACCAACGTCGCCTCGTCCGTCGTCGGGATCTCCGCCTTCGAGGGCGGCGTCCACGCGATCCTCGGCGGCAGCGAGAAGGGCGAGGAATTCGCGCCGCTGGTCGAGCCGCTGCGCGAGCGCGGCGCCGCCTGCTACGTCATCGGCGCGACCGCCGACCGGCTCGCCACCGAGCTCGCGCCCGTCGTCGCCGCCGGGGTCGAGCTGCACCGCTGCGCCGATCTCGAGGACGCCGTGCGCCGCGCCGCCGCCGCGGCACAACCTGGCGAGGTCGTCCTGCTCTCGCCCGCCTGCGCCAGCTTCGACGCCTTCGAGAACTTCGAACGGCGCGGCGAGCGCTTCCGCGAGATCGTCGGGGGGCTGTCGTGAAATGGCGCAAGCGCAAGCGCGCTGCCAATCTGCCCGCCGAGTACAACATGCTGCTGACGGCGACGCTCTGCCTGCTCGCCTTCGGCGCCGTGATGGTCTTCTCCGCCAGCTCGACGACGCGGATCCTCAACGACGGCGGGCTCTCCGACAGCGCCTTCTACCTGAAGCGGACCCTGCTCTTCGGCGCGGTCGGCCTGGCGATCATGCACCTGACGGCGCGCCACGGCCTCACCACCGTCCGCCGGCTCACGCCGGCGATCCTCGGCGTCTCGATGTTCCTCCTGCTCGCGGTGCTCTTCGGCGGCACCTCGGTAAACGGGTCGAGCCGCTGGATCGGGCCCGGCTTAATCCAGCTGCAGCCCTCCGAGCTCGCCAAGGTGGCGCTGATCCTCTACGGGGCCGACCTGCTGGCGCGCAAGCCGAAGCGGGCGCGGACGATCGAGGGCCTGATGCCCTTCCTGCTCGTCGTCAGCGCCGCGACGCTGCTGATCGTCGTCGAGCCCGACCTGGGCACGGCGATGGTCGTCGCCTTCGCCGTCGCCGCGACGCTGATCGCCGCCGGGATGCGGATCCGCGACCTCGCCGTGATCGCCGCCGCGCTCGCCTTCTTCGGCCTCTTGATGACGGTGATCGAGCCCTACCGGATGGCCCGCCTGACCGGCTTCCTCAATCCGGGCGCCGACGCCGGCGGGGCCGGCTTCCAGGCGGCGCAGGCGAAGATCGCGCTCGGCTCCGGCGGCCTCTTCGGGGTCGGCATCGGCAACGGCGTGCAGAAGGCCTTCTACCTGCCCGAGGCGCACACCGACATGATCTCGGCGGTGATCGGCGAGGAGCTCGGGCTGGTCGGCATCCTCGGCGTCGTCGGCCTCTTCTCGCTCTTCGGCTACGCCGGGCTGCAGGTGGCGAAGAAAGCGAAGGACAACTACGGCAAGCTGCTCGTCGCCGGCCTCACCTCGCTGGTCCTCGTGCAGGCGACGATCAACCTGTTCGCGGTGATGGGGCTGGCGCCGCTGACCGGGGTGCCGCTGCCGCTCGTCTCCTACGGCAACAGCAGCCTGATGGCGACCCTGTTCGCCGTGGGCCTGATCCTCAACGTCGCCCGTGGGGGGACCGCCCGCGCTGGCAAACTGCGCGTCGTCGAGGGCGGGCGCAAGCCCGCGCGAGGAAGGAGTCGAGCGAGCGGTGCCAAACGACGTAAGAGTGCTGGTGGCGGCCGGGGGAACGGCCGGCCACGTCGTGCCGGCCATGGCGGTCGCCGACGCGCTTCGGGCTAGCGGAGCCGAGGTCTCCTTCCTCGGCACGCGCGAGCGGATCGAGGCCGACCTGGTTCCGGCCGCCGGCTACGAGATCGACTTCGTCAAGGTGCGCGGCATCGACCGCGGCAGACCGCTGCGCGCGGCGAAAGCGGCGCTCGAGGCGCTGCTTGCCGTCGGCACGTCGCTGCGGGTGCTGTGGCGCCGGCGGCCCGACGTGGTGATCGGCGGCGGCGGCTTCGTCGCGGGCCCCGCGGGGCTGGCCGCGGCGCTGGCGCGCGTCCCGCTGGTGCTGACCGAGGCCGACAGCCACCTCGGGCTCGCCAACCGCCTGCTCGCCCGCGCCGCGCGCCGGGTCTGTCTCGCCTTCCCGATCGCCGGGCGCGAGGGCGAGCGCTACCTGGTCACGGGACGGCCGGTGCCCGACGCGGTGCTCGTCGCCGACCGCGCCGCCGCCCGCGAGCGCTTCGGCGTCGCGGCCGGGGCGCGCTGCCTGCTTGTGATGGGCGGCAGCCAGGGGGCGCGCTCGATCAACGAGTGCGCGATCGGAGCCCTGGCCGAGCACGGCGGCCGCGACTTCGACGTGATCCACCTCGCCGGCAGGCGCGATTTCGCGGCGCTCGAGGAGCGGCTCGCCGCGGCGCCGCACAACGAGCGCTACACGCTGCTCGCCTACGAGCCGGACCTCGGCGACTGCCTCGCCGCCTGCGACCTCGTCCTGGGACGCTCGGGCGGCTCGATCTTCGAGCTGACGGCGGCCGGCCGGCCGGCGATCCTCGTGCCCTATCCGCACGCCGCCGCCGGCCACCAGGAGAGCAACGCTGCCTGGATGGCCGGGGCCGGCGCCGCCGTGACGGTCCGCGACGAGGAGCTCGAGCCGGGGCGGCTGGAGGCGGAAGTCGCCGCGATCCTGCACGACGACGCGCGTCTGTCAGCGATGTCGGCGGCCGCGGCCGCCCTGGCGATGCCCGAAGCGGCGCGCCGCATCGCCGACCAGGTCCTCGCGGCGGTGCGCCCATGACCCCCCCGCCGACGGGACGAAAACCCACCCATATCGTGGGAAATAGGCCCGTCGGCGGCTGGGGGGGCGGCGGCTGCACTTCGTCGGCATCGGTGGGGCGGGGATGAGCGGTTTGGCGCTGGTCTGCGCCGAGCTCGGCGCCACGGTCAGCGGCAGCGACCGCGGCGACTCCTCTTATATGGAGCGGCTGCGGGGCGCAGGGCTCGAGCCGGTCGTCGGCCACGACGCCGCCAACCTGCCCGAGGGCGCCGAGGTGGTCGTCTCGACCGCGATCGCCGCCGACAACCCGGAGCTGGCGCTTGCCCGCGAGCGCGGCCTCACCGTGCGCCATCGGGGCGAGCTGCTGGCCGAGCTCTGCGCCGAGAAGCGGCTGATCGCCGTCGCCGGCACGCACGGAAAGACGACGACGACCGCGATGCTCGCCTGGGCGCTGCGCACGCTCGGCGCCGACCCGGCCTTCTTCGTCGGCGGCGAGGTCCCCGGGCTCGGCCCGGAGGGCACGACGGCGAATGCCGGCTGGGGGACGGGGGAGTGGGTCGTCGCGGAGGCCGACGAGAGCGACGCCAGCTTCCTCGACCTGAAGCCCGAGTTCGCCGTGATCACCAACATCGAGATGGACCACCACGCGCGCTGGGGCTCGATCGGCGAGCTGCGCGCGGGGTTCGCCCAGTTCTCGGCCGGGGCGAAGATGGCCGAGTTCGACCTCGATTCGCCGGGCCCCGTCGCGCTGAGCCTGGCGGTTCCCGGGCGACACAATCTGGTCAACGCCCGCGCCGCTCTGGCCGTGGCCGAGCTCGCGGGTTTCGATCTCGAGGCCGGCGCCACGGCTCTCGCCGACTTCCCCGGCGTCCACCGCCGGCTCGAGCTGAAGGGCGAACGCGACGGGGCGCGCATATATGACGACTACGCCCACCACCCGACCGAGCTGCGGGCGGCGCTGGGGGCCCTGCGGGAGATGCAGCCGGAGCGGCTCGTCGTCGCCTTTCAGCCACACCTCTACTCGCGCACCAGGGCGCTCGCCGAGCAGTTCGGCGCGGCGCTGGCGCTGGCCGACGAAGCGATCGTGCTCGACGTCTACCCGGCGCGCGAGCAGCCGGTCGGCGAGCTGGCCGGGGTCAGCGGCCTCGACGTCGCCCGCGCCGCCGCCGACCGGATGGGCGGCAGGGCGGTGATCTGGGCGCCGGCTCTGGGGCAGGCGCAGGAGGCGCTTGGCGCCCGGCTCGGCCCAGGGGGGGTTGCGGCGACGATCGGCGCCGGTGACGTCTTCGAGGTCGGCGAGGCGCTGCTCGCGGAGGGGCGGGGCCGGTGACCGCGACACCCAGAGGCGTCGAGCGCGACTTCCCGCTCGCCCGGCTGACCACCGTCCGCACCGGCGGCGCCGCCGACTGGTTCGCGCGTCCGGGCGACGCCGGGCAGCTGGTCGAGCTGCTGGGCTGGGCGGAGGGGGAGGGACTGGCGATCGGGCCGGTCGGCTCGGGCTCGAACCTGCTGGTCGCCGACGAGGGCTTCCGGGGCCTGGCGCTGAAGCTCGACGGCGAACTGGCGACCGTCGAGCGCGAGGGTGAGCGGTTGCTCTGCGGCGGCGGCGCCCGGCTTCCCTCGGCGGCCGCCAGGGCGGCGGGCTGGGGGCTCTCCGGGCTCGAGTTCGGCGTCAACATCCCGGGCACGGCCGGCGGCGCCGTGCGGATGAACGCCAACGCCTACGGCGGCGAGCTCGCCGGGGTGCTCGAGTGGGTCGAGGTCTGCACGGCTGCCGGGCCCGAGCACCGCGCGCCCGAGCAGCTCGGCTTCGAGTACCGGAGCTCGAACCTCCAGCCGGGCGAGGTCGTCGCCCGCGCCTCGTTCCGGCTCGCGCCGGCCGACCCCGCCGAGGTAAAGGCGACGATGTCGGAGATGCGCGAGCGCCGCCACGAGGCGCAGCCCTCGGGGATCAAGACCTTCGGCTCGACCTTCAAGAACCCCGAAAACGAGCGGGCGGAGGGGCGCACGGCGGGACAGCTGCTCGAGGCCGCCGAGTGCCATGGGCTGCAGGTCGGCGGTGCCCGTTTCTCGCCCAAGCACGCGAACTTCGTCGAGAACACCGGCGAGGCGACTACCGCCGACGTGCTGGCGCTGATGGCCGCGGGCCGGCGCCGCGTGCACGAGCGCTTCGGCGTCGCGCTCGAGCCCGAGGTGCAGACGCTGGGGGACGTGCAATGGCCGGAGGAGTGGGAGCTGTGAGGCGCCGGCTGCTCGGTGGGCTGGGAGTCGTCGTCCTGGTGCTCGCGGCCTACTGGTTTCTGGTCCGCGATACGACCATGGAGCCGACGGTGCGCGTGCCGCGCGCGACCGCGACGATCGGCTCGGGGTCCGAAGCCGTCGCGGTCGGCCCGGGCGGCCGGCTGCTCGCCTGGCTGCCGCTCTCCGAAGAAGTCCGGCTCCCCGCGCTGCCGCTCTCCGAACCGCCGGAGAACGGCCCCCTTGCCGGCCCGGTCCTCGAGCAGGCGAAGGTGCTCGGCGCCGCCCCGCCGGCCCTGCGGCCCTATATAGGGAGCAGCTACTACGGCGAAAGCGGAATCGACGTGAAGCTGCGCTCGGGGGTGGAACTGCGTTTCGGAGACGCCTCGCAGGCCGCGGCGAAGTGGAAGGCGGCGGCGGCCCTGCTCGCCGACCCGGCGCTGACGACGCTCGATTATGTAGACCTGAGCGCGCCCGGCAGGCCCGACGTAGGCGGCTCTGGGCATACGCTTCCGCCCGTCGAATGAACCCTCGACCAAAGGGTTAGAGTTGGCCAACTCTCAAGCAAGCATCGAGAGTTCGCGCTTGCAGGATGTCTCCCGGCCGTTTGACAGAGGGCCGAAAATACCCTACGTTGAGCGCAATTTCCGCGGTAACAGCGGAGGGTGGGACCCTCAAGCATCGCTGAAGCCTCGGACGGAAAAAGGGCTCAACTCAAGATGGAATCTACTTATCTGGCTGTGATCAAGGTCGTCGGCGCCGGCGGCGGCGGCACCAATGCGGTCAGCCGCATGGTCGACGCGGGTATCCGCGGCGTCGAGTTCGTCGCGGTCAACACCGACGCGCAGGCGCTGCAGGCATGCGACGCCGACATCAAGCTCTCGATCGGCCAGGAGCTGACCCGCGGCCTCGGCGCCGGCGGCAACCCCGAGGTCGGAGCGGGTGCCGCGGCGGAGAGCCGCGACGAGATCAAGGAGGCGCTGAAGGGCGCCGACATGGTCTTCGTCACCGCGGGCGAGGGCGGCGGCACCGGCACCGGCTCGGCGCCGATCATCGCCGAGATCGCCAAGGAGGAGATCGGCGCGCTGACCGTCGGCGCGGTGACCAAGCCGTTCGAGTTCGAGGGCAAACGGCGGATGCAGCAGGCGCTTGAGGGGATCGAGAAGCTGCGCAACAACGTCGACACCCTGATCATCGTCCCGAACGAGAAACTTCTGCAGGCGGTCGAGCGGCGCACCAGCGTGCTCGAGGCCTTCCGCCAGGCCGACGACATCCTGCGCCAGGGCGTGCAGGGGATCACCGACCTGATCACGATCCCCGGCCTGATCAACCTCGACTTCGCCGACGTGCGCACGATCATGCGCGACGCCGGCTCGGCGCTGATGGGCGTCGGCGCCGCCTCCGGCGAGTCGCGCGCGGTCGACGCCGCCAAGGCGGCCGTCACCTCGCCGCTGATCGAGGAGTCGATCAAGGGCGCGACGGGGATGCTGCTCAACATCACCGGCCCCGAGGACCTCGGCCTGTTCGAGGTCAACGAGGCGGCCCAGCTCGTCCAGGCGGAAGCCGACGACAACGCCAACATCATCTTCGGCTCGGTCGTCGACCAGTCGATGCGCGACGAGGTCCGCGTCACCGTGATCGCCACGGGATTCGAGGGCTTCGAGCTCTTGGCGCGCTCGCCCCAGCGCGTGCGCCGCCGCTACGAGAGCCGCGGGCCCAGAATCTCCGCCGAGGACACGGACATCCGCAAACTTCGGGTGTCGGACGACGACATCGACGTGCCTGGATTTTTGAAGGAATAGGCCGAGGCGGGGCGTCGGGAGTCCCTTCCCAGGCCGCGTTCGCGGGAGTTCCTGCGAAGGGACTCCCGACGCCCCTCGTGGGCGCGTCGCAGTCAATAGCCTTGCGCGTCGATGAGGACGCCCTTGTATGAGCTCCATTTGGAGGCCGGCGCGAAGCTGATCGACTTCGCGGGCTGGGAGATGCCTGTTACCTATGAGGGGGTGCGGGAGGAGCACATGGCGGTGCGGACGCACGCCGGGATGTTCGACGTCTCCCACATGGGCGAGGTCGAGGTCGAGGGGCCGGGTGCGCTCGCCTTTTTGCAGCGCGTGCTCTCCAACGACGTCGCCGCGATCGCCGTCGGCGGTGCCCAGTACTCGTGCCTCTGCGCCGAGGACGGCGGCGTGCTCGACGACCTCTTCGCCTACCGGCTCGGCGGCGACCGCTACCTGATCGTCACCAACTCGGCCAACCACGCCGCCGACCTCGCCTGGCTCGGGCGCTGGAGCCGCGGCTTCGACGTCGCCGTGCGCGACGTCGCCGACCGCTACGCGATGCTCGCCGTGCAGGGCCCGCACGCGCGGGCGATCGCCGGTCGTGTCCTCGGCATCGAGCCTTCGCCGCGGATGCGCGTCGCCGCCGAGCGGGTCGGTGGCCGCCCGGCGCTGGTCTGCGGCACCGGCTACACCGGCGAGGAAGGGGTTGAGCTGCTGATCGACCCCGAGGTCGCGCCGGCGATCTGGGCCGAGCTGCTCGACGCCGGCGTCGTCCCCTGCGGGCTCGGCGCCCGCGACACGCTGCGGCTCGAGGCCTGCTTCCACCTGCACGGCAACGACCTCTCGCCGGATCGCAATCCGATCGAGGCGGGGCTCGGCTGGTGCTGCAAGGAGGCGACCGGGTTCGTCGGCGCCGAGGCGGTCGCCCGCGCCCGCGCCGAGGGCACGGCCGAATCGCTCGCGCCGTTCAGGATCGAGGGCGCCGGGATCCCGCGCCAGGGCAATCCGGTGATGCTCGGCGAGGAGGTCGTGGGGACGGTGACCAGCGGCAGCTTCTCGCCGTCGCTGGAGCTCGGCATCGGTATGGCCTACGTGCGCAGCGAGCTCGCCGAGCCGGGCAGCGAGGTCGAGATCGACGTGAGAGGCAAGCGCCGCGCCGCCCATATAGCTTCCAAGCCCCTCTATGCGAGTCCCTCCTGAAATGACCGCGGCCCGGATGAGGCCGAGTGACGCTGCGCGGATACGGCCCCTCCCCGACGCTCCGCGTAGCGCTGCTACGCGGAGGTCGTGTCGTGACCGTCCCGCTTGGTCATCGACCTCCCCGGACTCGCGCTCATTTCAGTCGGAACTCGCGAAAGGAAAGTCAATTGTCTGATGCTTCCTATCCGGAGGGCCTGCTCTATCACCCGGAGCACGACTGGGTGCGTATTGAGGGTGACCGAGCGACCTTCGGGATTACCTGGTATGCCCAGGACAGTCTCGGGGAGGTGGTCTTCTATGAGCCACCCGAGATTGGTGCCACGGTCGCCAAGGACTCGCCCTACGCCGAGGTCGAGTCCGTAAAGGCGGTTTCGGATGTAATCGCTCCTCTCTCGGGCGAAATCGTCGAGATCAACGAGGCATTGGCCGATGCCCCGGAGCGCATCAACGAGGATCCGTATGGCGAGGGCTGGCTGGTCAAAGTCGCGTTGAGCGACCCCAGCGAGGCCGACGGCCTACTCAAGGCCGCCGATTACGTAGCCTTGCTCGGGTGAGCCGCTATACCTCCGCCACCCCCGCGGACCGCGAGGAGATGCTCGCCGCGATCGGCGTCGACTCGGTCGACGAGCTGTTCGCCCAGGTCCCCGAGCCGCTGCGCCTCGGCCGGCCACTGGCCCTGCCGGAGGGGATGAGCGAGGCCGAGGTCTACGAGCGGTTGACAGAGCTCGCCGCCCGCAACGCCGACTGCGAAGAGCAGGTCTGCTTCATCGGCGCCGGCATGTACGACCACTACGTGCCGGCGATCGTCGACGCGATCACCCAGCGCAGCGAGTTCCTCACCCCTTACACCCCCTACCAGCCGGAGATCTCGCAGGGCGGCCTGCAGGCGATGTTCGAGTTCCAGACGGCGATGTCGGAGCTGACTGCGCTGCCGGTGGCGACGGCGGGCCTCTACGAGGGCCCGTCCTCGGTCGCCTCCGCCGCCTACCTGGCGATCGGCGCGACCAAGGGGCGGCGCCGCTTCGTCGTCTCGCGCGGCGTCCACCCGCACAGTCGCGAGACGCTCGCCACCTACGCGGTCGGCTTCGGCGCCGAGATCGAGGAGGTCGGGCTCGAGGACGGGCTGACCGACGCCGCGGCGCTGGCCGGGGCGGTCGACGGCGAGACCGCGGCGGTGATCCTGCAGAGCCCCAACTTCCTCGGCTCGGTCGAGGACGTCGAGGCGCTCGGCGCCGCCGCGAAGCAGCACGGCGCGCTGCTCGTCGTCGCCGCCGACCCGATGACCCTCGGCGTGCTGCGGCCGCCGGGCGAGTGCGGCGCCGACATCGCGCTCGGCGAGGGACAGCCGCTCGGCAACCGGCTCGACTTCGGCGGGCCCTCGTTCGGCTTCTTCTGCGGCAGCGAGGAGCTGCTTCGCAAGATGCCGGGCCGGATCGCCGGCGAGACCGACGACGTCGACGGGCGCCGCGGCTTCGTCCTCGCGCTGCAGACGCGCGAGCAGCACATCCGGCGCGAGAAGGCGACGCACAACATCTGCACCGCCCAGGCGCTGAACGCGCTGGCGGCGACGATCCACCTCGCCTGGTTGGGGCGCGAGGGCTACCGCGAGCTGGGCGAGCTGCTGGTGCGCCGCACTGCCTACGCGCGCGAGCGGCTCGCCGCCGTCCCCGGGGTCGAGCTGCTGCACGGGGCGGCGGTGGCGCGCGAGTTCGCCGTGCGGCTCGAGGCGCCGGTGGAGGCCGTGCTCGAGCGCTGCGCCGAGCGCGGCATCGCCGCCGGCTACCCGCTCGCCCGCGAGTACCCGGAGTACGAGGACGGCCTGCTCGTCGCGATCACCGAGCGCCGCACGCGCGCGCAGATCGACGACCTGGCCGAGGCGCTCGGCGCCGCGATCCAGGCGGAGGTTGGCGACTTGGTCGCAAATAGTGCGACCGACGCGCCAGAGGGGGTCCGATGAATCAGCAAGACGAACAGGTGCTGACGATCTTCGAGCGCTCCAAGCCCGGCCGCCGCGCCGCGATCCTGCCCGACGCCGGAGTGCCCGAGCCGCCGCTCGAGCAGCTGATCCCGGCGAAGCTGCTGCGCGACGAGCCGCCGCGCCTGCCGGAGATCGCCGAGCCGGAGATCGTCCGTCACTACAACCGGCTCTCGCGTCGCAACTTCGACCTCGACAGCGGCTTCTACCCGCTCGGCTCGTGCACGATGAAGCACAACCCGCGGCTCAACGAGCGGGTCGCGGCGCTGCCCGGCCACGCCCGCCTGCACCCGGCGCAGCAGCCGAAGCGCGCCCAGGGTGCGCTCGAGCTGATGTGGCTGCTGCAGGAGTCGCTGGCGGAGATCTGCGGCCTGCCGCACGTCAGCCTGCAGCCGTCCGCGGGGTCGCACGGCGAGCTCGCCGGCCTGCTGCTGACCCGCGCCTTCCACGCCGACCGCGGCGAAGCGCGGACCAAGGTGCTGGCGCCCGACACCTCGCACGGCACCAACCCGGCCTCGGTGACGATGGCCGGATACGAGATCGTCAAGGTCGCCACCGACGAGCGCGGCGGGGTCGAGATGGACGACCTGCGGGCGAAGGTCGACGACGAGGTCGCCTGCCTGATGCTGACCAACCCCAACACGCTCGGCCTGTTCGACGAGAACATCGCCGAGATCGCCGGCCTGATCCACGAGGCGGGGGGGACGCTCTACTACGACGGCGCCAACCTCAACGCGGTGATGGGCCACTCGCGGCCCGGCGACATGGGTTTCGACATCGTCCACGTCAACCTGCACAAGTCGTTCAGCCAGCCACACGGCGGCGGCGGCCCGGGGGCGGGGCCGATCGCGGTCTCGGAGCGGATCGAGCCCTTCCTGCCGCGGCCCCAGGTCGTGCGGCGCGAGAGCGGCAACGGCAGCGGTCCGCATTTCGACCTCGACTTCGAGCGGCCCAAGTCGATCGGTCGCCTGCGCGGCTTCCAGGGCAACTTCGGCGTCTTCGTCCGCTCCTACGCCTACATCCTCAGCCTCGGCGCCGACGGCCTGGCGGAGGCCTCCGAGACGGCGGTGCTGAACGCGAACTACCTCAAGGCGCGCCTCTCCCAGGGCCGCGCCGGCAAGCACGTTCCGATCGCCTTCGACCGCCACTGCATGCACGAGTTCGTCCTCTCCGGCAAGCCGATGAAGAAGGAGCTCGGCATCGCCACCCTCGACCTCGCCAAGCGCCTGCTCGACTTCGGCTTCCACCCCCCGACCGTCTACTTCCCCCTCCTGGTCGACGAGGCCCTGATGATCGAGCCCACCGAGACCGAGACCAAGGAGTCCCTAGACGCCTTTGCCGAGGCCATAGACCAGATCCTCGCCGAGGCCGAAGCGGACCCCGACAAGGCCAAACAGGCCCCCTACACGACCCCCGTCCGCCGCCTCGACGAGGTCAAGGCGACCCGCAAGCCGGTCGTGCGCCAGCCGTTGGGCTGAGCAGGCACACTGTCAGTGTGCAACTTGCCACGCTAGAAGCGTGCGGTTTGCCACTCCATCGGTGTGCCGGATCGGATCTGATAATCTGATTCTATGAAGCAGCTGAGTGCGACCGATGCCTCTCGCCGGTTTTCGGAGGTCTTGGACGAGGTGGAGCGAGGCGGGGAGTCGTATGTCGTGGTCAGGCACGGTCGCGCCGTGGCGACCATCGGCCCGGCGAGCGGTGGCACGGGGAAGGCGCTCAAGGAGGCGCTTCGGGCAAATCGGCCTGACGATGCCTGGGCCGCGGAGCTACGCGAGCTTCGCGAGGGCGTCGGGCCGGCGACGGACTCTTGGCGCGACTGATTCTGGATACGACGGTTCTGGTCGACGCCGAGCGGGGGAGCGAATCTCTGAGCGAGTTGATCGACGATGCCGACGACGTCGCGGTTGCAGCGGTCACCGTGGCTGAGCTGAAGGTCGGGATTCAGCTGGCCAAAGGTCGCCGCCGGGAGAAGCGGGAGCGCTTTGTGGCGAGCGTGCTCGATGCTGTTTCAGTCGAGACCTACGATGTCGACGTGGCCGATGCGCATGCGACTCTCTTGGCTTACGTCCGCCGTACGGGAACGCCTCGGGGCGCCCACGACCTGATCATCGCGGCGACGGCCAAGGCCAGGGAGCGGAAGGTCATGAGCCTCGACGGTGACTTTGCCGGGCTACCTGGCGTGTCGCTTGTCGGCGCATAGGTGGGGGGGCAGACAACCCTTTCCACGCGTGGCCCGGTGTCGCACGGATTTTCCGTGGCATATGATACGGTAAATCCGTATGAGATCGCACGGAATATCCGTATGAGCGAGAATCCGTTTGTCTTCGATCGGCCCTTGGAGCCCGAGAATCTCGTCGATCGCGAAGAGGAGCTGGCGGTTTTGGCGGAGCGCCTTCGCGACGGCGTGAACACCCGCCTGTCGAGTCCCCGCGACTACGGAAAGACGAGTCTTCTGCATCGCGCGATCGCCGACGCTCGGGCCGGGGACGCGGGAGCTGTCTTGGTCGATCTCTACGGCCTCCGCACGGCGGGTCAGATGGCGGCACAGATCGAACTTGCCTACGAAGGGTTGCCGGCGGGGCCGCTGCGCTCGGCCTGGAAGGCCGTGCGCCGACGCGGCGGCACCGTAGGATTCCAGAGTCCGGTGGGAGGCGCGACCCTGGCTCTCGGAGCCGGAGAAACGGGGGTGCGGGCCTTGCTCGACTCCCTGGGGACGCCGCGCCAGCTGTACGAGAAAACCGGCCAGCGGATGTTGGTGGTCTTCGATGAGTTCCAGGTGGTGATGAAAGTTGAGCTCGACGGGCTGATTCGCAGCGTGATCCAGCATCACGGACGCGGTGTGACTTACGTGTTCAGCGGCTCGAACCCCGGAATGATGCGCACGCTCTTCGTCGACCGAAAACGGCCGTTCTACGGCCAGGCTGCTCCGCTCGAGCTGAACCGGCTTCCGCGTGCCGTGCTCGGCGACTACATAGCCGATCGCTTCCATCAGACCCAGCGCGATCCCGGCGAGCCCCTCGGGCTCCTGCTCGACTTGGTGGACGGGCATCCGCAACGTGCGATGCTCTTTGCCCACCTGCTCTGGCGTAACACGGAGGAGGGCGGCGAAGCCGGCGAGCAGGCGTGGGTCTCCACCCACGAGGAGGCGTGGGCCTACCTGCAGGGTGATTTCGAGGCCACCTGGGACTCGTTGTCGGTCATCGAGGCGGGCGTCGTCGACGCGGTGGCGGCAGGCGTGCAAAGCCTGACCGGCAAGGCCGGACGTGAGATCTTCGGCCTGCCGTCTGGCTCGACCGCTTTCGAAGCGGCCGGCCGTCTCGTAGATCGCGGTCTGCTTGCCCGCTCCGGAACCGGACGCAACGCGGTGCTCGAACCCGTCGACCCGGTATTCGCAAGATGGGTCGTACAAGGGCGCCGCTGGACGATCGGCTAGAGCTCTGGCAGTTCCTGTGCCAGCTCCAGCACGGGCGCGAAGAGGTCGCCGTGCTGCTCGATTCGCTCGATGACCTCGCCGGCTTCGAAGACGAGGGAGTCGGCGTCTTCCTTGTCCGCGGCATGGGTTACCTCGTCCCAGGTGACCGGGGTCGAGGCGGTGGGGTGGGCGCGGGCGCGTAGGGAGTAGACGCAGATCGTCGTCTTGCGCTGGTGGTTCTGGGACCAGTCGACGAAGACCTTGCCCTCGCGTTCGACCTTTTTCATCTTCGAGACGACCTGGTCGGGGGTCTGTTTCTCGAGCAGCTGGGCGATCGCTTTGGCGAAGGGTTTGGTGATCTCGTAGGAGGTGTTCTTGTTGTTCAGCGGTACGTACACCTGCAGGCCCTTCGAGCCGGAGGTCTTGGGGAAGCACTGGAGGCCGAAGTGGTCGAACATCTCCTTCAGCCGCAGGCCGACACGGCAGCACTCGACGATGTCGGCGGGCGGGCCGGGGTCGAGGTCGAAGGCCAGCACCGTCGGCCGTTTCGGCGCCCGCGAGCGCGAGAGCGAGGGGTGCAGCTCGATCGCCGCGAGCTGCGCCATCCAGATCAGCGTCGGCAGGCTGTCGCAGACGCAGAAGTCGATCTTGCCGGCGTGCGGGCCGGCTTCGACCCGCGCCGTCTTCACCCATTTCGGCCGGTGCTTGGGGCAGCGCTTCTCGAAGAAGGCGGCGTCGAGGTCGTCGACGCCTTCGGGGAAGCGGCGCAGCGTCACGGCGCGCCCGTTCAGGTGGGGGACGATCGCACCGGCCACCTTGGCGTAGTAGTCGACCATCTCGCCCTTGGTGAACCCCGCCTCGGGGTAGAGCACCTTGTCGAGGTTGGTGAGCTTCAGCTCGCGGCCGTCGACCTCGACCTGGCGGCTGCCGGCCATCGGCTATTTCGAGGCTTTGGCTTTTTTGCCGGACGAGCGTTTTTTCGCGGCGGCTTTGGGCTTCTTCGCGTCGCGCGCTTTCGCCTTGGCGCCCTTGCGATCCTTGACCGCGGCGATGCTCTCCTCCAGCGCGCTCATCAGGTCGGGGGCGGCGGTCGGCTTCGGCGCCTCGGTCTCCGGCGCCTCGAGCACCTCCTTGCCCTCGGCCTTGCGTTCGATCAGCGCCAGTAGCTGCTCGCGGTACTCGTCGCTGTAGGCGGTCGGGTCGAACTCCGTGGTCAGCGACTCGATCAGCTGCTCGGCCATCTCGACCTCCTTCTCCGCCACCTTCGTCTGTTTCTGCGGCAGCACGTCCTCGAGCTCGGACGGCGCCACGACCTCGTCGGCGAAGCGCATCGTGGTCAGCGTCAGCACGCCGTCGCCGGGGCGCAGCGCCGCCAGGTGCTCCTTGTTGCGGAAGACGAAGCGGGCGATCGCCACCTTGCCCGACTCCTGCATCGCCCTGGCGAGCAGCGAATACGCTTTCTCGGCGCCCTCGGCCGGCCCCAGGTAGTAGGGGCTGTCGAAGTAGATCGGGTCGATCTGGTCGAGGTCGACGAAGTCCTGCACCTCGATCGCCCGCGTCTTCTCCGGCGCCAGCGCCTCCAGCTCGTCCTTGCTCAGCGGCACGTAGCGGTCGGCGGTGATCTCGAAGGCTTTGACGATCTCCCCGTAGGGGACCTCCTCGTCGGTCCCCTCGGCGACGCGGCGGTTGCGGATGCGTGCGCCGTCGGACTCTCGTATCTGGCGCAGCGAGATGTCGCGCCGCGCCACGGCGCTGTAGAGGCGCACGGGGACGTTGAGCAGCCCGAAGCTGATCGTCCCGGTCCAGATCGCTCTCGCCATCAGCGCATCACCTACCCGGATTCTGCCAGCGATTCACCGCTCCGCGCCACAGCCGGCGGCGCGCGGGAGGCTTCTTGCGAGCGGTGCGGGATCATGCCCCGGTGCTGTTCGAGCTACGCGACGTCAGCCTCACCCGCGGCGAGCGCCGCGTGCTCGACGCGGTCGACGCCGGGATCGAGCCGGGAGCGACGGCGATCGTCGGCCCCTCGGGCGCCGGCAAGTCGACCCTGCTGCGGCTGCTCAACCGGCTCGCCGACCCCGACACGGGCACGATCGACTACCGCGGGAGGCCGCTCGACTCCTACGACCCGCTGGCGCTGCGGCGCGAGGTCTCGCTGGTGCCGCAACTTCCGGCGCTGCTGCCGGGGACCGTCGAGTCGAACCTCGCCTACGCGGCGCGGCTCGCCGGCAAGCAGCTCGACGCCGCGCAGTGCCTGCGCCACGCCGGCCTCGACGCGGGGTTCGCCGAGCGCGACGTGAGCAGGCTCTCGGTCGGCGAGCGGCAGCGGGCGATGCTCGCCCGGGCGCTCGCCCAGCAGCCCGGCGTCCTGCTGCTCGACGAGCCGACCTCGGCCCTCGACAGCGAGGCCCGCGACGCGATCGAGGCGACGCTGCGCCGGCTGCGCGGGGAGCTCGACCTGTCGCTGATCGTCGTCACCCACGACCCCGAGCAGGCGCGGCGGCTCGCCGACCGCGCCGTGCGCCTGCGCGACGGGCGGGCGGTCGCCAGCGGCACGCTCGCGGAGGCGCTGGCCTGAGGTGAGCAGCTCGATCCACCTCTCGCTCGGACAGGTCGCGGCGTCGCTGGCGCTGGTCGCCCTCGCGGCGGCGATCTCCTTCTGGCGCCGCACCGACCTCGAGCGCGACATCGTCGTCGCCACCGTCCGCTCCTTCGTCCAGCTGACGGCGATCGGCTACGCGATCAAGCTGATCTTCGAAGCCGACACGATCTGGCTCGTCCTCGCGCTGCTCACGGTGATGGTCGTCTTCGGCGCCTTCACCGCGCGCAGCCGGGCGAAGAAGGTCCCCGGCGCCTTCTGGCCGCTCTTGATCGGGCTGGCGATCGCCGCCGCGACGACGCTCGGCCTGGTCGTCGCGCTCGGCATCTTCGACCCGACGCCGCGCTACCTGGTCCCGGTCGGCGGCATGGTGATCGGCAACGCGATGACGGCCTCGGCGGTTGCGCTCAACCGGCTCGGCGACGAGGTGAGCGAGTCCCGCGCCGCGATCGAGGCGACCCTGGCGCTGGGGGCGACCGCGCGCGAAGCCGCCGAGCCGTTCGTCCGCCGCGCCCTGCGCTCGGGCACGATCACCCTCGTCGACTCGACCAAGACCACCGGCCTGATCTTCTTCCCCGGCACGATGGTCGGCATGCTGCTCGCCGGCGCCGAACCGACCGACGCCGTCCGCCTGCAGCTGATCCTGCTCTACGCCCTGCTCGGCAGCGTCGCGATCTCGGCCCTCGTCGCGACCGGCCTCGCCTACCGGAACTTCTTCACCCCGGCCC
>CAWIFA010000043.1:0-107983 GCA_963835315.1 uncultured Solirubrobacterales bacterium | reverse complement strand
GCGGGCTCGTGCCCCGGGTCACCCGCCGACGGACGATCGCGGCTCCCGTCGAGGAGGTCTGGCAGCTCGTCTCCGACCCCTACAGCCTGCCGCGCTGGTGGCCGCGGACGAGCCGCGTGGAGAGCGTCGACCGCAAGCCCGAGGGCCGGCGCAGCCAGTGGACGAAGGTGCTGGAGACGGCGGAGGGCCGCGGGGTGCGGGCCGACTACCGCTGCGTCAGCTCGGCCGAGGGCGAGCGCTACGTCTGGGAGCAGCAGCTCGCAGGCAGCCCCTTCGAGCGCCACCTGCGCAGCTCCTCGGTGGAGATCGGCCTGCGCGCCGTCGACGGCGGCGCCGAGATCAGCCTGACCTCCGAGCAGAAGCTGCGCGGGATGTCGCGCTTCGGCTCGCCGATGCTGCGCGGCGGCCAGCGCAAGATCCTCGACGCGGCGCTGGACGGGCTGGAACGGGCGCTGACGTGAACCCGCGCCGCGACTCGAAGTGGTGGGGCTGGGGCGACCCGGCGATCGAGCCGCAGCTCGACGAGCAGGCGCTGGCGATGCTGCGCGAGCGGGTCGGCGAGCTCGAGCCCTGGCCGCTCGCCGCCGAGCTGAAGCGCTTCGAGCTGCCGCCCGCCGAGCCGCTGCCACGGGCGCTGGTCGACGCCGTCGGCGAGGCCAATGTCTTCAGCGGGAGCGAGGACCGGCTGCGGCACGCGGCCGGCTGCGGCTACGCCGACCTGGCGCGACTGCGGGGCGGGCGGCTGGAGGCCGCGCCTGACGCCGTGCTGTTGCCCGCGGACGCCGCCGCCGTGCGGCGCGTGCTGGACGTCTGCGCCGCCGAGGGGATCGCCGTCGTCCCGTTCGGAGGCGGCACCAGCGTCGTCGGAGGGGTCGCCCCGTTGCGCGGCGAGCACTCCCGCCTCGTCAGCCTCGATCTGGCGGCGCTGCGCGACGTCGCGGTCGACCGGCGCTCGCTGACCGCGCGGCTCGGCGCCGGGCTGCGCGGCCCCGAGGCCGAAGCGGCGCTGCAGTCCGAGGGCGTCGTGCTCGGCCACTTCCCGCAGTCCTTCGAGTACGCGACGATCGGCGGCTTCGCGGCGACCCGCTCGGCCGGGCAGGCGTCGAGCGGCTACGGCCGCTTCGACTCGCTCGTCAGCTCGCTGCGGCTGATCGCCCCGGCGGGCGACCTGCGCACGCTGGAGACGGCGCACACCGCGGCGGGGCCGGCGCTGCGCGAGCTCGTCGTCGGCTCCGAGGGCACCTTCGGGGTCATCCCCGACGTGACCGTGCGGGTCCGACCCGCGCCGACCGTGCGCCGCTACGAGGGCTGGATCGCCGAGGACTTCGAGGCGGGGGCGGAGATCGTCCGCGCGCTCGCCCAGGGCCCGGGCCTGCCCGACGTGATCCGCGTCTCCGACGCCGAGGAGACCGAGGTCTCGCTGCTGCTCTCGGGGCCGCGCGGGCTCGCCGGCCGGGCCTTCGACGGCTACCTCGGCCTGCGCCGCAGGCGCGGCGGCTGCCTGATCGTCGTCGGGCTCGAGGGCGACGAAGAGTCGGTCGCGCGGCGGCGGGCGCTGAGCGTGCGCGGCCTGCGCCGCGGCGGCGCCGCCTACCTCGGCCAGGCGGCGGGGCGCTCCTGGGAGCACGGGCGCTTCCAGGCCCCCTACCTGCGCGACACGCTGATGAGCATGGGGGCGATGGTCGAGACGCTTGAGACGTCGCACACCTGGTTGCGCCTGCACGAGCTGCACGCCGCCGTCGGCGCGGCGATCCGCGACTCGCTCGCCGGGCAGGGGACCCCGGGCCTCGCCTTCTGCCATCTCTCGCACGCCTACGCCGACGGCGCCTCTCTCTACTTCACCTTCATCTCGCGCGCCCGCCGCGGCGCCGAAATCGAGCAGTGGCGGGAGGTCAAGCGCGCCGCATCGGAGGCGATCGTCGCCACGGGCGCCACGATCACCCACCACCACGCGGTGGGCCGCGACCACGCGCCCTACATGCAAGCTGAGATCGGCAGCACCGGCATAGACGTACTGCGGGCCATAAAGCACCAGCTAGATCCGACCGGAATCATGAATCCCGGCAAGCTCCTGCCGGGCTAGCCGCCCTGCTGGCCGGCCTTGGCGATCGGGCCGGTGATTTCGCCCGCGAGGACGGTTTCGCCGGTGTAGCGGGGGAGACCTTTTTCCTGCTTCGCCTTCGCCACCTCGCGCCGGTAGGCGGCGTCGGAGGTGCGGGAGACGTAGATCTGGTCGAAGGCGCCGCCGGCGACGTAGGCCAGCAGTTCCTCCGGGATCGCGAACCTGGCGCCGAGCTTGCCGCCTTCGCCGACCGGCACGCTGCCGACGCGCAGCGAGAGTTTCGGCGTCCGGTAGAGCCAGACGGTGTAGGACTGGCCCTTCGGCGTCCGTTCGAGGCCTTCCGCGGTGACCTGGAGGACGATTTCTTCCTTGCCGACGCGGCCGAAGACCGCCCGGCCGCTCGCTTCGCTGCCGTCGACGGGCTCGAGCACCGCCTGCGTCACCTTGCCTTCTTCGCTCGCGGTGAGTTCGCTGCCGGGTTCGGGGGCGATTCCGCTCGAGCCCGAGCCCGAGGTACCGCCGAACAGGGCGACCGCGCCGAGCACGATCGCGACGATCGCCAGCCCGCCGCCGGCGATCGCCACAAGGCGGCGGCGCTCGACCGGGACCGAGGGGCGGCTCGGTGCGGCCTTCTGCGGCGGTTGCGGCTGTGGCGCGGGCGGCGCGGCGATCGGAGCCGCCTCCGGCGCCGGCTCGGGCTCGGGGGGCGGCGGGGGAGGCTCGGGGGGCGGCGCGTCCATCGCCGCGATCGCAGCGCGCACTTCCGCGCGCACGTCCTCGACGCTCTTGCCCTTCAGCGCGGCGATGTCCTCGTAGCCCTGCTCGCGCTGCGCGAGCAGGCGCAGCAGCGCCCTCTGGTCGTCGCTCAATGCCATAACCCGGCGAGAGACTATGCGACCGACATTAAGCCCAGATGTGCGGTCGGTAGGGTGCGCGCCGATGGCGGATGACCCACGCGGGCTGCAATCGCACTTCGACGGCCTGATCGGCACCGAGTGGCTCAGCGACGACCCCGACGGGGCCCGGGCCCGGGTGCCGATCCGCGACGAGCTGCGCCAGCCGTTCGGCCTGATGCACGGCGGCGTGATGTCGAGCCTGGTCGAGAGCGTCTGCTCGCGGGCGACGGCGCTGGCCGTCTACGGCGACGGGATGGCGGCGATGGGCCAGTCGATCTCGGTCAGCTTCATGCGCCCGGTCACCTCCGGCCACGCCGAAGTCAAGGCGGAGGCCCGCCACCGCGGCCGCACGACCTGGGTCTGGGACGCCGAAATACTCAACGCCGACGGGAAACTCTGTGCGCTCGCCCAGATGACGATCGCCGTCAGGCCTATTCCCCAAAGCGATTCGTGATCGGGAGGCGTCTGTCGCGGCCGAAGGCCTTGGGCGTGATGCGGATGCCCGGCGCCGCCTGGCGGCGCTTGTACTCGGAGCGGTCGACCATCCGCACGACCTCGTCGACGACCTCGCCGGGCATCCCGGCGGCGACCATCTCCTCGCGGCCCTCGTCCCGCTCGACGTAGGCCTCGAGCACGCGGTCGAGCAGCTCGTAGGGCGGCAGGCTGTCGCTGTCGAGCTGCTCGGGGCGCAGCTCGGCCGAGGGCGCCCGCTCGAGCACCGAGACTGGCACCAGCTCGCGCCCCTCGCGTTCGTTGCGGTAGCGCACGAGCTCGTAGACGAGCGTCTTCGGCACGTCCTTGATCGCCGCGAAGCCGCCCGCCATGTCGCCGTAGAGGGTCGCGTAGCCGACCGACATCTCGCTCTTGTTGCCGGTCGTCAGCACCAGCCAGCCGTGCTTGTTGGAGAGCGCCATCATCATGTTGCCGCGGATCCGCGCCTGGATGTTCTCGGCCGCGAGGTCGGGCTCCGAGGCGCGGGTCGGGTCGCGCGGCAGCGGCTCCTGCGCGCCGCCGGAGGCGTCGACCGCCGCTCCGAACGGACCCGCGAGCGACTCCTCGTAAGAGCGCATCGCGGCCTCGATCGAGATCTCGATCGTCTCAGCGCCTAGGTTGGCGGCGATAGACCTCGCGTCGGCCTGGGTTTCAGGGCTGGAGTGGGGGGAGGGCATGACGACGCAGCTGACGTTCCCGGCGCCGACCGCGTCGGCGGCGAGCAGCGCGACGAGGGCGGAGTCGATGCCGCCCGAGAGGGCGATCCCGACGTGGGCGAAGCCGTTCTTGCGCACGTAGTCGCGCAGCCCGAGGGTCAGCGCCGCGTAGACCTCGGCCAGGTCGGCCAGCGGCTCGGCGAGCCGCGCTGGCGCGGCGGCCGGGATCTCGCAGAGCAGCAACTCCTCCTCAAACTGCGCGGCGCGGGCGATCACGGCGCCGCTCGGGTCGACGACGAAGCTCTGACCGTCGAAGACGAGCTCGTCCTGGCCACCGACCAAGTTGCAGAAGGCGAGGTGGGCGCCGTACTCGCGCGCCCGCAGGGCGAACATCGCCTCGCGCTCGCGGCCCTTGCCGCGGTGGTACGGCGAGCCCGAGGGATTGGCGATCAGCCGCGCCCCCGCGGCCGCCTCGACGGAGGCCGGCGGGCCCGGTTCCCAGAGGTCCTCGCAGACCGTCAGGCCGACGCCGACCCCCGCAACGTCGATCGTCGCCGGCTGCTCGCCGGGGACGAAGTAGCGCTGCTCGTCGAAGACGGCGTAGTTGGGCAGGCGGTTCTTGCGGTAGACGGCCTGCACCGCGCCGTCGCGCAGCACCGCGAGCGAGTTGTGGGCGTGCCGGTGGTCGCCGCCGCCCTCGACCGGCTCGGCGAAGCCGACCAGGACGGTCATCGCGCCGACGCCGCTCGCCAGCCGCTCGACCGCGGTGCGGTTGGCGGCGACGAAGTGGCGCTTCAGGTAGAGATCCTCGGCTGGGTAGCCGGGAATGCAGAGCTCGGGGAAGATCGCCAGGTCGGCGCCCGCCTCGGCGGCGCGCCCGATCCACTCGGCGATCTTCGCCGCGTTGCCGTCGAGGTCGCCGACCGTCGGGTCGATCTGGGCGAGGGCTATGCGCAAGGGGCGCTCCGCACGTTCACGGGCCGAAGTATCCCCACCGAGCGCCGTAGAGGTTCTTGCCGCTATGCGGTCAAAAGCTCGACGGCGCCTGCGGAGCATCGCCTGGGCAGTCAGTAAATTGGCTCGGATGCGGGAAAAATTCCGGACGACCGGCGTCCTGTTGACGTGTATCGCCTCGCTCGCGATATTGCCCGCGTCCGCCCATGCGGGCGACCAGTGGACCTTCCGCCAGCCGCGGGCGCGGCCGACCGACCATCCCGACCCGGCGCGCCACTCCTACTCGGTTCCCGAAGCGCCGAAGTCGCCGGCCTGCGCCGGCCGCTTTTGCGTGCACTGGGTCGCCGAGGGCATCGACGCGCCCGGCCTCACCGACGAAAACGGCTACCGGGACGGCGACGGCGTGCCCGACTTCGTCGAGCGGGTGCTCAAAGTGGGCGCCCACGTGCACGCGGTGGAGAACGGCAGGCTGGGCTGGCGCGAGCCCCGCTCCGACGGACGGCGCGGCGGCCGCCACGGGAAGACCGACATCTACCTCGCGGAGCTCGGCCGCCTGCTCTTCGGCTATGCGGCCCCCGACCGCCGACAGGTGGCGGAGGGGCACCGCCTGCCACGCCGCATGCACGGCTACCTCGTCCTCGACAACGACTACGACCCGTTCCAGTACCCGGGGACCAAGCCGCTCGCCGACCTCGAGGTCACCTTCGCGCACGAGTACTGCCACATCCTGCAGATGAACTACGACGCCTACCAGGACGCCTGGATGGCCGAGTCGACCGCGGTCTGGATGGAGGACCAGGTCTACAACGGGATCAACGACTACCTGCGCTACGTGCGCCGCTGGGTCCGCCTCTACAGGACGCCGCTGACCGCCAACTCGATCCGCGAGTACGGCGCCACGGTCTGGAACGAATGGCTGGTCCGGCGCTACGGGGCCGACATCCTGCGCAACGCGTGGTCACGGGCCGAGCGCACGCGCCCCGGCGGCTTCTCCGTCGGCAGCTACGACTCGGCGATCCACGCCGCCGGCGGCTCGAGCTTCAGCCGCGACTTCGCCCGCTTCGCCCGCGACGTGGCCGAGTGGCGCGGCGACGGTCGCTTCCGCGAAGGCGGCCGCTATCCAGACGTCCCGCGCGACGGCAGCCTGCCCGCCGACGGCAAGCCGCTGCACCGCTCGCTCAACCACGCCACCTTCCAGCTGCTGCGGGTGCACCTCAGCGGTGGGCGAGGGATCGTCGCGCGGGCCGAAGCCCCGCCCGGCGTGGCCGCCGGGCTGGCGCTGGTCGGGCGGATCGGCAGCGAGCGCCATGGGCGCGTGATCTCGCGTTTGCGCTACCGGCCGCACGGCGGGGCGCTGACGGTGCGGCTCGGCCGCCCGGGTCGCTTCCAGCGGATCACCGCCGTCGTGATCAACGCCGACACCCGGGCCGAGGGGTTCAGCGCCCGGCGACTCGACTGGAACTACCTGACCGACACGGCGCCGTTTCGCGTGCGGGCCCGCTCGCTGCGCTGATCCGCGTCGCCCGCGGCCGGCGGCGCCGTGGCCACGGCTTCGGCGATCGCGCCTTCGAGGTCGAGGGCGAAGCTGTCGAGATCGGCCATCGCGTCGTAGTCGCCGACCAGGCCGAAATCGATCCTGCCGTCGTAGGACATGATCCCGACGCAGAGCGCCTGGCGGCGCGCCAGCGGCACGAGCGGGAAGATCGAGGTCATCCGGCGGCCCATCAGGTAGAGCGGGAACTGCGGCCCGGGGACGTTGGTGACGACGAGGTTGAAGAAGCGCTGCGCGGGCTGCAGGCGGGCCGCCTGGGAGGCGATCGTGGTCGGCGCGAAGTCGGTCAGCCTGGTCAGCAGCTCGGCGCCGACCGCCTGGCCGGAGCCCTTCAGGTCGCCCATCGTCTCGCTGACCAGGCGCAGGCGCTCGACCGGGTCGCGCGAGAAGACCGGCAGCGGCGCCATCATCGCCGAGATGCGGTTGCCGAGCGCGCCTCGCTCTTCGTCGGCGCGAACGCTGACCGGCACCATCGCGCGCATCTTCAGCTCCTCGGTGTCGTGGCCGCGGGCGCGCAGGTAGTTGCCCAGAGCGCCGGCGACGACCGAGAGGACGACGTCGTTGACCGTGCCGCCGTGGGCGTTCTTGACCCGCTTGAAGTCGGCCAGGTCGCCGCGCACGAAGGCGAGCCGGCGGTGCGGGCCGATCTCGACGTTGAACGGCGTGCTCGGCGCCGCGGCGGCGCCCTCGAGGAACTTGCCGGTGTCGACCAGGCCGCGCAGCACCTGGCGCGGCCCGCGCAGCACGGCGCGCACGCCGCGGACGAACTCGCGCGGGCTGGTGGCGCGTTCGCGCAGCGCGTCGGTGAGCAGCTCGAGGTCGGTCGGCTCGGGCCGCGGCGCCCACTTGGGCGGACGGATCGGCGGATCGGCCGGCGACTCCTCGAGGTCGAAGAGGACGGTGGTTATGTCCACCCCGGAGATCCCGTCGACCAGCGCGTGATGGCTCTTGCCGATCACCGCGAAGCGGTCGTCCGCCACTCCCTCGACCAGCCACAGCTCCCAGAGCGGCTTGGTGCGGTCGAGCTGCTGGGAGAAGATCCGCGCGGCGAGGTTGCGAAGCTGCTCCTCGGAGCCGGGCGCCGGCAGCGCCGTGCGCCGCACGTGGTAGTCGAGGTTGAGGAAGGGGTCGTCGACCCAGACCGGCCGGCCCTGCTCGAAGGGGACGGAGCGTAGCTTCTGGCGGAAGCGGGGGACGAGGTGCAGGCGCGACTCGATGTGGTCGCGGAACTCCTCGTGGCTCGGCGCCGAGCCGTCGAAGAGGATGCTCGAGGCGACGTGCATGTGGGCGCCCGCGCGCTCCAGGTGAAGGAAGGATGCATCGAGCCCGGTGAGTCGATCCTCGTTCACGGACGTATCTTCGCATGGCGGGGCTGGTCCGGCAGGGTCTCCACTTAACTTTTTCGGTGAGTCGGGATCAGCTGCCGCCCGTGGCAGTCGACGAAAAAGTACAAGACGTTCCGGCCCTGCCGGACCAGCCCTTACCCAGCGAGAGAGAGCTGGGTTTGAGCCTGCGAGTCAGGGTTGCGGTCGTCATCGAAGCCGGCAACCCGGACTCCGAGCAGGCGGACCGCGCGAGGGGGAGCGTAGGCATGCAGCAAGCCCAGGGCGGTGGAGGTGACGATGGTCGGGTCATTCGTGGCTTTATCGAGCGTTTGTGAGCGGGTGACGTTGGTCCAATCGTCGAGCCGCACCTTGATCCCGATCGTCCGCCCGGCGAGGTCGCGCGAGCGTAGGCGACCGCAGAGCTGCTTGGCGAGCGCGGCGACGTGGCGCGCCATCTCCGCCTGGTCGCCGACGTTGACGTCGAAGGTCGTCTCGGCGGACTGCGACTTCGTCTCGCGGACCGGCTCGACCGGCGTCTCGTCCTCGAAGCGCGCGCGGGCGGGAAGCCAATGGCCCATGCGCGGGCCGAAGGCGCGTTCCAGGGCGACGGGGTCGTGTGCACGCAGATCGGCCAGCGTGCGGATTCCCATCTTCTCCAGCTTCTCGACCGTCTTCGGGCCGATGCCGGGGACGAGGCCGGGGGGGAGACGGCGAAGCGCTCCAGCGCCTCGACTCGCAAGAGCACGACCAGGCCGGCGGGCTTGCCGAGCTCGCTGACGATCTTGGCCAGCAGCCGGTTCTCGGAAATGCCCACGGAGCAGGTCAGCCCCGTGTCCTCGCGGATCTCCGTCGCGATCCGCCGCATCGTCGCCTTCGGCGCGAAAAGCCCGCTGAGGTCGAGGTAGGCCTCGTCGAGCCCGACCACCTCGACCGTCTCCGCGTTCGCCCGCAGGATGTCCATCACCTGCGCCGAGGCCTCTCGGTAGGCGGGAAAGTCGGGCTGCAGATAGACCGCATCGGGCAACCGCCGCCGCGCAACCGCCGCCGGCATCGCCGAGTGGATCCCCGCCAGCCTCCGCGCCTCATAGCTCGCCGTAGTAACCACCGCCCGCGGCCCCGACCCACAGACCACAACCGGCTTCCCCCGCAACTCCGGCCGCCGCCGCAGCTCGACGGACGCGTAGAACGCGTCCATATCGAGGTGAGCGATTGTGCGCCGATCGGCCACCTGAGCGATGGTAGGCCGGGGCCGGGACGTACTGCTGGCCAAGGCGGTTCCGCGGAACCGCCTTGCGGGTAGCATCGGGATATGGCCGATGTCACGCACACGAAGATCGACGAGATGGAGGCGATCGACGGCTTCTTCGAGGGGATCAAGTTCCACAAAGCCGCCGCCGGCCTCGACATTTCCTCGTTCGGCATGGCGATCATCGACCTCGCCCCGGGCGCGGAGGACTACCCGGAGCACGACCACTCGCCGGAGGGCATCGGCGGTCAGATGTTCGCCAAACGTCCCGAGCAGCTCGGCCAGGAGGAGGTCTACGTCGCCCTCGGCGGCTCCGGAACGCTCGAAGCCGACGGCGAGGAGTACCCCCTCGACGCCGACCACGTCGCCCGCGTCGGCCCCGAGGTCAGGCGCAAGGTGACGCCCGGCCCCGATGGAATCCGCCTGCTCGTAATCGGCGCCACCCCCGGCGAGCCGTACGAGACCGGCGGCGCGCTGTAGCGCCAGCGGTGTCGTCCTAGACTGAGTCCGTGGCTTCCCCCGAGGCGAAGAACCTGGAGGCGATCTCCAGGGCGATCGACCAGCACAACCGCAACTGCCCGTTTCCGGCCGCGGAGGTGCGGATGAATCCGTTCGAGGTCGAACGGCTCGGCTGGGAGGAGATCCGCGGGCTGCCGGTCATTCCGGATTCCGCCATCGGCACCGGCCGTTTCCGCATCGTCTGCTCGCGCGAGCTCGACGACGCCGGCCTCGAAGAGACCGAGGCGATCGGACGCGAGCTCGAGACGGCGACGCCCGCAAACAACTAGCTCGAATCGAGCGGCAGCCCCTGCTGGATCGACCGTGCTATTTCAAGGGCGCTGCTTTGCCGCGCGAGCCATTCGCGAGCCGCGGGGTCGATCCAAGCGGCAACCGCGAGCATGTCTTCGATTCTCGCGACGATGTCTTGTCCCAGAAGCGAGTCATGGTGCGCAACCCGATTTCGAAGACGGCGCAAGCGCTGCAGGCGCACGCCGAGCTCCTTCCGGGTCAGTGACGTGTGTGGAAACGCACGCCGTAGGTCCCGCCGCCAGAGATCCTCGTAGCGTCGACCAAAAAGGTCTGGCCAGAACGAGAACGAAAGACCGGCAACGACTCGCCCCCGTGTGATGACCTTCCCCTTCTCCAAGCGCTGGATGGCGACGATTACTTGCTTCACCCCCTCAGGACGAAGCACATTGAAATCCAGGATCCACGTGCCTTCGATGGGCACTTGAGGCTGCCCCTCACCCAAGATGCCGTCGATCGCATTGCGCAGTAGGACCTCGAAGCCTTGAAGAAGGCCAAAGAGGGCCACGCTCAACTCGGCGTGGCCTTCGTAGAGATCGACAGCGCGGTTGTGGTCGCCGCGGGATGCCTGCAAAAAGGGAGCAAGGCGAGACTCTGAGAGCCATGCCAAAGCCTGCCGCTCGGTCATCCTTGCATCCGTCCCTTGCTTGCGCTATATTGTCTGCGAACGCCCCGGTCCCGCCTCGGGCTCCTAGGAGTCATGCGGCCGGGGCTTTGTCGTTCAGTCACGTGCAGGGAGCGCGGCTGAACGGACAACAAGTATCGCAGGCGGCCCGGCGGAACGGCTAGACGGAATTCCAGAAGTCGAGGCCTAGACCGCTCAGCCAGCTCTGGGCTTCGCTGTTCAGCTGGGTCAGTTCGCCGGTCCAGATCAGG
Source organism: uncultured Solirubrobacterales bacterium (assembly GCA_963835315.1). Taxonomy (GTDB): domain Bacteria; phylum Actinomycetota; class Thermoleophilia; order Solirubrobacterales; family 70-9; genus VRUE01. The sequence continues at coordinate 97,117 of CAWIFA010000043.1, read as the reverse complement.
ACGCCCATTGCTATCAGGATCAGGCCGCCGGTAGCGACTATCGCCTGGTAGTGGCGCTTGACGACGCTGAAGGCGGTGGTCATGCGGGAGAAGGCGACGGCGGTGAGCAGGAAGGGGATCGCCAGACCGGCGGAGTAGACCGCCAGCAGGAAGGCGCCGCGGCCGGCGGAGCCGGAGAGCGAGGCGGCGGAGAGGATCGCGCCGAGGGTGGGGCCGATGCAGGGCGTCCAGGCGATCGCGAAGGCGGCGCCGGCGACGATCGGGCCGCCCTTGCCGGCGCGCTCGAGCAGCGCGTCGACGTGCCACTCGCGGTTCAGCCTGGTGACGAAGAGCGAGGCGACGAAGAGCACGCCCATCGCGACGATCAGCGCCGCCGAGATCCTGGTCAGCAGCTGCTTGTGGTCCTGCAGGGTCGAGCCGAGCCCGGTGGCGGTGAGGCCGAGGAGGATGAAGATCGCCGAGAAGCTGGCGACGAAGAGCAGGCTGGGGCCGAGCACGCGACGCCAGCCGGCGCTCTCGAGCTCGGCCGCCGAGACGCCGCTGACGGCCGAGAGATAGCCGGGGACGAGCGGCAGCACGCAGGGGGAGAGGAAGGAGACGACCCCGGCGGCAAGGGCGGCGAAGACGCCGATTCCCGCGGTCGGATCGCTGCTCAGGTCGGCAATGATCACGACGCCCAGGATACTCGTGGTGCGGCGGGGCCCCAGGCCCGGTAGATTTCTTGGCCAGCCAGCCAAATCGCCGCGCGGAGGCGGCGCGACACAGGAGCAGACTTTGAGCAACCGCACGTACGTGATCGGGGTCGGGATGACCAAATTCGAGAAGCCCGGCACCAAGGAGGGCGACTACCCCGACTGGGCCAAGGAGGCGGGGGAGAAGGCGCTCGCCGACGCCGGCATCCCATATGAGGACGTCGAGCAGGCCTATGCCGGCTACTGCTACGGCGATTCCACCTACGGCCAGCGGGCGCTCTACCAGCTCGGCCTCACCGGGATCCCGGTGGTCAACGTCAACAACAACTGCTCGACCGGCTCCTCGGCGCTGTTCCTCGCCCGCCAGGCGGTCAAGGGCGGCCTGGTCGAGTGCGCGATGGCGGTCGGCTTCGAGAAGATGGAGCCGGGCTCGCTCGGCGTCAAGTACACCGACCGCACCAACGCGCTCGACAAGCACGCGATGCGGATGTTCGAGATCCGCGACCCCGAGCAGTCGCCGCCGGCGCCGCAGATGTTCGGCAACGCCGGTCGCGACCACATGCAGAAGTACGGCTCCAACCCCGACCACTACGCCTGGATCGGCTGGAAGAACCACAAGCACTCGGTCAACAACCCCTACGCCCAGTTCCAGGACGAGTACACGATCGAGGACATCAAGGCGGCGAAGATGATCCACGACCCGCTGACCAAGCTGCAGTGCTCGCCGACCTCCGACGGCTCGGCCTGTGCGATCGTCGCCTCCGAGCGCTACGTCGAAGAGCACGGGCTCGGCGACCAGGCGATCGAGATCGCCGGCCAGGCGATGGTCACCGACCTCAGCTCCACCTTCGCCGAGGACGCCGACTGCATGACGATCGTCGGCTCCGACATGTCGAAGACCGCGGCCGAGAAGGCCTACGCCGAGGCCGGGATCAGCGCCGAGGAAGTCGACGTCTGCGAGCTGCACGACTGCTTCAGCGCCAACGAGCTGATCACCTATGAAGCGCTCGGCTTCGCGGAGGAGGGGAGGGCGCACGAGCTGGTCGAGGAAGAGGCGACCACCTACGGCGGCAAGGTCGTCGTCAACCCCTCGGGCGGACTGATCTCGAAGGGGCACCCGCTGGGCGCGACCGGCCTGGCGCAGTGCTCGGAGCTGACCTGGCAGCTGCGCGGGGAAGCCGACAAGCGACAGGTCGAGGGCGCGAAGACCGCCCTGCAGCACAACATCGGCCTCGGCGGAGCCGCCGTGGTCACCGTCTACAAGCCGGCGGCCTAGGGGCCGCTCCGGAGGAGGAGGGCACGATGGCGAAGCAGAGACGCTCGCTGAACGGCAAGGTCGTGGCGATCACCGGGGGCGCCCGGGGGATCGGCAAGGCGACCGCGGCGGCGCTGGTCCGCAAGGGCTGCCGCGTCGCAATCGGCGACCTCGACCTGGAGCTGGCCGAGCGGACCGCGGCGGAGCTGGGCGGCGGCACGATCGCGATCCAGCTCAACGTCACCGACCGCGACTCCTTCGAAGCCTTCCTCGACGAGGCCGAGCGCCAGCTGGGCCCGATCGACGTGCTGATCAACAACGCCGGGATCATGCCGGTGACCCCGTTCGAGCAGGAGAGCGACGACTCGATCCGCCGCCAGCTCGAGATCAACGTCTACGGGGTGATCGTCGGCACGCAGCTCGCCGTGCGGCGGATGAAACCCCGGGGGACGGGACACATCGTCAACATGTCGTCCTCGGCCGGAAAAGCCGGCGTGCCGGGGATCGCCACCTACGCCGCGACCAAGCACGCCGTGGTCGGCCTGACCGAGGCGGTGCGCGCCGAGTGCCACGGCACCGGGGTCGAGCTCTCCTACGTGATGCCGATCACCGTCAACACCCAGCTGATCGAAGGCCTCGCCGAGCAGCGCGGCGTCAAGCGGGTCGAGCCCGCGGACGTGACCGGGGAGATCGTCGACGCGCTGGAGCTGGGCAAGGTCGATGTCTACGTGCCGCGACAGCTGCGGGCGTCCGTGATCGTCGCTGGCCTGCTGCCGCGCCGGGCACGCGAGGCGATGGGCCGCTTCATGGGCATCGACGCGGTGATGACCGAGGTCGACCCGGCCGCGCGTGCGGCCTACGAGAAGCGGATCTCGCAGAACAACCCGGACGCCGAGCCGGAGTCGGGAAAGCCGGCCGAGCGCGAGGCTGCCTGAAACCGGTGGGACGGCTCTACGACGCGACCTGGGGTCGGGCGTTCTCGGCTCTCTACGACCGGATCCTCGCGGGGACCGAGGAGGCGGGGATGCGCGACAGGCGGCGCGAGGTGCTGGCTCAGGCCAGCGGCCGCACGATCGACGTCGGCGCCGGCACCGGCGCCAACCTCGGGCTCTTCCCGGACGGCCTGACCGACGTCGTGATGGCCGAGCCCGACCCGCACATGACCAAGCAGCTGCGGCCCAAGCTGGCCGCGGCGAAATCCGACATCGCCTTGGTCGAAGCGGGCGCCGAACGCCTGCCCTTCGCCGACGACAGCTTCGACACCGTCGTCTTCACGCTCGTGCTCTGCACGGTGCCGGATCCGGCCGCGGCGCTGGCAGAGGCGGCGCGGATCCTCAAACCGGGCGGTCAGATGCTCTTCGTCGAGCACGTGCGCGCCGAGGACCCGGGCGTCGCGCGCTGGCAGGACCGGCTCGAACGTCCCTGGAAGTTCTTCGCCGACGGCTGCCGCTGCAACCGCGACACCGTCGCCAACATCGAAGCCTCGCCGCTGCACGTGGACGAGGTGGAGCACGGCGAGCTGCCCAAGTCGCCGCCGATCGTCAAGCCGCTGGTCTGGGGCCGGGCGACCCTGCCGGCTGATCCAACGCTCGATAATGGTGGTTATGTAAACCCGAGCCAGGGAGCCCGCGACCGGCCCTCAGGAGGCTTCTTCGATCGCTTCTTCGAGCAGGCCGGCTTCTCCCGGCGTCCCCAGGGTTTCCTTGCCCTTCGTTCCCGGGCCTTCGACGGCGAAGGACGGCGTGCCGGTGAAGCCGAGCTGCTGCGCTTCCTTGTAGGGTGCTTTCGACTTCGCCGGTGACCTTGGAGCTCTTGCGTTCCTTGTTCCACCTGTCGATGTCGGGGACGCCGGCGCCCTTGGCGACTTCGGTGAGGAATTCGTCGGTGACGTAACCCGAGGCCTCCTTGCCCTGGTTGCGGTAGAAGAGCTCGATGTAGTTCCAGCCGTGGCCCTGGTTGCCCGCGGCGATCGCGGCGGCGCCGGCCGGGAACGATTCCTGGCTGATGATCGGGAAGTTGCGGAATTCGAGCTTCGCTTCGCCGGTGCGGACCTGCGATTCGATCACTTCCGGCACGATCTGTTCGGAGAAGGATTTGCAGACCGGGCACTGCAGGTCGCCGTACTCGTAGAGCGTCACCGTCGCCCTGGGGTCGCCGAGCAGCAGGCCCGACTGCGGGATGCCCGCGAGCTTTTCCTTGACCAGGGCGACGTCCTCGAGGTTGGTGTCGCCGCCGCTGCTTTCGTTCGAGCTGATCACGATCAGCACCGCGACCACGACGACCGCGATGAAGACCGCGGCGCTGCCGATCTGCAGCAACCGCTTGCGGCGCTCCTGCTGCTCGCCGCTGGCTTTCCGCCTGCAGGCGCTCTTCGCGGCGTTCCTCTCTGGCGCTCTTTCCGCTCATCCGGGTCTCCCAACGTAGCCGATCATGCGGATGGCGTTGACGCAGAAGAGGATCGTCATCAGGGTGGCGCTGGTCACGCACCACTGGCAGATCGCTTCGATCTTGAACACCTCCAGGTAGGTGAGATAGACGCTGTAGCCGAAGCCGACCAGCGAGATCCCGAAGCCCGCCATACGGGCGAGGTCCCCGCGCAGCAGCGCTGCGGCCAGCAGCAGCACGTAGCCGAGGACGCCGAAGACGGCGATGTTGACGCCGAAGACATGCGAGTAGGTGCTTTCGGCGACCGTCTCGCAGCCGCCGCCCCCGGCAACGCAGACCGGCGCGCCGCCGCCCGAGTCGGCGATCGTGATGTAGGTCGCGACACCGATGCCGAGCGCCGCGATGACGGTCGCGACGATCCTCAGCGTCCCCTCCGCAGGCAGCCTCATCGCCGGAACCGTAGCCGAGCTTCCTTCAGACAGGCTAAGTCACCGCCTCGGCGCAGAAGGCCGCGATCTCGCGCGACAGCCTCCCCCCCTGCCAGGCGAGCGGCGACTCCCCCTCCGCCTCGACGATCAACTTTGCCTGCGGCATTCGCTCGGCATAGGCCTCGGCGACGTGGCGCGGGTGCCCCGGGTCGGCCTCGTCGTTGCTGGCGACCACCAGAGCGGGCAGCGCGATCGACTCGAGCTCCTGCAGCGACCCGAACGGCCGCGAGCCGGGCGCCTGGCGCAGCACCGCCGCGATCGCGTCGAGGTCCTCGTTGCGCTCGATCCGTTCGCGGGTGAAGCGCCGGATCGCCTCGCGCTTGCCCGGCTCGACGCGCTGGTTGCGGTCGATGTAGTCGACGAAGGCGTCGACGCCGCCCTCTTCCAGCGCCGTAGCCAGGTCGTTCCAGTAGGCGAGCGTCTCCTCCGCGGCCGGCTCGCCCATGTAGGTCGGGCCGATCACGACGATTCCCGCGAGCCGCTGCGGATGGCGCAGCGCATAGGCAAGCGCGGTGTGCGCCCCCATCGAGTGCCCGCCGAGCACGAACGGTCCGTCGCCGACGGCCGTCGCCACGACCTCTTCCAGGTCCGCCACCAGCTCCGGGTATCCATAACCCTGGCCGGGCGGGGCGGGGTCGGACTCGCCGTGGCCGCGCGCGTCATAGGCGATCACCGCGTGGCCCGCCCGCTCCAGCGCCCGCGAGCCGTGGACGACGTAGCGCCTGGTCGCCGTCATCCCGTGGCAGAGGACGATCGGCGGCCCCTCCCCCGCGACCTCGCCGCGGATCCTCGGTCGCTCGCCGGCGACGAACGGGCGCGGCTCGGCCGCCATCAGGAGACTGCGGCGACGGCCTCTTCGATGTCGCCGACCGTCTGGAACCTGGCGCCGGTTCGCGACACGTGCCGGTAGCGGATCGTGCCGTCCGCGTCGACGACGAAGATCGCGCGCATCACGTAGCGGCCGCCGGTCGAGCCCTCGATCCCGGCGAGCTTGGCGAACGGCCCCGCCCAGCCGACCACGCCGTAGCTCTTGCTCACGGCGAGATCCTCGTCTGCCAGCAGCGGCACGTTGAGGCTCTGCTCCTGAGACCAGCGCTCGTGCGAGTCGATCGACTGCGGCGAGATCCCGAGCACCTCGGCGTCGAGCTGGTCGAGACGGTCGCCGTGGTCGCGGTAAGAGCAGAACTGAGCGGTGCAGACCCGGGTCGCATCCCCGGGGTAGAAGGCCAGAACCACGTTCTTGCCTCGCAGCTCGGAGAGCCTGTACGTCTTTCCCCCCGTGCCGGGCAGCTCGAAGTCCGGAGCCGGATCGCCTACGTCAGCCTTGGCCATCGTGGCCTGCACACTACCCCGGCGGAGCACCCAGGGAGCTCAGCCGCGTTCGATCGAGAGCTTTTCGATCAGGACGGTCTGTTTCGGTTTTTCTTCCGGCGTGCCGAGTTCGCCGATCCGTTCGACCACGTCGAAGCCCTTGCTCACCTTGCCGACCAGGGCGTATTCGGGCGGCAGCCCGGCGTCGGCGGTGAGGACGACGAAGAACTGGCTTCCCGAGCGGCCCGGCGGCTCGGCCGAGCTCTTCGCCATCGCGACGATGCCCTTGGTGTAGGCGAGGTTGGCCGGCGGCTTCTCGTCGACGCTGTAGCCGGGGCCGCCGGTGCCGGTGCCGAGCGGATCGCCGCCCTGGATGACGAATTCCGGCGCGACGCGGTGGAAGGTGAGGTCGTCGTAGAAGCCTTCTTCGGCGAGGAAGACGAATGAGTTGACGGTCTTCGGCGCCCGCTTGCTGTCGAGCGCGATCTCGAACGTGCCGCAGCTCGTCTTCACGACGGCGGTCAGCGCTTCGCCCTTCTCGACGGTCCGCTTCGGCGCCTTGAAGCTGACCTTCTTCGGCGCCGGCGCGGCGACGTTCCTGCACCCGGCGGCGCTCGCTTCGCCGCCCGAGTCGCTGCCGCCGCCGCTGCGCGAGATCAGGATCGCGGCGACGACGCCGGCGGCGATCAGGGCGAATACGCCCAGGGCGATCCACTTGTTGCGATCCGACGTCCCCTCCACGGCCGCGAAATCCTAGATGATCGGTGATGCCGACGCCGACCGCTCACCGCGCTCGCCGCTGCGGTGCTGCACGTGCGCGACCTGCCGGAACGGATCCTCGAGGTCGGCTGCGGCGAGGGGGACGGCGTGTTCTTCCTGGCACGCGAGTTCCCGGCGGCGCGGGTGCGCGGCCTCGACCCCTCCGAGGAGGCGATCGCCGCCGCGGTCGGGCGGGTCGGGCTCGACCCGGAGGGGCGCGTCGCCTTCAAGCAGGGCGGGCCGCGCCGTCTCCCCTACCCCGACGAGTTCTTCGACCTGGTCGCGCTCGCCGACGGTCGGCTGCGCCCGCGCGAGCTGGCGCGGGTGCTGCGCCCCGGCGGCCACCTGATCGCGATCGGCCGGCGGCGCCTGCTCGAGTGGCGACTCGGCGCTTGCGGCTTCGACCCGGTCGAGGCCGCGAAGGAGACCGAGGGCGAGCGCTTTCAGGTCTTCCGCCTCCACGCCGGGCCCGCCGCGGGCGACTAGGCTGCCGCTCGCTATGCGTGTCGAGGAGATGCCGTTGGCATTGCTGGTCAACCCCGCCTCGGCGCACGGCCGCGCGCTGAAGCTGCTGCCGCGGCTCGAGCGCGAGCTCGACGCCCGCCGCGTCTCCTTCCGGGTCGAGCGCACGCGCGGGCTGCAGGACGGGGTCGAGCGCGCGCTGCGCGCCGCCGACGCGGACGAGATCCCGGTGGTCGTCAGCGGCGACGGGTTGATCGGCGCGATCGGCGGAGCGCTGGCCGGCTCCGAGACGCCGCTGGGAATCGTCCCCGGCGGGCGCGGCAACGACCTCGCGCGGGTGCTCGGCATCCCCGACCAGCCGGAGCAGGCGGTGGCGACCCTGCTCGCCGGAGAGACGCGGCGGATCGACGTCGGCGAGGTCAACGGCAAGCGCTTTCTCGGCATCGTCAGCGTCGGCTTCGACTCGGTGGCCAACGAGCGCGCCAACCGGACCAGGTGGATGCGCGGCAACCTCGTCTACGCCTACGCCGGCGTCCGCACCCTGATCGGCTGGAAGCCCGCCCGATTTACGATCGCGGTCGGCGAGGAAAGCAGGCGCCTCAGCGGCTACTCGGTCTCGGTCGCCAACAGCAGGGCCTTCGGCGGCGGCATGTTCGTCGCCCCCGACGCCGACCTCGCCGACGGAGAATTCGACGTGGTGACGATCGGCGAGGTCGGCAAGCTGCGCTTCCTGGCTAACCTGCCGAAGGTGTTCAAGGGCACCCACGTCGAGCAGGACGAGGTCCGCGTCTTCCGCGCTCCGCGGCTCGAGCTGAGCGCCAGCCGCCCGTTTCCCGTCTTCGCCGACGGCGAGCACCTGACCGACCTGCCCGCCACCCTGCGCGTGCTGCCCCGGGCGCTGAGCGTGATCGTCCCGCCGCGGGCGACCGGTTGAGCGAGCACGGCGGCGGCGCGCTGTTCGGCGCCAAGCGCCTCGCGGCGCGCGCTGTCGGCGCCGCCAGCCGAGCCAGCGGTCGCGGCGGCGGGACCACGCTGCCCGGCAGGTTGCTGCTGCGGATGGAGCCGCGGGCGATCGCGCGGCTCGGCGCGCGGCTCGACCGCGGCGCGACGCTGATCAGCGCGACCAACGGCAAGACGACCACCGCCGGCATGCTGGCGGCGCTGCTGGCGGCCGACGGCCGCGCCCCGGTGCACAACCGGGCGGGATCCAACATGACCTGGGGAATCGCCACGGCGCTGCTCGAGCAGCGCGGCCGCGAGGGGCTCTTCGAGGTCGACGAGGCCTGGCTGCCGCAGGTCGCCGCGGAGCTGGACCCGGCGCTGATCGTCCTCGGCAACCTGTTCCGCGACCAGCTCGACCGCTACGGCGAGACCGAGGCGCTCGCCGACCGCTGGGCCGAGACGGTCGCCGCGCGGAGCGGCCGCGCCGGCCTCGTCCTCAACGCCGACGACCCGCTGGTCGCCGACCTCGGGCGCGACGCGGACGGGAAGCGGCGCGAGGGCGTCGTCTACTTCGGGATCGACGACGACGCGCAGGCGCTGCCGGAGCTGCAGCACGCCTTCGACGCCAGGCACTGCCGCCGCTGCGGCCACCCCTACGCCTACGAGCGGGCTTTCGTCGGCCACCTCGGCCACTACTCCTGCCCGCACTGCGGCGCCGCGCGGCCCGAGCCCGACGTCGCCGCGACGCGGATCGAGCTGCACGGGATGCGCGGCTCCTCGCTGCGCGTGCGCACCCCCGGCGGCGAGCTGCGGATAGAGCTGCCGCTGCCCGGCCTCTACAACGCCTACAACGCCCTGGCGGCGATCGCCGCGGCGCTCCAGCTCGGAGTCGCGCCGCAGTCGATCGGCCCGGCGCTCGCCGCGATGCGGGGCGCCTTCGGGCGGGTCGAGACGATCGAGATCGATTCCAAGCGGCTCTCGGTCCTGCTGGTCAAGAACCCGGCCGGGACCAACGAGGTGCTGCGCACGCTGCGGCTCGAGGCCGCTGCGGGCGAGCTCGACCTCTGGATCGGGCTCAACGACGGGATCGCCGACGGGCGCGACGTCTCCTGGATCTGGGATGCCGACTTCGAGCTGCTCGCCGGCGCCGTGCGCCGCGTCACCTGCGCCGGGACGCGGGCGCCGGAGATGGCGCTGCGGCTCAAGTACGCCGGCTGGCCGGAGGAGCGGATCGCGGTCGAGCCCGAGATCGAGGCCTCGCTCGACCGGGCGGTCGAGGAGACGCCGGAGCAGCTCTTCGCCCTGCCGACCTACACCGCGCTGCTCGAGCTGCACAAGGTGCTGTCGGGGCGCGGGCTCACCGAGGAGTTCTGGCGATGACTGATGCCGTCATTTGGCATGAAATCGAGTGCGGTGCGTACTCGGCCGACCTTGGGCTGTGGGACGAGCTCGCGACGGAACAGCGTGGGCCGATTCTGGATCTCGGTTGCGGGACGGGACGTGTCCTGCGGCACCTTGTTCGGCGCGGACACGAGGTGCGCGGCCTGGACGTGGAGGAGGGCTTGGTTGAGGGCCTGAGGGGCGCCCAGCTCGGCGATGCCAGGGAGTTTCAGCTTGCCGAGAGCTTTCGGCTGATCCTCGCGCCGATGCAGTTGGTGCAGCTGTTCGCGGGCGCGGATGAGCGCGTCGCCTGCCTGCAATGCGTCGCCGCCCACCTGGCGCCCGGCGGAATTGCCGCGTTTGCGATCGTGGAGTCGATGCCCGAGCCGGTCGACTCCGCACCTCCTCTCCCCGATACGCGCGAGGTCGACGGATGGGTCTATTCGAGCCTCCCGGTCGATTCGTATGTCGATGATGACCGGATCCGGGTGCGGCGGCTGCGCCAGACGGTCTCTCCCGGCGGGGAGTTGAGCGAGGCGGTCGACGAGGTCGTCCTGCGGGCCCTCGACGCCCCGACCCTGGAGTCGGAGGCGGAGCGGTCCCGGCTTCGCCCAGGGGGCCGCCGTCTGATTCCCGCCACTGCCGATCACGTCGGCTCTACCGTCGTACTTTTCGAGCGGGCCGCCTGATGGAGCTCCGCGTGCTCGCGCTCTACCCCGAGCAGATGAACATCTATGCCGACCGCGGCAACATCATCTTCCTGCGGCGGCGCTGCGAGTGGCGGGGCATCGGCTTCTCCTATGCGGCATCGGGGCCCGGAGAGGAGTTCGACCCGGCGGCGCACGACCTGCTCTACCTCGGCGGCGGCCAGGACCGCGACCAGCGCGCGGTCGCCGCGGACATGGTCGAGAGCAAGCGCGAGTCGCTCGCCTCCGCGGTCGGCGACGGCGCCGCGATGCTTGCCGTCTGCGGCGGCTACCAGCTGCTCGGCCACAGCTACCAGCTGGGCGAGGAGCGCCTGCCGGGGCTGGGGCTGGCCGACCTGGAGACCGTGCGCGAGCCCGGCGAGCGGCTGATCGGCAACGTCGCGATCGAGGCCGACCTCGGCGACGGCCCGCGGACGATCGCCGGCTTCGAGAACCACGGCGGCCGCACCTACCTCGGCGCCGGCGCGACGCCGCTCGGACGCGTCCTGCACGGCTTCGGCAACAACGGCAAGGACGGCTTCGAGGGCGTGCGCCAGGGCAACCTGATCGGCACCTACCTGCACGGCCCGCTGCTGCCCAAGAACGCCTGGCTCGCCGACCGCCTGATCGCCCTGGCCCTGGAACGCCGCTACGGCGCACCCCCTACCCTGGAGCCATTGGACGATTCGCTCGAGCAGGCCGCGGAGCGCTGCGCCCGCGAGGTCGCGCTGCGCGACTGACGCTGATCGCCTTGCCACTGGCGTTGGCGGCGTGGCTGCCCGCGAGCGCCGTCGCCGACTGCGGGGGCGAAGAACCGCGGATCGTCGGCAGCACCTACTACGGCACGGCCTGCGACGACACCTATCGCGCCCCGCGCGGCGTCACGAGGGTCTACGGCGAAGGCGGCGACGACACGCTCTACGGCCAGCGCGGCAACGACTTCCTCTTCGGCGGCCCGGGCAACGACCGCCTCTACGGCGGCATCGGCGACGATCAGCTGCGCGGCGGACCGGGAGACGACCTGCTCTCCGGCGGCTTCGGCGCCGACTCGGCGCTCGACGGCGAAGCGGGGGACGACATCGTCCGCGGCGACGCGACGATCGACCGGATCGAGAACACCGGTGGAGGCTTCGACACGCTGAGCTACGCAACCGGGGTGACGCCGGGGTTCTTCAACCGCGATGCCGATTCCCGGACTTCTCCGCATACGACAAACTTCCCGTTGGCGCCAGCCGGACGCGGCGCCTACATCAATCTCGCAGCCGGCAAGGGCGACAACGGCCGCGCTCCAGACGGAGGCGGCTTCGACGAAGAAGTGGACGGCGAGGAATTCGACATGGTGATCGGCACGCCCTTCGACGACTACATCGTCGGCACGGACGCCGCCCAGACGATCTACGGAGGCGGCGGCGCCGACGTGATCCTCGGCGAAGGTGGAGGCGACACGATCTACGGCGGCGCCGAGGGCGACTACTGCTCCGGATCGGCCACCTTCGAATGCGAGTTCGAAGGCGGTAGCCATGAAGTCGACCCGCGCGACCCGAGCACGGTCTCGGTCGGGGTCATGGCGCCCGCGTCCGGTGGCGCGCCGGCGCTCTACCTGACGGGCAGCGACTTGCGCGACGTGGTCACCGCGACCTACGGCGGCGGTGCGGTTACATTCAGCCTCGGCCCTGGCTCGGAGGCCGGCTTCGACACCGGCACGACGGCCGCGGGCGGCTGCGGCCCGCCGTCCGGCGACCAGGTGGCCTGTCCGATCTCGACGTCTCCCGACTCGGTCGTCCTGGCCGGCGGAGGCGGCGACGACTCGATCGTCGCCTCGGGTTTCCCGGAATCGACGTCTGTCGTACTGCTCGGCGGCGAAGGCGTAGACCACCTGACCGGAGGCGAGACCGAAGACGCGCTGGTCGACGGTCCGGGCGACGACGAAGTCCATGCGGGCGGAGGCGACGACGCCGTGCCCAACAACGAAGGCACGGACAAGCTCTACGCCGAAGGCGGAGAGGATCTGTTCGTCGACGACGCGGTCTGCGAAGGCGACCTGCTCGACGGCGGCCCCGACCGCGACAACGCCAACTGGGCGAACTTCAAGGAAGCGATTTCGATCGACATGGAAGCAGGAGTGGCCGGGCTTGTCGGCTCGGCTGGGCAGCCCTCCTGCCCGAGTGGCTCGCCGACGACCCTGAGCGGACTCGAGGACATCGAGGGGACCAGCCTCGGCGACGTCCTGATCGGCGATTCGGGTCCGAACCAGCTTCTCGGACGCCCCGGTCCGGACCGCTATTACGCCGGTGCCGGCGACGACTCGATCCTCGCCAACTCGGGCGTGCCGCCGGTCAAGGACCCCGATCCGACCATCGACTGCGGGGAAGGCTGGGACACGGCCCTGATCGACTTTCCCGAAAACGGCCCCGACGCCGGCCCGGTCAACTGCGAGGACGTCGAAGAACGCGCCCCCAACAGCTTCCGGCCGCCGGGCACGCCGCCCGAATCCGAATCCGCCGATAGCGGAAGCATCCGCCCCGCCTCCCCCTGCGCTCAAAGTCGATCGCACTGCGCCGCGAACGCGACTGCTCCACCGGCCGGCGAAGCGGGTCTTCACGCAGCGAAAGTGGCGTCGCGTGGCCTTCGCCCTCGGCTCGAACGAGGCCGGCTCACGCTTCCGCTGCCGGATCGACCGGCGGCCGTTCCGCCCCTGCCGCTCGCCTCGCGCCTACCGCCTGCGGCTCGGCCGCCACGTCTTCCGCGCCTACGCGATCGACGCGGCCGGCAACCGCGACCGCTCGCCCGTCGTCTACAGGTTCGCCGTGCGCCGGCTCATCGTCCGCTCGAGCCGAAGCCACCATCGCCGCGGCTCGAGTCGCTGAGCGCTTCGACCTCGACCGGCTCGGGCAGGCCGACCGGCACGACGACGAGCTGCGCGATCCGCTCCCCCGGCTCGACCCGAAAGATCTCCGCCGGGTCGGTGTTGAGCAGCAGCACCCGCACTTCGCCGCGATAGCCGGCGTCGATCAGGCCCGGCGAGTTGACCAGCGCGATCCCATGATCGCGCGCGATCCCCGAGCGCGGCAGCACCATCCCCGCATGCCCCTCGGGAATCTCCACCGCCACCCCGGTCCCCACGCTCCACCGCTCCCCCGGCCCCAGATGCGCCGCCTCACACGCATACAAGATCCAAGCCCAGCATCCCCAGCATGCGCCCGTGTAGGCACCACCGCCTCGTCCTTCAGCTTTGCGATCCGCAGCTCCATCGGCGAGCACCCTACACCGCTCGAGAAGAGGGAGAGGGTGTCCCTCGGGCCGGCGGATACTCAAAAACGCGGTCTAATTAGACCGCGTTTTGTCGGAACGAGGGACACCCTCTCCCTCCCTACGCAACGGCCAGATCTCCTACGCCGCGACGACCAAATCGTCGAACCGATGCAGCTCTGCCCGAGGAACCCGCGCGTGCACCAGCACCCCGTCCTCGCGCTCAGTCCGCTCCAGGTCGCCGGCCACCTCGTGCAGCTCATGCAGCCGCGCCCCCTCGCTGTAGGGGATCGAGCAGCTCGACCTCGGCGAGGGTGTCCTCGAAGGCCTCCTCGACCCGCTCCAGCAGCGCCTCGACCCCCTCGCCGGTCAGCGCCGAGACGAGCACCGCGCCCGGGTGGCGCAGCAGCGCCTCGCCGCGCTCGTCCTCGTCGAGCAGATCGGCCTTGTTGAGCACCAGCAGGCGCGGCCCCTCGCCGGCGCCGATCTCCTCCAGCACCGCGTCGGCGGCGGCGAGGTCGGCGACGCGGCGCGCCTCCGGCGCCGCGGCGTCAACCACCTGCAGGATCAGGTCGGCGAGCACGGTCTCCTCCAGCGTCGCCTTGAACGCCTCGACCAGCTGGTGGGGCAGCTTCTCGATGAAGCCGACCGTGTCGGTGAACAGGTAGTCGCGGCCGGAGAGCGGCACGCTGCGCGTCGTCGGGTCGAGCGTGTGGAAGAGCCGGTCCCCCACGCCGACCGCATCGGCGCCGGTCAGCGCGTTGAGCAGCGTCGACTTGCCGGCGTTGGTGTAGCCGGCGAGGGCCACGCGGGGCAGCGAGGAGCGCTCGCGGCGCGCCCGCATCACGCCGCGGTTGCGCTCCAGCCGCGCGAGGCGGCGGCGCAGCGCGGCGATCCGGTCGCGGGCGAGGCGGCGGTCGGTCTCGATCTGGCTCTCGCCCGGGCCCCTGGTGCCGATCCCGCCGCCGAGCCGCTCGAGGTGGGTCCAGAGCCCGCGCATCCGCGCCAGGTTGTATTCGAGCTGCGCCAGCTCGACCTGCAGCTTGCCCTCGGCCGAGTGGGCGTGGTCGGCGAAGATGTCGAGGATGACCGCGGTGCGGTCGATCACCGGCACGCCGAGCGCCGCCTCGAGGTTGCGCTCCTGGCGCGGCGCCAGCTCGTCGTCGCAGGCGACCAGGTTCGCGTCGCAGGCCTTGATCTGGTCCTTCACCTCGGCCAGCTTGCCGCGGCCCAGGTAGCGGTCGGGGTCGGGCGCGGCGCGCTGCTGGAGCGCCTCGCCCGCGGTGGCGACGCCGGCGGTGCGCAGCAGCTCCTTCAGCTCGGCCAGCGGCTCGCCCTGCTCGCGGCCGTCGACGATGCCGAGCGCCAGGGCGCGCTGGCGGGCGCGCGGATTGGCGACGCCGGCGCCGTTTGCGGCGTATTGCGATTGCTTGCTGCGCCCGTTCCTGGATCGATCCACTCGACTCGATTGTAGGCGCAGCTCCCACCCGGATAGGCTGTGCGGCGATGAAGGTCTTCGTGACGGGGGGAACCGGGTTCATCGGCGGCGAGGTCGTGCGGCAGCTGCGGGCGCGCGGCGACGAGGTCGCCTGCCTGGTGCGCAGCCCTCAGAAGGCCGGGAAGCTGAGCGAGCTCGGCTGCGAGCTGGTCGCCGGCGACCTCGGCGACGCCGAGGCGATCCGCGGCGGCATGGAGGGTTGCGACGCGGTCGTCCACGCCGCGGCGATGTACGAGGTCGGGATCCCCGCCAAGCAGCACCCGGCGATGTGGGAGGCCAACGTCGCCGGCACCGAGCGCGTGCTCAGCGCCGCCCGCGAGGCCGGCGTCGCCAAGCTCGTCTACGTCTCCACGGTCGGCATCTTCGGCAACACCCACCGCCAGGTGGTCGACGAGAGCTACGAGCACCCAGGGCGCGAGTTCACCTCCTACTACGAGGAGACGAAGCTCGAGGCCCACCGGGTCGCCAAGCGGATGATCGAGGACGGGCTGCCCGGTGTGATCGTCCAGCCCGGCGGCGTCTACGGCCCCGGCGACACCTCGCAGGTCGCCGACCTGCTCGAGCAGTTCTTCGCCGGGCGGCTGCCGCTGCTGCCCTTCCCCGAGCTCGGCATCTGCCTGACCCACGTCGAGGACATCGCCGGCGGGATCCTGCTGGCGCTCGACAGGGGCCGGGTCGGCGAGACCTACGTGCTCAGCGGGCCGGTGACGACGATGCGCGAGGCGGTCGAGACCGTCGCCGCGGCGACCGGCCGCAAGGCGCCGCGCTACGCGATGCCGACGGCGCTGATGAAGGCGCTGACGCCGGTCGGTCCGCTGGTCGGCAAGCTGATGGGCCAGCCGCCGAACCTGCGCGAGCTGATCTCCTCGGCCGACAACGTCACCTTCTGGGCCAGCCACGAGAAGGCGAGTCGCGAGCTCGGCTACGCGCCGCGCGGGCTCGAGGAGGGCCTGCGACAGACGCTCGAGGCGGATGACCGATTTCCGGCTCCAGTTGCTTGAGCTGCGCGAATGCGCGTAATAGATGTCATGCACCTCGGACGCCCGCACGTGATCGGCTGTTGGGAGGTCGACGGCATGCTCGTCGACCCTGGGCCGGAGTCCTCGCTCGGGACGCTGCTAGAGGCGCTCGGGGACGAGCGGCCGCGGGCGCTGCTGCTGACCCACATCCACCTCGACCACGCGGCGGCGACCGGCGCTCTGGTGCGCCGCTGGCCGGAGCTCGAGGTCTACGTGCACGAGCGCGGCGCGCCGCACCTGATCGACCCCTCGAAGCTGCTGGCCAGCGCCGAGCGCCTCTACGGCGACGCGATGGAGCGGCTCTGGGGCGAGATCGTGCCGGTGCCGGAGGAGAACGTGAAGCCGCTGGCCGGCGGCGAGACCGTGCTCGGCATGCGGGTCGCCTACACCCCCGGCCACGCTTCCCACCACGTCAGCTACCTGCATGAGGAGAGCGGCATCGCCTTCGTCGGCGACGTAGCGGCGGTCAAGATCCCCGGCGTCGAGCTGGTCGTGCCCCCCACCCCGCCGCCGGACATCGACGTCGAGACCTGGATCGACTCGATCGGCACGGTCGAAGGCTGGGCGCCGGAGCGCCTCGCCCTGACCCACTTCGGCGCGATCGACGACCCCCTCCCCCACCTTGCCGTGGTCAAGGACCGCCTGCGCGAGGAGGCGCAGCTCGCCCGCGACCTGAACGAGGCCGACTACGAGTCCCGGCACCGCGAGCGCGTCGCCGCGAGCTCGACGAGCGAGGAGACCGCCGAGGAGATGATCCAGTGCGTCCCCCCGCAGTACCAGTGGCGCGGCCTCGACCGCTACTGGCGCAAGCGCGAGGAGCGCGACGCGGCCTGAGTCAGGCGGGTTCGGCTGCGGCGCTGACGAGCACCGCGGAGAACTGTTCGATCGTCTCGTCGATCGAGTCGAGGATCGGGTCCTGCCGCCATGGATCCTCGAGCAGCTCCCGCGCTGCCCCCCGCGACCGCACGGCGCGTGCAGCGATGTCCTCAGCACGGATGCGAACGCGCCGAGGCGCGATGCCGAGGGCGTCGCCCAAGCGGTCGAGGTGGCGGCCGCGGATTCGGTCCGGGCGATACTCGCCTCCGTACTTCATGCCCATCTTGCGGCCGAACCGACGGCCATAGGCACGCGTGGAAATCAGGTCATAGAGGGGTGCGAGCCTCGCTGCTCCGGGCCCCTCCATCAGCAACGAGTAGTTCTTGGAATGCGCGTCGGCGTTGCCGATCAGAACGTTGAAGAGCAGCGCGTCGAGGAATCGCAGCAACGCCGGACCGGGAGCGGCGACGTGGGCGCGGACCAGCGCCCCGCACTCAGCCACGCCGGGTCCTCCTTCGGACTCGTACTTCGCCTCGGGCCCGCGCCCCGTGGCCTGACAGAAATCCTCCTGGTGAAGCCGCCGTACGCGCGAACCCTCTCGAAACCGGTCATAGCGCTCCACGAGCAGGGCCTGGCGGTCGCCGGCGCGGAGGGGCTCCACCGTTGCGACGCCGAGACCCGCCTCCCGGGCAAGCGACATGCAATAGGCCTCGTTTGCCACGAGCCCGGGGAGCTGCGGCGGCGGGACCTTGACGATGTGGGTGCTGGGCGGACGCCCGCGCGTGATGCCGATGCGTCCGTCTCGCAGCAGGACTCCGAGCTTGTCCCTCGTTCCCGCCAGAGATAGACGTATTCCTTCCTCATCATCGTCGTCTGCCATCAGCGGATGCGTCGGAAGCTCCTCCAGCAGCGACGCCAGCTCTCCGTCGGATAGCCAGCGGGGCTCCGGGGCGGAAAAGAACGGCGGGGTGGCGCCAGGCTCGACGAGCGACACCGCACCCGCGCACTCGCCGCCGATCTCGCGCAGGACGGAGAACGGGTTCCCGGCGGAGATGCCAAAGGAACGAGCGATCGCCTTCAAGAAATCGCCCTCGGGCAGCAGGCCGGCAAAGAAAGGGCGGCAATCAGGATCCGAATAGGGCTCCTCTCTGAGCGGGAGCGAAAGCGACAGCGGTGTCGAGGCGGTTCCCAGCCAGTCGGGATCGTAGGTGAATCGCAGTTTCGCCCCGTCGAGGCGCTCCAGCACACCGGCGCGATCCTCATGGAGGTAGACGTCGAGCGCGGTCATCGCGGCTCGACGAACAGATCGAGTCCCAGGGCGGCAAGAACGCGCCGGATCCCGTCGTACTGCGCGGTGCTCTTACCGCGCTCGAGTTCGCTGACAAACCGCAGCGTGACACCCGAGACATCGGCCAGCTCGCCCTGGGTCAGTTCCAGCTCAGTGCGTCGCTGGCGGATGAACCCCCCGAGATCCTGCTCGCTTGTGATTTGCCTTTTCATTTTCCCGTTCGGGAAAATGATGGCAGATAGAGCGGTCGGAAAGCCCATATTTTCCCGTTCGGGAAAATTCAGCTAGAAACTACCTCAAATAGGCTTCATTTTTCCCGTTCGGGAAAAGCCGCCGCTCAGGAGAGGTGCTCGCGCATGCGCTCGACGGCCTCGGTTATGCGCTCGTCGGGCGTCGTCAGGGAGATGCGGAAGAAGCCCTCGCCGCTCGGCCCGTACATCGAGCCGGGTGAGACGACGACCGCCGCCTCTTCGAGCACCAGCTCGGCGAAGGAGGTCGAGGTGTGGCCCTTCGGCACCGGCGCCCAGACGTAGATCGTGCCCTTCGGCGGGGTGACCTCGACGCCGATCTCGTCGAGCGCCGAGACGACCAGGTCGCGGCGCCGCGCGTAGGTCTCGTTCATCCGCTCCAGCGGCCCGCCCGGGCCCTCCAGCGCCGCGACGCCCGCCAGCTGCACCGCCTCGAACATGCCGGAGTCGATGTTGGTCTTCAGCCGCCAGTAGGTCTGCACGGCCTCGGCGTTGCCGAGGATCGCGGCGCAGCGCCAGCCGGTCATGTTCTGTCCCTTGGAGAGCGAGAAGACCTCGACCCCGACCTCCTTGGCGCCGGGCGTGGCGAGGAAGCTCGGGGCGACGTAGCCGTCGTAGGTGGTCTCCGAGTAGGCGTTGTCGTGGACGACGAGGATCTCGTGCTCGCGGGCGAAGGAGACGACAAGGTCGAAGAAGCCCTCGGGCACGACGGCGCCGGTCGGGTTGTTGGGGTAGCTGATGAACATCAGCCGCGCCTTCGCCGCGACGTCGGCGGGCACCGCGGTCAGGTCCGGGGCGAAGCCCAGCTCGGGCACCAGCGGCAGCAGCTCCGGCGTCGCGCCGGCGAGGATCGGGCCGCCGGTGTAGACGGGGTAGCCGGGGTCGGAGGCGAGCGCGACGCCGCCCGGATCGAGGAAGGCGAAGCAGAGGTTGTAGATGCACTCCTTGGCGCCGAGCGCCGGGATCAGCTCGTTCTCGGGGTCGATCTCGACCCCGAAGCGGCGCTCGTAGAAGCGGGCGAAGGCCTGGCGGAACTCGTCGCGGCCGCGGTTGCTCGGATACTTGTGCGTGCCGGGGTCGGCGACCGCCGCCTGCATCGCCTTGACGATGTGCGGGTAGGTCGGCTCGTCCGGATCGCCGATCCCGAGGCTGATCACGTCGATGCCGGCGGCGCGCTTGTCGGCGATCCGCCGCTCGAGCTCCTGGAACATGTACGGAGGCATCGCCTCCAGGCGTTTTGAGGGGTCTGCGATTCCCACGGGCGCGGGAATCTATTGACCCAGCTCGCCGAGTGCCGCGACGAGCTCCGGCGAGAGCTCGCCGGCGCAGATCGGCTCGGCCCAGCCGGTCAGGCGCACGCCGAGGTCGTCGGAGATCTCGACTTCCAGCTCGCCGCCGTCGAGCTCGACCGTCAGCGGGCTCGCCGCGCCGCGCAGGAAGGCGGTCACCGCGGCGCCGCCGGCGCCGGTCCCCGAGGAGAGCGTCTCCCCCACCCCACGCTCGAAGATCCGCGCCCGCACGCGACTGCCGTCGATCCGCAGGAAGGAGACGTTGGTGCGGTTCGGGAAGGCCGGGTGGGCTTCGATCTCGGGACCGATCGCCGCCAGGTCGAGCCGCTCCAGCTCATCGCCGACGACGATCGCGCACTGCGGGTTGCCGATCGAGACGTGCTGGAACTCCCACTCGCGACCCGCGGCGCTGAGCACACCGCGACCGTCCGGCTCGCCTTCGGGAAAGTCCTTCGAGGCGGTCGCCGCCCTACCCATGTCGACCGAGCAGGTGCGCTCCGAGGTGATCGTCGGCGTGATCGGCCCGGCCGGCGTCGAGATCGAGAAGACGTCCTCGTCGGTCCAGCCGTGGCGCCGCAGGTAGAGGATCGCCTCGCGCGCCCCGTTGCCCGAGAGCTCGGCCTCCGAGCCGTCCGGGTTGAAGATCCGCAGCTCGGCGACGAACTCGGGCTCCTCGCTGCGCGAGAGCAGCAGCACCCCGTCGGAGCCGATCCCGAAATGTGGATCGCAGATCCGCCGCACGCGCGCGGCCGTCAGCTCCCACGGCAGCCCGTCGGCCTCGACGATCACGTAGTCGTTGCCCAGCGCGGTCCACTTCTCGAAATTCACGAGCGCAGCCTAGCCATGATCTCGGCAGCGACATCGGCGTCGCTGAGCTCGCTGCGGTCGATCGTCGTCAGGTTGGGGATCTTGCGCATCCAGGTGAGCTGGCGGCGGGCGTAGTTGCGCGAGCGCTTCTTCATCCGCTCGATGTCGCCGCCGAGCAGCTCGTCGAAGCCGAGCGCCTTGCGGGCGGTGCGCGATGGGCCGAGGGCTTCGGCGCGTTCGACCTCGGCCCTCGCGCCGGCGGCGACGATCGCCTCGGTGCGCGCGTCGATCCGCTCGTAGAGCTTCCCCCGCTCCATGTCGAGGCCGAAGATCCGGGTCGGCAGCCGCGTCTCCGGCGACCACAGCTCCGAGTCCTCGCTTTCCGGTGGCGCCTTGACCAGCGACAGCTCCGCCACGGCCGCCCGCAGATAGAGCCCCGTCCCCCCCACCACGATCGGCCGCCTCCCGGCTGCCAGCTCCCGATCGATCTCCTCGTGCGCCAGCCGCATGTAATCCCCCACCGAAAACGGCCGCGTTACGGGCACGAACTCGACCAGACGATGCTCAAGCTTCTCCCTCTCCTCGGCCGAGGCGACTCCGGTCAGGACACTCAAGCCTTCATAGACCTGCAACGCATCGCAAGAGATGGCCACTGGATCTTCGCCCCGGCCACGAAGCTTCTCAGCGAGAGCCAACGCGACCCGAGTCTTCCCCACCCCGGTAGGCCCAAATATCGCCAGGACGTCCATCAGCGGGGTATCGGTGATGCCCCGAACGGCTTGTACTTTTTCGTCGAGCGCACCGGGCGACAGCTAGATCCGAATCACCGAAAAAGTTGAGTGAGGGGCTTCACCGATACCCCGCCGAGAGTCGTAGACGTGGCGTCCTGAATTTCGACCGTCGCGAACTCTCCGGGCTCCGCAGCGCCGTCGAAGTTGACCGTCTTGTTGTGCCGGGTCCGGCCGCGCAGGCGCGTCTCGTCGGTGCGGCTCGGCCCCTCGACCAGCACCTCCATCTCGCGCCCGACGAAGCGCCGCGCGCGTTCGGTCGCCCGCCGCTGGACCAGCTCGACCAGCCGTTCCATCCGCTCGCGCTTCACCGGGTGGGGCACCTGGTCGCCCAGGGTCGCCGCCTCGGTCTCGCGCCGGGGCGAGAAGACGAAGGTGAAGGCGCTGTCGTAGCCGACCTCCTCGACCACCTCCAGCGTCTGCTCGAAGTCCGCCTCGGTTTCACCCGGGAAGCCGACGATGATGTCGGTCGTGATCGCGCAGTCGGGGACGTGCTCGCGGATCAGCGCGACCCGGTCCATGTAGCGCTGCCGGTCATACGTGCGGCGCATCCGTTTGAGCACCGCGCTGGAGCCCGACTGCAGCGGCAGGTGGATGTGCTCGCAGAGCGCCGCCAGCTCGGCGTGGGCGCGGATCACGTCCTCCTTCATGTCCTTCGGGTGCGGGCTGGTGTAGCGGATGCGCTCGATGCCCTCGACCGCGTCGACCCGCGCCAGCAGCTCGGCGAAGCCGATCCGCGACTCGCGCGGCAGGTCGCGCCCGTAGCTGTTGACGTTCTGGCCGAGCAGGGTCAGCTCGAGCACCCCGTCCGCCGCCAGCGCCTCCGCCTCGGCGACCAGCTCGGCCGGGTCGCGGCTCTGCTCGCGGCCGCGGGTCGAGGGGACGATGCAGTAGGAGCACTTGCAGTTGCAACCCTGCGAGATCTGCAGCCAGCCCTGGAACTCGCGCTCGCGGCGCGCCGGCAGGTGGCCGGAGAAGTCCTCGAACTCGAAGTAGCCCTGGGCGCTCAGCGAGTCGGAGTTGAGGAACTCCGCCAGGCGGTGGATCTGGCCCGGCCCGAAGGCGACGTCGACGAAGGGAAAGCGCTCGAAGACCTCGTCCTTGACCGACTGCGCCCAGCAGCCGCCGACGCCGACGACGCGCTGCGGGTCTTCGGACTTGAGCCGCTTCGCCTCGCCCAGGTGGGCGACGAAGCGATTGTCGGCCGACTCGCGGATCGAGCAGGTGTTGAAGAGGATCAGATCGGCCTCTTCGCGGCTCGCCGCCGACTCATAGCCGAGCGACTCCAGCATCCCCCGCATGCGCTCGGAGTCGTGCACGTTCATCTGGCAACCGAACGTGGTGACGTGATAGCTGGGCATGGCCCAGACTCTAGCCCAGCCCTACGGGGCTACTGCTGCTCTGCGGCTTCGGATTCTTCCGTCGCCTGCTGCAGGCCGCGCTCCTGCTCCTTCTTCACTTCCTCGTCCTTGGAGTGCAGCACCGCGAGCGTGGTCGCGGCGCCGACGAGAACGATGAACCAGAGGGCGACGAGGGGTCCGAGGCGGCCGGGGAACTTCTCGAAGCGCAGGCCGATGAAGGCGACGACGACCGCCGAGACGGCGAGCAGCGGCCCGACGATGTAGAAGGCGGTCCCGTTGTCCATGCGCGCGGCATCCTATCCATTGCCGGGGACCCGAGAGCGGCCAGAACGGCCTAATGGGCGTAGTTCGTCGCCCGGCTCTCGCGGATCACGGTGATCTTGATTCGGCCGGGGAAGCTGACCTCGCGCTCGACCGCGCCGGCGATCTCGTGCGAGAGCAGCGCCGCGTGCTCGTCGTCGATCTCGCCGGGGTCGACCATGATCCGCATCTCACGTCCCGCCTGCATCGCGTAGACCTTTTCCACGCCCTCGTGGCGAGCCGCCAGCGCCTCGAGCTCGCGCAGGCGGGTCACATAGCCCTCCAGCGTGTCGCCGCGCGCCCCCGGCCGCGCGCCGGAGAGCGCGTCGGCGGCCTGTACGACCACCGCCTCGACCGTCGACGGCTCGACCTCGTCGTGATGGGCCTCGATCGCGTGCACGACGGGCTCGCTCTCGCCGTAGCGGCGGGCCAGGCCGGCGCCGATCTGCGCGTGCGTGCCTTCCGTCTCCTGATCCACCGCCTTGCCGATGTCGTGCAGCAGCGCCGCCCGCCGGGCGATGTCGGCAGCGGCGCCGAGCTCGAGCGCGATCATCGTCGCCAGCCGCGAGCACTCGACCAGGTGGGCGAGCACGTTCTGGCCGTAGCTGGTGCGGAGCTGCAACCGCCCCAGCAGGTCGACGAGCTGCGGGTGCAGGCCGTTGACGTTGGCGTCGAGCACCGCCCGCTCGCCCTCTTCGACGATCCGCTCCTCGATTTCGCGGCTCGCCTGCTCGAACGCCTCCTCGCAGCGCGCCGGGTGGATCCGCCCGTCGGCGATCAGCCGCTCGAGCGTCAGTCGCGCGACCTCGCGCCGCATCCCGTCGAAGCTGGAGAGGCGGATCGCCGACGGCGTGTCGTCGACGATGATGTCGACCCCGGTGAGCTGCTCGAGCGCGTGGATGTTGCGCCCTTCGCGGCCGATGATCCGGCCCTTCATCCGGTCGTTCGGCAGCCGCACGAGCTGCGTCGTCGTCTGCAGCGCGTGCTCGGCGGCGAGCCGCTGTGTCGCGGCGGCGAGGATCTCGCGGGCGCGGGCCTCTGCCTCCTGCCTGGCGTCCTCCTCGATCCGGCGCAGGGCGAAACCCGCCTGGCGCCGCGCGTCGACTTCGACTTCCTCGACCAGCGCCTGCCGTGCCTCCTCGGCGCTCAACGAGGCGATCCGTTCGAGCTCAGCCCGTCTCAACTCACCGAGCTGAGCGTCCAGCGCCTCCAGCCGGTCCAGAGCCCGTTCAGCCTCCGAGCCGTTGCCGCGTGACGACATCCACGACGGCATCTTCATCTAGCCCAGAGGGTACTCCTATAGACGCATTTGTCTAATCGGCTAGGCGGCCTGTGCCTCGGCAACCGGCGGCTGCTCCTCGGCCTTCGCCTCGGGCACAGACCCCGCCGCGCCGATGCCGAGGGCGGCGCGGATCTTCTCCTCGAGCTCGCTCGCGACCTCGGGGTTCTCGGCGAGGAACTGTTTGGCGTTGTTGCGCCCCTGGCCGAGCCGGGTGTCGCCGTAGGAGAAGAACGAGCCCGATTTCTGCACCAGGTCGTGCTCGATGCCGAAGTCGAGCAGCCCGCCCTCGCGCGAGATCCCGACCCCGTACTCGATATCGAATTCGGCCTGGCGGAAGGGCGAGGCGACCTTGTTCTTGACGACTTTGACCCGCACCCTGTTGCCGACCGCCTCGGTCCCTTCCTTGAGCGTCTCGATGCGCCGGATGTCGAGCCGCTGCGAGGAATAGAACTTGAGCGCCCGGCCGCCCGGCTGGGTCTCCGGCGAGCCGAACTGGACGCCGACCTTTTCGCGGATCTGGTTGGTGAACAGGCAGACCGTGTTGGTGCGGTTGAGGTTGCCGGCCAGTTTGCGCATCGCCTGCGACATCAACCGCGCCTGCAGGCCGACGGTCTGATCGCCGATCTGCCCGTCGAGCTCGGCTTTCGGCGTCAGCGCGGCGACCGAGTCGATCGCGACCACGTCGATCGCCGCGGAGGCGATCAGGCGGTCGGCGATCTGCAGCGCCTGCTCGCCGTAGTCGGGCTGGGAGACCAGCAACTCGTCGGTGTCGACGCCGATCCTGCGGGCGTAGGACGGGTCGATCGCGTGCTCGGTGTCGATGAAGGCGCAGATCCCGCCGCGGCTCTGGGCCTCGGCGATGATGTGGTAGATCAGCGTCGTCTTGCCCGAGGACTCGGGGCCGAAGATCTCGACGATCCGGCCGCGCGGCACGCCGCCGATGCCCAGGGCCAGGTCGAGCGAGAGCGCCCCGGTCGAGATCGCCGGGATCTTGATCGTCGCGTCGGCGCCGAGCCGCATCAGCGCGCCCTGGCCGAAATCGCGCTCGATCTGCGTCACCGCAGCTTCCAGCGCCGCGTCTTTCGCCTTGGCCTCCTTGGAGGCGTCCTTCAGAGCCGCTTTCTTGTCTGCCATCTCATCCACCTTCCTGCAATTTGGAGCGACAACGGTAGTCATGGCGACGGACGCTACGGGGCGGCGACGCGCGTGTGGCGCGTCAAACGTAAGAATTCTGCGCAGGCTTGCTCACAGAGGCGCGTCCTCGCCGCCGAGCAGCGTGCGCAGCAGGTGCATCGCGACCAGGGCGGAGCGCTCGCGGATGTCCTCGCGGCCGCCGGGGATGACCGGGTCGCGGGCGATGCTCGCGCCGTCGCCGAGCCGGGCGTCGAAGCAGACGTAGCCGACCGGCTTCTCCTCCGTGCCGCCGTCGGGACCGGCGATGCCGGTGATCGAGACCGTGACGTCGGCCTCGAAGCGCTCCAGCGCCCCCCTCGACATCGCCTCGGCGACCTCGGGCGAGACCGCGCCGTGCGCCTCGATCAGCCCCGGGTCGACGCCCAGCAGCTCGGCCTTGGCCTCGTTCGAGTAGGCGACGACGCCGCCGGCGAAGTAGGCCGAGGCGCCGGGCAGGTCGGTGACCCGCGCCGCCAGCAGGCCGCCCGAGCAGGACTCGGCGACCGCCAGCCGCCGCCCCTGCAGCAGACGCGCCAGCTGCGCGTCGATCGTCTCGCCGTCGAGGCTGAAGGTGTGCCGGGAGTGGCGCTCGACGAGGCCGGCGCGCACCGCCTCGGCGACGCCCGCCGCCTCGGCCCGGTAGCGCACGTCGATCTCGATCTCGCCGCGCCGCAGGCAGGTGGTGGTCTCGACCGCTCCCAGGTCCACCCCCTCAGCCTCGATCTCGCGCAGGCTCTTGGCGATCTCCGACTCCGGGATGCCGAACATCCGCACGGTGTAGGCGAGCAGCGGCGTCGCCCGCGCGAGGACCGCCTGCACGGGCCGCGACTCGACCGCCCGCGGCCACATCGGCTGCAGCTCGCGCGGCGGCCCCGGGAGGACGATCGACGACCCGCTCCCCGGCCGGCACGACGAGGCCCGGCGCGGTGCCGACCGGGTCGAGCGCCAGCGATCCCTCCGGCACCATCGCCTGCTTGCGGTTGGCCGCCCGCACGGCCTCCTCGTCGAAGGAGAAGCGGCGTGCGAAGCCGCGCAGGATCGCCGCGATCTTCTCCTCCATCTGCTCGTCGAGCACCAGCTCGCGGCCGGCGAAGCGGCCGACTATCTCCGCGGTCAGGTCGTCGGCGGTCGGCCCGAGACCGCCCGAGGTGACGATCACGTCCATGCCCTCGGCGGCGAGGAAGCGCAGGGCCGCCTCGAGGTCCCCGGGACGGTCGGCGACGACGAGGATGTGGGCCACCTCCACCCCGCGCTCGGCCAGCCGCTCGGAGATCCACGGCCCGTTGCGGTCGGCGATCCGGCCGGTGATCACCTCGGTGCCGGTGACGACGATCCCCGCCCGCACCGCCTCGGTCATTCGCAGCTCGGCCTTTCGCCTTCTTCCAGCGTCACCAGATCGCCCTTGCCGTCGATCGCGTAGCCGACCGGGCTCGAGCTTTCTTCGATCGGCGCCGGCTGTCCGTCGACGTAGACGTCGACGGAGCCGTTGCCGAAGGCCATTTCGAAGCCGCTGGAGCGGTACGGGCCGGCTTCTTCCCCTTCGCCGAGGATCTGCCCGTCGACCAGCGGCTTTTCGCTCGCGTCGAGCACGCAGACCCAGACTTCGGCGGTCGCCGCAAGCCGCACCGCGACGCCCGGCTTGGCCGCGGTCGCCTGCTTCTGCGATTGCTTCTTCTGCTCAGACCCTTCCTGGGCCGACGGCTCGGGCGGGGACGAGCTGCCTCCTCCGCCGCCCCCGGCGAGCGCGATGCCGACCACAGCGGCGACCAGGACAAGGCAGACGGCGACGATGACCAGCCGCCCCGAGAGTCGCGAGCCGCCGCCGCGGGCGCCGGTCGGCACCGGCTCGACCCGTTTCGGCACCCGCCCGCTGAGCGGCTCGACCTCGCGCCGGTAGTCGTCGCCGAGGCGCTCGCCGTCGAGGCCGAGGTAGGCCGCGTAGGTGCGGATGAAGCCGCGCGTGTAGGCGCCGCCGGGAAGCGCGTCCCACTCCTCGTTCTCGATCGCCTGCAGGTAGCGGACGCGGATCTTGATCGCCGCTTCGACCTCGGAGAGGTCGAGCTTGCGCCGGTTGCGCGCCTCGCGCAGGGTTTCGCCGATGCCGGTTGCCACGGCGACATTGTGTCCATTGCGCCGGTTCGGCGCGAAAGAACGCTGTTAAGGGCCGTCGGGGAGGCCGTCGTCGCCCGACTCGACGGCGACCGGCGCCGGGTCCCCGCCGCCGAGGACGCGCGACAGATCGGCCTCCGTGATCAGCACCTGGCGCGGCTTGGAGCCCTCGTAGCCGGAGATCACGCCGCGCCGCTCGAGCATGTCGATCAGCCGCCCGGCGCGCGTGTAGCCGACCCGCAGGCGGCGCTGGATCATCGAGACGGAAGCGGTTTCGGTCTGCACGACGGTGCGGATCGCCTCGTCGAGCAGGTCGTCGCTGTCGGGGTCGAAGTCGTCCTCCGTTTCGACGCCCTTGCCCTCGTGCACCTCGAGCAGCTCGGCCTCGAACTCCGGTTCGCCCTGCTTCGCCCAGTGGCCGGTGATCCGGGCGATCTCCTCCTCGGTGACGAAGGCGCCCTGCACGCGCGCCATCTTCGAGGTGCCGGCGCCGCGGAAGAGCATGTCGCCCTGGCCGAGCAGCGCCTCCGCCCCGCCCTGGTCGAGGATCACCCGCGAGTCGGTCTGCGAGGAGACCGCGAAGGCGATGCGGGCCGGGATGTTGACCTTGATCGTGCCGGTGATGATGTCGGTCGAGGGGCGCTGGGTCGCCAGCACCAGGTGGATGCCGGTGGCGCGCGACTTCTGCGCCAGGCGGATGATCGAGTCCTCGACCTCGGCCGGCGAGACCATCATCAGGTCCGCGAGCTCGTCGATCACGCAGAGGATGTGCGGCAGCGGCGGCTCGCCGGCCTTGGCGCGGGCGCGGTTGAGCTCGCCGAGGTTGCGGCAGCGCGCTTCGCCCATGATCCCGTAGCGGCTCTCCATCTCGCCGATCAGGTTGGCGAGCACGTTCGCCGCCAGGCGCGGCGAGGTGACGACCGGGGTCAGCAGGTGCGGCACGTGCTCGTAGTGGTTGAGCTCGACCTGCTTGGGGTCGACGAGGACGAGCCGCACGTCGTTGGGCGAGGCGTGCATCAGGATCGAGGAGAGGATCGCGTTGACGCAGCCCGACTTGCCCGAGCCGGTGGTGCCGGCGACGAGGATGTGAGGCATCTTGGCCAGGTCGACGGAGACGGCGTTGCCGTCGATTCCCTTGCCGAGCCAGGCGACCAGCGGCGAGCTCTTCTCGGGCCGCCCGGCGTAGATGTCGCCGAGGCGGACGAGGCGGCGGCGCGCGTTCGGCACCTCGACTCCGACCGCCTGCTTGCCGGGGATCGGCGCGAGGATGCGGATGTCGGTCGAGGCGAGGGCGTAGGCGAGGTCGTTGGAGAGCTCGGTGACTTTCTTCACCTTGGTGCCGGGCGCGAGCCGCAGCTCGAAGCGCGAGACGTGCGGGCCGCTGACGATGCCGACGATCTTCGCCTCGACGCCGAAGTGGCCGAGCGTCTCGACCAGCTTGCGGCCGATCACTTCGTGGTCGCGCGGGTCCGGGCCCTTGTCGCCCTTGCCCTTCTCCAGCACCTTCGCCGGCGGCGGCCGGTAATCGATCTGCTCGGATTCGGTGACGCCTCGCTTTTGGCCCATCGGGGTGAGGGGGACCTCCGCAGTCGGCGCATCGGCGGTTGCGCCAGGGCCCGCGTCCGCCTCCGAGAGAGTCAGATTGCGATCGGAGTCGGACGCGGGCGAGGTTTTTGAATCAGCCGGCGGCTGCTCCGCTTCGCGTCCGCTGCCGCCGGGAAAGGGATCGTCGGAAGCCATACCCTCGTCCTCGAAGTCGCCGCCGATCGCCACCGTCGGCTCGAACTCGTCGGTCTCCGGATAGGTGCTCATCACATCGGTTGTGCCCACCTTGGTCTCGAGCTCCTTCTGGGCTCGCCGGTCGTCGCGGTGCTGGATCGCCGTCTCGGCGAGGCCGCGGCCGCCGGCGAAGGTGTGGTGGATGCCGCGGCCGATGCCGCGGCCGACGGTCGAGATCGAGGTTCCGGTGACGAGCATCGCGCCGACCGCGAGCATCAGCACGGTCACGATCCGCGCGCCCACTCCGCCGAACAGGTACTCGAGCCCGGTTTCGAGCCCGTACCCGACCTTGCCCCCGTCCCAGCCGAAGAAGAGGACGAAGCAGAGATAGACGCCGGCGGCGATCAGGAAGAGGCCGATCAGGTCGAGGTGGCGCTGCTGCAGGCCCTCGGGCAGATGCGGCCGCGGCAGCCGCGATTTCGCCTTCGCCTTGCCTTTGGGCTTGCGGCGCGCGGCCGAGCCTCGCTTCTTGCGCACGAACATTGGCACCCGCTTCGACGCCCGGCTGCGCTCCCCTGCCAGGCGCTCAGCCTGCACAGACCCAGGCGCCGCCGCCGGAGTCGGCCCAGATTTCGGCGGCGATCCGGTCCTGTTCGGCCTTGGGGGCGTCCTGGGGGGCGCCCTGACCGCCGTAGAGCGCCCAGGTAGAGGGCAGGATCTGGTAGGCGCCGCCGGCGCCGCTGCCGGGGTTGACCGCTCCGTAGTTGCCGCCGGACTCGCACATCACGATGTAGGTCGGGATCGAGAACGGCCCGCCGAGCCAGCGGCCGACGGTTTCTTCGGCCGCCGCGCGGCTCGCCGCTTCCGCCGCCTGGATCTCCTTCACCCACTGGCCGATCCGCGATTTGAGCTCCGACAGCGCCGCCGAGCGTTCGGCGGCGAGCGAGTCGAGCCGCGCCGCGGTCTCCTCGGCGCGCGCCCGCACCGCGGCGATTTCGGAGCGCGCGGCGGCCAGCTCTTCGTTGTAGGCGTCGACCCGCGCCTTCAGCGCCGCGACCAGGTCGAGCTCGTGGCGCACCACGTCGCGGACCTGCTCGACCCGCGTCGCGAGCGCCGTGTCGGAGTCCTGGATCCGCTGCAGGTATTCGCTGCGCACCGCCAGTTCGTTGACGTCGCCGGATTCGAGCACGATGCTCGCGGTGCTCGGCGAGCCGCTCTCGTAGATCGCGACGAGCCGCGCGGCGAGGGCGCGGCGCGCGCGGCGCAGGCGCGCCCGCTCGGCCGACAGACGCCTTTCGGCGCGCGCGACCTTCGCCGCCAGCCGCGCGGCGCGTTCGCGGCCGTGGGCGAGCAGCTCGCTGAGCCTGCGCTCGCGCGCCGCGGCGGCGTTCGCTTCGGCTTCCGTCCTCGCCAGGCGTTCCTGCGTGGCGCGGATCTGGCCCCCCAGCGCGGCCGCTTCTTCGCGCGCCCCGCCGACCTTGTCGCGCAGCGCGCCGACGTTCGCCGCGCGCGCCGAGCCGACGGCGAGCAGGGCTATCGCAAGGAGCGCGACTGCGGGCTTCCAGCGCATGCCGGCACCTCAGATGACCGGTTTCGTGGCCGCGTGTGCCTGGGGGCGCGCGTGGCCAAGCAGGTCAAGGACGCAGGGCGCAGCCTTTGCTGGTTGCAAAGGCAAGCCCGAGGACGCAGAGATGCGCAGTGCCACGTGCGTCATCCAGGTGCGCGGGGTCGCGGAACTGGTCATCTAACCCTCGGGCACTTCGCGGTTGGCGAGGTAGATCGCGACGCCGATCGCGACCGCGCCGATGCCGATGCCGAGGCGGATCTCGCGCCGGTAGCGGCGGCGCAGATAGGAGACCGTGAAGCGCAGCGCGGCCTTGCCGACCTTGTCGTACATCAGCTCTCCCCCTCCTCGCGCTCGCGGATCCGGTGCGCCATCCGCGACTGCAGCGACCAGAGCTCGATGAAGCCCGGCGAGGCGGTCTGCGAGAACAGGCCGCCGGACTCGGCGAAGGAGGCCAGATCGGCGTCGTAGACGGCGTTGGGCGAAGATCGGGTGACGACTCGCACGCTCCCTTTGTACAGGCGCAGGCCGATCGTCCCGGTCACCTGGGCGTTGACTGCATCCATGTATGCATCGAGGTCGGAGCGCAGCGGCTCCCACCAGAGGCCGGCGTAGACGAGGTAGCCCCACTTCTGATCCAGGCCCGGCTTGAGCTGGTTCTGGTGGATCGTGCCGACCAGCTTCTCCAGCTCCTGGTGGGCAGGCAGCAGGATCGCCGCCGCGGGCACCTCGTAGATGTCGCGCACCTTCAGCCCGACGATCCGGTCCTCGATGTGGTCGACGATGCCGACGCCGTGGCGGATGCCGGCCTCGGCGACCGCTTCGAGCAGCTCGACGACGCCGAGGCGCCTGCCGTTGAAGGCGACCGGCACGCCGGCCTCGAACTCGACCGTCACCGTCTCGGCCTCGTCCGGCGCATCCTCCGGGCGCCTGACCAGCTGGAAGACGTCGTCCTCGGGCGCATGCTCCAGGTCCTCGATCCAGCGGCCCTCCGAGGACCGCCCCCAGAGGTTGTCGTCGATCGAGTAGGGCGTCACCTCGGCGCCTCCCTTGACCGGGATCCCGTGCTCGCGCGCGTAGGCGATCTCCTCCTCGCGGCCCATCTGCCAGGAGCGCACCGGCGCGATCGTCTTCAGCTCCGGCGCCAGCGTCGCGACCGTCGCCTCGATCCGCACCTGGTCGTTGCCCTTGCCCGTGCAGCCGTGGGCGATCGTGTCGCAGCCGCTGCGGCGCGCGTACTCGACCGCCAGCTCGGCGATCAGCGGCCGCCCCAGCGCCGTGAACAGCGGGTAGCCGCCGCCGTAGAGCGCGTTGGCCTTGATCGCCGGGACGACGAAGTCGGTCGCGAAGCGCTCGCGCGCGTCGACGACGTGGCACTCGAGCGCGCCGAGCCGCTTCGCCTTGTCCTCGATCACCGCGTAGTCCTCGCCGGGCTGGCCGAGGTTGACGGTCAGGCAGACGACCTCGGCGCCGTAGCGGTCCTGGATCCACTTCAGCATCACGCTGGTGTCGAGGCCGCCGGAGTAGAGCAGCAGCACGCGGCTGACCTCGGCGGGGTCGGCCTCGTAGCCCGCGGTGCGGACCTGCTCGGGAGGAAGCTCGCTCATTCGGCGGGGACGCCGCCGCTGCCGTTTTCTTCGGCTTCTTCTTCCGGCGCGGGGGTCGATTCGGTGCTGGTCGCTTCGCCGGATTCTTCTTCTTCGGCCGTCGTCGGCTCGGTCGCGGTCGATTCAGTCGTCGTCGGCGTCGATCCAGTCGCCGTCGTTTCCGAGGGCGGCGCTTCGGTCGTCACCGTCGAGGCGCTCCCGCCGCTGCCGTCGGAGGCGATCACGACGATCGCGATCACCAGGCCGACGATCACCGCGATCAGGCCGGCGATCAGCAGGCGGACGTTGCCGTGCGGCCGGTTGCCGCCGGGCTGCTCGGGCTGGCCCATCATCCGGGTCGGATCGTCATGCATGGCCTAGGCCTCCGGGCCGAGGATCGCGTCGAGGATCTCGCTCGTGTCGTCGATCTCGAAGCCGCTGCGCAGGCGCTGCTCGATCTCCTCGCGGCTGGCCCCCGAGACGGCCATCTGGGTGGCGAGCAGGCGGGCGCCGGCCGAGCCGTTGCGTCGCGGGGCGAGCGGCTCGGGCGCCGGCTCCTCGTCCTCCAGCTCGACGCTCTCGACCGGCTTCAGGTGTCCGGTGAGGCGCTCCCCGGACCGCGGCGGGTCGAGCTCGTCGGCCAGCTCGCGCAGTCGTTCGGCGACGAGCCGGTCGGCGCGGCCGCGCGCCTCCTCCAGGTTTCGCTGGGCCTGTGCCTCGGCGTCGTCGATCACGCCGGCGGCGGCTCGCTCGGCGGCATCGACGATGCGCGCCAGGCGCTGCGCGGCGTCGGCGGCGGACGCAGGGGGCTGCTTGTCTCGGGACCGTTTCTTTGCGCTCATGCCGACGAACAGCTTAGGAGGGATTGCCTGATCAGATCAACCGCGCGGTCGATCTGGGCCGGATCGACCGTCAGCGGCGGCAGCAGGCGCAGCGTGCCGGGCTCGGGGACGTTGACGATCAGGCCGCGCTCGAGCAGGTCGGCGCCGACCGCCGCGGCGTCGATCCCCTCGACCAGGCCGACGCCGAGCATCAGGCCGCGGCCGCGCACCTCGTGCACCGCCTCGAGCGCGAGCAGCGCCTCGCGCAGGGCGGCCCCACGCTCGCGAACCCCGCGCAGCAGACCGGGCTCGTCGACCAGCTCGAGCACCGCCAGCGCGGCGGCCGAGACGACGGCGCCGCCGGCGAAGGTCGAGCCGTGGTCGCCGGGCTCGAGCACGTCGCCGAGCGCCTCGCTCAGCACGCAGGCGCCGATCGGCAGGCCGCCGCCGAGCGCCTTGGCGCTGGTCAGCACGTCGGGCCGCACGGGGGTCTGCTCGTAAGCCCACAGCGAGCCAGTGCGGCCGATCCCGGTCTGGATCTCGTCGAGGATCAGCAGCGCGCCCGTTTCGTCGCAGGCCTCGCGCGCCGCCAGCAGCGTTTCGTCGCTCAGCGGGTAGACGCCCGACTCGCCCTGGATCGGCTCGATCAGCACCGCCGCGGTCTCCTCGTAGACGGCGTCGCGCAGGGCGCCGGGGTCGTCGAAGGGGACCGAGCGGAAGCCCGGCAGCATCGGGCCCAGCGCCCGGTTCTCAGCTAGCTTCGGCGTCGCGGAGAGCGCCCCGTAGGTGCGTCCGTGGAAGTCGCGCTCGAAGCTGACGATCTCCGGGTTCTCGACCCCGCGCCGGTGGGCGTGCTTGCGCGCGACCTTGATCGCGCACTCGTTCGCCTCGGTGCCCGAGTTGGCGAGGAAGACCTTGCCGCCGAGGCTCGCGCTCGAGAGGCGCTCCGCGAGGCGCAGCATCGGCTCGCTGTAGAAGAGGTTGGAGACGTGCATCAGCACACCGGCCTGCTCGCGCACCGCCGCGACCACGGCGGGGTGGCAGTGGCCGACCGAGCAGACCGAGATCCCGGCGAGGAAGTCGAGGTACTCCCTGCCCTCTGAGTCCCAGAGCGACGTGCCCTCGCCGCGCACGAACTCGACCGGCGCCCGCCTGTAGGTCTGCATGAGGTACCGATTCTCGAGGTCTTGGAGTTCGGAGAAGTTCATTTCAAACCTCGCACGGCGCCGCGCTCAAGGAGTCACCATGGTTCCGATGCCGGCGTCGGTGAAAAGCTCCAGCAGCAGGCTGTGCGGCTTGCGGCCGTCGATTATGTGGGCCGACTGGGCGCCGCCCTGGACCGCGTCGAGGCAGGCCTGCAGCTTCGGCCGCATCCCGCCGGCGACCTCGGGTAGCTTGCTCTCGACCTCGTGCACCGCCGCGCGCGAGATCAGCGACCCGGGGTCGCCCGGATCGGCGAGCCAGCCCTCGACGTCGGTGAGGAAGATCGCCTTGTGGGCGCCGAGCGCCGCGGCGACCTTGCCCGCCGCCTCGTCGGCGTTGACGTTGTAGGCGTTGCCGTCGCGGTCGGCGGCCGAGGAGGCGACGACCGGGATGTAGTCCTCGGCGATGTGGTTGAGCACGTCGACGTCGACCCGCTCGATCCGGCCGACGAAGCCGACCTGCTCGGCGTTGGGCACCGGCGCCACCTCGAACAGCGTCCCGTCCTGGCCGGAGAGGCCGACGGCGGGCTGGCCGTGGCGGTTGAGCCGCTGGACGATGTCGGAGTTGAGCTTGCCGAGCAGGACCATGCGGGCGACCTCGACCGTCTCCGCGTCGGAGACTCGCAGGCCCTCGTGGAAGCGCACCTCGAGCCCGAGCCGCTCCATGTACTCGGTGATCTCGGGGCCGCCGCCGTGCACGATCACCGGGTTGAGGCCGACGTACTTGAGCAGCACGACGTCGGTCGCGAAGCCCTCGCGCAGCGACTCCTCGCGCATCGCCGAGCCGCCGTACTTGATCACCACGGTGCGGCCGTGGAACTCCTTGATGTAGGGGAGCGCCTCGAGCAGGGTGTCGACGTTGGTGCTCACAGTCGTCTCCTCAGGTCGTGTACTCGGCGTTGATGCGGATGTACTCGTGTCCCAGATCGGAGAAGTAGACGTGGGCGGCGCCCTCGCCGCGGTCGAGCCGCAGCCCGATCTCGGCCTCGGCGACCTCCTCGCCCAGCTCGGCGGCGTCGATCGCCGCGGCGCCGATCTCTTCCAGGTCCTCGCCCGCCAGCGCCATCCCGGCGGCTTGGGCGATCCGGCCCCAGTTGGGGTCGCGGCCGAAGAGCGCCGTCTTGACCAGCGGCGAGTTGGCGATCGCGCGTGCGACCCGCTCCGCCTCGGAGGCCGTGGCGGCGCCCTCGACCTGGATGCGCCCGACCCGGCTCGAGCCCTCGCCGTCGGCGACGATCTCGAGCGCCAGCTGCAGCAGGACCGCGTCGAGCAGCCCGCCGGGCAGCGGCGCGCCCGCCTCGCCGGTCGCCTGCAGGAGGACCGTGTCGTTGGTACTCATCTGGCCGTCGACGGTGATCCGCTCGAACGATGCGTCGGTGGCGCTGCGCAGGGCGGCATCCGGGTCGGCGACGACGGCGTCGGTCTGGACGAAGCAGAGCATCGTCGCCATGTTCGGCTGGATCATCCCGCCTCCCTTGGCCTGGGCGGAAAGCGTCACCCCGCCGGCGCGCAGCGCGCAGCTCTTCGGCCAGCGGTCGGTGGTCAGGATCGCGTCGGAGAACGAGCCGCCTCCCTCGGGCGAGAGCGCGGCGGCGGCCCCGTCGACCCCGGCGAGGACCGCGTCGATCGGCAGCGGCACGCCGATCACGCCGGTCTCGGCGACGGCGACCTGCGAGGGGTCGAGCTGCAGTGCCTCCCCCGCCCGCTCGCACATCGCCGAGGCGTCGGCCATCCCCTGCTCGCCGGTCTCGGCGTTGGCGTTGCCGGCGTTGACCACGGCGGCGCGCACGGAGCTGCGGTCGACCCGCTGCCGGCAGACCCTGACCGGCGCCGCCGCCGAGGCGTTGCGGGTCAGCAGCAGCGAGGAGCTGACCTCGGGCGCATCGCAGACGAGCAGGCCGACGTCGGTCTTGCCGCCGCCCTTGAGACCGCAGTGCGCCGCCCCGGCGCGAAAGCCGGGGGCGAGCTGAGCCGGATCGAGCTGCTCGACCCCGGCCGGCGGATCGACCCAGCGGGACTTGAAGAACGCGCTCACGTCAGCCCCTCCGTCTCCGCGAAGCCGAGCGCCAGGTTGAGGCACTGGATCGCCTGGCTCGATGCGCCCTTCCAGATGTTGTCGATCGCCGAGAAGGCGAGCACCCGGCCGTGCTCCTCGACCGTGACGTAGACGTGGCACTCGTTGGTATCGCGGACGGCGCGCAGGTTCGGCGGCCCGTCGAGCACCCGGACGAACGGCTCCCCCGCGTAGCGCTCGCGATAGAGCCCCTGCACCTCCTCCCTGTCCAGCGGCTCGCCGAGCTGCGCGAAGCAGGTCGTCAGCTCGCCCTGATCGAGCGGCAGCAGGTGCGGGACGAAGGTCACCGGCGCGGCGCTGCCGCACGCCGCCAGCTCCTGCTCGATCTCCGGCCGGTGGCGGTGGCCCTCGGTCCTGTAGGGGAAGGCGTTGTCGGTCATCGCGCTGAAGTGGACGATGTCGTCGCTGCTGCGTCCGTAGCCGGAGGTGCCCTGCATCGCGCTGACGACGACGTCGGTCAGCAGGCCGCGCTCGGCCAGCGGCGCCAGGCCGAGCACGCTCGCGGTCGGGTAGCAGCCGGGCACGGCGATCAGCTTCGCCCCGCGCAGCTCCTCGCGATAGAGCTCGGCCAGGCCGTAGACGGCCTCGCCGAACAGCTCGGGCGCGCCGTGCTCGCCGTACCAGCGCTCGTAGGTCGGCATCTCGCGCAGCCGGAAGTCGGCCGAGAGGTCGGCGACGACGACGCCGCGCTCGCGCAGCCCCGCGACGGTCGGCGCGGAGGCGCCGTGCGGGTAGGCGACGATCGCCGCGTCGATGTCGGGCATCGAGTCGAGGTCGAGCTCGCTCAGCTCGACCTCCGCCCGGTAGCGCGGGTAGAGCTCGCTCAGCCGCCGGCCGGCGTCGCTGCGCGAGGTCGCCGCGACCAGCTCCATGCGCGGGTGGCGCCAGGCCAGCTCGGCGGCGAGCGCGCCGGTGAAGCCGGAGGCGCCGGCGACGAGGATCTTCGCCTGCTCACTCACGCGGCGCACCCCCGATCTCCTCCAGCGCGGCGACGATCGACTCGCGCCGGGTCGCGACCTCCTCGTCGGTCAGGGTCCGATCGGCGGCGCGGAACTCGAGCCGCAGGGCGAGGCTCTTGCGTCCCTCGCCAAGCTGCTCGCCTTCGAACAGGTCGAAGACCGCGGCCTCGCGCAGCAGCTCTCCCCCGCCGGCGAGCACGGCGCTCCGGACCTGCGCGGCGGAGACGCCGGTCGGGACGACGACCGCGAGATCCTGGCGCACCGAGGGGAAGGTCGTCACGTCCTCGAACGCCTCCTCGCCGGCCGAGGCGCCCTCGACCAGCGCGGCAAGCTCGACTTCGAAGCCCGCGGCGCCCTCGAGGTCCCACTCCCGGCAGACCAGCGGGTGCAGCTCGCCGAGCCAGCCCGCCTCCGTGCCATCGACGAGCACGCTCGCCGAGCGTCCGGGGTGCAGGAACGGCTCGGCGGCCGGCTCGAAGCCGAGCGCCACGCCGAGCCGCGCGGCAACTCCCTCGAGCACGCCCTTGAGCGGGTAGAAGTCCGCCGCCACAGCATCGCCGCGCCAGGACCCCGGCGTCAGCGCCCCCACGGCAAGCGCCCCGAGCCGGTGCGCCTCGACGAACGGCGCCCCCCGCTCCCCGGCGAACCCGCCCCCCAAGGGGCCGACGGGCCGATTTCCCACGATATTCGTGGGTTTTAGGCCCGTCGGCGGGCTGTTGAGGTAGGTGCGGCCGGACTCGAAGAGAGCTACGCGCTCGGCGTCGCGGGCGAGGTTGCTCCGGGCGGCGCCGAGCAGCGAGCCGGCGAGCGTCGTGCGCATGACCGACTGGTCCTCGGAGAGGGGATTGGAGATTACGACCGGCTGGGCGCGCGGGTCGCCGGCGGCGATCCGCAGCCGCCCGGTCTCGCCCGGGTCGGTGAAGCTCCAGCCGACGATCTCGTCGAAGCCGAGGTCGCGAAGCGCGTCCTCGGCGCGCCGGCGCAGGCGCTGGTCGCGCCGCAGGCCACCCGCCTGGCCGACGGCCGGCAGGGTCGACGGCAGGTGCGCGTCGATCCCGTGGACGCGCGCGACTTCCTCGATCAGGTCGACTTCGCGCGTGACGTCGTAGTGGCGGTCCGGCGGCACGGTCGCGACGAGGTTCTCGCCCTCCGCCGCGACGCCGAAGCCGAGGCGCTCGAGGTACGCGACCTGGTCGGCCTGGGCGATCTCCATGCCGAGCAGCCCGGTGACGCGCTCGCCGCGCAGCCGGACCGGCGCCTCCGCCGGCATCTCGGCCGCGACGTCGATCGTCCCCGGCACCAGCTTCGCGCCGCAGAGCTCGA
This sequence comes from uncultured Solirubrobacterales bacterium, assembly GCA_963835315.1. Classification (GTDB taxonomy): domain Bacteria; phylum Actinomycetota; class Thermoleophilia; order Solirubrobacterales; family 70-9; genus VRUE01. The sequence goes on along the minus strand of CAWIFA010000043.1, from coordinate 58,282 downwards.
CGATCAGCCGCGAGGCGAGCGCCTGCGCCCGCATGCAGAGGGCCGGGTGGAGCTGCTTCTCGAAGCGCGAGGAGGCCTCGGAGCGCAGCCCGAGCAGGCGCGAGGTGCGCAGGATGTTGGTCCCGTTCCAGGTCGCGACCTCGAGCAGCACGCGCGTCGTCTCGTCGGAGACCTCGGATACCTGGCCGCCCATGATCCCGGCGATGCCCGAGGGGCCGCGCTCGTCGCAGACCAGCACCGTCTCGGCGTCGAAAGCGCGCTCGACGTCGTCGAGGGTCTTCATCTTCTCGCCCTCGCTCGCCGTGCGCACGGTCAGAGCGCCGTCCGGCACCCGGTCGAGGTCGAAGGCGTGCAGCGGCTGCGCGGTCAGCAGCATGACGTAGTTGGTGATGTCGACGACGTTGTTGATCGGCCGCTGCCCGGCGGCGCTGAGCCGCGCCTGCAGCCAGGCCGGCGAGGGGCCGATCTCCACGTCGGTGAAGACGCGCGCGGTGAAGCGCGGGCAGAGGGCCGGCGCCTCGACGGTCACCGAGGCGTAGTCGCCCACCTCCCCATCGCCCTCGGCGACCGCGTCCTCCGCCCACGGCTCGGGCGCCAGCGGCGCGCCGCTGATCGCATGGACCTCGCGGGCGACGCCGTAGACCCCGAAGCAGTCGACCCGGTTCGGCGTCACCTCGAGCTCGAGCACCGGTTCGGCGACGGGCAGCACCTCGGTCAGCGGCGTGCCGGGCGCCGGCCCGTCGTCGAGCACCATGATCCCCGCCGACTCCTCGGCGACCTCGAGCTCGGCGGCGGAGAGGATCATCCCGTGCGACTCGACCCCGCGCAGCTTCGCCTTGCCGAGCTTCGCGCCGCCCGGCATCGTCGCGCCGGGCAGCGCCACGGGCACGGTCTGGCCGGCGTCGACGTTGGGCGCGCCGCAGACGATCGTCCGCGGCTCGCCGTCGCCGGTGTCGACCCTGCAGACGCTGAGCCGGTCGGCGTCGGGGTGCTTCTCGCGCTCCAGCACCCGGCCGACGACGAACCCCTCGGCGCTCGGCGGGCCGACGACGCCGACCCGCTCGACCTCGGTCCCGGTCATCGCCAGCCGCTCGGCCAGCTCGCCGGCGCCGAGGCCGGGGTCGCAGTACTCGCGCAGCCAGGAGAAGGGCACTCTCATAGGAACTGCCCCAGCATCCGCACGTCGTTGTCGAAGAAGCGCCGCAGGTCGGGGACGCCGTGGCGCAGCATCGCGATCCGCTCGACCCCCATGCCGAAGGCGAAGCCCTGCACCTGCTCGGGGTCGTAGCCGCTCCCGGCGACGAAGCCGAGCACGTTGGGGTCGACCATGCCCGCGCCGAGGATCTCGATCCAGCCCTGGCCCTTGCAGAGGTTGCAGCGCTCGCCGCCGGGCAGCGACCCGGTCCCGGCGCAGCGAAAGCAGGAGACGTCGACCTCGACGCTCGGCTCGGTGAAGGGGAAGAAGTGCGGCCGCATGCGGATCTCGCGCTCGGCGCCGAAGATCGCCCGCAGCAGCTCCTCCAGCGTCCCCTTGAGGTCGGCGAGCGTGATCCTCTCGCCGATCGCCAGGCCCTCGATCTGGTGGAACATCGGGCTGTGGGTGGCGTCGGAGTCGCGCCGGTAGACCTTGCCGGGGACGATCACGAAGATCGGCGGCGCCTGCGTCTCCATCGCGCGGATCTGCACCGGCGAGGTATGGGTTCGAAGAAGAAGATCAGGAGTCCACACCGACCCGCCCGGCTCCGACCGCGGGAGATCCGGCGCGTCACGATCTGATTCCCGCGCCGGATCGGGAGCAGAGGAGCCGGGCGGAACCACATAAAAAGTGTCCTGGAGCATCCGCGCCGGGTGGCCGGGCGGGTGGTTGAGCGCGGTGAAGTTGTAGTAGTCGTGCTCGACCTCCGGGCCCTCGACGACGCGGTAGCCGAGCCCGGCCATGACGTCCTCGATCTGCCGCGTCGTCCGCGTGATCAGGTGCAGGTGGCCGGCCGGGTGCGGCGGCGCGCCGGGCAGGGTCACGTCGACCCGGTCGCTCGCCAGCCGCTGCTCCAGCTCGCCGGCGTCGAGCTCGGCCGCGCGCCGCTCGAGCACCCCTTCGAGCGCCTTGCGGACCCGGTTGGCGCCGCCGCCGATCTTCCCTCGTTCCTCGGCGGGCAGCTCGGCGATGCCGCGCAGGATCGTCGTCAGCTCGGCTTTGCGGCCGAGGTGGCGGACCCGCAGCTCCTCCAGCTCGGCGGTGCCCGGGGCGGCCTCGATCGCCGCCGTCGCCGCGGACTCGATCGCTTCGATCCGTTCCAGGGTCATTCGGCCGCCTCCTGCATGGCGGCCGACGATATCCGCTGGGCGGCTATCGCAGCCGCGGCGGCGACGTTGAGCGACTCGGCGGCGCCGGGCCGCAGCGGGATCGTCGCCCGGGCGTCGCAGCCGGACAGCAGCTCCGCCGGCAGGCCCTCGCGCTCGCCGCCGAGGCAGAGCGTCGCGGCGCCGTCCAGAGCGTCGAGCCCCGCGCCGCCATGGGCGGTCAGCGCGCCCCGCGGCCGCGGCGTCGCCTCGACCCCGGCGCGCACCAGCGGCTGGCCGAACACGGAGCCCATGCTCGCCCGCACCGCCTTGGGGCCGAACGGGTCGGCGCAATCGGGCCCGAGCACGACGGCGCCGCCGAGCAGCGCGCTCGCCGTGCGGACGATCGCGCCGACGTTGCCGGGATCGCCGACGCCATGCAGGTAGACACAGGGCGCCGCCACCTGCTCCGCCCAGGCCTGCGGCCAGACCGCGATCGCCCGCGTGCCCGAGCCGAGCGTCGAGACATCGGCCAGCAGCTGCGGCTCGACCTCCTCGCCGGCCAGGCCGCTGCCGGCGGCGACGAGGACGAAGCGCGGCTCGGCGCCCGCCGCCAGCCCCGCCTCGAGCAGGTCCTCGCCCTCGCTCGCGAACAGCCCCTCGCGGTCCCGTCCTCTGCGCTCGCGCAGCTTGCGGACCAGCTTCAGCTTCTCGTTGTGGGGGCTGGAGATCATCTCGGTTGGTTTCGGTTCGGCTTCTTCTTCTCCTGGACAAATAAAAAGCGGGCCGTGAAGACGGCCCGCCCGGGAAAGTGGAGTGTGCGCTGTCGCTCTAGGCGGCGGCGCCCTCCCGGGCAAGCTCGACAAATCGGCGAAAGGCGTCGCGGTCGGAGACCGCGATCTCGGCCAGCATCTTGCGGTTCACCTCGACTTCGGCCTCCTTGAGGCCGTGCATCAACTGCGAGTAGCTCATCCCCTCGAGCCGCGCCGCGGCGTTGATCCGCGTGATCCAGAGTTTGCGGAACTCGCGCTTGCGGTTGCGCCGGTCCCTGTACGCGTACATCCCCGAGCGCTGCACCTGCTCTTTGGCGAAGCGGTAGGAGGAGTGCTTGCGGCCGAAGTAGCCCTTCGCTTCCTTCAGCACCTTGCGCCGCTTCTTGCGGGCGTGGACGGAGCGCTTGACGCGGCTCACTTTCCGCCTCCGAGGAGGGTGTTGACCCGTTTCTGGTCCGGCTTGGCGATCTCCACCGGCCGCGCCATCTGGCGCTTGCGCTTCGGCGACTTTTTCTCGAGGATGTGGCTCGAATAGGCGCGCCGGCCGCGCAGCTTGCCCTTGGCGGTCTTGCGGAAGCGCTTCTTGGCGCCGGAATGGGTTTTCATCTTCGGCATCGGGTCCGGTATTCAAGCAGACCGGCGGCGGCCCTCGCCGGCGCGGCGGATCGCGCAGGTACGCTGGCGCCCGCATGCGGATCGTCTACGTGATCGGAACGCGGCCCAACTTCGTCAAGACGGCGCCGGTGATCGCCGCCCTGCGCGAGCGGCTGCCCGGCGGCCGCCACGCGATCGTCCACACCGGCCAGCACTACGACCGGGCGATGTCGGAGGTCTTCTTCGAGCAGCTCGGCGTGCCCGCCCCCGACCACATGCTCGAGGTCGGCTCGGGCAGCCACGCGGTGCAGACGGCGCGCACGATGGAGCGGCTCGAGCCGGTGCTCGAAGAGGAGCGACCGGATCTGGTGCTCGTCCCCGGCGACGTCAACTCGACCCTCGCCGCCGTGCTCACGGCGGCCAAGATGCAGATCCCCGTCGGCCACATCGAGTCGGGGCTGCGCAGCTTCGACCGCACGATGCCCGAGGAGATCAACCGGATCGTCGCCGACGAGTTCTCCGAGCTGCTCTTCCTGCACAGCGACGAGGCGATCGAGAACCTGCGCGCCGAGGGCATCGCCGAGGAGCGGATGCACTTCGTCGGCAACACGATGATCGACACCCTGGTCGCGCTCGAAGAGCGCTTCCGCGGCGCGGGCTCGGCGGCGCGCCTGGGGGTCGAGCCCGGTGCCTACGCCCTGGTGACCCTGCACCGCCCGGCCCTCGTCGACGGCGACCTGCTGCCGGAGACCGTCCACCGGCTGGCCGAGCTGGCGCGCGAGATGCCCGTCGTCTTCCCCGTCCACCCGCGCACGCGGGCGAGGATGGAGGCGGTCGAGTCCGACCATCCCGGCCTGCTGCTCTCCGAGCCGCTCGGGTACGTCGACTTCCTCTCGCTGATCGCCGACGCCGGCGCCGTGCTCACCGACTCGGGCGGCATTCAGGAGGAGACGACCTACCTCGGCGTCCCCTGCTTCACCCTACGCGACAACACCGAGCGCCCGGTGACGATCCGCGCCGGCACCAACACGCTGCTCGGCCTCGACCCCGCGGCGATCGCCACGATCCCCGAAGCCCTATCCGCGCCGCGCCCGGCAAACCTCAAGCCACCACCCCTATGGGACGGGCGGGCTTCGCAACGCATCGCGGATGTCCTCTCCCGGTAGGGCCGGAACGTCTTGTACTTTTTTTGGGCTGACCTCCTCGGACGGCCGCACCCTGTCTTCAAAAAAAGTTAAGTGGAGGTCCTACCGGGAGAGGACTACTCCGAGCCCTCGTCCTTCCCCACCTCTTTGCTGGGCGCCAGCATCATGCTCATGTTGCGCCCTTCCTGCAGCGGCTCGGACTCGATCGTCGCGAGCCCGTCGAGGTCTTCGAAGAGGCGCTGCAGCAGGTCACGGCCGCGCTCCGGGTGGGCCTGCTCGCGGCCGCGGAACATGATCGTGATCTTGACTTTGTTGCGCCCGCGCAGAAAGCGCTCGACGTGGCCCTTCTTGGTCTCGTAGTCGTGGTCGGCGATCTTCGGCCGCAGCTTGATCTCGCGCACGTTGACCTGGGTCTGGTGCTTGCGCGCCTGCTTCTGCTTCTGCTCCTGCTCGTACTTGTACTTCGAGTAGTCGAGCAGGCGGGTGACCGGCGGCTTCGAGTTGGGCGCCACCTCGACCAGGTCGAGGTCGGCCTCCTGGGCGCGTTTCATCGCCTCAGCCGTCTCGACGATGCCGAGCTGCTCGCCGTCGGCGCCGATCAGGCGCACTTTCGGCACGCGGATCCGCTCGTTGATGCGCGTCGAATCGCGCTCCGGCGGACGTCGGTCGAACCTGCGGGGGACCGGCACTAGTTAGAGGACCGGTGGGGGTTCAAGAGTTTGACGTGCCTGCGAACAAGTGGCCCCAGTATAGGGATCATGCGGCCGCGGCGCGGCGCACGAGCTCGGCGAACTCGGCGTAGCCCATCGAGCCGAGCTCTCCCTCGGCGTGCGAGCGCACCGCGACCCCGCCGCTCTCCTCCTCGCGGTCGCCGACGACCAGCATGAAGGGGTTGCGCGCCAGTTCGGCGTCGCGCACCTTCTTGCCGATCGACTCCGAGCGCCGGTCGACCTCGACCCGCACCCCGAGCTCGCGCAGCTCCGCCGCGACCCTGTCGCCGAACTCGACGTGGCGGTCGGAGATCGGCAGCACTGTCGCCTGCACCGGCGCCAGCCAGACCGGGAAGCGGCCGGCGTGGTGCTCGATCAGGATCCCGGCGAAGCGCTCCAGCGAGCCGAGCAGGGCGCGGTGGATCATCACCGGCCGCTGCGCCTCGTCGTTCTGGTCGGTATAGGTGAGGTCGAAGCGTTCGGGCATGAAGAAGTCGACCTGGCAGGTGCCGCACTGCCAGGAGCGGCCGAGCGCGTCGGTGATGTGGAAGTCGATCTTCGGCCCGTAGAAGGCGCCGTCGCCGGCGTTCAGCGTGTACTCGCGCCCCTCGCTCTCCAGGGCGGAGCGCAGCGCCGCTTCGGCCTGCTCCCACTGCTGCTCGCTGCCGATCGACTTCTGCGGCCGGGTCGAGAGCTCGATGTGGACGTCCTCGAAGCCGAAGCGGGCGTAGAGCTCGTCGATCGCCTCGCAGATGCCGGTCACCTCGGCGACGATCTGCTCCGGCGTACAGTAGATGTGGGCGTCGTCCTGGGTGAAGGCGCGCACCCGCAGCAGGCCGTGCAGGACGCCCTCGCGCTCGGCGCGCGAGACCTGGCCGAACTCGGCGACCCGCAGCGGCAGCTCGCGGTAGGAGTGGCGCTCGGAGTCGAAGACGAGGCAGGCGCCGGGGCAGTTCATCGGCCGGATCGCGTACTGGCGCTCCTTCGACTCGGTGAAGTACATGTTCTCCTGGTAGTTGTCCCAGTGGCCGGAGCGGTGCCAGAGCTCGACGTCCATCAGGTGCGGCGTCTTGATCTCGACGTACTCGCGCTTGCGCAGCTGCTTCTGCACCTCGGCCTCGATCAGCCGCAGCAGGGTCGTCCCGTGGGGCAGCCAGAAGGGCATTCCCGGCGCCTCCTTGCGCAGCATGAAGATGCCGAGCTGCGGGCCGAGGCGGCGGTGGTCGCGCGCCTTCGCCTGCTCGATCCGCTCGAGGTGCCGGTCGAGGTCCTTCTTCGAGAAGAAGGCCGTGCCGTAGATCCGGGTCAGCATCGCGCGGCTCTCGTCGCCGCGCCAGTAGGCGCCGGCGAGCGAGCTGAGCTTGATCGCCTTGATCCGGCCGGTGCCGGGGCCGTGCGGGCCGCGGCAGAGGTCCTCGAAGGGGCCGTTGCGGTACAGCGAGACGGTCTCGACGCCTTCGTCGCGGACGAGGTCCTCGATCAGCTCGACCTTGTAGTCCTGGCCCTGCTCGCGGAAGATCTCGATCGCCTCGGCGACCGGGACGTCGCGACGCTCGAACTGCTCGTCGGCCTCGATGTGGGCGCGCATCGCCGCCTCGATCTTCTCCAGGTCCTCCTCGGTGACCCTGGCGTCCGGCGGGAACTCGAAGTCGTAGTAGAAGCCCTGCTCGATCGGCGGCCCGATCGTCACCTTGGTCCCCGGATAGAGCTCCATCACCGCCTCGGCCATCACGTGCGCGGCGTCGTGGCGGATCAGCTCCAGCGCCTCGGGGTCGCGGTCGGTGAGGATCGCGATCTCGGCCCCGTCGGGGAGCGGCGCGGCGAGATCGCGCAGCTCGCCGTCGACGCGGATCGCCAGCGCGGCCTTGGCCAGCCCCGGCCCGATCGCCGCGGCGGCGTCGGCGCCCGAGGCTGCGTCGGGCAGCTCGAGCGGCGTCCCGTCCGGCAGCTTCACGGTGATCTTCGTCGCGGCCTCCATCCCGGCCCAATGCTACGGGCCTTGGCGGGCCTGGCGCACGGCGATCAGCGGGCAGGGGCTGGGGCCGCCGACGACGCCGCGGTGCTCCCAGACCGTGTAGGGGCCGGCGCGGCGGCGCAGGACGAGGCCGCGGAAGGGACGCTCGGCAGGGTCGGTGGTGACGAAGAAGCGGATTCCGAGCGGCGCCCGCCCCCCGCGCTGCTTGCCGGTTCGACGCAAACGCGGCCGCCGCGCAGCTCCCAGACGATGTAGCGCTCGCCCTGTTCGTCGGCGAGCAGGTGGTCGGGGGCCAGGACGAGGGTCGGGCTTTCGGCGAACAGGGGTCGCAGAGCGGTGAGAGCCGGTGAGTAGGACGTCGGGCCTACGGGGGCGTTGGCCAGGGCGAGCAGCGAGCAGGCGCCGGCGGCGAGCAGGTAGAGCCAGAGCGCTGGGTGCGGGACGGCAAGGGATGCGGCGTGTCTGCCCGCGGGTCCTGTCGGGGCAGGGGACCCACCGCCCCCTCCGGTCGCTGAAGCGTCCTCAGGGGCGGTCCCCCCTACCCCGCCACCCGCGGGAGCAAGCGGTAGGAGGACGCTCAGGGTCAAAAGCGGTGCGGCTATCTCCAGAGCCTTGGCCGACGTGTACGGGGTGCCGCCCACACGTGCAGCGATGTACAGCAGCGCGACCGAGGCCAACCCGGCGAGCAGCGAGTGCTCACGTCCGCGCCAAGCTCGGCGTACGCCAAAGATGAAGAGAAGCGTGGCGAAGGCCGCGCCCAGGTAGTAGACGAAAGCCGGCACCGCACCATCCCCCGGGGCGAGGCGGAAGTCGCCGGAGGGCCAGATGCCGAGGGCGGTGAACGGAGAGATCTGGCCGAAGAGGTTGCCGAGGCCGGGGCCGTTGGGGTCGAAGGTCTCGAAGCGGTGGAAGTCGATCATCCGGCCCAGCTCCGGTAGGGCCCCTATGGCGAACACCAGGACGGCCAGGGACATTGCGCGTAGGGCCGCGGGTCCTGTCGGGGCAGGGGACCCACCGCCCCCTCCGGTCGCTAAAGCGTCCTCAGGGGCGGTCCCCCCTACCCCGCCACCCGCGGCTGGGATCGATTTGGCGGACGCCCATTCTGCAAGCGTCCACAGGACTGCGATCGCCGCTAGCCAGATGACTCCGGGGAAGCTGTACACATACACACTGCCGATGGCGAGGAGGGCTGCTGGGGCGAATCTCAGAGGGAGGTCGCGCCAGGATCGGTTGCTCTCGCGCAGAGCTAGGACGAAGGCTAGGACCAGGAGGGCCTGGATCAGCTCCTTGAAGGCGCCCTGGGCGAAGTAGGAGGCGACCAGGTATGGGAGGCCGACGAGCAGGGCGGCGGCCACGGCGCGCGTCCGCGACCGGCCGGCGAACGCCGCAAGGGCCGTCAGCGGGGCGATCACGGCGGCGGCGATGGTCAGGCCGTCGAAGCCCTGGACGATGCCGACGCCGAGACCCTTGTTGAGGGCGACGACGATCGAGTGCGGTCCCAGCGGGTAGCCCTGGTGAAGCAGCTGCGAGCCCTCGCCGTGGGCGAGCCGGTCGGTCGCCAGCAGGTGCTGCGACATGTCCGGGTTGAAGCCGGTGCCGAGGATGCCGAAGTGGCCTTCGGCGACGAAGGGCAGCGATGCGGCGAGCAGAGCGCCGAGGGCGACCGGCCAGCCGAGGCGCAGCGCCTCTCCCCCGCCCTCCAGCCGGCCGCGCAGGTAGAGCGCCGCGGCGACGGTCAGCACCACGGACGACGACAGCGGAGACGACGCCGTGGCCCGGCATCCGCACCGTCGCCCAGCAGATCGCGCAGAGCAGCGCCAGGCCCACGGCGGGCGCGAGCCACGACCAGCGCCGCGCGCCGCAGAGCGCCAGCGCCGCCTGGCCGATCGCCGGCGAGGCGACGAGCACCGCCACAACCGCCAGGTAGGTCGCGATCGTCAACTAGTGGGCGCAACAGGGCTCGAACCTGTGACCTCCAGCTTGTCGAGCTGGCGCTCTCCCAACTGAGCTATGCGCCCCAGCGGGAGATCTGAATCTAGCAACGGTGCAACTTTCCAGCTCACACGGTGTTTCTCAAGGGGCAGGGAAAAGACTTGAGGACCGACGAGCCGGCGACGCGAACGTCTGGTGGCACGTCCTTCGGAAACAGGGGGCCCCGAGAGGGGCCCTTTTCCGTGGCTCACTCGACGTGCGTGCTCGGCAGGTGCCAGCGGCGCGGGGCGATCAGCTCGTCGATCGCGGCCGGGCCCCAGCTGCCGACGGGGTAGCTGTGCGCCGGCGGCGGGTCCTCGAGCAACGGCTCGGAGACCCGCCAGAGCCGCTCGATCCCTTCCGAGGTCGTGAACAGCAGGCGGTCGCCGACCATGACGTCGTGGATCAGACGCTCGTAGGGGTCGAGCGCCTGGCCGTTGCCGCCGAAGCTGTCGGCGTAGCTGAACCGCATGTGCGCCTCGCCGAGGTGGATCGTCGGCCCGGGCACCTTGGCGAGGAAGGAGGCGGAGATGCTGCCCGGCTCGCCGAGCTCGAAGGTGAGGTGGTCGTGGCCGAAGCTCTCGGCGATCTCGTCGCAGTCGAGCGGGAACATGCGCCGCGGCGGCTGCTTGAAGGCGACGGTGAGGATGTGGCGGTCCTCGGCCATCCGCTTGCCCGAGCGCAGGTAGAAGGGCACGCCGTCCCAGCGCCAGTTGTCGATCATCGCCCGCAGGGCGACCAGCGTCTCGGTGTCGGAGCCGGCGGCGACGCCGTCCTCCTCGCGGTAGCCCGCGTACTGGCCGCGGACCGCGCAGCCGGGTTCGAGCGAGGACATCGAGTCGAAGACCTTCTCCCGCTCGGCGCCCAGCGACTTGGCCTCGAGCGAGGTCGGCGGCTCCATCGCGACGAAGCTGAGCACCTGGAACAGATGGGTGACGATCATGTCGCGGAAGGCGCCGGTTTCCTCGTAGAAGCCGGCGCGCATGCCGATCGAGAGCGTCTCCGGCACGTCGATCTGCACGTGGTCGATGTGGTTGCGGTTCCAGACCGGCTCGAACATCCCGTTGGCGAAGCGCAGCGCGAGCAGGTTCTGCACCGCCTCGCGGCCGATGTAGTGGTCGATGCGGAAGATCTCCTCCTCGGGGAAGACCGAGAGCAGGCACGAGTTGAGCTCGCGGGCAGAGGCGAGGTCGACGCCGAAGGGCTTCTCGGTGATCACCCGGGCGCCGTCGCCGAGCCCGGTCTCCCCCAGCTCGCGGACGGTGGGGCCGGCGGCCTGCGGCGGCAGCGAGAGGTAGTGCAGGACCCGCACGCCCTCGTCGAGTTCGGCGCGCGCGGCCTCGACCGCCGCGGCCAGCGGCGCGAGCCCGCCGTCCACGGAGACGAAGCGCAGGCGCTCGACGAAGCGCTCCACCGCCGCGCGCTCGGGCGGCCGCCGCCCCGACTCTTCGATCGCCTCCCGGGCCAGGTCGCGAAAGCCGTCCTCGCCGATGTCGCGCCGCGCCGTGCCGACGATCCGGAACCCCGCCGGCATCAAGCCCACCTGGGTCAGGTGGAACATCCCCGGCAGCAGTTTCCGCTTCGCCAGATCCCCGGTCGCCCCGAACAGCACGATCACGTGATCCGCCGCCTCCTGCTCCACGGCAGCAGCCCGCTCCTGCTCATCGACAACAACGGCGCTCATCGTCTCAGCCTGACAGCTACCCGGCCGCGCCCACCGGAATCCAGCAGGCGCCGGACGTGTCAGTGAGCCGTACGACGCTCGTGAAATCCGGCGACGGACTCGCCCAGGAGGGCGCGCCAGCCATTGCTGCGTGGCGGAACCCCCCAGTCCGCGATGGCGTGCCAGACAACAGACTCCAGCGGGACGCGACTGGTCGGAATGTGAAGTGCCTCGATTGGCTTGCCGCCGGAAAAGGCTCCGTTGACATGCAGGTGGGCGAGCGGGTAGTCGTAGTCGGGGCGCGGCGCAGCGCGGAAGTACTCCCACCGCAGGAGCCAGGAACCGGCCTCAGCGCCCGATTCAAGCCGGTAGCCATAGGACTCGGTCCGGCAGTGGCCGTCCACGACGACGACCGTGTGGCGAACAAATAGACGCAACGATGACCCGAACAGCTCCAGAGGCACTCGGTCGTCATCTTCGAGCCGGGTGATTTCGAAGGCGCCTTCGCCGCCTGGCACAGGCAGCAGCGAGAGCCGCGCATCGGTGACCATCCGATTGAGGACGCCGTTCAAATGATCGACGAAGGCTTGCGCCGTGCTACGCGGCGTGCCCGTTCTGGCCAATGCGAAGGAGTCCGACGAGATCGGTTACAGAGGGGTCGGCTTCGTCAAGCTCGCCGGCCAGGTAGGCGCGGCGGAACTCCTCCACGGAGAGCCCCATGGCCGCACGCACTTCGCGCTCAAGGTAGGCCTCGTACTCCTCGGCCGTCATCTCGACGACCGGCGTGCCGCTTGACGTCTCACTCACAACCATGCCCGAAGTATGGCAGCCAGATCGGACATCGCCTGACATTTGTCTCTTTCGGATAGTCGATCCGCACCTCGACAGTCGACCCGCGCATCGCGCGAAGGACCTCAAGCGACGAAGCATCGAGTCACCGCAGTTGCCGTCAAGGGACCACCGGGCGCACGGCTATGCCGGAATGCGGCCGACAAGGGGCCCTCGGCAATCCTCGAGCTCTCCTGCCTGGAGCAGGCGCCGCCGCCCATGCCCCGGAGAGAACCCCGGGCGAATCACCGAGCCCTGGCAGTCCGTCGAGAGTCATTGTCAGCAAGATAGCGCTGAACCCGACCGAGATTCGAAGGTTGACCCAGAGTATCGCCCGCGGCAAAGCAACCGGGAAGCCGGATACGTCTGCCCAGTACCGGCCTCTCGATGCGGATGCGACCGGTCGGAAGTTCTCCAAAGCCCATGTCGCGCTGCCAGAGCCAGCAGCAGAAGCAGAGGCGCCTACCGGAATCGAACCGGTGTAAACGGCTTTGCAGGTGCGTTTGCGAGCGCCGCATTCCGCATGCTCAAGCGGTTCCGCGGAACCGCGCCACCCTCTGTGCCACCGTCAGGCGCGAGAAGACGCCCGGCTGTCGGCGCGGTCGCGTCCCACTGTCCGGGTAATTTCACCCTGACGTAGCTCCGCGCACCTCCGATCCTACGCGGCGATCACCTCCTCGCCCACCTCGACGGTCCGCGGCGGTTCCGCGGAACCGCCGCGAGCGCGACGAATGCGCTCGATCTCGGCCACGGTCCTCGGCGTCATCGTCACCCCGCGCCAGCCCCGGGAGGCAAGCTCCAACACCGCCCAGATCAAGGTCAGCGCCGAGGTCTCGCCGGGGAAGCGGCCGATCACCTTGGTGCGGCGGCGCACCTCGACGAAGGTGCGCTCGAGCAGGTTCGTCGACCGCAGCCGCTTGCGATGCTCGGAGGGGAAGAGCAGGTGGGAGACCAGCTCATCGGCGTTCTCGTCGATCGTCCGCATCGCCGAGGGGTAGGCCCGGCGAAACTCCTCGGCGAGGGCGAGCAGGGCTGACTTCGCCTCCCCGGGCGAGGCGGTCTCATCGAAGATCCGCCACCAGCGCGCCTTGAACTCGGCGTGGTGGCTCTCGGGGAGCTTGGCGAGGACGTTGCGCAAGGCGTGCATCGTGCAGCGCTGCTGCGCCGCCGCCGGCCACAGCTCGCCCACCGCCTTCCAGATCCCCTGCGCGCCGTCGGCGATGACCAGGGCCGGCGCCTTGAGACCGCGCTTCTTCAGGTCGCGCCCGAAATCCAGCCAGCACTCATAGCTCTCGCGGCTTCCCAACTGCAGGCCGAGCAGCACCTTTCTGCCCTCCAGGGTGATTCCCCAGGCGCAGAGCACGCCTTCGGCGGGGGTGTCGTCGGGGCGCAGCTTCAGGTAGATCGCGTCGAGGAAGCAATAGACGAGATCGTGCCCGGAGAGGTCGCGTTCGCACCAGCGCCGGTAGCGCTCCCTGGTGTCCTCGCAGACACGCGAGACGGTCGACTTGGAGATCACCTTCTCCTCGAAGGTTTCGGCCAGGGCGCCTTCGACGTCGCGGACGCTGAGGCCGCGCAGAAACGAGCAGATCACCAGCGACTCCAGGGCGTGGGTGCGGGTGACGCCGCGCCCGAGGATCTTCGACTCGAAGCCGAGCTTCTTGGCCTCCCTGATCCGTGGCCGCTCGACCTCGACCGGACCCGAGGTCGTCACCACCTTGCGGTCCTCGTAGCCGTTTCGGTGGGAAACCGGCTCACCGTCGCGCTGGTAGCGCTCGCGGCCCAGGAACTCGCTCACCTCCTCCTCCAGCGCCACCTGCAGAACCAGCCGGGCGCCGGCGCGGGCGATCTCCTCAACCGGATCCTCGTTGTCGCTTGCTCCGGCGATCAGCTCGTCGAGCTGATTGCGATATCTCTCACTCGGGACTATTCTCGCCATCTCGGGCGTGCCTCCTTTGCGTCGTCTTGCTGGACAACGCGGAGGCTACGTCCGAGCTAATTCCCCCGGCTTATGGGACGCGACCGTCGGCGCTGCCGATCTGCCAGCGGACCCCCGGCCCAAACTCCAAGACGACGCCGCCCGGCGTAATCAGTTCCCAGTTGGGCGGATCGTCTTCGGTTTCGCGCTCTGCGGGCTTGACATCAAGCACCGAGCCATCCGAGAGCTTGCAGCGCAGCTCTCCGGTCTCCGTGGACTTCCCCCGGTTTCGACGACACCTGAGCGCTGGGGTCGCAAGACTCCGGCAAGGAGGAGTCGATGCCACGAAGCAAGCCGCCATACCCGCCCGAGTTCCGGCGTGAAGCCGTCGAGCTGGCCCGCAGCAGCGGGAAGCCCATCACCCAGGTCGCGCGCGACCTGGGTGTCTCGAGCCAGACGCTGCACACCTGGATCAAGCAAGCCGACAGTCGACGCCGGCAAGCGCGAGGGCTTGAGCACCGAGGAGCGAGAGGAGCTCAGGCGCCTGCGCCGTGAGAACCGCATCCTCACCCAGGAGCGAGAAATCCCGAAAAAAGCCGCGGCCTTCTTCGCCCGGGAGAGCGAGGGGCGGTGACCGATGCCTACCGGTTCATCGCCGCGGAGAAGGCCAACTTCCCGATCTCGCTGATGAGCCGGATGCTCGGTGTCAGCCGTCAGGCCTTCCACGCCTGGGAGCGGCGTCCTCCATCGCAGCGGGCGATGGAGGACGCCTTCCTGACCGAGCGCATCCGCGATATCCACGGCGAATTCCGCGGCGTCTACGGATCGCCGCGGATCCACGCCGAGCTGCGCATGGCGCATGGGATCAGGGTCTCCGAGAAGCGCGTGGAGCGACTGATGCGAGAGGCCGGGATCAGCGGCCTGATCGAGAAGAAGCGAGGCCGCACCACGATTCAGGTACCCGGCGTCAGGGTCGCTGATGACCTGGTGCGCCGTGACTTCCGCCCCGCGGCGCCCAACGTCTTGTGGGTCGCCGACATCACCTACTTGAGCACCTGGCAGGGCTGGCTCTACCTCGCCGCCGTCCAGGACGCCTTCTCGCGGGCGATCGTCGGCTGGTCGATGGCCGACCACATGCGCGCCGAGCTGGTCGTCGACGCGCTGCAGATGGGGCTGGCCCGCCGCAAGCCCGACGCCGGGCTGATTCACCACTCCGACCAGGGATCGCAATACGTATCTCTTGCCTTCGGCCAGCGGGCCCGCGACGCCGGGATTGCAATGTCGATGGGCTCCAAAGGCGACTGCTTTGACAATGCCGTCGCCGAGTCGTTCTTCGCCACCCTGAAGAAGGAGCTGGTCCACCGCCGTTCCTGGCCCACCCGGCAGGGGCTGCGAAGCGCCGTCTTCGACTACATCGAGTCGTTCTACAACCGAGAGAGGAGGCACTCCACACTCGGCTATCTCTCGCCGAGGGAGTTCGAGAAGATCTATATAGATAAAAATTCAGACGAAGAAACCGTCAAGCCCTGACGTGTCGCACGAAGGGGGGGAAGTCCATCCAGCCGCTTCGCATAGCCTGCGTGCATGGCGCAACCCGGTCCGCTCCTGAGCCGGGCGCTTCGGCTCCCGGCCCGCCTCTACGACGTCGGCGCGGGAAGGCTCCTTGGGCATCGTTTCTTGCTGCTCACCCACCGCGGTCGTCGCAGTGGCCGCCTGTACCGCACGATGCTGGAGGTCGTTCGCTGGGACCCCGAGAGACGCGAGGCGACGGTGATGTCGGGCTTCGGGCCGCGCTCCAGCTGGCTGCGCAACGTCCTGGGCGGCGGCGCAGTGGAAGTGCGGATCGCTGCGAGGCGCTTCGAGCCAACGGCCCGCTCGCTTGATCGGGAGGAGGCCGTGGTCGTGTTGGCCGACTACGAACAGCGGAATCGGCTCGCCGGCCCAATCGTGCGGGCGATCCTCTCCCGCCTGGCCGGCTTTCGCTATGACGGCTCCGCCGAGGCCCGCGAGAGATTGGTCGGAGCGCTCCCCCTGCTCGCATTCAGTCCGAGGAACGGCGATGACGGGGCGTAGTAGAGGAGAGTCCGTCCGTGACTGACGCACCGATTTTCCGGGTCTCGCTTTGAAGCGGGGCCTTGCCGAGCGATTCGCCAACGACCGCGACGCCTACACGGAAGCCAAGACAGATTTCGTCCGGCGCGTTCTCTGTTCAGCCTGACATATCCTCCTCCCTTGACTGGCAACGGAATCACCGTGCGTCGATCTCGACCGGAGGATGTGCCGGCGGTGATGGGCCTCTGGGCGCAGGCCCGCAGCGAGCACGCCAGCACGCCTGATCGCAGCGATGTCGTCGAGCAGCTTGTCGGAGCCGGCTCTCCAGCCGCCCTGCTGGTTGCAGAGCACGGCGGTGAGATCGTCGGCGCGCTGATAGCCGCTTGGGACGGGTGGCGGGGCAACATGTACCGGCTCGCGGTTCGTGACGAGAACCGACGGCAAGGAATCGGGCTTGCTCTCACGCGAGCGGGCGAGGCCTACCTACGCCAGCGCGGCGCCCGCCGCGTAACAGCGCTGGTCGCCTTTGACGACGAGGATGCGGGCCAGTTCTGGGAGGCGGTTGGATATCCGCAGGACGAGGAGATCGGCCGGCGGGTCCGCAACCTGTAGGTCGGCTATCCGAGCAGCCGCTCGACCACGAGCACGTCCCGCCAGGCGCCGTCGAGCTTGCCGTGGCGGCGGTGCAGGCCGACGGAGTTGAAGCCGCAGCGTTCGGTCAAGCGGATGCTCGCGGCGTTGTCGGTGAAGAGCTTGCCGATCATCTTGTGGAAGCCGCGCTCTTCGGCCGCGGAGGCAAGCGCTTCGGCCAGCAGCGTGCCGAGCCCGCGGCCGCGCGCCTGCGGCGCCACGTAGACGCTCGCCTCGCCGATGCCCTCGTAGCACTCGCGGGTGCTGTAGGGGGCAAGGCCCGCCCATCCGACGATGTCCGCGCCCGCATCGCAGACGAGCAGCGGGTGCCGCGAATCCTCAAGCCGAGGCCCGAAGTCCTCGGGCGACCTCGGCGCCGTCTCGAATGTCGATCGCCGCTCGGCGATCGCGGCGTTGTAGATCTCGGATATCGCTGTGGCGTCGTCAGAAAACGCATCGCGCACCGCGGCTTTCTCGTTCATGGCCGCATTCTCGTTGCCTGTTGACCGGCAGGCAATGTCCACATGGCCAAAGTGGCCTATCCGTTTGCGAAACGGCCTGGGATCAGTCGTCCGGCGTCGCCGGGGCGTTGCGCTTGCCGTAGTAGACGACAAAGCCCTGGATGAAGCCGTGGCGCTCGTAGAAGCGGTGGGAGTCGACGTTTGTCTTCGCGGCGGTGATGGCGAGATCTTCGACGCCCATCTCCGCCAGGCGTTGCCACACCGATTCCAGCAGCGCGGCGCCTACGCCGTCGCCACGGCACTCGGGAAGGACCGAAAGCGTCTCCAACTCGGCGAGCCGCTCGCCGGTCTGCCAGGCGGCGTATCCGGAACCGACCGTGACGAAGGCGTAGCCGATCGGGTGGTCGCCGTCCTGCGCGATGACGAAGAAGGTCGCGGGATCTTTGAGCCAGCGCTCGTACTTGGCCCGCCGACGCCGCCAGGAGTCCGCCAGCTCGCGCTTCGGAGCGCTGCCGCCGAGGTTCGGAACGAGACTGGAATGATGCTCCTGGAGTGCATTCCAGAGCGGCTCGACCGCTTCAAGCCGATCCGCGTCGTCCGCATAGCGCAAGGTGATCTCTGACTTCGAAGGCTCCATGCCGCCACAGTCAAACAGGATTTCCGTCCGGGCGGGACGCCTCGTGAAAGCATGCTCACGTGAGCCGAAGAGCGGAATATCTCTCGAACGGGCCGGCGAAGCGTTGAGCAGGCACGCGAGCGTCCACCACGCGCGGGTCATCTGGGATCCGAGCCAGGATGATCGCCGCGCTCACACGATCGACCTGGCCAACCAACGGCTCGCCGCGTCGGGCGCGGCCGTCCTCGGCGGCGATCCGGACAAGGCGGATCCGGAGGAGATGTTCGTCGCCTCGCTGGCGAGCTGTCACATGTTGTGGTTCCTCTCCCTCGCCCGCGCCGAGCGAATCCGGGTGACCGCCTACGAGGACGATCCGGAGGGGACGATGGACGGCACGAGGTTCACGCGCGTGGTCCTTCGCCCGAGGGTCGCCTTCGACGACGACATCGCCGAAGAGCAGATCGACTCTCTCCACCATCGCGCCCACGAGCGCTGCTTCATCGCCAACAGCGTCAGCTGCCCGGTGGAGGTGGAGCCTCAGTGATGGAGCTACCGCGCCGGGTGGACAAGCCGTGGGGACACGAGTTGTGGTTCGCGTTGACCGATCACTACGCCGGCAAGCTGCTCCACGTCCGCACCGGGGAGCGGCTCTCGGTCCAGTACCACGAGCGCAAGGACGAGACCTCCTACCTTCTCTCCGGACACCTGTTGCTGAGCAAGGGCTCGGACACCGAGACGATGTCGACGAGCGAGCTAACGGCGGGTGCGGCGTGGCGCAACGAGCCGGGACAGGTGCACACGGTCGAGGCGCTCGAGGACTCCGTCGTCGTCGAGGTCTCGACGCCCGAGCTCGACGACGTGGTGCGCGTCAGCGACGACTACGGCCGGACCGGGACGTCGGCACCGTAGCCACGCCGGCGAAGACGCCAGCGGCGATCGTGCCAAGCCTGACACCGCCCTCCTACCGCAGAGTCCGACGCACCGCCTCCAGGGGCCGCTCCTCGTCGGTCATCCGGACCTCGATCCGGCGGGTCTTGGCGCTCGTCGTCTCCATGGCAAAGACTGTACGACTTTGTACGGACATGCAAGGCGCGCGCATACGCGCGGTGAGCGCTCCAATCTCGCCGCCGACGTCCATCCGTTCCTTATCACTGCGGGCCATGAGCCGAGTAGGGCGACCGCTAGTGACGAAATCGCCAGCTACGCCGGAAGCTGCTCAAGCAGCGAAACCAAAGACGCCTGCGGGCTCGGGTCGTCTTGCTCGCTGCCTACCTCTTTGAGCAGTTCTCCGATCTGAGCCTCGCGGCCGTTCTGCTGGTCGTCGGCGCGAGCATGGGCGAGCGCGGTCAGGGCGAGGTCGTACTCACCGGCATCGATGGCAACCTCGGCGACTGCAAGCTGGGCATCCGGGCCAGACCACTCGCTCTCCCCTCGCTGCTCCGCCAGGTGGATGGCACGAGTCAGAAACCCCAGGGCAAGGTCGTTGAGACCAAGGCGGTTCATTGCCGAGCCGAGATTCCACGGATAGGCGGGCTCGCCGGCGTCCAGGCGCATGGCTTGTCCATAGAGCGCCAATACGCGGTCGAGCTTGCCCTCTGCGAGAAAACGCTCCGCGACCTCGGCCTCGGGCCATTGCCCCGGCCCGAAGGCATCGGAGAGCAACTCGTCGGCCTCGCCGACAAGCTGCTCAGCCCTAGCTGCGACTGCGGGCTCTGCGTCCTCTGGCTTGCGTGTATTGCGCGCGTTGGTCATCGGTCAGTTCCTCTCGCCATGCATGCCACTGCTTGGCTCGCTCTGGATTGTGACGCACGCCGAGGATTTCCTCGCCAATACGGACGAGATCGCAGACGCGAAGCTCCTCGCCCGTCTGCGGATCAACGCCCGCTGGGTCGTTCCAGTTGCGCGGCTTCCTCGGCATGTGCCGAGTCTTTCAACGGGGCGAGACGGACCGACGAGGAGGTCAGGTCGGCTCAGCTGTGATGATCGATTTGTTCATGCGCATTTTCCGTGAGTTGCTCATCGTATCCGTCGCATCTCATCCCTGCCATCGCCTCGAAAAGGAGCTCCGGTCAACCCCGCTCTGGCGCCACGAGCCCTCCGTCCCAACGCTCCCGGCCCCAGACCCGTATTCCGCCACCCCAACCCCTCCCCCGGTCCGGTTCCGTCTTTCGTCTCCTCCGCCGTCCCGATCGCTGTACCTCCAGCCATTCCACCGCCGCGCCGCTTGCGACCGAGACGTTCAACGCGCCGAGACCAACCCCCAACATCGACGCTCAGCGAGTACCCGCTCTCGCCCACCAACCGTCTGCCGCGTGGTGATAGATGACGTGCACGGTCTCCGTTGCAGCCGACCGGCAACAGAAAGCGATCGCGACGATCGCGACCCAAATCCGAAAGGCCGACCGCCGGGTGTGGGCCACAAATGGGCCAGTCATGCCACGAAATAACCGGCTTAAGCCGGAAACAGCCGGATGAGAATCCGGCGTGAAAAGGGTCCGCAAACCGCTCTGACAAGCGGAATTTCGCTTGCTAGAGCCGAAGGCGCCTACCGGAATCGAACCGGTGTAAACGGCTTTGCAGGCCGCTGCGTAGCCACTCCGCCAAGGCGCCGGGCAGGCTCATAGAGCCAAATTCAAGTGGTTTCCTCAAAGGCTCTTTGGGACTTACTGCCAATTCCCTGCCAAAACTCCCAGGTCGGTCGTCGGCAGGACGCCCACCCGAGGGCCCGCTTGAATTTCTCAAGATAGACGGCCACGAGGTTCGGGGGCAGCTCCATCGGCTTCGCGTAGCGGCTTGAGGTAAAGCGCGCGCGTCGTACTCGGGCCCGCTCTCCGTTACCGAGGAGGTTGTTAGCGGCATGGAGCGAGTGCCACAGTTACCGGCCGACGCGATCGAGGAGCCCGGCAGACCCGACTCACGACGAGACGGTGCATCCCGTCGATGCGAGGGTCAAGGACCGACCCCCGCATCGCCGTCCGCGGGTAGGAGCCGGAAGGGCCGGTCGGCCGAGCCGCGGAGGGTGCGGAAATGGCGTTCGTCGAGGGTGAGCAGGTCGAGCACCTCGTGGCGCCGCGAAAGGACGACGATCGAGGCATCAGCGAGGCCGACCTCGAGGTCGGCGTAGGTGTCGATCACCTCCGCGGCGATCGCAATGTCGGCGGCCTCGAACGGCTCGAGGCGGTAGGCGCCGCGGCCCACCTCGGCGAGAAGCGCAAGCTCGGTCTGGGGCCCGACCCTGGTCGCGAGGAGGTAGTCGAGCTCGGCGAGGACGAACGGGGAGAGCAGCAGTGGTCCCCTCGCTTCCCGCAGGGCGGCGGCCGCCTGGCGATGATCTCGCTGGCTGGCGTCGATCGCGGCCAGGAGACCGCTCGTATCGAGCAGGATCACCGCTCGCCGAAGCCGGCGAGATGCTCCTCCGCCCGCTCGGCGAGGTCGGGCTTGCCGCTCTCGAACAGGGGCAGTCGGGGCTCCGTCCCGCCCATCCGACCGCTGACCAGCTCGATCCCCTCGCGGATCAGGTCGGCCTCCGAGCGGCCGGAGTCCGCGGCCACCCGCTCGAGGCGGCCCTTCAACTGGTCGGGCAAATAGACGGTCGTCTTACGCATGCCACCCATTGTGCCATATGTCGTACTGCCGATCGGATCGGGGGGCGAAGCCACCGAAAACCAATAGGCAAGGCGCCGAGTGGATGAAGCGTAGCTGGGGCGATTTCGGCTTGATCTGCGCCCGGAGCGGGGAGCCTACGGTTCCCGTTCCGACTCCTTGGGCGATTTGAACGCCGCCAGCGCGATCACCATCTCCACGGGCGGCTCACCCGACTTCGCCATTCGCTTGGCTGCTCGTTTTTGCTCCTCGTCAACGAAGCGACGCAGGGACTCCAGGTCATCCGTCACCGCTTCCCATCCTTCTCGGTCGAGCTGCAACAACGACCAAGCGAGGCAACTGTCCTCACGGGCGTCGAAGGTCCCCTGTCTCATCGCCTCTTTGATCGCCGCCGACAGGTCTTCGAAGCGCCGCCAAGTCGCGGTGCTGTCGACGGACTCCGGAACATCAGCCCAAGGGCCGTTCTTCACGGCGAAGATCGCGGGGCCGGTCGCCCGGTAGAACTTCTCGGTCGCCCCCCGCCGCCTGCCACCGGTGCGCGCATCGACCTCGGTCAGCAGCAACACCTTGGCGAGCTTCTTGAACCGACGCCGAATGGCGGCGACAGAGTCCCCGCCGACCTCCGCATGGAACTGGGTCGCGCTTATGTCACGGGTATTCGCCTCCTCGACGATCCGCATGGACACCTCGTCCGCGAGCACCTTCGACAGGCGAACCGGCAGCGGCACGATGGGCTCTTCGCGACCTTCGACGAGATGCGGCGCCCCGGCGCCTGCGCCGGTGGCCGGCTCGAAAGCAATGTGGACAACGCTCGCCCGAATCGCCTCCTCGCCAGAGCGAGCGATGCGGAGGGTGGCTGCCTTCTGCTCTTCGAAGCTGCGGTCGAAGTGCTTCTGGACAGCGTCGATCACATTCGTCCAGCCAACGCCATCGAGGCTTACCGACTCGCCAGTCAGGTCGCCCTTCGAGCCGGGTTCGACCCAACCGGCGGCGATCGCCACCCGAAGGCGCTCTGCAATCCCCCTGAAGATATTCCAACTAAATGCGACACGTATCGAGTACGGCAGTGACGCCCACGTCTCGCCATCGAAGTAGGCTAATTCGGTGGCTCGGTAAAAGTGCTCGACGCCCCCCCGGCGCTTTCCACCTGGCCCCTCCTTGCGGATGTATTCGAGCCAGCCCCATTCTGCAAGCCGTTCAAAGTTCCTCGTGACCCTAGAGATGGAGCCACCACCGAACTCCTCGTAGAAGCGGGTCGGGCTCATCTCGCGCATATACAGCTCAGCCAGGATCTTCATCCGAAGCCGAACCGCAAAGACGACAGACATGCGTCGCAGGTGGGCGGTGATCGCACCCGAGGCGGTCGAGGTTTTTGCCGTCATCTTGTTTCGCATTGAAGTGCTCGACATCGGTTGAGCACGACAGTCTACGACTTTATCCAAATAAGACCTAAGAGGTTCTCAAAACTCACCCCTCCTACATTGGACCGCGTGGCTCCAAATGCGAAAGGGGGTGAGGAAATGAATCTCGCAACGAGCAAGGCGGTCCTGCCGACTCTGTCGATTCGGAAGTGGGGCTGATCGCCAGCCTCTGAAGGGGCCGGGCTCCGGACGACTGCGCCGGGGCTCGGCGCCCCCCTCCCAGCCGCTGCGGGGGCGGCCGTCCTCCGACCGTCGGCGACCCTATTGTTGCCCGCCCTTTGTACGACGCCCCTCAGCAACTGACCGGCGGCGGGGCGCGTGCCCGATCGCTTCCGGACTGGCCCGATTCCCGACCCCTCCGCTCCTGGCAGGAGGAGGCGACCGCGGCCGTGCGGGCGCACTCGGGCGCCGGCTTCCTCGCCTCGGCGACGCCGGCGGCCGGCAAGACCACCTTCGGCCTGCACATCGCCCACCGGATGCTGCGCGCCGGGTTCGTCTCGCGCGTCGTCGTGGCCGGCCCGACCACCCACATCTGCCGCCAGTGGGCCGCCGACGCGGGCCGCTATGGCATCGACCTCGAGCCGAACAGGCCGAACTCCGACGGGCCGGAGTCGGCCGACTTCCATGGCGTCGCCGTCACCTACCAGACGATCGCGGCCGGGCCGGACACGCACCGGCTGGCCGCCGCCCGCCGGCCGACCCTGCTGATCGCCGACGAGCCGCACCACATGGGCGATCAGGCCGCCTGGGGCCTGCAGGCCCGCAGGGCCTTCGACGGCGCCCGCTTCCGGCTGCTGCTCTCCGGCACGCCGTTTCGCTCCGACAACTCGGCCATCCCCTGGGTCACCTACGACGAGGACGGCGTCAGCCGCGCCGACTACGCCTACGGCTATCCGCAGGCGCTGGTCGACCGAGTGTGCCGCCCGATCACCTTCCTGCCGTATGACGGCGAGATGGAGTGGCTCTCGGACGGCCGCCTGCGCAGCGCCGACTTCGACCTCGTCCTGCCGGCGGCGGAGGCGGCCCGGCGGCTGCGGACGGCGCTCAGCCCCAACGGCGAGTGGATGGGCGAGGTGCTGCGCGACGGCGACGCCAGGCTGAGCGAGGTGCGCGCCGGGGGGCACCCCGACGCGGGCGGCCTGGTGATCGCCTCCGATCAGGACCACGCGCGGGCGATCGCGGCGCGGCTCGGGACGGTCTCGGGGGAGCGGCCCGAGCTGGTGATGAGCGACGAGCCCGGCGCCAGCCGGCGGATCGCCGACTTCGCCTCCTCCGATCGACGCTGGCTGGTCTCGGTCCTGATGGTCTCGGAGGGCGTCGACATCCCCCGCCTGCGGGTCGGCGTCTATGCGACGGCGGCGCGGACCGAGCTCTTCTTCCGCCAGGTCGTCGGTCGCTTCATCCGCACCACCCCGAGGCCGCGCCGCCAGATGAGCTACCTGCTGATTCCGGCCGACCCGCGGCTGAAGGCGCTCGCCCATGAGATCGAGCTGGAGCGCCGCCACGCGCTCGACCTAGCGCCGGACGCCGAGGAGGATGAGATCGACGACGCCGATCGGGAGCGTGGCGAGCCGGGAGATCGCTTCGCCCCCCTGAGCTCGGGCGACGCCGAGCTCGACGAGGCGATCATGAGCGAGACCGCGCTGCAGCTCTTCCCGACCGACGACCCCGGGCCGGGGGCGAAGAGGGCGGCCGCCCGGCCCGAAGCCGCGCCGGAGGACGGCGAACCGGAGCGGGAGTCGGCCTATGCGGCCCGCGAGCGGCTGCGCGGCGAGCGCAGGCGCCTGGTCGCCGACGTCGCCCGTCGCACCGGTAAGTCGCACCGGGAGGTCCAGGCTCGGATCAATCGCGAAACCCGGACGCGCTCGGTCGCCGGCGCCACGATCGAGCAGCTCGAACGCGGCAATGCGAAGCTGCGCCGCGAGCTGTGGCGCTGAGCCGGCCGTCGCGGCCGGCCGGTAACTGGGAGCCGGCCAGCTTCAGCTGAGCTTTCGCTCGAGCTTCACCTCGCACATGTCCACCGATGCACGGGTGCCGGGCGTCTCCGACGAATCCATGGCGCTGAACACTTTGTCTCCGGCCTCCATGTCCTCCGCGCTCTCGAAGCGCTGGAGGACCACCGCCGTTCCCTGTGCCTGATCGAACAAGACCTCGAGACCCGAGGCGGGCACGCCGGGCGGGGGCCCGTCGGACTCCTCGATGCGAGCGAGGAGCGCTTGCACCCGCTCGGCAGATACGTCGGTGAACCTGACGGCACGTACGTACATGACAGCAACCTCCTCGATCGTGGGATACCGAGCATAATCCCTGGGGCTCGGCAGGTCATCGCAGGCTCACGGATAAGCCGCGGCGAGGCGGGGCGGACTACCGATGAACTCCCGCCGGGCCGCCCCGACAATGGCGTGTGGTGCCGCAGACGAGGAGCAACAGAGGAATCCCGTGGCTGCGCTGGATGGCGCTCGGCTGCCTTGGTTGGATCGTCCTGATGCTCACGGTCGGCTCGCCGATCGGCCTGCTCGCGACCCCGGCGGCAGGCCCGATCCTCGGCTGGCTCCTCGGCGGCGCCCAGTACCTCCTCGTCGGCGTCCTGACCAGGCGCTGACCGACCACCCCGCAGCCACCCCCGCCGGCCGGGTAAACTCCGCCCCTGTGCGGCTGTAGCTCAGCTGGCTAGAGCGTCTGCTTGCCATGCAGAAGGTCGTCGGTTCGAATCCGATCAGCCGCTTCGCATCGAATCCCCTGCACTTGGGCCGGTCGGCCCTCGCAGGGGAAACTGGAACCACCCCCGCCTATCCCCTCCATTCGAGGCACTAGTGCCTCGAAGTGCGCCGATGCGCAGCGATTTCGGCCGATTCCGCCTCGCTTTCGCGGGGCAGCCGAGCTAGCTTCGCGGTCATCGAGGCATCATGAGACCTCGACCTCGATCGCCTTGTGCTTGCCGGAATGCGGGTGTCGGGGGATCTCGGCGACGCTCTCGACGTGGATCTGCGGCGGTTGCGCCCCGCTTTCGACGAGGGCCGCTCCCAGACTCGACTCGATCTCACGGCATGCCCGGCGCCCGTCCGCGCCGGTCAGCACCGCCTCGATGCGCAGCTCGCCTGCCCTGTAGACGATCCGGTACTCGGACAGCGCGGCGATCCCGGCCAGCGGGCTGCGCAGGGTGACCGGGTGGATCTTCGTCGTGCCGCCGCCCCGCGCCGGCAGCTCGAGGATGTCGTCGCTGCGGCCCTCGATCGTCTCCAGCAGTGGGAACGGGCGCCCGCAGGGGCAGGGCTCGGGCGAGGCGGTGACCAGATCGTCGAGCTCATAGCGGATCAGCGGCTGCGTGCGGTTGAACAGGTTGGTGACCAGCAGCCGGGTGCCCGGTCGACCCGCCGGAACAGGCCTATATTCATCGTCGACGATCTCGATCAGAACCTGGTCCTCGAAGACGTGCAGGCCGGCGTGGCGGTCGCATTCGAGGGCGACGTAGCCGACCTCCGTCGTGCCGTAGCCGTTGAACGGCTCGCGGCCGAAGGCGGCGACGATCCGCTCCCTGACGTCGTCGGTCAGCACCTCGCCGCCGGTCACGACGCAGCGCGGCGCGATCGTCAGGTCGCCGGCGAGCTGGCGCTCGGCCAACAGGCCGGCGGTCGAGGGATAGGTGAAGATCTCATCGGGCTGGAAGTCGTCGAGCTTCCCGACCAGGCCGGCGGCCGGGGCGCGGGCGTCGAGCCGCAGCATCCGGTGGATGCCGACGTCGACGCTCCGGTTCAAGCGCCCGTTTCCATGCAGCGGTTGGTCGGCGACGATGGTCGCGAGGCGGCGCCGCGGCAGGCGCGGCGCGAAATCGAGGTAGGCGCTCTGTGCCCGGACTCCACCGCCGAGCAGCTCGGTCCAGTCCTCCCGGCTGTAGAGGAAGACGCCGCGGCGCCCGCTCGTGCCGCCGCTCGCCAGCACCCGGTACTCGCCGAAGAGCTTGGGGTCGGTTCGCAGCTCGGCGCCCTCGATCTCGGCGATATGCCGCTCGACCTCGGCCAGGCTGAGGCGGCGGTCGGTGACCAGATCGTCGAAGTGCTCGAGCATCGTCGGCTTGTCGAGCCGCGGCAGCCCAGCCAGGTCGAGGTCGTCGCTCAGCTCGATGCCGGCGAAGCGCTCCCGGTAGTAGGGCGAGCGGACTGCCGCGTCGCGGACGATCGCCAACAGGCGCTCTCTCTGGTGGCTGTGGAGTTGTTCGGGGCTCCACAGCTCGTGCGCCTCCAGCCCGCGCGCCGCGCGCAGAGCGCGGAGTGCGGTCGGCAGTCGCGACAGCCGCCGGATCATTTTCCGACCTTTCGCTCGCCGGCCGCGAATGCGCCGCGCAGCAGGGTCAGCTGAGCATCCACGAAGAGCTCCTCCGACGGCTTCGCCGGTGAGAGCATGCTGTCCAGCACCAGTCCTTTGTGGAGCGCGATCACCGCCGTCGCCGCTCGCCGCGGCGAGATCGCCAGTCGATCCCCGCTGCGCCGTGTCCAGGTGCGAATCGAGTCGGCCACCGCCGACAGGCCCAACTCGTGCAAATGGGCGTAGCGGGACCGCAGCTTCTCGTCGCGGCCGACCACGATCACGAACTCATTCACCGCCGCCAGCCAGTCGCGCTCGACGGCGACCCGAGCTGCGTTGTGGCGCGCGATCGCGGCGACGAACTCCTCCACCGTCGGCGCGGCGGCGAGGATCTCGGCGAGGTCGGCCTGCATCCACTCGGCCCGCCCCTCGAGCAGCGCCAGCATGACGTCCGCCTTGGACTCGAAGGTCGAGTAGACGGCGCCCTTCGTGAAGCCGGCGTTGGCGGCAATCCGCTCGAGCGAGGCGCCGTGGTAGCCCTCCTGCTCGAACACCACTTTCGCCGCCTCGAGGATTCTCGCTCGCGTCTTGGCCTTCGACTCTGCTCGTGAGAGCCGTGGAGGCGTCGAGGTGGTCCCTTCAGTTGACATACCGAAGGTATCTATATACCGATGGTATTTGTTTGTCAAGCAGCGATCGAGGCTGAGTTCTCGGTCACCGCGATCCGCTATTCGTGGTCTCGTCGGCCGACGTTCCGGCCAAGCGCCACGTGCGACCAGGCATCGCCGTTTCTGTATCTACACGTGCCCTGGGACTCCTGCTGCGCGGCAAGTAGTGTGTCGTTGCAATCATGAGCGATCGCTGCCGAATCGAGGTCGAGCCCGGGGTCGGCTGCGCCGCGACGCTGTATAGGCCGGCGGGAGCGGACGGTTCGCGGTCTTGCGTCGTCATGGGGGCAGGGGGCACGCTCACCCAGCGCGATGGCATTCCCGAGTACGCCGAGCGCTTCGCGGCCTCCGGCATCGCGACGCTCACCTTCGACTACCGCAACTGGGGCGACAGCGATGGAGAGCCGAGGCGCCTCGCATCCGTTCCCCGCCAGCTCGAGGACTGGCGGGCCGCCGTGGAGTTCGCCCGCGGGCTGGACGGCGTCGACCCCGAGCGCATCGCCGTCTGGGGCATGTCGCTCGGCGGCGGCCACGCCCTCAGCACCGCCGCCGCGGACCCACGCATCGCCGCGGTGATCGCGTTGGTCCCGATGGCCGACGGGCTCGCGCTCTCGTTGAACGCGCGAGTTCTGCGATTCACCTTGCACGCAGTGGCCGGGCGGATGCGGCGGCGCTTCGTGACGCTTCCCGCCGTCGGTACGGCCGGGGCGTTCCCTGCCGACTCACTGGCGAGCTTCGAACGCCTCGCGGGCTCGAACGGCTGGCGCAACGAGGTCGTCACCGACCTTGACTACCCGATGCCGCTGTACAGGGCGTACCGCCGGGCGGCCCGGATCGATGCGCCCGTGTTGGTCCAGCTCGGCGAGCACGACCGCCTCGCGCCGCGTCGCGCCGTGGAGCAGGCCGCCAGGCGTGCACCTCGAGGAGAGCTGAAGCGCTACCCGATAGACCATTTCGGCTGCTTTTGGCCCGAGCACATCGCGAAGGTCGCCGGCGATCAGATCGACTTCCTCAACAGGTCCGTCGCTGGTTGATGCGTGGGTCGATTACCCGTGAGCGCTCCGTGCGGATCGAAACCGGATGGGTGATCCGGCGCACGATCTGATCGAGCGCTCGGTGGCGTTGAGCCAGGTCGACGCTGCGCTGGGCGCGAGCGAACGGGGCGACGGCTGCATCGCGTTTGTCTCTGGAGCTGCCGGCATCGGCAAGACGGCGTGGCTCATAGACCAAGCGGGGCGAAGCAGCCATGATTGTTGTCAGCTATACTGACAACAATGGTCAGATCGTCCGCCCGTCCCTATGACATGTCCCGCCGCGCCGAGGAGATCGAGCGCACGCGGATGGCGATCATCGACGCGACGATCAAGATCGCCGATCGACGTGCATCGCTGCCTGAGATTGCCGCCAAGGCCGGCGTCTCCGAACGCACCATCCTCCGCCACTTCGGCAGCCGGGACGGGCTGCGCGTCGCAGCCATACGGGAGAACGCCGGGCGCCTGCGCGTCGATCGCTTCTCGGTCCCCGCAGGTGATGCGCCAAAGGCTGTCGCCGCTCTCGTCGACCAGTACGAGGGCTGGGGCCATCTCATCCTGGATCTTCTCGCCGAAGAGGGCGCCGCCGTAGAGATCGACGAGCTATTGGCCGAGGGGCGCGAGATACATCGCAGCTGGGTCGTGGAGAAGCTCGGCCCGCTGCTCGGCGACCGCGACGCCGCGACTCGGCGGCGGCGGGTCGCCCAGCTCACTGCCGTCTGCGACGTCTACACCTGGAAGCTACTGCGCTGCGACAGCGGCTTTGGGCGCTCCGAGACCGAACAGGCCATGCGGGAGCTGATCGAGGCGATCGTCGCCAACGGGGGACCATCGCCCCGATGAGGCTCGCGATTCTCGCCGACGGCACCCGCGGCGACTTCGCGCCGATGGCCGCGCTCGGCGCGCGGATGACCTCGCGCGGCCACGAGGTTTCGATGACCGCCAGCGAGGAGTTCCGCCCGATGGTCGAAGCGGCGGGCCTTCGCTTTGTGGCGCTGCCTGTGAGCCTCACCGCGTACATCTCCACCGAGGAGGGACGGCGATTGCTCAACCGCAACTGGGTCTTCTCCATGCAGGGGTTCCAGCGGCTCTCGCACGACCATCGCGAGGGGATCGAGGACGCCTTCATCGAGGCCAGCGACGGGGCGGAGGCCCTCCTCACCACGTTTACCACCCAGGACCGCGCCCAATGCTTGGCGACTGCCCGCGAGATCCCGCACGCGATGGCTCATTCCTTTCCCCTGTTCCCGACCGGGGAGTTCGCCTCCCCGGTGTTGCTGGCGGGGCGAGGCCTTCCCGCTACCGCCCTCTGTCGCGCGACGCACCATCTCTCCTACCGCGCCTACTGGCTGGCCAACCACTCCGACTTTCGAGCCTTCGCCCGTCGCCTCGGCTTGAGCAAGCCTCGCTCGACGCTCGACGTCTGCGCCAACCCCAGCACGCTGGTGCTGCAAGCCTTCAGCCCCAGCCTGATTCCGAAACCACGCGACTGGGGCGGCAACCACATACTCACCGGGTTCTGGTGTCTCCCCCAGGATGTGCATGCCGGCATCGACCAAGAGCCTCCGGAGGACCTGCTCGCCTGGACCGATGCCGGCGAGCGCCCGGTCTTCCTCGGCTTCGGCAGCATGCCTGTCCTCGAGCCTAAGAAGTTCCTCGCCATGGCGAGCGAAGCGACCCGCGCGCTGGGCGTTCGGGCCATCGTCAACGCGCCTTGGGCCGACAGTCCCGAGATAGCGGCCGATCTGCCCGACCACCTGAGGCTGGTCGGGCCGGTAAACCACGACCGCCTCCTGCCCAGCTGCGCGGCGGCGGTGCACCACGGCGGCGCCGGCACGGTGGCCGCCTCGCTGCGGGCCGGCCTGCCGACGATGGTCTGCTCGGTCTGGGTGGACCAGCCGTTCTGGGGCAAGAGGCTCGAACGGCTAGGGGTCGGTGCGCACGTGCCGTTCAAGCGCCTCGACGCCGGCAAGCTCGAGGCCGGGCTTCGCACGCTCCTCTCCCAGCCAGTTCGCCGCCGGGCGGCCGCGCTTGGAGCGTCGATCCGCGCCGAGGGCGATGGCTCCGAGATGGCGGCCCAACTGCTCGACGAGTGGCTCTCGGCCGCGAGTGCCGTGCCTGGGTCCCCTGGGCACAATCGGACGCGGCGGAGGCAGGCGAGGGGTGCGGGAGAGGCCGGTGTTCGATCAGGATGACCCGGTCCATCTCCGACCTTCCCGGACCGCCTCGCCTGCCGCTGATCGGCAACGCGCACCAGCTGCTCCGCCTCGATCGCAACCCCGTGACCCTGGAGAAATGGAGTCGGCGCTATGGGCCCTTGGTCCGCTTCGATGTCGGGAGGAGGCGCGGGGTCCTGATCGGCGACCCGAAGTCGATCAACGCGATCCTGCGCGAGAGGCCGCGGGATTTCCGTCGCGCGTCTCAGATCGAGTCGGTATTCGAGGAATGCAGGTCCGCGGGCGTCTTCTCCCAGGAGGGCGAGGACTGGCGCAGGGCCCGACGACTCGTCGTCACCGCGCTCAACTCGAATCACCTGCAACGCTACTTCGACGTCGTGCGGACCGCCTGCGAACGCCTGCGCCTCAGGCTCGATGGCGAAGGGACCGGTGGGCGCCCGTTCGATCCGATCCCGTCGCTTACCTCCTTCTCTCTCGACATCATCTCCGCGCTTGCCTTCGGCGTAGACCTGAACACGCTCGGCCGAAGCGACGACGAGTTGCAGCGACACTTGCGGACGTACCTCCATCTGGTCAATCGGCGGCTGCTGACGCCGATCCCGTACTGGCGCTGGTTTCGGCTTCCGAGCGACCGTGCCGGGGAGCGCTCGCTGGATGCCCTGCACCAGGCGGTCGCCAGGTTCATCGAGGCGGCCCGCGAGCAGCTACGCACCGATCCCCGCCTACGCGAGGCGCCGGAGAACTTCCTCCAGTCGATGGTCGCTGCCCAGGAGACCGAGGACCGTTTCAGCGACGAAGAGATCGTCGGCAACACGCTGACCCTGCTGATCGCCGGCGAGGATACGACCGCCCACACGATGGCCTGGACGACCTGGCTGCTCGCCCAGCGCCCCGACAGCCAGGCCGACTGGGCGGAGGAGGCGATCGAGGTCCTCGGAGAGCGAGAGTTCGTGGACGACTACGAGATGGTGGGCCGCCTCGCCTACGGCGAGGCGGCCCTGAGGGAGTCGATGCGGTTGCGGCCGGTAGTGCCGCTCACCGCTTTCGAGCCGCTGGCCGACGTGACGATCGCAGGCGTCCAGATCCCGGCGGGAACGCCGCTGGTAACGATGCTCCGGCACGCGGGCCTACACGAGAGCGGCATCGTGCGCGCGACCGAGTTCGACCCCGAGCGCTGGCTGGAGAAGGAGGGCTCGGCCCCCGACCAGAGGTCCTTCCTCGCCTTCGGCAGTGGGCCGCGCTTCTGCCCCGGCCGCAACCTGGCCTTCCTCGAGGCCAAGGCAGGAATGGCAACGATCGCCCGCAACTTCGAGATCGAGCTCGATGAGCACGCGGCGCCGGTGCGCGAGAAGGCCAACTTCACGACTGTTCCGGAGAACCTCCGCATCCGGCTCCGCCCGCGGGGTGGCAGGTAGCTGCTGAGAGCCGGAACTCAGACCGTAGGTCACCTGGGCTTGCCGGCCAGAGCGAACATGTATCCCCTCGGTGCTGCTTCCGCGTGAAAGCTGCAGCGCAAAAGGCTGTCAGGTGCACCTGGACCCAGGAGCGGGTTCGTGCTGTCGTTTCGGAAATCTAGCTCTTTCCGAAACGGATTCGCTAGCCTGCGCTCATGCCCTCCGGTGTCACTCCCACGCAGCTACGACGACGCGCCGCGCTCGCCCGGCTTGAGGCCGAAGAGCTTGCCGACGCCGTCTCCGAGCTGCGCACCGCTTCGCTCTCGAAGTTGGAACTCGAGCGCGCGCTTGACCGGGTAGAGGTGCTGGGCGCACGGGTCCAGAA
Source organism: uncultured Solirubrobacterales bacterium (assembly GCA_963835315.1). Lineage (GTDB taxonomy): Bacteria > Actinomycetota > Thermoleophilia > Solirubrobacterales > 70-9 > VRUE01. Next base: position 25,685 of record CAWIFA010000043.1, on the reverse strand, counting down.
GGCGCTCGATTTGCCGGGCGGCCTGTCGGTCGCCCAGGCGGCTGAGCGGCTGGAGGTGAGCGAGCCAACGATTCGCAAGTGGCTCGCCGAGGGCCTGCTGGAGCGAGTTGAGGGCCACAAGCCGGTGGAGATCGCCCAACGCAGCGTGATCGAGGTCGAGCGGGTGCTGGACACGGTCCGCGAGAGTTACCCGGCGAGGCGCTGGGGCGAGGCGCTCGCCGCCTTCCTTCACGACCGCGACCTGTTGAGGCAGGAGTGGGCTCGCGAGGGCGTTGAGCAGTTGCGGCGGGGCGAGCTGATCGAGCGCTGAATATGGTCCGCTGCGGTGGTGGGCAGGGACTTCACGCTGCGGGCGAGGCCAGCGGCAGTGGCCGCGATCGAGCGACTGCGGCTGAGCGAGCTGTCCGCCGGTCGGTTCAGGAGGCCGTCACTGAAATTGTTGTTACCTGATTGGTAATAAGTCATTACTGGATGGGTAAGGAACGGCTACCTGTTTAACATCAGAGTAGAGCGCGAATTTCCGCGAAGCGCTCCAGTACCTCGGCGAAGCTCGGATGGGGCCGGAAGAAGAGGCGGCGACACTCCTCTTCGTAGTCGGGCTCGATAGCGGCTCGGAGATCGTTGGGTGGGAAGAGTGCGTCGCTGTTCGTGAAGTGGAGGTCCGGCGGAGGCCGATAGCTGCGCGGGAAGAAGGTGCGGCTCTTCTCGTCGTAGTCGACCTTGATCTCGTCGTACTCCTCCGACGCCAGCATCGCGGTGACCTCGGGCCGGCTGGCGAGGACGTAGAGGTCTGCGTAATGGCGCACGTCGCGGCCCAGCGAGGCATCGTCCTCTTTGAGCTGCTCGACCTTGCCGTGGATGGCGAAGAGCTTCTCGATGAAAGTGCGCCGGAAGTGCAGAAGGGTCATCTCGAAGGGCTGGAGTCCCTCGACGCCGAGCTCATCGGTGGCTCCCTGCCCGGACAGGAGCCTGCCGACGATCGAGGAGATCTTCAGGGTCGTGGTTGGCTGCTTGCCGCTCTGGATGCCCGGCTCGAGACGGACAGTCGGCGGAAAGCCCTCAACCTCCGGGAAGTGAGAGCGATAGAGAAAGGTGTCCATGCGTCCGCGCCCGCCGATCGTCTTGGAGTCGGCGCGGACGAAGTCGAGCCCGGGTATGGCGGCGACATCGCGATTCAGCCTTTTCATCGCCCGGTTGATCGCTCGTTCGTTGTGCAGCGGCGGTTCGACCGCGGGGTCGACGAAGAGGTCTATGTCCTCAGAGAATCGGTCAAGCAGGTCCCAGCCCTTCGAGAGGCTGGTGCCGCCCTTGAAGATGGCCCGCTCGCCGAGCGTCATGGCGATCGTGCGCAGGATTTCCGTGATCCAGTAGTCCTTCTCGACGAAGGTCTCGGGCAACGCAGACTCCGTTGCCGCGGCGGCCAGGAAGGCGGCGAAGTCGGGGTGCTCGGCGAGCCTCATCGGGCCTGCCATTCGCGGGCGTTGGGCAGTGCAGCCAACACGCCGAAGTCGAACCTGCTGATCGGGTTTAGGCTCTTTCGCAGGTCCTTAAGCGCACCGGCGGGAGCGCCGGCCTGCTCCCCGAGCGCGCCGAGCATGGCGCGGACCCGCGGGGGCTCTGAGAGGGCCGCCTTGGCAAGTCGCCTGAAACGCGCCCGATCGGAGAGCATCGAAACGAGGCGCTGCATGGTCTCCTGCGGAGATAGGTCGCTGTAGCGGGCGCGGTCACGCAGCAGCTCGAGCAAGGCACCGTCGGGGGCATCGAGCTCGAAGCGGGAGGCCGGGCGACGCGTGTGCACGGTGGCGTTTCGAAGCGCGCCGGGCGCGGCGGCGGCGGGCGTCGCGAACTCGGCGTGGGCCGGATTCTGCGTCGAAAATCCCAACACGTTCCCGGCACTCAGCCTGGTTGGATGAAGCGGCGCATTCAGCGTGTGACCGACCGCTGCGCTCGCACTTGGTACGGAAGGGCCGATAACGGTCTGCTTGGGGCGGTAATAGAGGCCCTTGCGCAGGCGCTGCAACTCACCCTGGCCCGCCAGTCGAGAAAGCGCATGGGCGACTGCGGTTGCTGGCAGATCGCGAAAGTCCGAGAGCGACCAATAGCGCTCACCCCCGGTGCGCACCCGCTCGTAGACGCGAGTGGCGGTGCTGTTGGGGCTGCGTCCCCGGCCGCGTGCGTTTCGCCGCTGCTTTGCCATCGGAGCGAGTCTAGCGTATCTGGCAAGTTTTTCTGTTGTAGAACTTGCCAGATAGTCTCACGCCTGCTCAAGGGATGTGCCGATTGGAACCGCCCTCGTCGATTTCAGGCACTTCTGAGGCGAAGTGCCTGACTCGGTGCATATCCGTGCCTATCCGTTCATATCCGCGCTGAATACCCGAGATCTCGCCGATCACGAAAGTCCTGCAAATGGGCTGACTAAGGACCGGAGCCCGCCGGATGACCTCGCTAATTGCCATGCAGAAGGTCGTCGGTTCGAATCCGATCAGCCGCTTTTCGGGAATGCCCTGCACGTTGGCGGGTTGGATTCGGCGCAGGTCGCCGAATCCAAATGGAACCATCCCCGCATATCGCCTCCATTTCAGGCACTAGTGCCTGAAATGGCGGTGGAGATCGCCCAGCGCAGCGTGATCGAGGTCGAGCGGGTGCTGAGCACGGTCCGCGAGAGCTATCCGTCGAGGCGCTGGAGCGAGGCGCTCGCCGCCTTCCTTCACGACCGCGACCTGCTGGGGCAGGAGTGGACGCGCGAGGGCGTTGAGCAGATGCGACGCGGCGAGCTGATCGAGCGCTGAATATGGTCCGCCGCGATGGCGCTCGTTGTTACTCGCCAGGTAATAGCGCATTACCAGACAGGTAAGGAGCTCACCGGGGCTGGAGTCAAGGAAGATGTCGTACGACTCCGAGGAAATTCCGTCCGAGACCGTTGCTATCTTCCTTATATGGCTTTGCATAGCTCGCCGATCAAGAGCAACGATGTCCGTCTGCCCGAGCCTCAGCCCGGCGAGGCGCTCATGGTCGAGCGCTATAGCGCGGAGCACGTCAAGGCGGTGATCCTGCACCCGGATGACTTCGCTGAGCTGCAGGGCGACTCGGAGCTTCTCGACGATTTGGCCACGACCTCGGATCTGAGCGACCTCGGGGTCCGCGCCCACCAGATTGCCGAGTCGCCTGAGGGGAAGTTGATCGACGACGAGGCGTCGGTCAGGCGCCTGCTCGGCCTTTGAGCCTCGGCGCTGGGGAGGTCTACTGGGCGATCGTTCCCTACACGCCCGCGACGCCCTTCAAGATCCATGTAGCCGATGGCATGCCGGTGGAGGTGCCCTCTACTGCCCAAATAGTCGATGGCCTCCGCAAGGGCTGTGACGCGGAGTTCGAGTTCGTCGTGCGCGCAAAGGCGAGGCCGGTGCTCCTCCTGTCCGGTCGCAGCGATCCTCGCACCGGCGACTTGTTCGCCTTGCGCCTGCTCCGGCTTGAGAAGCTCTCCAGCGAGGAGCGGCAGCGCGTCGAAGAGCATCGCGAGCCGACGCTCTTCCCACTTCCCCCGAAGCGTTTCCCCGACCTCGCCGAGGACTCTGCGGCGATGGTGACGGCGCCGATCCGGTTGCATGAGACGGCGCTCGACACGCGCAAGGCCCTTGGCCGACTCGACCGCAAAGAGATGCGAGCCCTGGTCGAGCGCTTCGTCACCCACTGGCAGTTCGATCTCCGCCAGCTCTTGGTCGCTCAGATTCGGGAACTGCAGCACCGGCGAAAAGCCCGCTGACAAGTCAAGTCGCGAGTTGTGGTGTAGCTCCTTGCCGGCTCTTTCACGCGGCTTGTAGCTGAGGCACCTCCTCCCGGTCTTCGTCCCTTTGGCCTTCATCGCCCTGGTCCTCGTGGACCAGGCCGACGCGGCATCTTACGAGTACGCCGTAAGAGATCGTAAGAAGCTTTCTCCACGCCCATCTCCTATCGTGCAGCGAGATGAAAACGTTTCGCCTGGATCCCACCGTTGGCGATCGATCCACCGCCGTTGTCGAGGAGGTCGACAAGCTGCTGCGCGAAGGCAAGCAGGTCGTGGTCACCGTTGTCGACGAAACCAAGCGCTACGAGGATTTGCGCGATGGCCGTATTGGCCGGCGCGAGCTTGGAAGTTTGCGCGACCTCACGACAGCCCTGCTCGAGGCCCGGATCGTCGCCGGCCTCACGCCCAGAAGCAGCTGGGCGAGCGGCTTGGGGTCGAGGAGCAGCAGACCTCCTGAAGACGCTCTACCCCAACGCCCGAATAGAGGTTCGCCTCCCAGCGCTGGATCCCGACGACGCCGATGGTCCACGTGGCTAAGGGTGGACACAAAGGTGCAAACGGCCGCTTTCCAACCAATCTCATGCCTAGAGCCGCTAACGTACCAGCTAGCTGGTACCATACATCGCATGCACAAGACCACCGTCTACATAGACGACTCCCAGGCCGAGCGCCTGGGCCGGCTGGCGACCTCGAGCGGTCGCAGTCAGGCCGAGCTGATCCGGGAGGGTGTGGATCGGGTGCTCTCCGAGGCGCCGTCGCGGACCTTCCGCAGCATGGGGAAGGGGCGAAGCGGGGGCAACGTGAACCGGCGCTGGGGTGCCGATGAGCTCTATGCCAAGGCTCGGGGCGAACACCGTCGATGACCCTGATCGTCGACGCCGGCACGCTCTTCGCGCAGGCCGATGCCGACGACCCCGAGCACGAGGCGGTCGTCACTCTGTTTGAAGGCGAGAGGGGGCCGCTCGTCACCTCGCAGGTGGCGGTCGCCGAGGCCGACTATTTGATTCTCACCCGGCTCGGCGTCGATGTCGAGCTCGCCTTCCTCGACGACCTCGCGACGGGCACCTTCGTCGTCGATTGCCTCGACCGCAAAGAGCTGGGGGTGGCGGGCGACCTGGCGCGTCGCTACCGGGACCTCGAGCTGGGCCTTGCCGACGCCTCGCTCGCCGTGCTCGCCGACCGGCACAGGACCGATCGGATCGCCAGCTTCGACGAGCGCGCCTTCCGGGTAATGATGCCGTTGCGGGGCGACGCCTTTACGATTCTCCCTGCCGATCTGTAGCGATTCGTTGTCCCCGAAGCAGCATCGCGACGCCATGGCGATTCGCACGTCGGCGGAGCGAGCGGCGGATGGAAACGGGCGATTGCTGATATACCAGGTTGGGTACATGGAGGCTTCACGCAGCGAATCTCGACCGTACGACGTAGCCGTCGTCGGGGCAGGCGTGGCGGGGCTCAATGCACTCGCGGTGGCCAGCCAGTACCTGGCCAGGGACCAGCGGGCCCTGATAATCGACCGCCGGGACCGGGCCGGCGGGATGTGGGTCGACACCTACCCCTATGTCCGGCTGCACCAGCCGCACGGGTTCTTCACCGCGGCCGACATCAAGTGGACGCTCGGCGCCGATCGTGCCCACCTCGCGACGAAGGACGAGGTGCTCGATCACTTTTCGCACTGCGTCGACGTGGTGAAGGGCCGGGTGGGATTGGATCAATGGCTCGGCACGGAGCTGCTCTCACACGAGGCCGGAGACGAAGCGATACGGCTGACCTGCCGGGCCGCCGACGGCACGTCCCGGATCGCCGAAGCCAAGCGGCTGATCAAGGCGCCGGGGTTTGCGGTCGAGCCAAACCAACCGCTCGCGGTGTCAAGCGAGAGAGTCCGCTCGGTTTCCCCCGACTCCTGCGACGTCCGCAGCGGTGAGATCGCCGAGAGCAGCGCTCCCGTCTGGGTTATCGGCGGCGGTAAGACCGCGATGGACACCGCTCACGCGCTGATCGGGGCGGACCCTGGCCGTGAGGTCAACATCCTCGCCGGGTCGGGCACGTTTTTCACCTGTCGCGACAAGGCTTTTCCCACCGGAGCAAGACGGTGGTGGGGCGGTACGGGAGGCATTCCCTTGTTCCTCGAATGGTCGCGCCGTTTCGATGGGACCAACGAGCGCGACGTGATGGCCTGGTACCGGGCTACCGTAGGAACCACCGCTACCGACGGCGCGAGGAATTTCGTCTTCGGGCTGCTCTCCGAGGCGGAGGCTCGAACCATTCGCTCGGGAGTGACCGAGATGGTGAGCGATCACCTGGTTGACGCAGTGGACCGGGATGGCGGCGTTGAGCTCATGCTCCGCAGCGGGGCGACCCGCCAGATCGAATCCGGGTCCTGGCTCGTGAACTGCACCGGCTACGTCTTCGGCGAGCAGGCGCAGCCCCCGTATGAGCCCTACGTTTCGAGGGGTGGCGATGTCGGGGTCATCTCGACGCGGTCCACCATAGCGCTGCTCACCTCTTTCGGCGGCTACTTTCTCGGTCACCTGATGATGCTGGGCCAGCTCGGCGAGCTGCCGCTCTATGAGCTGGACGGGGACGCGCTGGGAAGGCAATCGCGGGAAGCATGGGCGTGCGCGGCAGTGACGACGCATCTCCACAACATCAGTCTGATCGCAGACAACGCGCCCCGAGAGGTTCTCAGCAAAAACGGACTGGATTTCAACCGCTGGTACCCCCCGCACCGGTACATCCTCGGCGCCCTGCAGTTCGCGCGCAAACACCGGCGCGAGCGCGAGCGCTGGCGCTTGGCCCTCGACCGCGTACAGGAGCGCTTCGACGTGCGCTGCGGCCCTGTCGTCTAAGCGCTGGTCGCGGCTGAAGCACTCGCCGCCGAGCGGGCGCGGCCGATGATCGCCTCGGCGAGGTCGGCCGGGCGCTCCTCGGGGATCCAGTGCGAGGCGCCCGTGAGCTCGATCAGCTCGTAGGGCCCGTCGACATGCTCCTCGGTCAGCTCGGCCATTCTCCTGCCGAGCGCCCTGTCCCCGTCGCTCCAGACGAAGGTGGTCGGCACGCTTACGTCGGGGACCTCGTCCCTGAGCGCGAAGGGGATTGCCCGGTACCAGTTGAGGCCGCCCGTGAGCGCGCCTCCATCGACAATCTCGATGCGGTAGGTGGTGAGCATCTCGTCGGTCATGCCCGAGCCGCCGAGGAACTTCTGGACGAACCACTTGCCCGATAGCAGCCGCTCGGGCACGAAGGGGAGCTGGAACAGCCCCATGTACCACGACCGCCGCGCCTGATCGGAGCTGCGCAGGGCCCGCAGGAACGCCTGCGTATGACCGACGCTCACCGCGGTCAACGACGCCAGCCGGTCGGGGTGCCGGGCGGCGACGCCCCAGGCGACCGCGGCGCCCCAGTCGTGCCCGACCAGATGTACCGGCGCGTCGATCCGGTCGATCAGCGCGACAACGTCGTCGACGAGCTCCGTGGCCTTGTACGCGCGCCGGCCGTGTGGCCGAGCCCCGGGCGAGTAGCCCCGCTGGTCGGGCGCGTAGGTGCGGAAACCCGCCTCGCCCAGCAGCGGCGTCACCTTCGCCCACGAGGTGGCCCGTTGCGGGAACCCGTGCAGGAGCACCACCGGCGGACCGTCGAGCGGCCCCTCGTCGATCACGTCGAAGGCCAACCCGGCCCGCTCGTAGGAGGTGATCCGCGCTGGCTCAGACATCGTCATCCCCTCTGCTCGCTCGACTCGGTTGCGCAACGGATCGTATATGGCCTGTCTGGAGGGTCCACGGGCGGTTGAAATCTCTGTACACGGATCGGCTCAGCCATCGCCGTCGAGGGCGGCGTTGACCAGGCGGTCGGCCTCGGCGTTCTCGGCGCGGCGGACGTGGCGGATCGACCAGCGGCCCTCGAAGGGGCGCAGGGCGCGCTTCACCTCGCCGTGCAGCTCGCGCAGGGTCGCGTCCTTGACCTTGTACCTGCCTTCGACCTGGCGCACGATCAGCTCAGAGTCGCCGACCAGCTCCAGCTCCTCGGCGCCCAGCTCGGTCGCGCGTTCGATCCCCAGCAGCAAGGCGCGGTACTCGGCGACGTTGTTGGTCGCCCTGCCGATCCGTTCGCCGCGCTCCTCCAGCACCTCTCCCCCGCCGCCCTGCACGACCACGCCGATCGCCGCCGGGCCCGGGTTGCCCCGCGCGCCGCCGTCGACGTTGACGACCAGCTTCACGCCGGCACCCCGAGCGCCAGCCGGCCGCCCTCCTCGGCGTGCGCGTTCCACTCGCGGGCCGAGCCGTCGAGCTGTCCGATCTCCTCGCCGCGGCCGAGCTGGAAGACCGCCCGCAGCTCGTCGCCGAGATCGACCCCCCACTGGTACCAGCAGAGGTCCCAGGCGACCGTGACCCGCACCTCGCTCGGCGAGCCGGCCGCGGCGCCGACGGAGACGCGCGGCACCCCCAGGGTCCGTGTCAGGCCCGCCACCGTGCGCGCCGCCTCGCTGGCGTTGAAGCGCTCGACGGCGCGGTCAAAGCGGCTGCGCGGGGTCTCGCTCGGCTGCGGCTCCGGCCGGCGGCCGACGTTGGCCCCGGGCGCCGCGGGGTCGACCCAGCCGAGCCGCTCGGCGCGCCCGCGGCAGAGCTCGCAGACGCGCTGCAGCCCCTCCCTCGGGTTCATGTAGCTACGGGTGCGCTCACCGGCCAGAATCGTACGACCGCAGACCGCGCAGACCTCGTCGGGACTCATTTCTGCAAATTAGACGATGGCCTGACGCGCGTCAGGACGTCTCCTGCAATGAGGACTTCAGCCGCATCACGGCCTTCGTGTGCAGCTGCGAGACGCGCGACTCGGTGACGCCCAGGACCTCGCCGATCTCGCGCAGGGTCAGGTTCTCGTAGTAGTAGAGCGCGACTACGAGCTGCTCGCGCTCCGGCAGGCCGGCGATCGACTCGGTCAGGCGGTCCTTGATCTCGCTGCTGGCGAGCGATTCCTGCGGGTCTTCGGCGCGCGGGTCGGAGATCGTGTCGAGCAGCGAGACCGAGTCGCCCGAGGAGTCGGAGATCGTCCACAGCTCGTCGAGGGCGTAGATCGAGGAGTTGGCGATCTCCAGCAGCGAGGTCTGCAGCTCCTCCTCGCTGAGCCCGACCTTGGCGGCGAGCTCGGCCTCGGTCGGCGCCCGCTGCAGCTCGTGCTCGAGCTTCGACTGGGCGCCCTCGATCTCACGCGCCCGCGCGCGGACCGAGCGCGGCACCCAGTCCAGCGAGCGCAGCTCGTCGATGATCGCGCCGCGGATCCGGGTCATCGCGAAGGTCTCGAACTTGATCCCCCGCTCGGGCTCGAAGCGCTCGATCGCGCCGATCAGGCCCATCAGCCCGTAGGAGATCAGGTCAGCGTCGTCTACGTGGGACGGCAGCCCAGCGCCGAGCCGGCCGGCGACGAATTTGACCAGCGGCGAGTAGGCGACGACGAGGCGCTCGCGCGCGGTCCTGTCGCCGTCGTCCTTGTAGCGGCGCCACAGATCGCGCAGCTCGACCTCTTTTACGCCGGTTTCCATGAAGCTGGCTCGATTCTATGGTTCACGGGCGTCTTTTTGGCATGAATCCACTCAGGCGCGCGGATGGGTCGCGGCGTAGGCCTCGCGCAGGCGGGCCGCGTCCACACGAGTGTAGACCTGAGTCGTCGAGATCGATGCGTGGCCGAGCAGCTCCTGGATCGTGCGCAGGTCGGCGCCGCCTTCCAGCAGGTGGGTGGCGAAGCTGTGGCGCAGGGCGTGCGGCGAGACGCCGGCCGCCAGCGCGGCCTCGCGTACCCAGAGGGCGAGGCGGCGGCTGACGTCGGAGTTGGAGAGGCGACGGCCGCTCTTGGAGAGGAAGAGCGCGGTCTCGCGCGGCTCGCCGGCAAGCGCGTGGCGGCCCCTGTCCAGGTAGCGGCGCAGGGCGCGCTGGGCGGGCTCGCCGACCGGCAGCAGCCGTTCCTTGGAGCCCTTGCCGAGCACCCGCAGCTGCTCGGACTCGAAGTCGTAGGAATCGCTCTCGAGGTTGACGATCTCCTCGCAGCGCAAGCCGCAGGAGTAGGCCAGCTCGAGCATCGCGCGGTCGCGCAGCTCCAGCGGCGTGCGCGCCGGGATCCGCTCCAGCAGCTCCCGCGCCTGCTCGCCGCTCAGCACCCGCGGCAGCTTCTGCTCGCGCTTCGGGCTGGAGACGAGGTCGGCCGGGTTCTGGCCGACCTGCTCGCTGCGCACCAGGAAGTCGAACAGGCCGCGCACGGCGGCGAGCTTGCGCGCCACCGTCGCCGCCGAGGCGCCCTGCGAGGAGAGCCCGGCGCCGTAGCGCCGCACGTCGCGGTGGCGGACCCTGCCCGGCTCGAGGCCCCGCCCCCCGACCCACTCGACGAACTGCCCGAGGTCGACCCCGTAGGCCTTGCGCGTGCGCTCGGCCAGGTTGCGCGCCCGCATGTCGCGATCGAACGCCGAAAGCGCCTCGTCCCAGGTCATGGGCCGTGATTCGCCGCCTGGGGCCGCGTGCCTGCGTCAGCCTATGTAGATCGGGAGTTCCAACCTCTACGCGGTCGTAGAGTTCTTCCACGTCGGGGATCGCCATGCGCACGCAGCCGTGCGAGGCGGCGCTGCCGAGCGACCAGGTCTCTTCGGTGCCGTGGATGCCGGCGCCTTCGTAGATTCCCATCCAGCGCGCCTTGATCGGGTCGGCGGGGCCGGGCGGAATCACCTGGCCCGCGAGGTCCCCCGCCCAGGCCGAGTTCGGCACGTGCCAGGACGGATTCACCTGCTTTTCCTGGATCGCGTAGAGGCCTTCGGGCGTTTCCAGCCCTTCCTGGCCGACCGCGACCGTGTAGGTCTTGGCCAGCTTCAGGTGTTCCCAGAGCCGCAGGGTGAAGCTGGCGCGGTCGAGCGTCAGGTAGGAGGGGTACTCGGCGGCGACTTCCTTCGCCGTCACCTCCGGCTTCACCGGGTGCGTGCGGGCGGCGATCGTGTGCTCGGCGTCCGCGTTGAGCACGGCGGCGCGCAGCTGCCGCGTCAGCAGGTTGTCGCGCAGCTTGCGCCCGTACTTCGCCCGCGTCACTTCGAGCGAGTCGCCGGTCGCGCTGACGTCGGCGTTCTGCGCTTCGCGGTCGATCCGGGCGGCGACGTGGCGGACGAAGCGGTTGACCGCCCGCTGCGAGTAGGAGATGCGGGCGGCGACGTCTTCCTCCACGCTGCCGCCGGTCACGTAGCGCACCAGCCGCCCCGGGAAGCCGCCCGAGCGGCTCTGGTCGAGCGCTTCTTCGACCGCGCGGTCGAGGTCGGCGTGGACCTTCAGGGTCGCGCCGTCGAGCTTCCAGCTTTCGCCGTCGTAGCCGACCTTCAGCGAGTGGCGCAGCGGCGCCAGAAGTTCCCGCTCGACGGCCCGCTTGGCTTCGGCTTCGTCCATACCCCCGACGTCGACGCCGCCGATCGTCACCCCGTCGGCAATCGTGTCGTTTTGCGAGCTGTCGTAGGCGAAAGCGGCGCCCACCAGAACGAGCAGGACGAGAGCTCCCGCTATCAGCGCGATTCGGCTCTTACGTCCCATCATGAAATCTTAGGCACACGCGTCGGTCGCTCCACGGATATGTTTCGGCTTCGTGCGCTCGAAGGATGAGATCCGCAAGCAGGTTTGGAAGGCGATGGACCGTGAGGGGGTCTCACGCTTCCCGGGCGCCGAGGGCCGGATCCCCAACTTCGCCGGGGCGCGGCTGGCGGCCGAGAAGCTCGCCGGCCACCGGCTCTGGAAGCGGGCGCGGGCGATCAAGGCCAATCCTGACTCGCCGCAGACGCAGGCGCGGCGGATGGCGCTGGAGGAAGGCAAGACGCTGATCATGGCGGTGCCGCGGCTGCGCGACCCGCATCCCTTCCGCGTGCTCGAGCCGAAGCGGCTGTCGAAGACGGCGATCAAGGAGGCGGCGACGATCAAGGGGGCGCTCAAGCACGGCCGCGTCGTCGCTCTCGACGACCTGCCGGAGATCGACTTCGTGCTCACCGGCTCGGTCGCCGTCAACCTCAGCGGCGCCCGGATCGGCAAGGGCGGCGGCTACAACGACCTCGAGTACGGCGTCCTGATCGACGCCGGCAAGATCGACGACCACACGACGATCGCCACCACCGTGCACCCGATCCAGATCCTGCGCAAGCACCTGCCGGTGATCTCGCACGACCTGCCGGTCGACCTGATCGCCACCCCGCGCGCCGTGATCGAGGTCGAGCGCCAGTACGAACGCCCGCGCGGCATCCTCTGGGACCACCTGCAGCCGCCGCAGATCCGCGAGATCCCGATCCTCGAACGGATGGGCTATGCCTGAGACGGTCCGCAGCGGGTCGGTGAACTTCCCGGCCAGCGACTACGGCAACCCGGACCCCGACTGGCTGAAGATCGACTGGCGCGAGCACCTGCACCGGGTGCGGCTTCCCGGCGCCGAGGTGAACTACGCCGAGATCGGCGAGGGCGAGCCGATCCTCTTCGTCCACGGGCTCGGCGGCTGCTGGCGCAACTGGCTCGAGAACCTCCCCCACTTCGGCCGCACCAACCGGGCGATCGCGCTCGACCTGCCGGGCTTCGGCGACAGCCCGATGCCCTCCTGGCAGATCGACATGCCCGCCTGCGGCCGGCTGATCCACGATTTCTGCGAGAAGCTCGGCATCGACCATGTGGCGGCGCTGGTCGGCAACTCGATGGGCGGCTTCGTCTCGACCGAGGCGATCGTCGAACGCCCCTCGCGCTTCGGCAAGCTGGTGCTGGTCTCCGCCGCGGGGATCAGCTTCGCCGAGGCGCAGGGGCGCCGGCTGGAGGCGGGGGTCAACCTGTTCGAAGCCGGGATGGCGCTCCTCGCCGGCCCGCACCGGACCTGGTTCACCCGGCCGAAGGGCCGCGAGGTCGCATTCGGTCGCGTCTTCCACTACCCGAACCGGGTGCGGCCCGAGCTGCTGCGCGAGCAGATCGAGCCGAGCATCCGCGCCCCGGGCTTCGCCGACGCGATCCGCGCGATCGGCGGCTACGACACGCGCGAGAGGCTGACCGAGATCGGGATCCCGACCCTTGTCGTCTGGGGCCTGCGCGACCGCGTGGTCCCGGTCGAGGCGGCGATCGGCTACCACCGCCTGATCCCCGACTCGCGCCTCGAGCTGTTCGAGCGCACCGGCCATGTGCCGCAGATGGAGCGCCCGGCGCGCTTCAACGCCCTGCTCGACGAGTTCCTCGCGGACTAGCGTCCGCTGAGCTCGAAGACGTCGACGGGCCCCGGGCCGGCGCCGAGGTCGCGCAGGCCCGCGGCGACGGCGGCGGAGGCGATCTTCCTCGCCTCGCGAGCGGCCCCCAGCGGCGGCCTGCCGAGGGCGAGGAACGCCGCCAGGGCGGAGGAGTGGGTGCAGCCCGATCCATGCGAGGCGCCGTCGGGGTGGCGCTCGCCCTCGATCGCCTCGGCGTCTGAGCCATCGAAGTAGATGTCGACTATCTGCTCGCTGTGGCCGCCCGTGACCACCACGGCGGCCGGGCCGAGCGCCAGCACCTCACGCGCCAGATCCTCCTGCGAATCGCCTTCGCCGGCGCCGGCCAGCGCCCGCGCCTCGGGGATATTCGGGGTGACGACGGCGGCCAGCGGCAGCAGTCGCTCGACCAGCGCCGTGCGCGCAGCGTCGTCGAGCAGCACGGCGCCGCTCTCGGCGACCATCACGGGGTCGATCACGACCGGCGCGTCACCGATCAGATCCAGCGCCTCCACCACCGCATCGACCGTCTCGACCGTGCCGAGCATCCCGATCTTCACCGCGTCGACCCCGATGTCTTCGGCGACGGCCCGGACCTGGGCGACGATCATCCGCGGTGAGACCGCCTCGACCGCGTCGACCCCGACCGTGCTCTGTGCCGTGATCGCGGTGATCGCGGTCGTGCCGTGCACCCCGCAGCGCGCGAACGCCTTCAGGTCGGCCTGGATGCCGGCCCCGCCGCCGGAGTCCGAGCCGGCGATCGAGAGGGCGGTGGGGACACGGACGGCGTTCACGAGATGCACCCTAGATGGCCTTCCCGCGCGCTACCAGAGCACCGTGAGCGGCGAGAAGGCATGCATCGCACTGTCAGCGGTGACCAGAGTGAGATCGTGCTCCAGGGCAGTGGCCACGAGGAAGCGGTCCGCCGGATCGTCGGAGCCGAAGCCGTCAAGCGCCTCGCTCCGCATGGCGATGCCGTGGCTGAGCGGCACGGAGCTGGGAGCCGAGCGACGCAGGGCATCGAGAACCCACTCGCTTGGCGACGGCGCAAGCGAGAGGCGACCCTTGCGGGCGAGAACCAGCGTCTCCCAGGCGGAGACCGGCGATAGGAAAAGCTCGCTGTCGCGGTCGGCGATCGCCCTCTCGGCGGTCCTGGAGAGCCGCCCGGGGTCCAGCAGGCGCCAGAGCCAGATATGCGTGTCGAGAAGGAGCTTCATTCGCCCAGAACCTCCCACTCGGCGAGATCCGTCGCCGGGGCGATCAGGTCGCCCTTTACCTCGCCCCGCTCGCGCATCGCCCCGAGCCAGTCCTCTGAGCGCTCTGGCCTCACCGGGGCGAGCTGGGCGACGGCCTTCCCCCGCTTGGTGATCACGATCGGCTCACCGGAGGCGCCGACCTCGTCGAGCAGTCGCAGGCAGGTCTGCTTGAACTCTCCAGCTGGGATGGTTCTCATGGAGAGGAGAATACCATGGACAACTGCCATGGACATATCGGGCTTCGGGCTCGTTGGAGCGGGCGCAACCGCGACGTTCATCTCAGGCCTCCCTTGGCGGCTGCAGAGTTGTCCGGGTGTAGACGCCCACCATCGAGCAGTTGAGGTAGCCGAGCGCCTCGAGGTCGGCGAGCGCCGCGGCGGTCTCGGCGCCGGGGAGGCCGAGCCGGCCGGCGATCGCGTCGCAGGTCTCGGCGCCGAGCTCGAGCGCCTCGAGCACGGCCTCCTGGGCGTCGTCGATCTCCGGGCCGGAGCGCTCGATCCGCCGTGCCCCCGGCCCGAGCATCGCGTCGAGCACGTCCTGGGCGTCGCGGACCAGGCAGGCGCCGCCGGCGATCAGGTTGTTCGGCGCGACCGAGAGGCGCGAGCCGACCGGGCCGGGGACGGCGCCGAGGTCGCGGCCCAGGTCCGCCGCCAGGTCGGCGGTGATCAGCGAGCCCGAGCGCTCGGCCGCCTCGACCACGACGGTCATCCCGGAGAGCGCCGCCATGATCCGGTTGCGGGCGGGGAAGGTCCAGCGCCAGGCGCCGCAGCCGGGCGGCAGCTCGGAGAGCACCAGGCCCTCCTCGCCGACCCGCCGCCAGAGCGAGCGGTGGGCCGCCGGGTAGGCGACGTCGGCGCCGCAACCGAGCACCGCGACGGTCATGCCGCCGTCGAGCGCCCCGCGGTGGGCGCAGGCGTCGATGCCGAAGGCGAGGCCGCTGACGACGATCAGCCCGGCGCTCGCCAGCTCCCGCCCCAGCTCGCGCGCGACCTCGCGGCCGTAGGTGCTGGCACGGCGGGCGCCGACCACTGTCACCGCCTCTTCGGGCGAGAGCCGCAGCAGCAGCGTCGGGTCGCCCCTGCCGATCAGCGCCCACGGCGCGTCGGCGGCGTCGCGCAGGCCGGCCGGGTAGAGCGGGTCGTGGCGGCAGACCGCCCAGCACCTCGGCAGCCTCCAGATCCTCGTAGAGCCGTTGCTCGGGCACGGCGGCGATCTGGGCGAGCATCTGCCCGGCGACCTTTGGCGCCACCGCCTCGACCAGGTCCTCGTTGCTCGAGCCGCAGCAGCTCGGGCGAGCGCTGCCCGGGGGCGCCGGTGGCGACCTTCTCGATGTAGGGGGCGAGGTGGGCGAGCAGGCGCGAGCGGCGCAGGCACTCGGGACAGGCCTCGGACTTGACTTGGCTAATCACGGTCTCTCCTCCTCAGTTGCAGCGCTTGGGCGATGTGGTCGCGGGCGACGGCGTCGACCCCGGCGAGGTCGGCGACGGTGCGGGCGAGGCGCAGCACCCGGTCGTGGGCGCGGCCGCTGAGCCGCCGGCGCCTGTAGGTGTCGGCGAGCAGCGCCGCGGCGTCCTCCGACAGCGCCTGCTCGCGCGCCTCCCCCGGCGTCATCTCGGCGTTGCAGCGGCCCGGGCCGAGGCGCGCTTCCTGGCGCTCGCGCGCCGCCGCGACGCGTAGGCGCACCTCCGCCGAGGGCTCGCCCGGGGGGCCGCCGATCTCGTCCGCGCTCGGCTGGCGGATCGCGACCAGGATGTCGAGCCGGTCGGCCAGCGCGCCGCTCAGCTTCGACTGGTAGCGGCGCACGGCGAGCGGCAGGCAGCTGCACTCGGGGTCGGCCTCCCCCCTGCCGCAGGGACAGGGGTTGGAGGCGGCGACGAGCATGAAGCGACAGGGCAGACGACGGGTCGCGCCGGCGCGCGAGATCGTCACCGAGCCGCTCTCCAGCGGCCCGCGCAGGGCCTCCAGGGTGTCGCGGCGGAACTCGCAGAGCTCGTCGAGGAAGAGCACGCCGCGGTGGGCGAGCGTCACCTGTCCCGGCCCCGGCGGGTTGCCGCCGCCGACGATCCCCGCCGGGCTGACCGTGTGGTGCGGGGCGCGGAAGGGGCGGCCGCCGCCGAAGCCCGCGCCCGAGGCGCCCGCGGGCGCTGGCGATCCGCGCCACCTCGAGCGCCTCCGAGGGCGCCAGCGGCGGCAGGATCGAGGGCAGCCTGGTCGCCGCGAGGGACTTGCCGGCGCCGGGCGGTCCGACCATCAGCAGGCTGTGGCCGCCCGCCGCCGCGACCTCCATCGCGTAGCGCAGGTGCGGCTGGCCGCGCAGGTCGGCGAGGTCGGGAGCGCCCGGGCCGGGATCGAGCGGCAGGGCGAGCGGCTCGGGGCGCGGCGGCTCCCACTCCCCCTTCGCCAGCCCGACCACCTGCGCCAGGCCATCGAGCGGCAGGATGTCGAGTCCCTCGACCATCGCCGCCTCGGAACCGTTCTCGGCCGGCACGAGTAGCGCCTCGACGCCGCGCTCGGCGCGCGGCCTCGGCGATCGCGAGCACGCCGGGGATCGGCCTGACCGACCCGTCGAGCGCCAGCTCGCCGGCCATCGCGATGCGCGGCAGGCGCTGCCACTCGAGCTGGCCGGAGGCGACCAGGAGGGCGACGGCGAGCGGCAGGTCGAGCCCCGGCCCGGCCTTGCGCACGCTGGCCGGCGCCAGGCTGGCGATTATCCGGTGCAGGGGGAAGTCGAAGCCGCAGTTGGAGAGCGCCGCGCGCACCCGCTCGCGCGCCTCGCGCACCGCCGCGTCGGGCAGGCCGACGACGTTGAAGGCCGGCAGGCCCTTGTGCACGTCGACCTCGACCCGCACAGGTCGGGCCGAGATGCCGTCGAGCGTGAACGTGCGGGCGGTGGCGAGCATTGCGGCCAGCCTGAAGAGCGCAGACGCGCGTGTGGTGCGCGAGATCTAAATCTTCAGCGGCGGCTTTGTGAAATAAGGCATGAGGTCGGCCGGCTGCCCTACCGTCAGCCGCCATGACCGAGCCCCGCCAACGCCTCGGCAGGGCGGCCGAGGATCTGGTCGCCGAGCGCCTCGCCGGCGCCGCCTGGGAGATCGTCGAGCGTAACGCCCGCACCCGCCACGGCGAGCTCGACGTCGTCGCCCTCGACGGCCACACCCTTGTCTTCGTCGAGGTCAAGGCCGGCCGCAGCGGCTCGCTATACGGGCCCGAGCGACCGATCCTGGCGATCGGGCCGCGCAAGCAGCTCCGCATCCGCCGCCTGGCGACCGCCTGGATGGGCGAGCGCCGCGACCTGCCCCGCTACGACGCGATCCGCTTCGACGCCGTCGGCGTCACCTACGACGCCGGGCGCGTAACCGACTACGAGCACCTCGAGGGCGCCTTCTAACTAACTAACCGGCGAGCTCCAATTGGGCGTACGCCACCGACTGAAAGGACCGCCTGTGCAACGGCGAGATGCCGATCCGCTCGATCGCCGCGCGGTGCTCGGGGGTCGAGTAGCCGACGTGCTCCTCGAAGCCCCAGCCGGGGTAGCGCTCGGCGACGCCGTGCATGTAGCGGTCGCGGGTCACCTTGGCGATCACCGAGGCGGCGGCGATCGCGGCGCTGGTCCCGTCGCCCTCGATCACGGCGCGGTGCGGAACCCGGCACTCGCGCAGCGAGAAGCCGTCGACCAGGCAGGTCGCGTCCGCCGCCGGCGCCAGCCGCTCGAGCGCGCAGGAGAGCGCTTCGATGTTGGTCACGTGCAGGCCCCGGTCGTCGATCCCGCGCACGCAGCGCACGACGACGCTGACCCGGCATGCCGCGCGCAGCACCGCCGGGTAGAGCTCCTCGCGGGCTCCGGCTTCATCTGCTTGGAGTCGTGCAGGCCGGCGAGCGCCCGCCGATCGGCCCGCGACAGCTCCTCGTAGTCCATCAGCACGGCCGCAGCCACGAGCGGCCCGGCCAGGCAACCCCGCCCCGCCTCGTCCGCCCCGGCGACGAAACGGCTCCCGAGGCCGCGGTCGAATGAGAACAGGCGCTGCGAGCGCGCCAGCCGCCGCCTGTGGGCCTTGCCGCCGGCCTTAGAGGGTGCCGATGCGATCCGGGGGCCAGTAGGTGGCGAAGGCCTTGCCGATGATCCACTTGCGGGGGACGGGCCCCCAGAACCGGCTGTCGTCGCTCGCGCCACGGTTGTCGCCCATCATGAAGTAGTAGCCCGGCGGAATCTTGATCGATTTCGGCAAATTGCAGGCGCCGGCGATGCCGCAGGGGTTGGTGTAGGGCTCGTCGGTCTTCTCCACGCCGTTGACGACCGGATGGCCGTTGCGGACGCTGAGCGTGTCGCCGGGGCCGGCGACGATCCGCTTGATGAAGTTCTGGCTCGACTCCTGCGGCGTCGGCCGCGGGCAGGCCTCGCGCGGCGAGTGGGGCACGCCGCATTCGGTCCCCCTGTCGGCCCCGGAGGGCGGGTGGAAGACGACGATGTCGCCGATCGAGGGGTCTTCGAAGTGGTAGATGAAGCGGTTGACCAGCACCCGCTGGCCGATGTCCAGCGTCGGCTCCATCGAGCCGGACGGGATCTGGTACGGCTTGATCAGCCAGGCCTGGATCGCCAGCGCCAGACCGAGCGCCAGGGCGACGATCACGACCAGCTCGACCAGACCGCCGGCGCGGGTCTGCGGCTTTGGGACCAGCCGTCTCAGGCCGTGTCCTCGGCGTCGGGCTCTGACTCTGCCTCGGCCGCCGTGTCCTCGGTCTCCCCTGCCTCAGCCTGCGGCTCTTCGGCCTGCTCCGCGGGCGCCTCCTCCGCGGATGACGCCTCCTCTGCCGCGGGCGCCTCCTCCTCAGCGGAAGCCTCCTCTGCCGCGGGCGCCTCCGCGACCTGCTCGGCGTCTTCCTCGGCCTGCGAGACGCCCTCGGCGTCGACCGCCTGCGGCTCCTCGGACTCGGACGAGACGGGGGTCGAGATCAGCTCCTCGTCGATGCCCCAGCGGCGCTCGGCGACCCGGGCCGCCTTGCCGGTGCGGCCGCGCAGGTAGTAGAGCTTCGCCCGGCGCACGTCGCCGCGCGCCGCGATCTCCAGCTTCTCGATCTTCGGCGAGTGCAGCGGGAACGTCCGCTCGACGCCGACGCCGAATGACTGCTTGCGCACGGTGAACGTCTCCCGCGCGCCGGAGCCCTGGCGCTTCAGCACGATGCCCTCGAAGACCTGGGTCCGCTCGCGCGAGCCCTCGATCACCTTGAAGTGCACGCGCACGCGATCGCCGGCGTCGAAGGACGGGATGCCCTTGCGCTGCTGGCGCCGCTCGATGCTGTCGATAACAGAGCTCATTGGCGAGAAAAAACCGCCGGAACCGGATCGTGGCTCCGTGCGGCTCGCGGAATCGTACCTACTCGGGGCTTTTTTCGAACTGCTCCGCCCTGGCCCTGCTCTGCTCGACCCGCCACTCGCGCACCCGCTCGTGGTCGCCGGAGAGCAGCACGTCGGGAACTCCCCAGCCGCGGTAGGACGGCGGGCGGGTGTAGTGCGGGTACTCGGGCATCCCCTCGAGGGTCGGGCTGAAGGACTCCTCGACCGCGCTGCGCTCGTGCCCGAGCGCGCCCGGCAGCTTGCGCATCAACACGTCGGCGACGACCATCGCCGGCAGCTCCCCGCCGGCCAGCACGTAGCGGCCGATCGAGATCTCGTCGTCGGCGAGGTGCGCGTGCACCCGCTCGTCGAAGCCCTCGTAGCGGCCGCAGAGCAGCGTCACGTGGTGCTCCCGGGTCAGCTCGTCGGCGAACTCGTCGTCGAGCAGCCGCCCGGTCGGCGAGAGCAGCACCACCCTGGGGCTCTCGCCGCGCGTATAGGCGGCCTGCAGCGCCGCGTCGACGACGTCGACCCGCAGCACCATCCCCGCCCCGCCCCCGTACGGCGCGTCGTCGACCTGCCCTGCGCCCAGCGGCGTCGTGTCGCGGTAGTTGAACAGCCGAAGCTCATTCCCCTTCGCCAATGCGTTCTGGACGGACCTTTGGCCCTGGAACCAGTCGAACGCCTCCGGGAAGAGAGTAAATATGTCCAGTCTCATTGTTTAGCGAGCATCACGATCTGATTCTTTGCGAGCGGGGCCGATATGGCCGATAGCCGCCGCCCGCGGACGCGAAGCGGAGCAGGCGGCGGAATATTCAATCGAGGATGTCGACGATCACTCGCCGGTCGAGGCGCACGGCGGCGGCCTTCGCCACTGTGCGGATCGCGTTGGCGACGCGGCCGCCTTTGCCGATCACCCGACCGAGGTCTCCCTCGGCCACGCTGATCTCGTAGATCAGGTCGCCGTCCTCTTCCAGCTCCTCGACCTCGACCGCGTCGGGCTCCTCGACCAGCGCCCTGACGAGGAATTCGAGCAGCTCGGTCATCTGACTAGGTGCCGCTGGCGGCGATGCCCTTGGTCCGCAGCAGCGTCGCCACGGTCTCCGAGGGCTGCGCGCCGTGCTCGAGCCAGTGACGCGCGCGCTCCTCGTCGAACTCGATCGTCGAGGGCTCCGTCTGGGGGTTGTACTGGCCGATCGTCTCGATCGTCCGCCCGTCACGCGGCGAGCGTTTGTCGGCGACCACGATCCGCCACACGGGGTTCTTCTTCGAACCCACCCTTCTCAGTCTTATACGCACGGCCATAAGCAGCGCGGGAGGTTACATGACTCGCCCGGCACGCCCGGACGCGAAGCGGAGGACGTGCCGGTTGACCAGAGGCCTAGCGCCTGCGGTACTTCGGTCGCGAGGCGCTCCCGCCGGCCATCTGGGCGATCTGCTGCGGGCTCGGCTGCTCGCCCGACATCATCATCTTCATCATCTTGCGCATCTGGTCGAACTGCTTGACCAGCTGGTTGACCTGCTGCACCCGCGTCCCCGAGCCGCCGGCGATCCGTTTGCGACGCGAGCCCTTGATCAGCGCCGGGTTGGCGCGCTCCAGCGGCGTCATCGAGAGGATGATCGCCTCGACCCGGTCGAGCTCGGCCTCGTCGACGTCGGCGTTCTTCAGCTGCTTCATCGCCCCCATCCCGGGCAGCATCCCGATCAGGCCGCTCAGCGGGCCCATCTTGCGCACCTGCTTCATCTGCTGGAGGAAGTCCTCGAGCGTGAAGCCGTCGCCTTCGATCTTGCGCTGCAGGTCCTCGGCCTGGCGCTCGTCGACCTGCTGCTCGGCTTTCTCGATCAGGCTGAGCACATCGCCCATGCCGAGGATGCGCGAGGCCATGCGGTCGGGATGGAAGCGCTCGAACGCCTCCAGCTTCTCGCCGGTCGAGGCGAAGAGGATCGGCTTGCCGGTCACCGCCTTGACCGAGAGCGCGGCGCCGCCGCGGGCGTCGCCGTCGAGCTTGGTCATCACCACGCCGTCGAACTCGGCCGCCTCGGCGAACGATTCGGCGACCCCGACGGCGTCCTGCCCGGTCATCGCGTCGACGACAAGCAGCACGTCGTGCGGCTTGGTCCGCTTGCGGATCTTCGCCAGCTCGTCCATCAGCTCGCCGTCGATGTGCAGGCGGCCGGCGGTGTCGACGATCAGCACGTCGCGATCCTCGGCGCGGGCGCGGTCGAGCGCCCAGGCGGCGATCTCTACCGGGTCGGCGTCGGTGCCCTGCTCGTAGACGGTTGCCCCGGCGCGACCGCCGACCGTCACCAGCTGGTCGACCGCGGCGGGCCGGTAGACGTCGCAGGCGGCGAGGGCGACGCTCTTGCCCTGCTCGCCGAGGTGGCGGGCGAGCTTCGCGCAGGCGGTCGTCTTGCCCGAGCCCTGCAGGCCGGCCATCAGGATCACGGTCGGGCCGCTCGACGAGAAGGCCAGCTCGCGGCCGGCGCCGCCCATCAGGCCGGTCAGCTCCTCGTTGACGATCTTCACCACATGCTGGCCCGGGTCGAGGCTCTCCAGCACCTCGGCGCCGAGGCAGCGCTCCTTCAGCGTCCTGGTGAAGCCTTTGACGACCTTGAAGTTGACGTCGGCCTCGAGCAGCGCAAGGCGGATCTCGCGCATCGCCGCGTCGACGTCGCCCTCGCTCAGCTTGCCGCGCGAGCGGACGTCGGAGAGGGTCGCCTGCAGGCGGTCTGAGAGCTGGTCGAACACGGAGCCCTCAGGCTACTCGGCGAGCAGGGCGCGGGCGAAGTCCTCGGGGTCGAAGGGGCGCAGGTCCTCGAGCTGCTCGCCGGTGCCGATCAGCTTCACCGGGATGCCGAGCTCGTTGGCGATCGCCAGCACGATCCCGCCCTTGGCGGTGCCGTCGAGCTTGGTCAGGACGACGCCGTCGACCTCGACCGCCTCGGAGAAGATCTGCGCCTGGCGCAGGCCGTTCTGGCCGGTCGTCGCGTCGATCGAGATCAGCGTCTCGTGCGGCGCCTCGGGCATCTGCTTGGCGATCACCCGGCGCACCTTCGCCAGCTCGTCCATCAGGTTGCCCTGCGTGTGCAGGCGACCGGCGGTGTCGACGATCACCACGTCGGCGCCGCGGGCGCGGGCGGCGGCGATCGCGTCGAAGGCGACCGCGCCGGGGTCTCCCCCCTCCTTCGAGCGGATCAGTTCGGCGCCGGCCCGCTCCGCCCACTCCGTAAGTTGCTCTGCCGCGGCAGCACGGTAGGTGTCCGCGGCTGCAAGGATGACCGAAAGTCCAAATTCCTTTGATAAATGCCAGGCGATCTTGCCGATCGTCGTCGTCTTGCCGGTGCCGTTGACGCCGACCATCAGCAGCACCGCCGGCTCGCCGCTGAGGTCGATCGGACGGCGGCCGTTGGAGGAGACCTCGGCGAGGATCTCGACCAGCCGGTCGCGCACCGCCTCGCCGTCGGGCGAGACGTCGCCGCCCTCGACCTCGCGCTCGAGCCGCTCGACCACCTCGGCGGTGGTCGGCGCGCCGGCGTCGGCCATGATCAGCGCCTCCTCCAGCTGTTCCCAGGTCTGCTCGTCGATCCGGTCGAAGAGGCTGGCCGAGATCTCCTCGGTCAGCGCCTGGCGGCTCTTGGAGAGGCTCTCACGCAGGCGGCGGAAGACGCCGCGGCGCCGTTCCTCGCTCTCGGGCTCGGCCGCCGGCGCGGCCTCGCGGGCGCCGAGGTCGAATGCCTGCTGCCAGGAAGTGGCCACTAGGCGACTTTGAGCACCGGCGGCTCGGCCTCTTCGGCCTCTTCGCGCGGCAACCGGCGGGAGACGACCTTGGTCACGCCGTCGCCGCCCATCGTCACGCCGTAGAGCACGTCGGCGGCGTCCATCGTCCGTTTCTGGTGGGTGACGATGACGAACTGGGCGCGGTCGGAGAAGCGCCGGATCAGCTGCAGGAAGCGGTCGATGTTGGCGTCGTCGAGCGCCGCCTCGACCTCGTCGAGGATGTAGAAGGGGCAGGGGCGGGCGAGGAACACGGCGAAGACGAAGGCGAGCGCGACCAGTGACTTCTCGCCGCCGGAGAGCAGCGAGAGCTTGCGCGTCGACTTGCCGGCCGGGGTGACCTCGATCTCGACCCCGAGCACCTCGCGCTCCTCTTCCTCCTCCTCACCCTCCGCGCCATCCTCCTCGGCGTTCTCGGGCTCGGCCTGGTCGGCGTCCTGCACCGGCCGCAGGCTGACCCGGCGCAGGCGCCCGCGCCCGCCGGGAAAGAGGTGCTCGACCATCTCCTCGAAGTTCTTCGCCGTCGCCTCGAAGGTCTGCTCGAAGGCGCGCTCGATCTCGCGGTCGATGTCGCGGATCAGCGCCTCCAGCTCGTGCATGCCGCGCTCGGTGTCCTCGCGCTGCGCCTGCAGCGACTCGACGTGCTCGCGCGCCTCCTCGTACTCCTGCTCGGCCAGCGGGTTGACCGGCCCGATCTGGGCGCGGCGGCGCTCCAGCCGCTGCAGGCGGCGGTCGATGTCCTCGCGCTCCTCCTCGCCGAGCGGGCGCTCGGCCGGCTCGACCTCCTCGCCGAGCCGCTCGGCGATCGAGGCCAGCTCCTTCGCCGCCTCCGCCTGGCGGTCGCCGAGGTGCGCCGCCTCGACCTGCGCCTCGGTCAGCGCGTCGGAGGCCGTCTTCATCTCGACCTGCAGCTCGGACTCCTGGCGCGAGCACTCGCGCATCTCCTCGGCGATCTCGTCGCCGCCGCCCTGCTCGCCGACGACCCTGGTTTCGATCCGCTCGACCCTGGTGCGGATCGCGGTCTCGGCCGCGCTGGTCGCCGCAGCGGCGGCGCGCACGTCGTCGAGCAGCTCCTCGCCCGCCGCGACCCGGGCCCGCAGCGCCTCGCGGTGGCGCTCGCCAAGCAGGCCCTCGGCGCGCCGCGCGTGCCGCGCCGCGCGCTCGGCGCCGGCCTGGACCTCGCCGAGCGCCGCCTCGCGCTCGGACTCCGAAGCCTCCTCGGAGCGCGCCCTGGCGAGGCCGGCTCCGGCCCCCGCGAGCCCGGCGTCGATCTCGCCCAGCTCCTGCTCGAGCTTGCCGATCCGCTCGCCCGGCGTCCCCTCGGTCGAGCCGAGGTCGAGCGTCAGCGGACCGAATTCGGCCCGCAGGCCCTCGAGCGCGCGCTCCAGGTCCGCCTCGCGTTCGCCGAGCGCGACGGCGCGCACCGCGATCCGCTGCTGCTCGCCGCGCAGCTTGGTCAGCAGGCCCCAGGCCTGGGTGCGCTCGCGATCGCGCGCCGCGAAGCGCTCCTCGGCGGCGCGGCGGCGGCCGCTCACGGCTTCCAGCTTCTGCTCGATCGCGGCGCGCTCGGCGCGCGCCTTCTCGGCGGCCTTCTGCGCCGCCTGCGCCCGGTCCTTGCCGAAGCGCAGTTCCTCGGCGACCAGGCGGCCGCGCAGCCCGAGCTCCTCGCGCTCGATCCGCGCCCCGAGCTCGGCCGCCTGCGCCTGGCGCTTCAGCGGCCGCAGGCGCGCCCGCGCCTCGCGCTCGAGGTCGAGCGCCCGGTCGAGGTTGTCGCGCGCGGAGCGCAGCTTCAGCTCGGCGCGCCGGCGGCGTTTGCGGTGCTTGCCGAGGCCCGCCGCCTCCTCGACCAGCAGGCGGCGCTCGCGCGGCTTGGAGTGGACGATCGACTCGACCCGGCCCTGGCTGATCACCGAATGCATCTCGCGGCCGAGGTTGGTGTCGGAGAGCACCTCGACCACGTCGACGAGACGGCAGCGCGCCCCGTTGAGCCGGTAGACGCCGTCGCCCGAGCGGTCGAGCGTGCGCTGGACGGCGATCTCCGAGAGCTCGGTGGCGGCCCGCCCCTCGGAGTTGTCGATCACGACCTCGACCTCGGCGGCGCGGCGCCGGCCGACGCCCTCCCCTCCTGCCGAGATCACGTCCTGCATCGAGGCGCCGCGGATCGCCCCCGGGCTCTGCTCGCCGAGCGCCCAGAGCACCGCGTCGGTGATGTTCGACTTGCCCGAGCCGTTCGGACCGACGATCACGCTGACGCCCGGAGAGAACTCCAGCTTCGTGCGCGCGGGGAACGACTTGAACCCCTTCATCTCGATCGATCTCAGATA